>NZ_JBHUEL010000004.1:0-382801 GCF_042680825.1 Sphingorhabdus buctiana
GGGCATGCCCCACCCCGGAATACACCATCGCCTACACCGGAAATTACACCACGAGCGCGGACGCTAACTACACCCGCACGAACATAATCAACTTCCTGTTTGGAATCGGTGTTCCCGAAGCCAATAAATGAGCGTGCAGCGACAACCTGTCCGCTAGAAATATTGGTTGGAGCTGCAAATGCACCGTTGCGATACAGGGTCGGAATGAGCGGGCTGCCGCGAAGATAGTCTAGCGTCAGCTGCCTGTAAAGAATCGATGACGACTTGCGACGAGTTGCAAGCACTTCTCCGTAGAGTTCGGCATTACCAAGCAGATCGAGGTCATAAGAGCCTGCAAGAAACCCAGTGTAGATCTCTACTGGCGTGATTACTTCTTCTTCCTGACTTGCAGGGTCGAAAGTGTCACGCGAATAAAAATCTACCCCCAAAAAACCCGGCGTATTCCCACCCGTAGTTGGAGATGGAACGAAGCGATTAAAAAGGCCTGGCAAACCGGTGACACGGCTAATACCAGAACGAGTAGGAAGGCCAACAGTATTGATAGTTACACCACCGTTGTCCAAAGTGAAGCAGGGTGTGCCGTCAAAACCTACCCTATCTCCCGAGCCGAATTCAGTGCCTTCACCGGTCAGGAAACCGCCAACAGGACAGTCGGCGAAATCAACATCGCGAAGACGAATAGCAGTACGCTTGCGATATTCCAGTGAACCGATAAGGTCGAGGCGATCATTTCCGAAACCAAAACTCGCGGAAACACGGCGATCGACCCCCACGCCAATTTCGGGCACGTTGACCTGAGCATCAATTGTCAGGCCGCGAAGCTTCTTGTCGGTTATGATATTTACAACGCCTGCAACCGCATCGGAACCGTACACTGAAGATGCACCGGCTTTCAAAATTTCAACACTGTCCACGATAGCGGTCGGTAAAACGTTAAGGTCCGCAGCTAGGCTGTGTTGACAAAAGGGATTCCCAAAAGGCGCATGCTCTGATTCAAGACTGCTTTTTGAGGAGCAGTCATGGGTCGCGGGGATTTGTCGGATGCGGAGTGGGAGCTGATCGGGCCGCTGTTGCCGCCTGAGCGTGGTCGCCATGCGCGACCAGCGGGCGATAATCGGCGCTTTCTCAATGGCATGCTCCACGTCTTGCGGGTCGGCTGCCCCTGGCGCGACATGCATGAGCGGTACGGCAAGTGGAACTCGGTCTATGTCCGGTTCCGGCGCTGGGCAGAGCAGGGTGTCTGGGATGCCCTCCTGCAAACATTGGCCGATCTGGGACTTACCGACGACTGGCAGCACATGATCGATAGCACCAGCGTTCGCGGCCACGTCTCGGCAGCGGGCGGAAAAGGGGGGCTCGTGCGAATGCTCTTGGTCGATCACGCGGCGGCTTTACGAGCAAAATCCACGCCCGATGCGACAATCAAGGACTGCCTGTCGGCTTTATCCTGACCGGGGGCGAGGCCTCTGATTACACCGCCGCCGAGCCGCTGATGGCGATCCCCGTCGCGACGCCCAAGGCACTGCTGGCGGACAAGGGCTATGATGGCGATCGCTTCCGCGAAAGCCTGCTGATCCGAGGCATTCTGCCGATCATCCCGCCCCGCTCGAACCGCAAGTCGCCCGAACACCCCGACTATCGCCGCTATCGGGACCGCAACCGCGTCGAGCGCATGTTCGGCAAGCTCAAGCAGCAGCGCCGTATCGCAACCCGCTACGACAAGACCGTGCTCTCCTTCGAAAGCTTCCTCAATCTCGCCGCCACGCGCCTATGGCTGAAGTCTTTTGTCAACACGGCCTAGTACCGATCCACGAGTTCCAGCAGGAGCAACTCGACGGCCGTTCAGGAGTACAAGTGTACGTGCAGGACCTAGGTTACGTAGCCCCAGAGTGTTTGCGCCGGTACCGCCGGCAGTAACAAAGCCAGCGAAGAAGTTATTAATCTGACCGGCACCTGCAGTCACTTCAAGACTCTGTAACGCATCAGTCGCGCTGTTGAATCCTGACTGAGTGATCTCCTCAGATGTTATTAGAGTAATAGGTTCGATCGAACTGAACGTGTCACGACGAATACGCGAACCGGTTACAAGAATAGTCCCTTCTTCCGCTGCAGCCGCTTCACTAGTATTTTCTACCGTTGAGCTTTCTTCCTGCTCCTCTTCCGCAGCGACCGGCTCTTGCTTGGTTTGGTTTTGGGCATAAGCAGGCGACAAAGCGCCGACCGCCAAGCCGACCGCGGACGCAGCAAACATATAACGACGTAGTTTCATTGAAAAGCTCCCCAGCTGTTTTCTGATTTGCAAGCCGCAGCGATAACCATAGCTTTTGGCTCGATGCAATACAGTCAAAAGGCCGTTGCAAGATTTTCGCCGAATGTGTCGTGAGGGACACAGAGAGTTACCAGACTTCATGGTAAAGCCCGTAATCATAAATGAGGGCAATATAGTTCGCATTGTAACTATATTACGCCAGAAAACGCAAATGAGTGCTCAAAATTACATTGTAACAAATTTGGATCAATTCGTCTCGAAAGCGTAAATTTTGCCTGCTATCGTAGGATCTGATTATATTAAACCGTCCTAATCAGCCCGAATCGATCAGGCGTTCCGCAGTTCCAATGCATGTTGCGGTGCATCAAATACTGGTCTAGTGCGATGCTTCCGATAACCAGTGGGTAATTCTCATGGCGCGCAAGGCAACTGCAGGTTCCGACGGTCCGATCATCATTAAAAAATATGCGAACCGGCGTCTCTACAACACCCAATCATCGAAATATATCACGCTGGATTATCTCGCAGAGCTGACGCGCAAGGATGTCGAGTTCAAGGTCGTCGATGCAAAGACGAACGAGGATATCACTCACAGCGTGCTGACACAGATCATCATGGAAGAGGAAACCGGCGGGCAGGGGATGTTGCCGGTCAATTTCCTGCGCCAGATAATAGCGCTGTATGGTGATTCAATGCAGGGGCTAGTGCCCCAATTCCTCGAAAATTCGATGGATAATTTCCGCAAGAACCAGAAACAGGTTCAGGATGTCATTGAAAATGCGCTCACCTCGGGGCCTTTTGGGCACATAGCCAAGCAGAATATCGAAATGATGCGCGCAGCGCGCGATGCATTTGTGCCTAATCTCGGCAATCTAGGTGCAAAGAAAGACAAGTCCGGCGAAAGCCTTGAAGACTTGAAGCGCCAAATGGCGGAGTTGCAGGCGAAGATCGACAAGCTTTCCAAGGAATAGCCGTCGGCACGGTTGCGGTTGGGCGGCCAAGCCGCTAGGGGCTGCTGCCCATGAAACATGCACTTTCCGTAACCCGCCAACAGAATTTTGCCGCCTGGTACCAAGAGGTCATTTCCGAAGCCGATCTTGCAGAGGAATCGGGCGTGCGTGGCTGCATGGTCATCCGCCCATGGGGCTATGGCATTTGGGAGCGTATCCAGAAATTGCTCGACGCGCGCATCAAGGCTGCCGGCGTCGACAATTGCTATTTTCCGCTCTTCATCCCGCTTTCCTATTTCGAAAAGGAAGCCGACCATGTTGAGGGCTTTGCCAAGGAAATGGCAGTCGTAACGCACCATCGCTTGGTAGGCGACGGCAAGGGCAAGTTGATCCCCGATCCCGATTCCAAGCTGGAAGAACCGCTGATCGTGCGGCCGACCTCTGAAACCGTGATCGGTGCCGCAATGGCGCGCTGGGTGCAGAGCTGGCGCGATTTGCCGTTGATGGTCAATCAATGGGCGAACGTCGTTCGCTGGGAAATGCGCACCCGCATGTTCCTGCGCACCTCGGAATTCCTGTGGCAGGAAGGCCATACCGCGCATGTCGATCGTGAAGATGCCATGCGCGAGACGTTGCGCGCGCTCGAAATGTATCGGCAAATGGCTGAAGACGATTGTGCAATGCCGGTGATTACCGGCGAAAAGCCCGAAAATGAACGTTTCCCCGGTGCCGTTGCGACCTATTCGATCGAGGCTATGATGCAGGATGGCAAGGCCCTGCAAGCTGGCACTTCGCATTATCTGGGCACGGGATTTGCCGAGGCTGCCGGCATCAAATACCAAGATAAAGAGGGTGGCCAGCAGTTTGCCCACACCACCAGCTGGGGGATGTCCACGCGCATGATAGGCGGTGTCATCATGACGCATGGTGACGATGATGGCCTGCGTTGCCCGCCGCGAATAGCGCCGTGGCAGATCGTGATCGTCCCGATGCTGCGCGATAGCGACGAGGATGAGGCTGTGCTCGAATATTGCCGCGCGCTGTCAAGGGAGCTGGGCGCGCTTGAAGCTTTTGGCGAACCGGTTCGCGTGCTGCTTGATACCAAGGCAACAAAAGCGCAGGTCAAGCGTTGGAGCTGGGTGAAGAAAGGTGCACCCATCATCGTCGAAGTCGGCCCTCGCGATGTCGCAGAGGGCAAGGCTGCCGTTCTACGCCGCGACCGTCTTTATAAGGATGACGGCAAGCTCAACACTGCATTCACCCCGAAAGGCGATTTCGTAGCTTCTGCTGCGAAGTTGCTGCAGGATATCCAGGCATCGCTTTATGCGGAGGCCAAGGCCCGTCTCGATGCCAATATTGCGCGCGACGTCTCTGATCTGGCCGCGCATTTCAAAGGAGATGAAGCCAAGTTTGCGGGTTGGGTAGAGGTGCAGTGGGCCCGCCCCAGCGGCGCAGCGCTCGACAAGATTGTTGAGCAGTTGAAGGCGCTGAAGCTGACGATGCGCAATGCACCTCTGGATGCAGCGCCCGCAGACGGAGCCTGCTTCTTCACGGGTGAGCCTGCAGTTGAGCGCATCCTTATCGGACGGACATACTGATTTGGCGCGAAAACCCCGCCATCAGCCGGGATTACCCAGTCGCGAGCAGATCCTCGAATTTATCGAGACGTCGAAAGAACCAGCAGGCAAGCGCGAAATTGCGCGCGCTTTCGGGCTTTTCGGAAGCGACAAGATCGCTCTGAAAGCGCTGCTCAAGGATATGACTGACGAAGGGCTGATCGATGCAGCCCCGGGCCGCGCATTCCACAAGATGGGCGGGGTTCCGCGCGTCACCGTGCTGAAAATTGTCGATGTCGATGGCAACCAGTTGATAGCCGTTCCGGAACGTTGGGAAGCGGATGGGATACCATTGCCGAAGTTGCGTGTCGTCGAGCGGGGTCGAAAAGGCGCGTTGGGCATCGGTGATCGCATTTTGGCGCGGACGGAGGAAGCGGGGAAGGGGTGGCTTGCCCATCCGATGAAGAAACTCGCCAAGGCCAGCGAACAGATACTGGGCGTGGTTGAGGAAAGTGATAATGGCCGTTTCTGGCTGAAGTCCACTGACAAGAAGGCGCGTTTTGATATTCCATTGTTTGAGGTCGGAGAGGCGCAGCCCGGCGATCTGGTTCTGGCAGAGCTTGGCGGGCGGGCAGGCCAGAAAAAGGCGCGGGTAACCGATGTATTGGGCGATCCATTCGCGCCGCGCAGTTTCAGCCTGATTGCCATCCACAAATTCGGCATCCCGTTTGAAATCCCTGAAGAAGTCGAGGCTGAGGCGCTGCACGTCAGCAAACTGCCCGTCACAGCCGATAAACGCGAAGACCTGCGGCATTTGCCTATAATTGCCATCGATCCACGCGATGCGCGCGATTTTGACGATGCGGTATGGGCTACTCCAGATGATGATCCAAAAAACGCTAATGGATTCAAAGCTATAGTCGCGATAGCGGATGTCAGCTATTATGTGCGTCCGGGCAGTGCCCTCGACCGCGAGGCTGCAAAGCGCGGGAACAGCGTCTATTTCCCCGATCGCGTTGTCCCGATGTTGCCGCACGCGCTGTCTTCAGACAAATGCTCGCTTCGCGCGGGCGAGGATCGCGCGGTGCTTGCTTGCCATATACAGATCGATGCTGGCGGGCATGTGACGTCATGGCGTTTCAGCCGCGCAATCGCACGGATTTCTGCCAACATTCCTTATCAGGATGCACAGGATGCGATTGATGGAAAGCTTGACCATCCGATGCTTGAAAGTGCGCTAAAACCGCTTTGGGCGTGCTGGAAACTGCTGAAAAATGCGCGCGACCGCCGCAATCCGCTTGAACTTGTCCTGCCCGAACGCCGCATCACGCTTGACGACGAGGGCAGGGTGGTTGGCGTTGCCGTGCGTGAGCATCTGGATGCGCACCAAGTGATCGAGGATTTCATGATTGCGGCGAATGTCGCGGCGGCCAAGGCGCTTGAGGAAAAGAAATCGCCGCTGATTTATCGTGTCCATGAGCCACCGGCACGTGAGAAGCTGGTCGCACTCAAGGACTATCTCAAAACCTTCGATATCGAATTCGCGCTGGGGCAGGTGGTCCGCCCGTCCACTTTTAATGCGATCATCGACAAGGTGCAGGAGCATGACGAAATCTTGCCGCAGATCATGGAAGCGGTGCTGCGCAGCCAGACGCAGGCCTATTACACCCCGCAAAATGCAGGGCATTTTGGGCTGGCGTTAGGCAGCTATGCGCATTTTACCTCGCCGATCCGTCGCTATGCCGACCTGATCGTGCACCGTGCGCTGGTGAGCGCCTATGATCTGGAAATGCCCGCGCCAAAGGATGGGACGATAAAGCCGGTAACAGGGCTGTCGGCACGCGATTTCGAACGGCTTGACGTCACATCAGAGATGATCAGCCGCGCCGAACGCCGGGCTATGGAAGCGGAGCGCGAGACGACCGACCGCTATGTCGCTGCATTCCTTGCCACACAAATTGGTGAAATCATCGAGGCTCGCATCACCGGCGTGCAGAATTTCGGCTTTTTCGCGACAGTGGAGTCGATTGGCGGCGATGGTTTGGTGCCAGTCTCAACTTTAGGCGCCGAACGTTTCTTCTACGACGAAGCAAGCCAAACGCTGACCGGTGAAGATAGCGGGGATGAATATCGCCCCGGCATGCGCCTCAAATTACGGCTTGCAGAAGCCAACCCGGTTTCGGGCGCGCTGCGCTTTGAATTGCCAGATGGCGGAAGCTATGCCCCAGCGCGGATGGAACGCCCCTCCGGCATGAAGCATAAGGGCAAGCACATGGCTGGTAAGCGGGGCAGGCCGTCCAATATCCGGTACCAAGGGCGCCGCAAGCGCTAACTCAATTCATCCAGCGCTTCGTCGGTAAGCGACCCGGGAATCACCATCACCGGACAACGAAGCGTGCCGGCATTGTTGCCAGTAAAGTGCGCGACCATCGGCCCGGGATTGCCCTGCGCCGCTGCGCCTAGCACCAAGGCCGCGATTTCCGGATGTTCGTCGAGCATTTCGCGAACAACCTCAACGCCCTCACCATCCCTTATTGTGATACTGGGCTGGATGCCGAGTTCGTCGAAAATTGTACCTGCAGCGGTGGAGACCAGCTCCTCGGCTTTTTCGCGGTTTTCGGCTTCCATTGTCGCTTGCACACCGCCCCATGCGACGAAATCCGCGCGCTCGATAAGCGCCAATATGTGCAAACTGCCGCCCGTTTTTGCTGCGCGGCGCGCGGCGAAGCGCAACGCGAGGCGCGCTTCTTCGGTTTCATCAATCACAACCAGATAGGTGCGCATCGCCGTTTCCCCGCCGCGGCATTCATGTATTCGTATGAACCTGCGTCAAAACTGAACCCAGTGCAAGCGATAGCCGCTTGACGCTGGGGAAACCAAGCCCTTATGCCGCTGCGATTAATCCAGACCATAAACAGGATGCCCCGATGCCTATCGAGCTCAAAATGCCCGCCTTGTCCCCGACCATGGAGGAGGGCACGCTTGCCCGCTGGCTGGTGAAGGAAGGCGACAGCGTATCATCGGGTGATTTGCTCGCCGAGATTGAAACCGACAAGGCGACGATGGAGTTTGAGGCAGTCGACGAAGGCGTCATTTCGCAGATTTTGGTCGCCGAAGGCACCGACGGGGTCAAGGTCGGCACCGTGATCGCGATGATTCAGGGCGAGGATGAGGGCGCGGCACCTTCCAAAGCTGCACCGACACCACCAACGACAGCCAATACGGAAGCGCCGGTCGTAGTGCCTCCACCACCACCTGTCGCAGCTCCGGCACCAGCAGCCCCTGCCAAAGTTGCAGGCGATCGCATCAAGGCGAGCCCACTCGCAAGGCGCATCGCCGCAGACAAGGGCGTCGAGCTGGCAGGACTAACTGGCACCGGCCCCAATGGCCGCATAGTCAAGGCCGATGTCGAAGGTGCGCAGCCTGGTGCTGCCATGCCGGCCCCCGCCGCATCTGCTGCAGCGCCCGCGACAATGGCAGCACCGGCCGCAGTACCTGATTTCGGTATCCCGCACGAAATCGTCAAGCTTAGCAACATGCGCAAGACGATCGCACGCCGCCTGACCCAATCGATGCAAGAGGCCCCCCATATCTACCTCACGGTCGATATCCGGCTCGATGCGTTGCTCAAACTTCGAGGTGAACTCAACGCCAGTCTCGAAAGCCGCGGGGTCAAGCTGTCGGTCAACGATATGTTGATCAAGGCGCTTGCGCTGGCACTGATTCAGGTGCCCAAATGCAACGTCTCCTTCGCTGGCGACAATATGCTGCAATATAGCCGCGCCGATATCAGCGTCGCGGTCTCAATCCCCACCGGTTTGATCACTCCGATCATCGTCGATGCGGCGAACAAATCTCTCTCGACCATCTCGACCGAAATGTCCGCACTCGCCGCCAAGGCAAAGGATGGCAAGCTGCAACCGCATGAATATCAGGGCGGAACCGCCTCGATCAGCAATATGGGCATGATGGGTATCAAGCATTTCACAGCCGTCATCAATCCGCCGCAGGCGATGATCATGGCGATCGGAGCGGGCGAAAAGCGTCCATATGTGGTCGATGATGCACTCTCGATCGCAACGGTAATGAGTGCCACCGGCAGCTTTGACCACCGCGCAATTGATGGTGCCGATGGGGCCGAACTGATGAAGGTGTTCAAGGAACTGGTGGAGAAACCGCTGGGGTTGGTGGCGTAAAATGGCTGAAAACTACGACCTTATCGTCCTCGGTTCCGGCCCCGGTGGCTATGTTGCCGCAATCCGTGCAGCCCAACTCGGCCTTAAAACCGCAATTGTAGAGCGCGAAAATCTTGGCGGTATCTGCCTCAATTGGGGCTGCATTCCGACCAAGGCGTTGCTGCGCTCGGCGGAAATCTATCATTATATGCAGCATGCAGGGGCCTATGGGCTGACTGCGGCCAATATCAGCGCGGATATCGATGCGGTGGTCAAGCGTTCGCGCGGCGTTGCCAAGCAGCTCAATCAGGGCGTCACGCATCTGATGAAGAAGAACAAGATCACCGTCCATATGGGTGAGGGCAGGCTGACCGCTGCCAACACGCTGGTCGTCAAAAGCGACAAGGGCGAAGAAACGCTGACCGCGAAGAACATCATCATCGCGACCGGTGCCCGCGCGCGCGACCTGCCTTTTGCACCTGCCGATGGCAAACGCATCTGGACCTACCGCCACGCGATGACCCCGCCCGAAATGCCGAAGAAACTGCTGGTAATCGGCAGCGGCGCGATCGGTATCGAATTTGCCAGCTTCTACAACGATATGGGCGCCGAAGTGACCGTCGTCGAAACGATGGACCGCATTGTTCCCGTCGAGGACGCCGACGTATCGACCTTCCTCGAAAAGGCACTGAAGAAACAGGGCATGACCATCCTGACTGGGGCAGGGGTACAGTCACTGAAGGCCAGCGCCAGCGGCGTCGCCGCCGAAATCAAGGACAAGGATGGCAAGGTCGCCAAGAGCGAATTCACCCACTGCATCGTCGCCATCGGCATCGTTCCCAATACCGAGAATATAGGGTTGGAGGCGATCGGCGTCGAAACCGAACGCGGACATATCAAGACCGATCCGATGTGCCGCACCAATGTACCCGGCCTGTGGGCCATCGGTGACGTCACGGCGCCACCCTGGCTCGCACACAAGGCGAGCCATGAGGGCGTGATTGCGGCCGAAGCTATTGCAGGCGGCCATCCGCACGCAATGGACCCGAAGAACATCCCTGGCTGCACTTATTGCCACCCGCAGGTAGCCAGCGTTGGCTTGACCGAGGCGAAGGCCAAGGAAGCGGGCTATGAGGTGAAGGTCGGCAATTTCCCCTTCATCGGCAACGGCAAGGCCATTGCGCTGGGTGAGGCCGAAGGCTTCATCAAGACCGTATTCGACGCCAAGACCGGCGAGCTGCTCGGCGCGCATATGGTGGGCGCCGAGGTCACCGAGCTGATCCAGGGCTATACCATTGGCAAGACCGCCGAACTGGTCGAGGCCGATTTCATGCACACCGTCTTCCCGCATCCGACGCTTTCCGAAATGATGCATGAGAGCGTGCTTGGGGCCTATGGGAAGGCGCTGCACATTTGATGCGAGTCATCGCTAATACATCATCGATGTAAAAATCATTGTCATTTCGCCTCCCGATCTGCCTAAGTTCAGGCAACAGATTCGGGAGGCAAAACTCATGAAATTGACTGATAACCTGCGCGGCAAAGCGCGACTTTTGGCAACGGGTGCAGCTGCGATATTGGCGGTTCAATCCACTTCCGCGCTCGCCAACACCGTCATCACCGGCGCGCGTATGCTCGACGTAATGACTGGCAAGATGGTCGAGCATCCCGCCATCTTCGTGGACGATAATGGCCGCATTGCAAGCATTGCCGATGCCCGCACAGTCAAGTGGGGCGCCGACGTTACCCATATCGATCTGGGTGACAAAACGCTGCTTCCCGGCCTGATCGACATGCACGTCCACCTCGATGGTCCTGCCGACATCGGTGGCTATCGCGGCCTCGAATTTACCGATAGCTTCTGGGGCATGACCGCGGTTGGCAGTGCCAAGGCCATGCTCGATGCCGGTTTCACCACCGTCCGTAATGTGGGTTCGGACAACCGCAACGATATCGGCCTCAAACAAGCAATTGAAAATGGCTATGCGGTTGGGCCGCGGATCGTGCCCGCGAGCTATGCGCTCGGCGCAACCGGTGGCCATTGCGATTCCACCTTCCTGCCCCCCAGCCTTGAAAAGCCTGAGAAGGAAGAGGGCATTGGCGATAGCCCGGATGAATTGCGTTATCAGGTTCGCCGCCAACGCAAATATGGCGCCGAGGTCATCAAGGTATGTGCGACCGGCGGGGTGTTCTCGCGCAACACCGAACCTGGTCAGCAGCAGCTTTCCGAGGATCATCTTCGGGTAATCGCCGAAGAGGCGCATCAATGGGGCGTCCGCGTTGCGGCGCATGCCCATGGCGCGGATGGCATCAAAGCCGCGATCAAGGCCGGTATCGACACCATCGAACATGCCAGCCTTGTCGACGATGAAGGCATCAAGCTGGCGGCTGCACGCGCCCGCCCGGTTTGGTTCTCTATGGATATCTACAACACCGAATATACGCAGGCCGAAGGCGCGAAAAATGGCGTACTGGAGGATAATTTGCGCAAGGATCGCGAAGTCGCGCAGATCCAGCGCGACAATTTCCGCAAGGCGCACAAGGCAGGCGTGAAGATGGTCTTTGGCTCCGACGCTGGCGTTATGCCGCATGGCGAAATCGGCAAGCAGTTCCGCGTGATGGTCGAATATGGAATGAGCCCGCTCGAAGCGATTCAGGCTGCGACGCGCAACGCGGGGCAGGCGCTGGGCCGTGAAAAGGATGTTGGCGCGATTGAGGTCGGCCGCTTTGCCGATATCATTGCGGTCGATGGCGATCCGCTCGCCAATGTCCGCGAACTCGAGTCAGTCGACGCAGTTGTAAAAGGTGGCAAACGCATCCGCTAACCAAAGGGTTCAGCGACGATTCAGTTGCAATATGGAACATTGCAGCATCCCGCACCGTTGTGATAACCACGGTGCGGGGAAGACGTTAATCAACGTTCGCACAAACTGGGGAGCAACAGCTTATGATGATGACAAGCTTGGCGCTGGCCATGGCGCTCAACATGGCAGCCATGAAGGGCGATCCGCTCGATGACGCGCGCAAAGGCTTCAACAACTGCCTGATCCGCGAGCATAATGAAGCGGTAAAGGTCAAGAAATCGGGTGCTGAATTCAACGATGCGATCCAGAAGGCCTGTCCGGCCGAACGGCAGACCTATTTTGAAATGCTGGTAAAATCGGAGAAAAGCTTCGGTTCGAAACAAGCCGATGCCGAAAAATATGCCAATGAAGAGATCCAGATGATGATCGATGGTACCACCAGCGCATTCGGCGAAAACGCTTCCAACGGCGGGCAATTGGCGGAAGAGAAATAGTCTTTCGAAATGGGTGGGCAATGACCCACCCTGCAAGCCGAATTCGAGACGTCACGCGCTGGATCAGCAAACCGCATCCGATAGCTGCGGAGCGAGCCTGAATAAGCGGTATCAGCTACCTTTTCGCATCGCGAGGTAAATGAACCAAAGTGCGCCACCGGACATTATAGCCGAGCTCAACGCTGGATTGCATGGATTGTCCATCATCCATGTACCAAGATTCACAATCAGGATTAGTCCCACCATTAAAAATGGAATGAAGTTTTGTTCGGTGTATTCCATGCCACCCACTCCCCAACACATTGCATGAGTGATACTGTGCGATTTGTTTCATAATTGATTTGATTTAGATCAAGATTATGCTCTGAAAGCTGAAGGCGTGAAACGCCGAAATCTAGTCGATAGCTCCGCAGCGAGTATCTTATGCAATTGAAATACAATAAATATAAATGTTCAGGTTAACTGTACTACCTGTAACGATACTTTTGTCGGCTCGAGATATTACAACCAATGTGGTTGTAATTATCATGGGAATTCGATCATACTCTTATGAGGAGGCAATCCGGAAAATCGACTCAGCCATTTCGCTGTTTTCGAAACTCAATGTCCGGGGTGGGACACCAATTCCGCATCCACAGCACCCTCAAACGCGATAAACAATGTGCAGGCAACATCGCTAACGCAGGCGGCGACATGCGGCAGGCCTGCGGGACCATATGCGTAATGCGAAGGCTTCAGGATTACTGCCTCAGAGCCATCATATTTAACCTGCAATTCGCCAGTCAAAAGGATCATTCGCTCTGCTGAACTGTGCTTGTGCAAGGGCAGGGTGTTGCCTGGACCGACTTTCAATACGACGTCCGAATTTGGCTTTGAAGGATCGCCCTGTAGCACTGTCATTTGGCAGGCGCCGGTAAAGATCGGCGGGCAGCCGCCCCATACAACCGATGATCCGGAAACATCGGTCGCAAAAGGCGCGGCGGGCTCGGCTGCAGACGCTGTTCCCATGCTTGTTAAGGCAAATGCGGCGATTGCTATTTCCAGCGTCGTTTCCATCTCGGTGTTCCTTTCAGGACCGGCGAGGGCAAAAACCGCAGGCCTTGGACAAGCAGCCTAGAACGCTCGGTCACGATCACCTAAACAATTATGCGCGTGTAAATTGCGGATGCTCGAAATGTCTGGAAAGTGGCGGACAGGGTGGGATTCGAACCCACGGTGAGCTTGCACCCACGGCGGTTTTCAAGACCGCTGCCTTAAACCACTCGGCCACCTGTCCTCTTCGGGAGCGGCCCTAGACAGGAATCTGGGCGCTGGCAAGTATTGTGACCGCTCCGGCTCTCAATAGCCAAGGCTCGCCAATGAGTGCGCATTTTACGCCAGGTTGCGCAGTTTTCCTGTCCGCTGAAATTTTTCCATGTTATCACTTGGCAGTCGGGCAATTGGAGGAACAAGTGGCGTTGCATATAGGGAAATGGCCGGTGGATGGTATCGCTGCGGCCTTGTTGCTTGCCATTGCAAGCCCCCCCGCTGCCCTGTCGGCACAACAATCGGCTCCGACTTTGCCCCAGCAAAGCCATTCGCATGCCTTTGGGCAATATTTGCAATCGGTACGCGAACGTGCTGAACAGGAAGGTGTCAGCAAGGCAACGCTCGACAGGGTGATGCCGACGCTGACATATCTGCCAAGGGTGGTGCAGTTGGATCGCGGGCAACCCGAAACGCCGGGTAATGCCGCAATCCCGGATTTTGAACCCTATCGCCTGAAACATGTGGATGCAGCGCGGATCAATCGCGGCCGTGCCAAATATCGAGAATTGCGTCCGCTTTTACAGAGGATCGAAAACGAAACCGGCGTCCCGGAAGAAGTGATGATCGCGATATATGGTCATGAGACCAACTATGGCGCGGTTATGGGGAATTTCCATGCGCCCGACGCGCTCGCTTCATTGGCCTTTGAAGGTCGCCGCCGGGAATTGTTCGAAGCGGAACTTGTTGCAGTCCTGAAGATGATCGATCGCGGTGTGCCGTCCTATGCAATTACGGGGAGCTGGGCAGGGGCGCTTGGCAGGCCGCAATTCCTCCCGTCCGTTTATCTTCGCCTGGCCCGTGATGGCGATGGCGATGGATATGCAGATATCTGGAAAAGTGAAGTCGATGCGATGACATCGATCGCAAACTATCTGTTGAATGCCGGATGGCGCAGGAATGAACCTTGGGGCTTTGCCGTCAATGTACCAGCCACCTTTGATCGCAATTCCGTGCGCAGTTCACTGGCTCCCACGCGCTGCGCCAGGGTGTTTTCGCGCCATAGTCGCTGGATGCGTATTTCCGAATGGAAACAGCGCGGGATCGTGCCTGAGAATGGCGTTTGGCCCGATGACAATATGCAGGCCGTGCTGATTGAGCCAGACGGCGCAGGGCGCACCGCATATTTACTGGGCAGCAACTATCGCGCGATATTGGACTATAATTGCTCCAATTTTTACGCTCTTTCAGTAGGTTTGCTCGCCAATGAGGTTCGAAACTAGACTATCGGCATCGATGATTGCGTTATTGACGCTGGCTTCGTGCAGCACGCCCGATCAGACGTCCGTCACATCGGTGAGTTCGGCTTCGTCCGAAAGGGTAATGGATTATCCGCTAACCATCGGTGATCCATTCACGATCGGTTCGGTCAAATATACGCCAGCAGATACGGCCCTCTACGATGAAGTCGGGTTGGCAGGCTGGTATCCGGGCAATGGCGGCAACACCAAAACGGCAAACGGAGAGGAGTTTTCTCCGTCTGCCATAACCGGGGCGCACAAGACGTTGTCCTTGCCCAGCTATGTCGAGGTGACCGCTCTGGATACGGGGCGCACCATTCTCGTGCGGATCAATGACCGTGGTCCTATGACCAACGAGCGGCTTATTGACCTATCCGAAGGTGCCGCTCGGCAATTGGGTATTGCCGATGGGAATGCCAGCCCGGTGCGCGTCAGGCGCGTCAACCCGCCCGAAAATGAACGATCAGCGTTGCGATCCGGAATGGCCGCGAGCGGACGTATGGATACCCCGGAATCACTGCTGAAGATTTTGCGCGAAAAACTGGCGAAACAGACGCCGCCGGTGCTAGCTAGTGTTCCAGCATCCAAAGCTGCGTCAGCGAAGACAAAAACGGTGAAGGCGGCAACCCCAGTAGCGGCCAAAGCAGCCGACAAAAAAGCCACGGTGCAGCCGGTGAGCAAAGCCGGTTATGTGGTTCAGGTCGCCGCTTTTGCATCGCGCGGCAATGCAGACGCGCTGGCAAAGAAACTGAGTGCCCATGTTGCGCCTGCCGCCGATGGCAAATTGTTTCGTGTCCGTTTCGGCCCTTATGGCGATGAGAAGGAAGCCCAATCGGCGCTGAGTGAAGCGCACAAGCGTGGCTATCCACAAGCAAGGTTGCTCCGCGACCAGCTTTGACTGGCGAAGCATGCATTCGCGGGTTAACTAACCGGGGATGCGTGTCTTTTTCATCCTGATGCTATTGATTGGTGCCGCGCAAGCGCGAGCGGCAACATCGAGCTATCAGGCACAAGCGCCGATTGCTTATCTTGCCGACAAGGATAGCGGCGTAGTCCTGCTCGAACGCGCTGCCGACAAGCGCATACCGACCGCTTCAATGGCAAAGTTGATGACCGCCTATGTTGCTTTCGAAGCTGTCAAATCCGGTCAGGTTGAACTTGAAACAGCAGTAACGGTAAAGCCTTCAACATGGGCCAAGTGGAACAACCGTGGGTCCAGCATGTTTCTGAAAGCCGGGCAGAAAGCCACCATAAGCGACCTGTTGCACGGCGTTTTAACGCTATCGGGCAACGACGCCTCTGTTGTTTTGGCAGAAGGAGTATCGGGGAGCGAGGCTGCCTTCATCGACGAAATGAACAAAACCGCCAAGCGCCTTGGCATGGTGAACAGCCATTTCGCGACTGTGAATGGTTGGCCAGACCGAAACCGTACCTATTCGACGGCGGAAGACCTATCGATATTGGCACGGCACATATTGGACGATCATCCGGATATGTTCGCGCGCTACTTCAATCGACGTTCGTTCCGCTGGAATGGTATCACCCAAATCAACCGCAATCCGCTGTTGGGCGCTGTCGAAGGTGCGGATGGAATGAAGACCGGACACAGCAGCGCGGCGGGATATAGCCTTGTAGGCACGGCCAAGCGCGGCGAGCGGCGCCTGATCATGGTGATAGCCGGTTTGCCGTCGATGGAGGCCCGGGTTCAGGAAGCACGCGGATTGATGCACTGGGGCTTCGAAAACTGGCAGGAACGCCCCGTATTTGCCGCCGGGCAGGAAGTGGCGCGGATTCCGGTGCAACTCGGTACGGAAGACGATGTTGCTGCGATTATTCCCCATCAGGTTTCCTTGCTGGGGCTTCGGGGGAAAATCGCGAATGCCAAGTTGATCGTTCGCTACCATGGTCCGATCAAAGCCCCTTTCAAGAAAGGCGATCGCGTCGGTGCATTGTCGATACATTATCCCGATGGACTAACCCGCACTTTTCCGCTTGTTGCAGCAAAGGAAATTCCGGCAGCCGGCTTTGTCGAGAGGGCATGGAATGGTTTGCGTGGGTTATGGAGCAAGATTGCGTGACATTGGGGCGGTTCATATCGATCGAAGGTGGTGAAGGGGCGGGCAAGTCGACCCAGATTGCCTTGTTGGCGGAGCGATTGAAAACGCTTGGCTTGGATGTTGATCTTACCCGCGAACCGGGCGGTACCGAGGGTGCAGAAGCGATCCGGAATCTGCTGCTTGGTGGCGGTGATGATCGATGGGGGCCGGCTGCAGAAGCATTGCTGTTTGCCGCTGCACGCAGCGACCATGTCGAAAAACGGATAAAGCCTGCATGCGCAAAGGGTGTTTGGGTCATTTCCGACCGCTTTCTTGACAGTAGCCGCGCTTATCAGGGGGCGAGCCTGGGCGTCAGCGACGAAACCATCTTGGCATTGCACCAAATCGGTAGTGCTGGATATTTGCCAGACAGGACAATTATTCTCGACCTTCCACTCGAAGCTTCACGGCAGCGGACGCGCGCGCGTGATGGCGAAAATTCGGACCGAATTGGCGGCCGAAATGACGATTTCCACCAGCGGGTTCGCGACGCATTCCACCAGATTGCGAAAGCAGAGCCGCAGCGTGTGCGGCTCGTTGATGCCAGCGGAACCCCCGAAGAAGTGGCGGCTTTGATATTCGAAAAGATTGCAGACTTGCTGCCATGAGCCAGGTTTTTGGACATGATGCGCATTTTCAGGCGATTGCCAAGGGCCTCGCCAGTGGGCGCCTGCACCATGGCTGGATTTTGGCCGGACCACGCGGCGTCGGAAAGGCGAGCTTTGCCAAGGAAGCGGCACGGATGCTCGTCGATCTGGATAACCGCTACTCCTCGATGGTCGATCACCAAACCCATCCGGACATTATCTGGGTTCAGCGTTTGCCCAAGGAAGCCCCCAAGGATGGTGAGGTAGCTGACCCGGATGCGGAGCTGAAGCGCAGCATTACCATCGATCAGATCCGCGAGGTTCAGCACAGCCTGACGACCCGGCCATCCATGGGCCCTCGGCGGGCTGTCATTATCGATGCAGCTGACGATCTGGAGCGGGGAGGGGCAAATGCCCTGCTCAAATCGCTTGAGGAGCCTCCGGTCGGGACCTATTTCATCCTCATAAGTCATGCGAGTGACCGGCTTTTGCCGACCATCCGGTCGCGTTGTCAGCTTCTGCGCTTCGAAGCGCTTTCCGACGACGATATGCGCAAAGCATTGATGCGGGCTCTTCCAGACGCGTCGCAAAGCGAAGTAGACGTTTTGGTGCAATCAGGGCGGGGTCTACCTGGACAGGCTTTGTCGCTGGCAGGCATGGATTTCAGAACGATCGAAGGCATCGCTGACGACATTTTGCGGACTGGCGATCCCACCAACAAGTTGCGCCATGAGCTCGCCGAATCCCTGTCGGTGAAATCTGCGCAGCCAAGTTATGAGGCTTTCCTCCGCTTCGTTCCCGTCAAAATTGCGTCGGTCGGCCGAGAAATGGCTTCAGATACGGTGATAACAGCGGTCGATGCCTTTCATGAAGCCGACAGGCTTGCGTCACGCGCCATTGGCCTGACACTTGATAAACAGGCGGTTCTCCTCCAAATGGGCAACCTGCTAGCCAGCCTGCACAAACGCGGCTGAGATTTCCTGAAGATTGTACAGAAAAGAAAATGTCGGAACCTTTCTACATCACGACTGCGATAGCCTATCCCAATGGCCGTCCCCACATCGGCCATGCGTATGAAGCCATCGCCACCGACGCCATTGCCCGTTTCCAGCGCTTGATGGGCCGCGATGTGCGCATGGTTACCGGTACAGACGAGCATGGTCTGAAAATGGCGCAAACCGCTCGTGCCGCAGGGCGCGAAACGCTCGAATTTGCAGATGAAATGTCGTCTTATTTCAGGCAAATGTGCGCCGGACTTGATATTTCCAATGACGTCTTTATGCGTACCAGCGATGCGAAGCACCATGAGGCTAGCATCGCCTTGTGGAAGGCTATGGAAGCCAAGGGCGATCTTTATCTCGACCGGTATGAAGGCTGGTATTCGGTTCGTGATGAGGCTTTCTACGGCGAAGAGGAACTTACCGAAGGGGAAGGGGGTGTAAAGCTCTCCCCGCAAGGCACTCCTGTCGAGTGGACGGTTGAGGAAAGCTGGTTTTTCCGCCTGTCCAAATATCAAGACGCGCTGCTGAAGTTGTACAGCGAAAATCCGGACTTCATACGCCCTGAAAGCCGCAAGAATGAGGTTCTGCGCTTCGTCGAAGGTGGCCTCAAGGATCTCAGCGTATCTCGCACCAGTTTCGATTGGGGCGTGCCGGTGCCGGGTTCGCCAGGGCATGTCATGTATGTGTGGGTCGATGCGCTGACGACCTATCTGTCTGGATTGGGTTTTCCCGATCAAAACAGTGATTTTGCGCGTTTCTGGCCGGCCAATGTTCATATCATCGGTAAGGATATTGTCCGTTTCCACGCCGTCTATTGGCCAGCGTTCCTGATGTCGGCCGATCTGCCTTTGCCACAACAAGTGTTTGGCCATGGCTTCCTGCTCAATCGCGGAGAGAAAATGTCCAAATCATTGGGCAATGTTGTCGATCCGATGGAGTTGGCCGAACGCTTTGGGGTCGATGCCTTGCGTTACTTCCTGATGCGCGAAGTGAGCTTCGGACAGGATGGGACATATAGCGCCGAGGCCATCGTTTCCCGTGTAAATGCAGACCTAGCGAACAGCTTCGGCAATCTTGCGCAGCGCACTTTATCATTCATTTCCAAGAATTTGGAAGGGCGGTTGCCGCAAAGTGACGTCAAGGCGGCAGAGGATGAAGAACTGCTTGCTCTGGTCGACGATGCATGTCGTAATGATGTAACGCGTGAATTCGCTGCCTTTGCCTTTTCGCAAGGGTTGGACAGCTGGATGCGTGCCGTATTTGCATGCAATCAGTATATCGATGCGCAAGCGCCTTGGGCACTGCGCAAAACTGATCCCGCGCGCATGGAGGCGGTGCTCGAAACATTGCTGCGGGCCATGCGTTCATTGGCCATTGCGGTGCAGCCGGTGATCCCGACCTCGGCGTCCAAATTGCTCGACCAACTGGGCATCGAGGCGCATGGCCGGGATTATGCAGCATTGAACGATCAGGACTATTACGCCCGTCTGGCAAGTTCTGGCGTCACCATAGCGCCACCAACCCCGATTTTCCCGCGCCTGGAATTGACCGCAGAGGATTGATGCATGTTTATCGATTCCCACTGCCACCTGAATTACAAGGGCTTGGTCGAGCAGGAGAGGGAGGTGCTGGCGCGCGCGCGGGCGAATGGCGTACAGGGCATGCTCAACATATCCACGCGCGAAAGCGAATGGGATGCGGTGATCGGGCTTGCGGAACGTGAACCAGCTGTTTGGGCTTCGGTAGGCATTCACCCGCACGAAGCCGACCAGCATGGTGACATGACTTCCGCAAAACTGGTCGAAAAAGCGCGGCATCCCGACGTAATCGGTATCGGCGAAACCGGGCTCGACTATTATTATGACTATAGCGATCGCGAACAGCAGCAAGCCTGTTTCAGGCAGCATATCGTTGCAGCCCGCGAAAGCGGATTGCCGATCATCGTCCATACCCGCGATGCAGAGGAAGATACGGCGCGTATCATGCGTGAAGAGATGGAGCAGGGTGCCTATTCCGGCGTCATCCATTGTTTCACCGCCAGCGCCGATTTCGCTCGTATCGCGCTTGATCTGGGGCTTTACATTTCGCTGTCAGGCATTGTGACGTTCAAAAATGCCAAGGATTTGCAGGAAATCGCTCAAACAATTCCTGACGATCGGCTCTTGATCGAGACCGACTCTCCCTTCCTTGCACCTGTTCCACACCGCGGACGGACCTGTGAGCCAGCCTTTGTGAGCGATACGGCGCGCTTCCTTGCAGAACTGAAAAATATTGAAATAGAAAGCCTTGCGGCACAGACCACGAACAATTTCTTCAGATTGTTCAGCAAGGCTGCTTAGCATGGACCGCTTGGCAACACCCGAAGCCGTTTATGCTCTTATTATTCTAGTGCTGATTGCGAGTGGTTTGATCGCGCGGCGTTTGCCACTGCGCCAATATGCAAAAATGATTGGCGCTTGGGCAGCCATCTTCGTCGTGGTTTTCATTGGGTTTAGCTTTCGGCCCGAGCTTTCCATGATGTGGAACCGGGTAAAAGGCGAACTGACCGGTGCACCGCGCCAAAGCATGGCAGGTGAAAAATTGCGACTGGTTCGACAGGATGACGGCCATTTCTGGCTTCGTGCATCGGTAAACGGCCAGTCTGCGGATTTCATGGTCGATAGCGGTGCATCGACAACGGCCATTAACGCTGATTTGGCCGCCGCAGCTAAAGTTAAGCTCGATGGACGTACCACCGAATTGGAAACCGCCAACGGTATCATCAGTGCCAAACTAGGTGATGTACGTGAATTTCGAATTGGTGATTTGCAGATCGATGACCACCAGGTCGTCATCGCAGAGAATTTTGGCGACACCAATGTTGTTGGAATGAACTTTCTCGACAGCTTTTCAAGCTGGACGGTGAAAGGGGACGTGATGGAACTTCAGCCCTGAAGCTTCATCCGCAAAAACATATTACTTAACATAATATATATTATCGTACTTAAAGATGGAATGTCGATGACACCCCCCTCGGTTGAAAAACTGGCTGAAATCATGGCCAAACTGCGCACGCCCGTGACGGGTTGTCCCTGGGATCTTGAGCAGGATTTTTCGACTATCGTCCCGTACACCATCGAGGAAGCCTATGAGGTGGCCGACGCGATCGAGCGAAACGATATGGCGGCGCTGAAGGATGAACTTGGCGATTTGCTGCTCCAGGTCGTGTTTCACAGTCGAATGGCTCAGGAAGCTGGATTGTTTGATTTGCAGGATGTGATCGATGGCATCAGTGCGAAGATGATCCGGCGCCACCCGCATGTCTTTGCTGATGTATCGGCCGATACCGCCGATGCCGTCGTCACCAACTGGGAAGCTATCAAAGCCACCGAGCGCCAGCATAAATCAAGCGATACATCTGCGCTCGCCGATATCGCCAATGCTTTGCCGGCTTTGCTTCGCGCGCAGAAACTTCAGAAACGTGCATCGCGGACAGGTTTCGATTGGGATACTGTCGACGACGCGATTGCCAAACTGGAAGAAGAAATCGTCGAACTGCGAGATGCCAGAAATCCCGCGCACACCGCAGAAGAAGCTGGCGATCTGCTTTTTGCTGCTGTGAATGTGTGCCGTTTGTCTGGTGTTAATGCTGAAAGCGCATTGAAAGCGGCAAACGGTAAGTTCGAACGCCGTTTCCGGGCAATGGAAGAGATTGCAGGTGACCAGTTCGTCGCACTTGATCTGGAAGCTAAAGAGGAGCTTTGGAAGCGGGTCAAAAAGGAAGAGAAGGCCTAAACCGCCATATAGAGCTTGTCATATTGACCCCAAGCGCGCGGGGTAAGCGTCGCGATAATATGCAACTCCCCTGCCTTTTCCTCGACCGCATTGACCTGACCTTTGGCGTGCAACCAAGCAAGCACATCACCTTTCGAGGCATCGATCACCAGATTTCGCTGAACACCTTCGGCCGAAATACGCGCAGCAATATCTTCAACAAAGGCGGACACGCCTTCACCCGTTTGTGCTGAAATGAGGAAACAGTTTGGAGTACGCCGCGCCAGTTCCTCCAGATGCTCCTTTGCATCCGGTGGCAATTTATCGCTCTTGTTCCAAAGCTCGATAATAGGGGGGCTGTCCCCTTCCCCATTTTCCTCAATCCCCAATTCATGCAGGATCGACAACACGTCCGCCCGTTGCGCTTCCGTCGATGGATGGGCGATGTCGCGGACGTGGACGATATAGTCAGCGCTGGTGACCTCCTCGAGCGTCGCCCGGAAGGCGGCGACCAACTGTGTCGGAAGATCGGAGACGAAACCAACCGTGTCGGACAAAATTGCCTTTTCCACGCCGGGAAGTTTTACCTGCCGCATTGTCGGATCGAGAGTCGCGAACAGCAAATCCTCAGCAAGCACTGACGCTTTGGTCAGGCGATTGAACAGGGTGGATTTGCCTGCGTTGGTATAGCCGACAAGCGCTATAGTCGGCCAAGGGGCCTTTTTCCTGCGTGCCCTATGAATGCCGCGCGTCCGCTGAACCTGCGATAACTCGCGGCGCAGACGCGCCATGCGATCACGGATCATCCGTCTGTCAGCCTCAATCTGTGTTTCACCAGGCCCGCCGAGGAAACCAAAGCCACCTCGCTGCCGCTCAAGGTGGGTCCAGCTGCGTACCAAGCGGCCCGCCTGATAATCCAAGTGCGCCAGTTCGACCTGCAACCGGCCTTCCGCTGTCGCTGCGCGTTCCCCAAATATTTCGAGGATTAAGCCCGTCCTGTCGATGACCTTGGCTTTCACCCGATCTTCAAGGTTGCGCTGCTGGATCGGCGTCAGCGCGCCATCGATTATCAGTAGCTCCGCGCCCTTGTCTTCAACCAGCTGTGTTAGCTCTTCAACTTGCCCTCCCCCCAGCAAGGTCGCTGCGCGGGGGGAACGAACCCGGTAATGTCGCGCGTCTATCACTTCCAAGCCAATTGCGGCGGCCAGACCTATAGACTCTTCCAAACGATATTCTGCATTGCCCGACGCGGTGCCGGGCAATTCAGGGTAAGCGATAATTGTGGCGGTGCCGCGGGAAAAACCGTCGTCTTCGTTACGGTTGAAGACGCTCAATCATCCCCTCCGTCGGCATCCTTGTTGTATTCGGCAAGGTTAACCGTCCGCAAAGGCTGGATGGTCGAAACCGCATGCTTGTAGACCAGCTGCATGGTGCCGTCGCGTTCGAGCAACAACGAGAACAGGTCATAAGCGGCGATCGAACCTTGAAGCATCACGCCATTAACAAGGAAAGTCGTCACAGGTTCCTGCTTGTCGAGCATTGCAAACAGGAAAACGTCCTGAAGCATTCCAGGGCGGTGCTGCACATTCGCCATCATGGCATCGAATGGAGCTCGATCGGGCGACTGTGAAGGCATGATTGTCGAAATGCTGTGTTTGTAAACCAGTTGCGACTGACCATCGCGGCGCAGCAAGACCGAGAAATTGTCGAACCACGTCACTACGCCTTGCAGTTTGACGCCTTTGACAAGGAACATCGTGACAGGTGTTTTGGATTTGCGGAGAGAGTTCAGGAACAGGTCCTGGAGGCCGTTATTCTTTTCAGTCATTATGCTTTCCTGTTATGCTTTTGGGTCGGGAGAACTTACCTGTGCCCGCCAATTATGGCCGCTTATCGTATACATAACATCAAAATGTAACTGCGCGAATATGAAAATTGCGCGAATTGTCTGCGATCAGATTGAAACTTTCGCGAAGGGCGCGATCAATATTCTTCGTCCTCCCCTTCCTCACTGCCTTTGCGCACGACAATACCCAAGAGCTTGAGTTTCCTGTGCAGCGCTGAACGTTCCATTCCCACGAAGGATGCCGTCTTGGAAATATTTCCTGAGAAGCGGCGTATCTGGACTTGAAGATATTCGCGCTCGAATGCCTCACGAGCTTCGCGCAGGGGCGAACCCATGATGGAATTCATTTGGCCGCCATAAGCGGGATGAATGCCGTTGATTTCACTGGGCAGCATATCGGCGTCAATCCGTTCAAGCCGGTCTGCCGGGGCAAGTATGATGGTCCGTTCTATGATATTGCGCAACTGGCGGACATTGCCTGGCCAATCGCAGGCCTGCAGCGCCGCGATTGCATCGTCCGATATCGAAGGCGCTGGAACGCGGTGCTCAACGGCGAAACGAGCAGCATAATGGCTTGCCAGCGCAGGTATGTCCTCGCGCCGTTCGGACAAGGGCGGGATGGCTACCGGAACCACGTTCAACCGGTAAAACAGGTCCTCGCGGAAACGGCCATTCGCGATCTCGCCCTGAAGATCGCGTGCGGTCGCTGAAACAAAACGTACATCTACCCGGACCGGGCGATTGCCACCCACTCGGATAAAGCTTTGCTCGGTTAGCACCCGCAAAATCTTACCCTGTGTTGTCCAGGGCATGTCGGCCACTTCGTCGAGGAACAGGGTTCCGCCATGGGCTCGCTCAAGCATGCCGGCCTGGATCAGCTGGCCGTTTTCCTCGATGCCAAACAATTCTTCTTCGAACCGATCCGGGCTCAACCGTGCAGCGCTTATGGTGATGAAAGGAGCTTCGGCACGCGGGCTCCAACTGTGCAGCAAGCGTGCCGCGACTTCCTTGCCGACACCGGCAGGCCCGGTAATCAACAGTCGGCTGCCCGTTCCGGCGACTTTCTTGAGGGTAGCGCGAACGGCATTGATTGCGGCCGATGCGCCGGTCAATTCCTCTGCCTGCCCCACCAAGGCGCGGAGTGTTTCATTTTCCTGGCGCAGCCGCTGTGTTTCGGTAGCGCGCGCGACCAGATGGAGCAGCTTTTCCGCTTCAAACGGCTTTTCGATGAAGTCGACGGCACCTGAGGAAATGGCAGCGACTGCCGTATCGATATTGCCGTGCCCTGAAAATACGATCACTGGCACATTTGCATCGCGTTCCTTGAACAGCTTTAGCAGTTCAAGCCCGTCCATGCTCGAACCACGCAACCACACATCGAGCAGGACGAGCGAAGGCAATCGTTCGTCAAAGGCTTCCAGAGCGGCTTCTGCGGAGGCTGCAGTTCGTGTCTCGTAACCATCGTCTGACAAGACCCCGGCCACCAATTCACGAATATCCTGTTCATCATCGACAATGAGGATGTCGAGCGCCATTTCCTACCCTACTCTGCTTTTGAATTTCGATTGTCGTGGGTTTCGCTGTTGATGCTGCCCGTTGCGATTGCATCAAGCCGCGCCAAGTCAAAGCTCATGGTTACGATTGCGCCACCATCCGGATTATCGTCGAAACCAAGCGTTCCTTGATGCTCTTCGACAATCTTCTTCACAATGGCCAGCCCCAGCCCGGATCCCGTCGCGCGTGTCGTCACATAAGGCTCGGCAATGCGTTCACGGTCGCTTGGCAGGCCGGTTCCATTATCCGCGATATGTATCGCCAATTTGCCGGCCTCGCTTTTGATCAATGCCCTGATCTGTCCTTTCGGACTGTCATCGCCTGAATTTGCTTTGCGCTGCTCAATTGATTCAACGCCGTTTTTCAGGATATTGGTAACCGCCTGGCCGAGCTGCCGACGATCGGCAAACATAGGAATTATGCCGGTGACTTGCGGCTCAAACCGAAACTCGATGTCGGTGTTGGCTACCTCGAAAAGGAAAACTGCGTGCCCCACAATGTCCGCCAGATTTTCCTCACGAAACACGGGTTTGGGCATGCGCGCAAAGGAGGAAAACTCGTCAGCGATATTACGAAGGTCGCCGACCTGCCGGATGATGGTACCAGTCAATTGTTCGAATATATCCGCACCGTCCTCGATCTGCTTTCCGAAACGGCGGCGCAAGCGCTCTGCCGCCAATTGGATCGGGGTCAGCGGGTTCTTGATTTCGTGTGCGATACGGCGTGCAACGTCTGACCAGGCCGCGCGGCGTTGGTCGGAAAGCTGTTGGGTGATATCTTCAAACGTCACCACCTGCCCGCCGTCGCCACTCGAAATACGGATAGCCAATGTTTGCGGTTCGGTGCCATCGCCAACCTGCAATATTGCGTTCGATCGTCCCTCCGTGATCACTTCTTTCAGGAACGGCGCTGCGTCTACCAATGTCTGGCCTACTATCGTCTCATCATTTTTCGAAAGCAGCGTTTCCGCAGTTCCGTTGGCAAGCCTGATAACGCCATCGCGATCGACATTGACAATGGCAGCCGATACCGATTCCAAAACCGTTTCTATAAAGGCGCGGCGATCTTCCAACTGCCGGTTTGCGGACAGCAAGGTTTGGGTCTGGTTCTGCAACCTTTCGGTCATGCGGTTAAAGGATCGCGAAAGGAAGCCAACCTCATCCTTGCGCTGGTCTTCCTCTTCCACCCGTATCGACAGATCGCCATCAGCAATGCGTTGGGCGGCATCGACTAGATCGTTTACGGGGCGCACCAATCGGTCTGCAACCAGCAACGCGACCCAGGTGGCCGCGCCTATGATCAGGAGCGAAACGACATATAGCAAGGCATTGAACTGCAGTTGCAGGTTGCGCGACCGCGCCTCCATCGCCTTGTAATCTTTGAGGACGCTCTGTGCCTTCTCGCCAAGCATGAACGATGGCACCGACACGGTTCGGCTCGCGTATAAATAGGTTTCAGGATTGTCGAACAGCCTGCTTACCGCAACGATGCGATCAGGTTGGGCTGTGACCACCATATCCTCGCCACTGCGAAGGCGCTTGAGGTCGGTTGGGGTAATCCAGTTCTCCTTGCGTTCTTCGGGCGCGGCAACTACCAATGTCCGCTCACCATTGTCCTTTCCTATTGTGACAATCGCAGATTCGCTGAGTTTTCGGCGAAGGACCTGATCATAATAGAAGCTCAGGAACTGCGGGTCGGTGGGGCTGGCCTGATCAAGTGCGAAGCGTATGTCGCCCGCCATCACCACCGTTTCATCGCCTACATCGCGCAGCTTTTCCTCATAATAGCCCTTGGCCAATGCGCCTGCATTTTCGAGCATGCCCTGCGCTGAATTGGAAAACCAGAACTGCACGCCGCTCTGGAAAAGTACCGATGCAAAGATAGCGAGTAGCAATGCGGGCACAGCTGCGAGCATCGAGAATATTATAACCAACCGGACGTGGAGCGAGCCCTCCCCTTCCCCATCCTGCTTTGCGCGCTGAATGGCCAACCGACGCCCCGCCAGCATCAAGAGGCTGGTCGCCGGCAGGAGGTTTGCGATCAACAATGCCGCAGCAACAGGTGGCGAGAGTGGTTCGGTTCTCGGCCCCTGCCCGACCAGAATATAGGCGGTGAAACCGGCCATGAAGACCAGCAACAATACACTGCCTATTTCAAGATAGCGTATCCGTTGTGCCTGCCCAGCCCATGCAGCGACCGCCGACAGCCAGTTACGAAACCGGCTCGGCGATTTTGGGCCAATGTCAGCATGAACTGTTGCCATTAAGCAACTTGTTGCACGAGAAGCGTTGCAAGAAAAGCACAATCACAACCGTGATGTGCGACTTATCGCATCACCGTCGCGTTTCGCCTAACTTGTTTCCGACCAAACCATAATCGTTCAGTTTTTTCCGTAACGTGTTGCGGTTGATGCCAAGCATGGCTGCGGCCTGTAACTGGTTGCCGCGCGCCTGCTGCATGATCGATTGCAGCAACGGCTTTTCAAATGCAGCCAGCGCCCTTGCATAAATACGTTCGCGACCATGGCCACGCTGGCGCTGCTCGATCATGAATTGCCCGACGGCCGCCTCAAAACTGCAAGCCGCCCCGCTGATTGCCGGCTCTGCCTCTCCCGGGCCGGAAATCTGCAAAACCGTGGCTTCGGAAATGCAATCTTCTCGTGCGGTGAGGGTAAGCCGGTAAACGAAGTTTTTGAGCTCACGAACATTTCCACGCCACGGCATTTGCGTAAGGCGGGAAATTGCATCCTCGTCGATCTGCTTCGTGGGCAGACCCTCGCTCGCCGCAAGACCCAGGAAGTGGCGCGTAAGCAAGCCGATATCTTCTGGCCGCGCACGTAGCGGCGGCAGGTGCACCGGCACGACGTTCAAACGATAGTAAAGATCTTCGCGGAACTTACCCTCCGCAATGAGTGCTTCGAGATCCTGATTGGTCGCCGCGATGATGCGCACATCGAGGCGAATGCTCGCCTTGCCGCCTATACGGCTGATGGTGCCGCTTTGCAGCGTTCGCAGCAAGCGCGTCTGCGCATGGTAAGGCATGTCGCCAATTTCATCGAGGAACAGCGTTCCGCCTTGCGCTTGTTCGAAGCGACCAATTCCCTGCCCGACCGCGCCGGTGAACGCGCCTTTTTCGTGACCGAAAAGCTCGGCCTCGATGAGTTCTGATGGAATCGCGGCCATGTTGACGGCCACAAAGGGGCCGGTTTTCCGGTGGCCGAGATTGTGGATGGCCTCTGCAACCAACTCCTTTCCGGTACCCGATTCCCCAAGGATCAGTGCGGTCAGGTCGTTTCGTAGCAGCCGCGCAACCATGCGATACACATCCTGCATGGCAGGGCTGCGACCGACCATCGGCATAGTGGCTTCGAGAAGCGTGCTGCTCTCGCTCTGGCTATCCGCCTTGCGCTTCTCGATCCCCTGCTTAACCGCAAGAACCAGTTCATCGAGGTCGAACGGCTTGGGGAAATATTCGAACGCATTGATTTCACTGGCGCGAACCGCCGTATCGAGCGTGTTTTGCGCCGACATAATGATGATGGGCATATCAGGCCATTGCGCGATGACATCCTCAAGGCTCGAAATGCCGTCACGATCCTTAAGCACGACGTCGGTGAGCATCAGGTCATAGCGATTGCCCGCCAAGGCGGCATCGCGCGCGCTGGCGCTTTCGCAGACGTCGACTTCGATACCTTCTGCCTCCAGCGCTGAACGCACCACCATACCGATCGAGCTGTCATCCTCGACAATCAAAACCTTGTCGGCACTCATGCGCTAATCTTTCTTTCGGCAACGGGCAGGAAGATACGGAAAATTGTGCGCTCGCTCTCGGTATCACGTTCGACTGCGATGCGCCCGTTCATCTGCGATAGATATTTGCGCACAATAGCAAGGCCGAGCCCCTGCCCTTCGCGCTTCGTGGTAACAAAGGGTGAGAATAATTCATTCTCGATATGCTCGGCTATTCCGGGGCCGTTGTCGCTGATCGCCACTTCAACCGGCAGGCGGATCCCGCGATCGCCCTCGCTCCGCAAGGCAGCCCCCATCACGAAACGAGTTGAAATGCCGATTTGCGGTTCACTGGTATGCGCCAGCGCATCGATGGCGTTCTGGATCAGGTTGATCAATACCTGCACCATGGCGTCAGCCTCTATCTGCACATCGGGCAATGACGGGTCATAGTTGATGTCGATTGCAGGCATGGCTTTATTGGCTGCCCGGACCGAACGGATCGCACGCTCGATCAGTTCGTGGATGTTCTCAGCCTGCATCTGGCCGGGCATAACGCGACCCAAATTCTGCATCTGATCGAGCAGTCGGGCAATGCGATCGACTTCGTGGACTATGAGATCGGTAAGCGGCGCCTGTTTCGGATCGACTTTGCGCGCCAGCAATTGCGCCGCGCCCTTGATACCCGCAAGCGGGTTCTTGATTTCATGGCCCAGAATAGCAGGCGCGCCCATTGCTTGCTGCTTGCCGCCATCGGTCTGCTCGCCAATCTGGTCGCGATCTGCCTGCCGCGGAACTAGGATGTACAAGCGGCACTCGGGATATCCCAGCGGCGTGGAAATGTTCAGGTCGACATAGTTGGATTGCGCACCCATCGTCTGGAAACGCATATTTTGCGCGCTGATATCGCTCTCGCGTGCTTCGATGGCGCTGTTCAGCCGTTCACTGGCAAAGCGCAGCAGCGACTGCGCCGTCTCCCCAATGATGCGCCGGCTACTCCGCCCGAAATAGGCTTCTGCTGCTTCGTTGGCATAAAGGATATGGTTATCGGCGCCTGACAATAGTAGTGGCAACGATATTGTAGACAACAGCAAACCGTCGGGTGGACGGTTGGCAGTCAATGTCGGCGCGTCAGGCGGCATCACGCAATACGTCGGAGCGACTCATCAATGGTTCGTAAAAGCGCGCAAGTTCACCGAGCACTTCATTGGCATCGTCGATGCGGTTCACCTTGTTGCGGAACTCGGCAGAGCCAACCAGGCCTTTGGTGTACCAGCCAATATGCTTGCGCGCGCAGGGCACACCTACCTGCTCGCCATAATGCTCCATCATCGCACGGTAATGTTCGACGATCAGATCATATTGCACATCGAGTGTTGGGTCAGGCAAGCGCGTGCCCGTATTGAACCAGTGCATCACTTGCCCCAACAGCCATGGTTTGCCATAGGCACCGCGACCAATCATCACACCATCTGCACCGCTCTGCTCGAGCGCCTTGTCAGCATCTTCGATGGTGCAAATATCGCCATTGACGATCACCGGAATTTTGACCGCGTCCTTGACCTTGCGGACAAAGGCCCAGTCGGCGCTGCCTTTGTACATCTGGTTTCGTGTACGCCCATGAACCGTCACCAGCTTTGCACCCAGATCTTCGGCAATATGTGCGAGTTCGGGGGCGTTGAGGCTCGAATGATCCCAACCCATGCGCATCTTCACGGTTACCGGCACCGAAACAGCCTTCACCGTCGCTTCAATCAGGCTGGCAGCCAAAGGAAGGTCGCGCATCAATGCTGAACCAGCGTCGCCGTTGACCACCTTTTTCACTGGGCAGCCCATGTTGATGTCGATTATCGCAGCGCCGCGATCTTCGTTGAGTTTCGCCGCTTCGGCCATTTCCTTGGGTCCGCATCCGGCCAATTGCATCGAAACTGGCTCTTCGGACATGTGCCATGCAGCTTTTTGCAGCGACTGGCGCGTCTCGCGGATCATGGCCTGGCTGGCAATCATCTCGGTCACGTTAAGGCCAGAGCCGAAACGACGGACAAGCGTTCGGAATGGCATGTCGGTTACGCCCGTCATCGGGGCGAGAACAACAGGACATTCAATTTCCAGCGGACCGATCTGGATGGGTTTCAATTTCATCTTAAACTCGAATTGGATTTGACGCAGTGTTACTGCCTAAATTTTAGGCAGCGCCCTAGCGATATTCGTCTTGGCGCGCAAGCCTGCAACGATTAGGGCGCGAACGATGAATGCCGCACAATCAAAGGCCGCCGCGATCATAGTAGCTGCTGGAAGCGGCAGCCGCACAGGCGGGGATGTTCCAAAGCAATTTCGCACCGTCCGTGGAAAACCGATGTTGCGCCATAGCGTCGAAGAGTTTCTCCAGCATCCTGCATTTGGCCCCATCATTGTTGTCGTGGCACCTGCTCACGCTGAACTTACCGCTCAGCTTTTGGAGGGTGTTGAAGGCATCACCTTTGTACAAGGCGGCGCAGAGCGCAAAGATAGTGTGAATAATGCTATCCAGTATCTTGATAATTTATCATTTAATGGAATGACATTCATTCATGATGCTGCAAGACCTTTTCTTTCTAGCGCTGTGCTAGATCGGTTGTTGGATGCATTGGCTTCTTCCGATGGCGCGGTTCCTGCCCTTCCTGTGGTCGACAGCCTTTCGCGCGCGAACACTAATTCGATACTGTCCGAAGCCGTAGAACGCGCCGGACTATTCAGGATCCAAACGCCCCAGGCATTCCACCATCAGGTCATTTCCAAGGCGCATGCCACTTGGAATTCAGAAAAAGTACCGACTGACGATGCGCGAATGGCCATGGCTGCGGGCTACAAGGTGGTGTTTGTGGAAGGCGATGAAAATCTGGCGAAGTTCACCTTTGCCGATGACTTTGGTCGCGAGATGGGCCAAGCGGCCAAAATGCACGACGTCCGCACCGGCACAGGGTTTGACGTACATCGCCTCTCAAAAGGCGAGGAACTATGGCTTTGCGGGGTGAAGATCGATCACGAATATGGCCTCGCTGGCCATAGCGATGCCGACGTTGCCCTCCACGCCTTGACCGATGCCGTGCTTGGCGCCGCAGCCTTGGGCGATATCGGAGATCATTTCCCGCCAAGCGACATGCAATGGAAGGGCGCAAGTTCAGACCGTTTCCTTGCCCATGCAATCAAACTGGCAAGCGGCGCTGGCTTCCGGGTAACGCATCTGGATGTCACCATCATCTGCGAAGCACCCAAAATAGGTCCGCACAAGCAAGCCATGCGTGCACGTGTTGCAGAGATTGCCGCTATCGAAGCTGACCGCGTTTCGATAAAGGCAACCACGACAGAGAAACTGGGATTTACCGGACGCGGAGAGGGTATCGCTGCCATGGCTACCGCCACCCTGGTCAAATGAAAGGCTGCATATGAAGAATTTTATTGCCGGTATTGCAGCGGTTGTAGCTCTTACCAGCCATCAAGGAGCGCTCGCGGCGCAATCCAATAAGCCATGCTTGAAGGACAGCGAATTTAGAAGTGTTGCTGTCACCCTCTTACCCGTGCTTCACAACCAAGCAGTTGCAAGCTGCAAAGCCTATTTGCCAGCCAATGCAGGATTGCTCGTCCAGTCGACCGAGTTGACCCAGCGCTACTCCGCTTCTGCCGCGCGCGAGCGGACGGCGGCGGGTGATATCCTTGCACGCTTGCTTGCAGACGAATTGCCTGTGCCGATGGCGGGTTCCGCGATACTGCCATTCATCGAGGGCATGGTGCCCGCGATGCTCGCGCAAGGCATTGATGCAGAAGTGTGCGAGACAGCGAACAATATCTGGACAGCCCTCGCACCATTGCCACCCGAAAACATCGCCTCAACCCTTGGCGCGATCCTGCTTGCGACTTCGAAGGACAAGAATAAGGGCGATGCGGCGAAGGCCGGTGGAGCGCGAGCGCTCGATAATTTTGCGGTCTGTCCCTATGTCGCCACAGCGGAGGCGAGCGGCTCGTGAACAGCATGCTGCCTGATGAGGTTTTCCAACTCGCCGCAGAAGTTGTAGCACGCAACAAAGCTGCAGGACGCATGATTGTAACTGCCGAGAGCTGCACAGGCGGGCTTGTCGCCGGGGCCATCACGGAAATTGCCGGTAGCAGTGCCGTAATGCAGGGCGGCTTCGTCACCTATTCAAACGAATCCAAGATCAAGACGCTCAAGGTCAGCGAGGAATTGATTGACACATTTGGTGCAGTATCGATCGCTGTGGCATGGGCCATGGCGCAAGGCGCGTTAAAGCGCAGCAGCGCTGATATCGCGGTGGCCATCAGCGGCGTGGCCGGGCCAGACGGCGGAACAGCGCAAAAACCGGTTGGCACTGTGGTGTTCGCGGTGGCCGAGCGGGGCAAGGATCCCGAAGATGTGGTTGCGGACAAAATCCAGTTTGGTGAGGACAAGAGCCGCGCGGAAATCCGCCTTGCGGCAACGCTCCACGCGCTTCAGTTGCTGCTTCCGCCTGCCCCGTAAAGCGCGTTCGCACGATCAATAAATGCATCAGTCATTTTGCGAAGCGCATGATCGAAAAACTGCCCTGCTAGCGCCTCGAAGATGCGATTGTGAAACGAGAAATCAACGGTGAAGTCGACGATGCAGCCATCGGAGGTTTCCTCGAAGAGCCACTGGTTATGCAAATGGCGCATCGGACCGTCTAGATAGTCGACCTCTACCTTTAATTTCGGTGTCTTCAGCACCCGCGAACTGAAGGTTTCACGCAAATTCTTGAAGCCGACCACCAAGTCGGCAAGCGTTTCATCTTCAGTTTCGGAACGGATGCGCACCGCCGCTACCCAGGGCAGGAATTCGCGATAACGGCGTACGTCGACCACCAGGTCGTACATCTGCCCTGCACTATAGGGCAGTGCTCTGCGCTCATGATGGTGCGGCATGCCCCTGCCCTGTCCCCGCCAGCGCTTTTGCTCAGCCGGCCTTTGCCAGCTTGGCATCGCGCGCAGCCTTCATCTTGGCGAAATCATCACCGGCATGATAGCTGGATCGGGTCAAGGGAGTGGCAGCAACAAGCAGGAAACCCTTGGCACGGGCAATGGCCGCATAGGCATCAAATGCCTGCGGGGTGACAAATTCAGCGACCTTGGCGTGCTTGGGCGTCGGCTGCAGATATTGGCCCATGGTCAGGAAATCGATGTCGGCAGAGCGCATGTCGTCCATGACTTGATGAACCTCCATGCGTTCTTCACCCAGCCCCAGCATCACTCCGGATTTGGTAAAGATCGACGGATCGTGCCGCTTTACCGATTCCAGCAAGCGCAGCGAGGCATAATAGCGCGCGCCGGGGCGGATTGTCGGATAGAGCCTGGGCACGGTTTCAAGATTGTGGTTATAAACGTCGGGACGAGCTTCGATGATCGCCTCCACCGCGCTTTCGACCTTGTTGCGAAAATCGGGCGTCAGGATTTCGATCGTGGTCGAAGGGGTGTTTCGACGCAGCGCCTGGATGACCTTCACAAACTGGCTCGCGCCGCCATCGGGCAAGTCATCGCGATCAACCGAAGTAATCACGATATGCTCCAAACCCATTTTTGCAGCCGCTATCGCAACATGTTCGGGCTCAAGCGGATCGACGGCGCGGGGCATGCCCGTCTTGACGTTGCAAAATGCGCAGGCGCGGGTGCAAACATCACCCAGGATCATTACCGTCGCATGCTTCTTGGTCCAGCACTCGCCGATATTCGGGCACGCCGCTTCTTCACACACCGTTGCAAGATTGAGGTCGCGCATCAGTTTGCGCGTCTCATTAAAACCTGCGCTGGTCGGGGCCTTTACCCTGATCCAATCGGGTTTGCGCTCACGAGGAGCGGTGCGAACGGGTGCGGGATTGTTCATGGCCGCCCAGATAGCGATGCAATCGCCCCTTGCCAACCATTTCGCCTCCCCATATTGCGCTCCGAAATTCGAGAGGCAGGACATGATCGTCGAAACGCTGACATCCCCGGTAATCCTCTTCTTCGTACTTGGCGTTTTCGCCGCTTTGATTAAATCCGATCTTGCCATCCCCGAAGCCTTTGCAAAGGCGATGTCGATCTACCTAATGGCCGCCATCGGTCTGAAGGGCGGTATCGAAGTCGCCGAATCCGGTTTCACGCCGGATCTTGCCGCAGCAGCAGTCGCAGGCCTTGGGCTCAGTTTTCTATTACCCTTGCTGGCCTTTACCCTGCTGACCCGGATTGGAAAGTTAGGGCAGATCGATGCCGGTGCCGTGGCAGCGCATTATGGCTCTGTCAGCGTGGTGACGTTCGTGACCGCAAAGGAAATTCTCACCGGCCAAGGCCTCTCACCTGCTGGATATATGGTGGCCGTACTCGCGCTGATGGAAACGCCGGCGATTATCAGCGGGCTTTTGCTCGCACGCCGCGGACAACCGCAAAGGGCAAACGCCGAAAGCAGCGGTTTGTTGCATGAGGTGTTCGCCAATGGCTCGGTTGTTTTGCTTGTCGGAAGTTTTGCAATCGGCCTGATTGCAGGCAAGGATGGCTTCGAGCCAGTAAAGCCGCTGTTCGATACCGGTTTCCGCGGCGTGCTCTGCCTGTTCCTGCTCGACATGGGGCTGATCGCCGCTCGTCGTTTGGTACAGTCGAAGAAACTGAACGCCCGTCTTGTGTCGCTTGCCATCGCCTTGCCGTTGATAAACGGCACTATCGGCGTGGCGATTGGTACCTTCATCGGACTTGACGTCGCGTCGGCGGCCGCACTTGGTATTTTGGCGGCAAGTGCGTCCTACATCGCTGTTCCAGCTGCGATGCGAATGGCACTGCCAGAGGCGGATCCCGGTATTTACCTGTCAATGTCATTGGGCATAACTTTCCCCTTCAACATCATATTGGGCATCACGCTGTTTTCGCAGTTGGCCCTGATGATCGGATAAGCCATGATCGAAACAGTCTCGCGCAAACGCATCGAAATATTAGTCGATACACCGCTGGTTCCGCGGTTGATCAAACATGCACGCGACGTCGATATTTCGGGGTGGAGCCTTATCCATGTAGACGCAGGTGGCGGACGGGATGGAGAATGGCAGCATGACGACGTAACCGGTGCCGCCGCAAAAACCATAATCCTGATGATCGCTTCGGAGGCAAAGGCGGCTGCGTTGGTCGATGCGATTGCCCCATTGCTCGATAGTTACCGGCTTTTACTGACAGTTGGCGATGTGCAGGTCGTCCGTGGAGAACGTTTCTGATGCCTGAATTTGCCGCGCTCGTTGAGGGATACCGCCGGTTCAAAAGCGGAGCCTATGTCCAGCAAAAGGAGCGTTTTGACCAACTGGCCAACGAAGGCCAGGCGCCGCCAATCATGGTCATTTCCTGCTGCGACAGCCGCGTTGATCCAGCGACAATTTTCGATACCGTGCCTGGCCAGGTCTTTGCGCTGCGCAATGTGGCGAACCTCGTGCCGCCGTTTGAAACGGGTGGTGGCCGGCATGGTGTTTCTGCCGCGATCGAATTTGGCGTGCTCGGCCTTAAGGTCAAACATATTGTCGTACTTGGTCACGCCCAATGCGGCGGTATAAAGGCTGCGCTTGAAGGTGGTGACCTTGGGATGCCGGGGCGCAGTTTTGTCGACGATTGGGTCGACATCATCGGTGAAGCACGCGACCGCGTAGTCGAACAGGCACCAGCCGATCCCCAGACCACATTGGAGCTGGATGCTATCAAGGTCAGCCTCGATAACCTGCGAACCTTCCCCTTCATTGCGGAACGCGAACAGGCTGGCGAATTGAAACTGCACGGCGCATATTTCGGGATCGCACATGGCGTGTTGCACGTCCTCAATCCGCAAACCGGCCAGTTCGCTCCGGCTTGATTATCTTGTAAACCCGCACAGTTCATAGAATGCCGCAAGCTGAGCCATTTTATAACGACCTCGATCTCAGCCTTGCCGAGGCACGCAAGCTGATCGATGGTGGAGCAAAAGATCGCCGGCATTCGTCGCACCATCCGGTTGTCGCGACCATCGGTAAAGATGGCCTACCGCGCCAGCGCGTGATGATCTTGCGCGCACTCGATTGGGAACGTCGCCTCATCCGTTTCCATACCGATTGGCGAACCGAAAAGGTTGAAGAACTGGCCAGCAATGGCGCAGCCTCTGTTTTGATCTATGAACCCGAAAGCAAGGTCCAATTGCGTCTTTCGGGCAAGGCCGCAGTGCAAACAACAGGATCTGCAGTCGACGCTGCATGGAATGAGGCGACATTATTTGCTCGGCGTTGTTACCTCGCTGAAACCGCACCCGGTACCTTGTCGGATAATCCGCAATCGGGATTGCCTTTATGGGTTGAGGGGCGCGCTCCCAGCGATGAGGAAGTAGCTCCAGCGCGGGAAAATTTTGCAATCCTGTTGTTTGAATTCAACCAGATCGAATGGTTGTATCTCGCGAACAAAGGCCATCGCCGCGCACGGTGGAACTGGAATTCAGCGGACCATGGTTGGATTGGCAACTGGCTGGTTCCATAACGCCGAGCATTCGACCAGATAAGCGTCGAACATAATCTGCTGCACCTCAGCCCCAACCGACACATCGGCGTCACGCTGCGCCTCAAAATTGATATAGGCGATCTCTGGCCGGTTGAGCGCGACATAGTTGGAGAGCGAACCATCGCTCTTTCCAACACGTTCATGCCAGACATTTATGCCTTTGCGGTTCAGAGCGGCCCGGCAAGCGGCTTCGCCCCTCGATATGCCTTTGGCGGAATGGTACGGAATGATGGCATAAACATCCGGGTCGTCTAACGGTGGAACCGGATTGATTGCAAAATATCCATCTTGGCGCGCCCGCCTTTCTCCGCTCAAAAAAGCCCGCGCATCGAGCATCGTGATATCCCCTCGCCCACCGGCGCCATCGCCGCTGAAACCATCGCCATTGGTGTGCAGGGCGATAATCGGCCTTCCCGCTTTCCATTCGCCGAGAATGGCATTGGTGAACAGCGGCGTTCGCGCATCAAAATTGCGGTTTGGATCGCACCCTGAGCTCGCCGCTGTCCGCACGCCGCACACACCTGCACCAGCCTGCCTTCGACTGCTGCTAGGGCCGGTGTTGACGACAATAGCGATACCGCCATATTTCCGCAGCCCGGCCAACATGGCGTCGAATGCAGCATTTTCGTCATCATGCGGTACCACCCAAAATGGCCCATCGCTCTTCGCCGCATTTGCAAAGCGCAGCAAATGCCAGTCGAAACCATTTTCGGAAAAGCGCGTTTCGCTTATCTCAAGGCCATCAAATGAACCTTCTTTCGATCGGTGCCGTTCGATATCATCATCCTGCAGCGCCTGCAGTTGGGCAGGATCAACTGCGCGCCAATCGGCGGCTATCGCGGACGCAGCCGCCAAAAACATAGAGGCGAAAGCGAAGAGACTGGGTGCAAAGCGCATGCGGACTGCTTATAGCAATGCAACAGGGAGGACAGCCCCAATAGACGGGCCGTACGCACGAGGGGACCAAATATGATGCAACCGGGCGTGATTGCCAGCCTTTCGGTCTATTTTGCGCTGATGCTGGGTATCGGTATTTACGCCTGGCGCAAGTCGACGGCGAACAGCAGCGAATATCTGTTGAGTGGCCGACAGTTGGGGCCTGCTGTCACGGCACTGGCCGCTGGCGCGTCCGATATGTCGGGCTGGCTGATGCTGGGCCTTCCGGGGGCATTATATGCCTCCGGCCTTGCCGAGGCATGGATCGCAATCGGGCTTTTCATTGGGGCGCTGCTCAATTGGATCATTGTTGCGCCGCGTCTGCGCGAGCAAACGGAAAGCTATGGCAACGCGCTCACCATTCCAGAATTTCTGGGTAATCGGTTCAACGATGAACGGCACCTGCTCCGCCTTACTGCAAGCATTGTTATCATCGTTTTCTTCGCGCTTTATTCGGCTTCCGGTCTCGTCGCGGGGGGCAAGCTGTTCCAAAGCGCTTTTGGTGCGGAGTACCAAACCGGGCTCTGGATCACGGCCCTTGTCGTGGTTGCTTATGTCGTTTTGGGTGGCTTCCTTGCGGTCAGTCTAACCGACTTTGTTCAGGGCACGATCATGGCGATCGCACTCATTCTTGTGCCTTATATGGCGTGGCAGGGATTGCCAGATGGCGTGACAGTTGGTGCAACCTTGAATGCAATCGACCCTCACATAACCAGCCTGTTTGCGGGCACAACATTGCTGGGTATCATTTCGACCGCAGCTTGGGGCCTGGGCTATTTTGGCCAACCGCATATCATTGTGCGTTTCATGGCGATCCGATCGGTGAAGGAAATGCCGATCGCGCGCAACATCTGCATGGCGTGGATGGCCATCACGCTCGGTGGGGCGCTACTCGTCGGTTTGATCGGTCGGGTTTATGCCGAAAGCAAGGGGCTGACCGTTGCCGATCCGGAGACGATCTTTATCCTGCTGGCGGGTGAGCTGTTTGCGCCGGCCTTGGTGGGCTTTCTGCTCGCCGCGATCCTTGCAGCGATCATGAGTACGATTTCGGCGCAATTGTTGGTGACGGGCTCCTCGCTTACCGAAGATGTGTACCGCCTGTTCGTGCGCCGTAACGCGAGCGAAAAGGAAATTGTCGCGGTGGGTCGCCTGTCGGTCGTCGCGGTGGCTGCCATTGCCATGATCTTGGCGCAAAATCCCGAAAGCAGCGTCCTTAACCTCGTCAGCAATGCTTGGGCCGGATTTGGCGCGGCATTTGGCCCGGTGATCATATTGTCACTGACGTGGAAGCGAATGACGCTCGCCGGGGCATTTGCCGGAATGGTAACCGGCGCATTGGTGGTCATCGGATGGATAGCGATGGGCTGGAGCAACGCGATGTATGAGATCGTGCCGGGCTTTGTGCTGGCAATGGCGGCCATTATCGGGGTCAGCTTAGCGACGCGGCGGGCTTAGTCCATTGCCTGCTCGATAGCTTCCATCTGCTCATCGCTAAGTCCGAAGTGATGGCCAACCTCGTGGACGACCACATGGTTGATGAGTTCAGCGAGTCCCACGCCTGTTTCCGCCCATTCGTCGAGCAGAGGTCGGCGGAACAACAATATGCGATCGGGGAGCACGGCGAAATCCTCCACCGACTTTTCGCCCACGGGACGGCCTTCATACAGACCGATCAGCTCGTAGGGATCAGCTATCCCCATGTCGTCGAGCAGTTCGCGCGACGGCCAATCCTCCACCTGGAGGATTATGTCCGGCAAGTGGCTTGCGAACGGCTCCGGAATGCGCGCAAGCGCCTCACGGGCGAGCCGTTCGATCTCGTCAAGTCCGGGCGCAAAATCGCCCGTTGGCATCAGCGGGTCAGCTTCTTGTAGCTGGTCCGATGCGGCTTCAGTGCGTCTTCACCCAAGCGGCGAACCTTGTCTTCTTCATAGGCTTCGAAGTTTCCTTCGAACCATTCGACATGGCTGTCGCCTTCAAAGGCAAGGATGTGCGTCGCCAAACGGTCTAGGAAGAAGCGGTCGTGCGAGATGACCACAGCGCAACCGGCAAATGCTTCCAACGCTTCTTCGAGCGCGGCGAGCGTTTCGGTATCCAAATCGTTGGTCGGCTCGTCGAGCAGGAGGACGTTGCCACCTTGCTTCAACATTTTGGCCATGTGCACGCGGTTGCGTTCACCACCCGAAAGCTGGCCAACCTTTTTCTGCTGGTCGGTGCCCTTGAAGTTGAACGCGCCGACATAGGCTCGGGTCGGGGTTTCATGCTTGCCGACCTTCATATAATCGGCTCCGCCTGAAATTTCTTCCCAGACATTCTTGTTGGGATCGAGAGCATCGCGGCTTTGGTCAACATAGCCGAGATGGACGGTTTCACCGATCACGATTTCGCCGCTATCCGGCTGTTCCTGCCCGGTTATGAGACGGAACAGCGTTGATTTACCTGCACCGTTCGGGCCGATTACCCCGACAATGCCGCCCGGCGGGATGCTGAAAGAGAGATTTTCGAACAGCAGCTTGTCTCCATAAGCCTTGGTGACATTCTTGACCTCGATAACCTTGCTGCCAAGGCGCTCGGGATTCTGGATGACGATCTGCGCCTTGCCAATGGTGCGGTTTTCGGCAGCCTCGACGAGCTGTTCAAAGCTTTTGATACGCGCCTTGGATTTTGTCTGGCGGGCCTTGGGAGACTGCCTGATCCACTCGAGCTCGTCCTTGATCGCCTTTTGACGACCAGCGTCTTCGCGCGCTTCCTGTTCGAGGCGCTTGGCCTTCTTCTCGAGGTAGGTCGAATAATTGCCCTCATAAGGGAAGTAACGGCCGCGATCGAGTTCGAGGATCCAGTTTACGACATTGTCGAGGAAATAACGGTCGTGGGTTACGAGGATGACGTTGCCCTTATAATCGACCAGATGCTTTTCGAGCCAAGCGACCGATTCCGCGTCGAGGTGGTTGGTCGGTTCGTCGAGCAGCAGGATGTCGGGCTTTTCGAGCAACAAGCGCGTGAGCGCGACGCGGCGCTTTTCACCGCCCGACAGGTTTTCCACCGACCAGTCGCCCGGCGGGCAGCGCAGTGCATCCATCGCGATTTCAAGCTGGTTGTCGAGCGTCCATGCGTCAACCGCGTCGATCTTTTCCTGAAGCGTGCCCATTTCTTCCATCAGGGCATCGAAATCCACGTCTTCCGGCGGATCCGCCATGATCATGCTGATTTCATTGAAACGCTCAACCATGTCTGCGACTTCGCGGACACCGTCCATGACGTTTTCCTTGACCGTCTTGGTCGGATCGAGCTGCGGCTCCTGCGCGAGATAACCGACGGTGATATTCTCACCGGGCCATGCTTCACCGGTGAAATCGGTGTCTATGCCCGCCATGATCTTCATCAGCGTCGATTTACCCGTACCGTTCGGGCCGACGATGCCGATCTTGGCATCCTGATAAAATTGCAGGTGAATGTTGTTGAGCACAGGCTTTTGCGCGCCGGGGAAGGTCTTGGTCATCCCCTTCATGACAAAGGCGTATTGGGCGGCCATCGATGGTCACTTTCTCAAAAAAGCAAGAATATGGAATTTGACGCGCCTGTTAGCCAAGCTGCGCTTTCCTAGCAAGGCAGGATTGGCAATCGGCAATGCTGTGGCTAAGCCTGCGCCATGATGAAAAGACTCCTTCTCGCCGCCGCTGCATCGACAATCGCTGCATCCACCGCAATCGCCAATCCCCCCGCAGGTTCTGATCCGGCGATGTGGGCGCTTGAAAATGATCCTGTCGCTTGGGAAATCACCGAAGGGCTGACAACTGAAGTTGGCGCTAGGCAGGCCGGCACTGAAGCCGAAGCACGGGGCCGTGCGTGGGCACTCAATTATTTGCGCAAGGCTGGCTTTGCCAATGTCCGCGAAGAACCATTCGACATGCCCACTTGGGTGCGTGGAGAAGAGCGCGCATGGGTGGTGAGCCCCTTCCCGCAAAAATTCGCCATCGCTGCACTGGGTAACAGTGGCAGCACTGGTCCGAACGGCCTTGAAGCCGAAGTCGTCTATTTCCCGACTATCGATGATTTGCGCACCGCCCCCGATGGCAGCTTGGCCGGCAAGATAGCATTTGTCAGCCATTCAATGCGGCCGACACAGGACGGATCAAGCTATGGCGCCTTTGGCCCTGCCCGTTTTTCAGGCCCGAATATTGCTGCGAAAAAGGGCGCCGCAGCAATCGTGATCCGCTCAATCGGTACCGACCGCGCGCACCGCAATCCGCATACTGGCAATACCAATTTCGAGGCGGGGGTAACACCTATTCCCGCGGGCGCGCTGTCCATTCCCGATGCCGACAATCTTGTCCGCATGGTAGAGCGCGGCAAACCGGTGAAGCTGCGCCTGCTGCTGACCCCGCAGAATATCGGCATACAGAAATCAGGCAATGTCGTGGCCGAACTACCGGGCAGCAACCCTGCCCTGCCCCCGATTGTGATCGCCTGCCACCTCGACAGCTGGGACTTGGGCACCGGGGCGATCGACGATGCCGCAGGTTGTGGCATCATCACTGCGGCTGCCAGTGCGATCAAAGGCATGAAAAGGCAGCGCACCATACGCCTGCTTTGGGCCGGTGCCGAAGAAGTGGGCATCTGGGGTGGTAAGGCCTATGCGGAGGCCAACAAAGCTGTTCCCCATGCCCTTGCAATGGAATCTGATTTCGGTGCCGATCGTGTATGGCGCGTCGATTTCAAGCTGCCTGAAACAGCAAAGGCGCTTTCGGATCGCATTGCTGCCCGATTGGCACCGCTTGGAATCTCGCGTGGACGAGACCAGGCAAGCGGCGGCGCGGATGTTGGTGCAATAATCGCTGCCCAAAATCTGGCCATCATCGACCTGCAACAGGATGGCAGCCGCTATTTCGACCTGCACCACACGCCCGACGACACGCTCAGCATGATCGACAAGGTGCAGTTGCGCCAGAATGTCGCAGCATGGACTGCCGTGCTGGCGGAGGTGGCAAATTACGAAGGTGAATTGGCGTTGGGGACTAAACCATGAAGTCGACCTTTCCACTTTTGTTGCTGGCCACGTTGGGCGCATGTGTCGAAGAAAGCAGCCCTAAAGAAGGCGAACAAGCCGCCGCGCAAATAGCTGCCGAGGACGATGCCGAGGCGTTGAAAGCTGAACAAAAAAGCATCGAAGAAGCTGCAGACGCAGCCGCCAAATTGGTGGAAGAAGAAACGCGCGAAGAAATCGAACAAATAAAGGAAGAAAATTCCAAGCAGCCTTGAGATTGCGGCAGCCAGTTTTCATATAGTTACATATGTCGCAGTCTAAACGATGAACGGATATTCGGACTTGTTGAAAACGCCCAGATTTTCAAGGCGATCCTTACTTGGCGGAATGGGTGTGGGCGCTGCATTGGCCTCTGCCCCATCCTGGGCACGTGGGGGGAACATCGCGTCGGACCAATCGATACGCGTAGGTTTCGACGAATTGCGCGGAGATTTGATCGATCTCTCGGTTGGCAGTGGACGTCGCATCGTCGAAGGACGCCGCGGTATGGGTGTTGCGGTCAACGGCACCGTTCCCGGTCCGCTAGTCCGTTTGCGCGAGGGGCAGAATGTCCGGTTGAACGTAACCAATAAGCTGAAGGTAGACACATCCATCCATTGGCATGGGCTGTTGCTTCCTTTCCAGTTCGATGGCGTGCCGGGGATCAGCTTTCCCGGAATAGCGCCTGGTGAGACCTTCACTTACGAATTCCCGATCCGCCAATCCGGAACCTATTGGTATCACAGCCATTCGGGTTTGCAGGAACAGCAAGGCCATTATGCCCCGCTGATTATCGAGCCGAAAGATGGCGAGCCGGTCAAGGTAGATCGGGACTATATTCTTCTGCTCAGCGAATTCACGCCGCTCAATCCCTATTTCATCATGAGCCGCCTGCGCACAGGCGAAGGCTATTTCAACCGGCAATTGTCGAGTTGGACGGACAAATATCCGATGAACGCAGCCGAACGCCGGATGTGGGCGGAAATGCGCATGATGCCGACTGACATCGCCGACGTCAGCGCCCCTACCTACACCTATCTGGCCAATGGTCGTGGACCCAAGGAGGGTATGGAATATCTATTCCGTGCCGGTGAGCGCATTCGCCTGCGCCTGATCAACGGTGGTGCGATGACATTCTTCAATGTGCGCATACCCGGGCTGCCGATGACGGTTATCGCCGCCGACGGACAAAATGTCCGGCCGGTCGCGGTGGATGAGCTACAGATCGCCACCGCAGAAACCTATGATGTCATCATCGAGCCGGGTAATGCCGAAGCTTATGCCATTGTCTGCGAGTCAATGGACCGGTCGGGCATGGCGCTCGCCATGTTGGCATCACGCCCCGGTGCACGGGCACAAGTGCCTGCCCTTCGCGATCCCCCGCTGCTGACCATGGCAGACATGGGAATGAACCATGACGAGGAATCAGGTCATGGTGATCATAGCTCTATGGACCATGGCACAACTCCAAAAGCATCAAGCCACGACATGTCTGGGATGAGCATGCGCGATACGAGCTTGCTGCCCCCCGATGTGGAAATCGGCCCCGGATTGGACATGGTGTCGATGGCTCCCGTAGATAAAACCGGCGATCCAGGCCTTGGACTGCGCGATGTGCCGCACCGTGTGCTTAACTATCGCATGTTGTCTGCACTCGAACCCAACAAGGACGTTCGGGAACCATCACGCCTGCTTGAGCTTCACCTCACCGGCAATATGGAGCGCTATATGTGGTCGTTCGATGGCCGCATGTTCACGTCGCTCGATGATGAGCCGCTGCGCTTTGCCTGGAATGAGCGCGTGCGGGTGAAGCTGGTCAACAACACAATGATGGCGCATCCCATCCACCTCCACGGCATGTTCTTTGAAGTGGTGAACGGGCAAACGCCGGCGCACCAGCCACGCAAAAATGTCTTGGTGGTTCAGCCCGGCGCGAGCGCTTCGTTTGATCTGACCGCGAATGAGCCCGGCGACTGGGCGTTTCACTGCCATCTTCTGTATCACATGCATGGCGGCATGATGCAGGTCGTAACCGTTGTCGGCCCGGGAGAAGGCTCATGAAATCGAGCTTATTCATCGCTGTTGCACTGACGGCCTTAATCTTGCCATCCGCTGCTTTCGCTCAACATGCCGGGCATGAGGGCCATGGCCAGTCGACCGAAACAGCGTCACCCGCTCCTGTAAATGCAGATGATCCGCATACCGGCCATGGCAGCATGGATCATTCGGCAATGGACGAGGATGTATCCCCAGGGCCTCTTTCCGAGACCTCGGCACCACCGGAGGCTGGCAGCGGCCCGCCCCGCGCCGCCGACAAAATATGGGGTACGGACGTGATGGCACATGCGCGCCATAAGGAGCATGGCAAGCATGGCAATTTCCCGGTTCTATGGGTGCAGGCAGATCGTTTCGAGGCGCAATTGCGGCAGGGAAACGATGGCTTTTTGTGGGACCTTCAAGGCTATTACGGCAATCCCACCAGCAAGCTCTGGTTGAAAAGTGAGGGTGAAGGTGAATTCGGCGAAGGCGTTGAGGATGCCGAAATCCAGGCGCTTTGGTCGAAAGCTGTCGATCCGTTTTGGGATCTGCAACTTGGCGTCCGGCAGGACGTGGCGGGGCCATCAACCACCCATGCGGTAGTCGGCCTCCAAGGCCTTGCGCCCTATATGTTCGAAGTCGATGCCGCGCTGTTTCTATCACATCGCGGCGATGTGACGGCGCGCATCGAAGGCGAACTTGAACAGCGCATAACCCAAAGGCTGATCGTGCAACCACGCGCGGAATTGGTACTTTCTGCGCAGGATTTGCCGCAGCTCGATATCGGTAGCGGCATCGACAAGGTCGAATTGGGGGTGCGGTTGCGTTATGAAATCATCCGCGAATTCGCACCTTATGTCGGCGTCGAACAGACTTGGCATGTCGGCAATGGCGCTGATTTCCGTCGTGCCAAAGGCAAAGACCCCAGCACGACCAATTACGTCGTTGGCATCCGTTTCTGGTTTTGATTTTATCTGGAGCTTTATTCGATGAAATACCGTTTCATGCCCCGCGCTTTCGCGCTTGCAGCATCATTGGCTGCTATTTCCGCACCTGCTCTCGCGCATATCAGCGTGGTTAGCTCCACGCCGACAGCAGGTTCAACAACAAAGGCGCCCCGCACCGTATCGCTCAACTTCAGCGATGCCATGGCGCCAGGTTCAACTTCGGTATCGATCGTGATGACGGCGATGCCAGGCATGAAGGACCATGGCGAAATGATCATTCGGAATTATACGCAAAGCTGGTCCGAAGCGAACCGCAAGCTCACACTGAATCTGCGTAAACCGCTGGTTGCAGGTACATATGATGTCCGCTGGCAATCAAAAGATGCTGATGGCCACAAAATGTCTGGCAAAGTCAGCTTCAACGTGAAGTAGACAAGCCCAAACTATTGTTCGGCGTCAAAATTTAAGAAAATGGTCGGGGAGACAGGATTCGAACCTGCGACCCTCTGCTCCCAAAGCAGATGCGCTACCAGGCTGCGCTACTCCCCGACATGGAGCATTATGGTGGGCCCGGAGGGACTCGAACCCCCGACCTAGCCGTTATGAGCGGCCAGCTCTAACCAACTGAGCTACAGGCCCCCTGGGAGACGCGCCGATAGCGGAAGCTTGGCCAGCATGGCAAGTGGCAATTCACTGCCGCCACTGCTTAACCGTCAAAAGCGGCCTTGATGATATCGCCAACCGACGCGGGCATAACCTCGCGCGCTTTCAGATGCGCGAAGATTGCATCCCACCACGCATAGAATTGTTCAAGCTGCTTTTGATTGCGCACATAGGGCGTATGGCCGACTGCAAGCGATGGCGAGTGGAAGGAGAAATTGAGCAAAGGCAGACCTGCCTTGATCGCTACATCGATGGCCAACATGGCTTTTTCAGCCGGTATTCCTTCGGGCGTAAGCGCGATGCGTTCAAGCATCCCCCCTCGCGCGAGCATCGAGCGCATGGTTTCCGATCCGAATACCCGGTCAAACAGGATCGGACCTACCGACCGGAAAGCACCTGCGAATATGGATGTGACAGGAAGTTCCAACAGTTCTCCCGCTTTAACCCAATAGGGCTCCAACGGGCAGCGGGCGAAATTCGGCCCGCCTTGCACGCGATAATCAAAATGAGAACGCACTGAACTGTCGATCCTGACTCCCAGTTCACGAAGGAAATCAGGCGTTGCCCGACCTGCCCCGTATCGCCCAGCCCTGTAAATCTGGGCCTCCACTCCAATTCGCTCGGCAATCACGTCATACAGTTGCTGCAACTTGGCCTTTTCCAGCGTTGGAGGCAGGTTGCAGGCATAGCTGTTGTGCGCATTTACCGTTTCGGAAAATGGCGGTGTCACCCAGGGATGGAGCTGCAGGCCAACATCAGCCCTGCCGGCATCGACAAGGCCTTTGAATAGTTCAGCGCCATAATTATCTGCGGCAACCGGGTAATCCACCAGATAGATGGGCTTCACCCCGTTGTTTTCACACAATTTCTGGAATGGATCGATCGCGCGCAAATGGCTGAGACCATGTCGGTCGCGCGTAAACGGGCCGCTCCAATCAAATTCTTCTTCCGTATCGACCGTGACGATGAAGCGCGGGCAATTCCAATCCTGCAGCCTGGCAATGGGACCGTTGGCGGGAAAGCTCAGGGGCGCGACCATCTGTGCCGAAGCCCCCTTCTGTCCCATAACTAGTCGCCCCCGGTATCGCTGTAATCCATGTCACCGTCCTGGACGGCAGGAATTTTCAGTATCAAGCTTTCCTTTTGAAAGCGTAAATCGCCCCCGGCCTTGCGCGCCAAGTTTCGGACAAGCCTTAGCGAAAAACCAAGTCCGAGCAAAGGCGATGCAATATCGGGATTGGTTTCTAGTTCCGATTCTGAAGGATCAGTTCCGAACAATTGCGCGTCGCTGCATTTCTTCAAACGCGTCGGCAACTCGAGCTGGAACAGGTTTGTCGCTGATACGCCGGGTTCGGTTCGGAAACGTCCGTTCAAACTTTCGCCTTCGGAACAACCCATGATGACCGCAGACAGCAGACGCGAAAAAATGCGTTCTGCAAGCGACCGGTCGATAGCGTAGGGACGAACCGGATCAGCAATTGCCAGGTTCAAGTTGATATGATTGTCTTCGCTGATTGCATGAAGACGTTCAGCCAATCGATTGGCTAGCCAGCGGCACTCGGTAACGCCCTCTTCGACTTCGAAGTTGCCGGCATCCAACCGTGCCGCAACGCTCAAATCCTCAAATCCGGCTAGCAGTCGATGCGCGTCTGCGAGGATGGCGCTCGCCAATTGTCGGTATTCGTCGGAGACCGGGCCAAATAATTGCTGCTCGATGATTTCCGCAAACCCAGCGATGGCCCCCAAAGGCGTGCGCAACTCGTGCACTACCTGCTGCATGCTTTCACCCTGCAGGCGGCGTTGCTCATCATGGGCAGCGCCTGCCTCGGGCATTTCGCTAATCGTCGGGCGCCGCAATATGCCGCGATAGCCCCGGAAACGACCCGTCAGCTGGTCAAAAAATGGTGCTGCGTTGACACGCCAATGGCCATCCACGGCCGGGCTGCCGCGAAGGCGCATACGGGCATTCTCGAGCGGCATGCGCTGGCGGAAAGCAGCCGCGCCATATGCATCTGGTCCAGGCCCATCATCGTAAGCCGCTTGTGCGATATCGACGCCGACAATTGCGCCCCGAGGGACGCCCTGAACCCAGACAATCGTTCCATTGTCGTCGGTTTCGAAATTGATTTCGTTTGGCTTGTCGACCTCATGGTCTGCGAACTCATCGCCCAGAGGCAGACGCGGGGAGTCTCCAGACTCGCGATCTTTGCGCCACTGTTCGATCCTGCGGACGATTGCGCCTATTTCCCCTGAAGGCGCCTTTACCTGCGGTGCTGCAACCGCGGGCTCCACCGTTCCGTGAATACGGAAGTCGGCACCAGCCCAGGTTTCCAACGCCCGTTTTGTCTTGAAGCCGAGATCGGAGCGATTACGCAGGAACCCGCGCGCACGAACCGGCAACTCGGGAACAAGTTCGCTCCATTCGGTATCTGAAAGATCAGCGCCATAGATTGCAGCGGCCGCAATTTCCGGAGCATCGCCGGCAAGCAACTGAATCAATGGCGCTGAACGGATCCTTCCGGCCAGTGCCTTGACGCCTGCAAGACGCTCTTCTGGCAAAATCTTTTGCGAAAGCATGTGCGCGTTCACCAAGCCGCGCGCCACCAGTTCACCATCGAAATCCCGAGGGTTTTGTGCGAGCAAATCAATTAATTGCCGCCATTGTCCGACCTGCGCACCGCCTTGCGACAAATCCAGGTTCTGCAAAGCAGTGGCAAGGCGGTCGTCTACGCGCAACTATCGTCTTCTCTAAGAAACCGGTTTGGTGAAAAGCTATCGTTAGCCGCCACTTCACCCTCGCAAAAGCCGCAATTTCTGGGCGTCACACTATGGGACACCGGTTATCCACAGCGTTGACAATTTCTGCTGTCCGGCTTTGGAACAATTGCAATTGCGGATAATAATATTTTATGGTTAGCTGCAATCGGATTAGGGAAATAACATAATATGGCAGCAATCAGTTTCGATGCGATTGATCTGAAGCTTCTCGCCGAACTTCAGGAAAATGGACGGATCACAAATGTCGAACTGGCAAGCAAGGTAGGGCTGACAGCGCCGCCCTGTTTGCGCCGGATGCGGACTTTGGAACAATCAGGAGCCATTAAGGGCTACCATGCCGAAATCGATCCGGCGGCCTTGGGCTATTCGATCATGGTCTTTGCCATGGTCAGTCTGAAAAGCCAGGCCGAGGCTGATTTGCGCGCCTTTGAGGATCATGTCCGTTCGCTGCCCAATGTGCGCGAATGCCATATGCTTAACGGTGAAATCGACTTCATCCTGAAAATCGTCGCGCATGACCTGCAGTCTTTCCAGGAATTCCTGACATCGCAACTGACGGCTGCGCCCAATGTTTCAAGCGTCAAGACTTCGCTGACGATCCGTACCGCCAAAGACCAGCCCGGCGTGCCGATCGAAAACTAAAAAGGCCCGCGCATCAGCGCAGGCCTTTCGATTTTTCCTATGTCGTCAGCTTATGCTGCGGGAGCAGGTGCAGCCATTTGCTGGTCGATGTAGATCAACCAATATTCTGCAATGGCCTTGCGCTTTGCGCCCGAAATCTTGGCAAAGGTGGCCTTGGCACCGGCCCAATCCTTAAGGTGGGTTTGTGCAATACCGAGGTTGGTCAAGGCACGGTCGGTCTGGTCTACGCCTTCACGATCGATAATGCCGCCCTTTGCAAGCGCGGCTTCATACATTGCCTTGGCGCGGGCATATTGGCCAAAAGACAGCAGGGCATCGCCGGTAAGCATTGCTGTGAAGCCTTTCGGCGCAGCAAGGGCCGCCTTTTCGTCCTGGGCCCATGTTCCCGATAGTTCTGGGATCAGCTTTTGCGCGCTGCTATAGATTTCCGAGAAGGTCAGGTTGTTCTTGGAAATGGTTCCTTTGGCGAAACCTTCGTCGAGAACCGCTGCAACTTCTGCCGGATAGCGACGGGCATCGGCATATTCGACATATTGTTTGAATTCATGTTCAAACATCAGCGCCTTGTTCAGGCGTGCAAGACGCAGCACCGAGAGCGATTCCAGATTGTCCAGATCGGCAATCCGCTGAAACTGGAACAGGGCGTCGTGATAGGTTTCAGGGCGCGGATCATGTTTGATCATTTCCTTGCCCCAGTGCAGGATCTGCTCGTTATTCTTCGAACGAGTTGCGTAATTCAGCGCCTGGGCGAACCACTGCGTTTCGGGCTTACCACCGGCAGCCTTGGTAGCCTCTACAGCCTTGCCCAACCAATTGATCGCTTCCGGATAATTGTTCTGAAGACGGTAGGCGTTGGAAATCTGCACCTCGATATTGCTGCCGCGGAAGCCAAGATTATAGGCCTCGAGCATCTTGGTGGCGGCAGTCGCATAATCTTTGTCGTTATAGATATAGAGCGCCTGCTGGAATGTATAAGCCGGCTTCAAATTTGCCGGGGCAACGCCGCTATCAACGATCAGATTCACACCCTTGCGCTGCAGTGCAACGTCTTTCATTTGCGATCCCAGATTGAAAGCAAACACACCCGCCTCATAGCGATCATCAGGGTTGAGGATTGCGGCTTCAACCGTTGGGAACAATGCCGCTGCAGCAACCGGATCCTTCTTCTGAATAAAAGCGGCTACGGCAGGGCCATAGGCTTTTTGGAATTCCTTGGAAAAATTGCGCTTAACGGGCTTTTCCGCTTCGGCCTTTTTCTTATCGTCTTTGGCAGCATAGGCCGCAGGAACGGCCACAAATGAGCCAAGAGCAAGTGCTGCGGCGAACTTAGTAATGCGATTCATTCGACTCTCCACTTAACAAACAGACCAGCCAATCGCACAAAAGGCGGCCCTGAATTTGCCGCCACCCTTACGCGCCTAACCGCCATTTCGCAATCGGGATAGCGGCGTGCAGATGAATTGTGGTTGAATGGCGTCAAACAGCGTTGGGCAGCCTTTGAATCTGTGGATAAACTGGTGAAAAAGGCGACTTTGAAGGGTGCTTGGGTGGCTATTTTGATGGCGCTCGTCTAGGGTGCCCAATTACAGAAAAATACAAGGATTTTTGCGGACGTGAGCGAAGAGATCGAACCGATCGAACCCACCGATATTACCCCGGTAGACATTGTCGATGAGATGAAGTCGAGCTATCTCGACTATGCCATGTCGGTGATTGTCGCGCGTGCACTTCCCGATGTGCGCGACGGTTTGAAGCCGGTACATCGCCGTATCCTGTTCGCGAGTCAGGAAGGCGGTTTCGTCGCCGGGCGCCCCTATCGTAAATCAGCCAAGATCGTTGGTGACGTGATGGGTAACTATCACCCGCACGGCGACAGCGCGATATACGATGCACTTGCTCGTATGACCCAAGATTGGTCGCTGCGCGTTCCGCTGATCGACGGCCAAGGTAACTTCGGTTCGATGGATCCCGATCCGCCGGCTTCGATGCGATATACCGAAGCGCGTCTTGCCAAGGTCGCCAATTCGCTGCTCGACGATCTCGACAAGGACACGGTCGATTTCCAGCCCAATTATGACGGCAGCCGGGATGAACCACAGGTCCTCCCTGCCCGCTTCCCCAATCTGCTTGTTAACGGTGCAGGCGGGATTGCCGTCGGCATGGCCACCAACATCCCGCCGCACAACCTCGGTGAGGTGATTAGGGCCTGCCTGGCCTATATCGAAAATCCGGCCATAACCGTCGATGAACTTATTGAGATCATCCCTGCGCCCGATTTCCCAACCGCACCGCTCATTCTTGGACAGTCAGGGGCAAAATCGGCTTATCGTGAAGGCCGCGGTTCAATCGTGATGCGCGCCAGGCATGAGATTGAAGAGGGGCGCGGTGACCGGCGTTCAATCGTGCTCACCTCAATTCCCTATCAGGTCGGTAAATCTGGCTTGGTCGAGAAAATTGCCGAAGCCGCCAAGGATAAGCGGATCGAAGGCGTTTCGGACATTCGAGACGAATCCAGCCGCAAGGGCGTTCGCGTCGTCATTGAACTGAAACGCGATGCGACGCCTGAAGTCGTCCTAAACCAATTATGGCGACACACTCCGGCGCAATCCAACTTCCCGGCCAACATGCTCGCCATTCGCGGCGGGCGTCCGGAAGTGCTCAACCTGCGCGACATCATTGAGAGCTTCGTCAAATTCCGCGAGGAAGTGATCACCCGCCGCACCAAGTTCGAACTGAACAAGGCGCGCGATCGCGCGCACATCTTGCTTGGCCTCGTGGTTGCGGTGACCAATCTTGACGAGGTGGTAAAGATCATCCGGGGTTCGGCTTCTCCTATCGAGGCGCGCGCAGCACTGAGTTCGCGTGAGTGGCCGGTCGCCGAAATCGCACCTTATATCCGCTTGGTCGAAGCCATCGAAACCGAGATCGAAGGTGATACGTATCGCCTGTCGGATATCCAGGTTCGCGCCATACTCGATCTTCGTCTGCATCGCCTGACGGCGCTTGGTCGGGATGAAATTGGTGACGAACTCAAACAACTCTCGATCCAGATCGAGGAATATCTCGCTATCCTCGGTGACCGGGTAAAGCTCTACGGTGTGATGCGCGAAGAGTTAGAAGCGATCGATCGCGAATTTTCCACACCGCGTCTTTGTGAAATCGCACCTAGCTGGGATGGCATTGACGATGAAGACCTCATGGAACGTGAGGAAATGGTCGTTACCGTCACCCATGGCGGATATATCAAGCGTACCGCGCTCGCCACCTTCCGCGCGCAGAATCGCGGCGGCAAGGGCCGCGCTGGAATGGCGACGAAGGAAGAAGATGCCGTTACCGAATTGTTCGTGACGAGCACGCATACTCCGGTGCTGTTCTTCTCGAATATCGGCAAGGTCTATCGCCTCAAGGTGTGGCGCCTGCCCGAAGGTGGACCGTCTACGCGAGGTCGGCCCATGGTCAACCTGCTTCCGCTGGCGGAAGGGGAGACCATTTCGAACGTCCTTACCCTTCCGGAGGATGAAGCCGAATGGGGTGGGCTCAGTGTCGTCTTTGCCACCGCGAAAGGATATGCCCGCCGCAACAGCATGGATGCCTTTGCCAACATCCCATCGAACGGCAAGATTGCGATGAAGTTTGAAGGAGAGGATGCTGACGACCGCTTGATCGGGGTCGAATTGCTCACGCCTGAAGACGATGTCCTGCTCGCAAGCCGCAACGGCAAGGCAATCCGCTTTGCCGCCGATGACATTCGCGAATTCCAGAGCCGCTCATCAACCGGTGTGCGCGCGATGAAGCTGCTTGGCGACGACCAGGTCATTTCGCTGTCCATCCTGCGCCGGGTCGGAACCACAGCCGAGGAACGCGAAGCCTATTTGCGCTTCGCTCCTTGGAAACCGGAGAAGGAGGGCGAACCCTCGCTCTCAGCCGAGCGTATGGCGGAACTGGAGGATAAAGAGCAATTCATCCTCACCGTTTGTGCCAATGGCTATGGTAAGCTGTCCTCTGCGTATGAATATCGCCGCACGGGTCGCGGCGGACAAGGCATCACCAACATCGACAATATCGGCCGTAATGGCCCTGTCGTTGCCAGCTTCCCGGCGACCAAAGGCGATCAGCTGATGCTTGTTACCGATCAGGCAAAGCTGATCCGGATGCCGCTTGATAGCTTGCGTGTCATCGGTCGCGGCTCAGCCGGCGTGCGTCTCTTCAATGTCGATGATAACGAACATGTCGTCAGTGCCGCGAAGATCGAAGAGAGCGACGACGGCGAAGAGCCAGTCGATGCACCAGTCGAAGCTGGAACGGAAAACTGATATTTGATGGTATCCCTCATCCCCGCCGCTGAGCGGGGATGAGTATATACTTATTTGCCGTCGACCTTATCGACGGCCTTTTCAGCCGCATTGCCAACCTTTTCTGCGGCAGCGCCTACATCTTGCGCGGCGTCTGTGATCGCCGTATCTTTGGCACGCTCGGTTCCCATTGATCCGGTAAAGAAGATCACGGCCAGGATAATTCCGATCAGCAGAACCAAGCCAATGAACCATCCGTCGCCTCCGCGATCGCTTGGTTCGGTGATGATAGTAGTATGTTCTTCGTCTGCCATTTGGGCGCTCCTGCAACAAAAACTGCTGCATAAACGCACCAAATCGCAGGAAGTTTCACGCGGCAGCAATTCCGGCGCATTTCCGGCTGGAACTGCCAAATTGCAGGGGCGTTTCCTCAGATCCGAACACAGAGGAGTTGATCATGATCCTTCCGCACAATTGCCTGATACTCGTAACCGACGGGCGCAAGATGTTGATGCTTCGCAATAAGGGGAGCGGTGATCGAATCGAACTTCAGACTGAACGGCACGAAATGCGCGAAGATCGCAAGGACAGGGAAATAAAGACCGACGCACCCGGCTTAACGGGGCAGAGCGCGGGATTTGGCAGGCCGGCGATGGAGGAGCCTGACTATCATCAGCTTGATGAAGAACGCTGGGCGGCCGAGACTACCAACATCATCAACATGCGAGCCTTGGCCCATGAATTCGAACAACTCGTGGTTATTGCTCCCCCCAAGACCATGGGCGAATTGCGCAGTCATTGGCATAAGGAAGTCGAACAGCGAATAGTATCCGAGATCACAAAGGAAATGACCGACCGGCCACTGCCGGAAATCGAAGCCCTGCTGCGCGGTGCAAGTGCTCCACCGGCAGGTGGCGGGGAATAGGTCTATCCGTCCGCGAAGTGCCCGCGCTTGACCAAAGTCGTGACCACACCGGTGGCAATCATCAACACGCCACCATAATATAGGATCCAGATGGCGTAAGACACCCAACCCGCCTCCGCCAAAACACCCGTCCGCGCGAAAATCAGAAGGTCGGAGGCGACAAACGCCATCGCCCCCAATCCGACGCGGTATCGCGGGAAATTGCTGTTCCACGCGCTGCCCGCCATGCCGGCGACGAACAATGTGTAGATGGCAGCCTGTATTCCGAACGCCCTGTCAGCTGGAAGAAAATAAGCGATATCGGGCGCCAGCACGAAAACCGCGATGGCCAGCAATAGTTGGCTCAACGCCGGATTGACACGGCGATGGCGCAAGAACAGGGTAATCGCAATGACATGCCCGATCGCAAATGCAATTGCGCCCCAGATCATGTCCAGCTCAAGCAGGCCGTCACCCAACGCCCAAAATACCATCACCGCCGCAAGCAACAGGAATTCGCCGCTATGGTGGCGGCGTAATGCATAACCAACCAGCAATCCGACGCCGCCCATCTTCCATGCAATGGAAAGCATTTCCGGCATGTCCAGCTGCCAACTGATCGGATAGGTCAGCCCGAAAAGCAGACTGGCAAATAGCCAAGGGCGTTTATGTGCAAGGTCTTGAGCCATCCCCTACCCTTTGTCGAGACAGGCAGCCAATACAAGCGGAATAAGACCGGGCATTGCATCGGCCGTCAATCCTGGCCCTCCCCTGATTCCTATGTCGCCATGGAGCCATGCGGCAATACAAGCTGCTTCAAACGCGGAACTGCCTTGCGCTAGCAGCCCGCAAACCAATCCGGCGAGGACATCTCCTGATCCTGCGGTTGCCAGCCAGGGCGACGCATAGGTGTTTACCGCCAACCGTCCATCCGGTGCAGCAACAATTGTTTCCGCGCCCTTGAGCAGTACAACTGCCCCGCTCAGTTCCGCAGCCAATCGGGCAGCGGTAAATCGGTCGGCAAGATCAATGACCGGAAACAGTCGGGCAAATTCACCTTCATGCGGCGTCAACACCACTTGATCATGCAATGCGCCGAAGAGTTCAGACGGCTGCAATTCAAAACTGGTCAAGGCATCGGCATCGAGCACCAGCGGAACGCCCTTCTGCAAAAGGCGCAATACAGCTTCCTTTGTTCGGGTTGAAATACCCGCGCCCGGCCCCAAAAGCGCCGAACGGACGCGATCATCAATTATGGCCAGATCGGGATCGACTTCCCGCAGCATGATCGCGGTTACCTGTGCGGCATGCTCCTTCAACGCTTCATACTCACCAACGATCGTCACAAGACCGGCGCCAACAGTAAGCGCTGCCTGTGCCGAAAGCCGCGATGCACCTGTGCGAAGCGGCGGCCCGGAGAAGACAATGGCGCTGCCGCGCGCATATTTGTGTGTGCTTGCGGGCGGGGCCAGCAATACCGGACGTTCGATCACGCGTTTGTCGGAAATCTTGCATCGAAAGCTCATGGCAAAGAACATGCCGCTTTTGCCTGTCCTAAGCCATGCTTTTTTGCTAGCGGCGCGGCCAATGTCTAAGCATCAGGTTCATATCATCGGTGGCGGTCTCGCCGGAAGCGAAGCGGCATGGCAATTGGCAAAGCGCGGCTTCAAGGTGCGCCTGTCGGAAATGCGCGGCAGCGGGGACATGACACCTGCGCACCAGACCGATGGACTCGCCGAACTTGTCTGTTCGAACAGCTTTCGTTCCGACGATGCCGATAACAATGCAGTCGGCCTGCTCCACCAGGAAATGCGAAAGCTCGACTCGCTCGTCATGCGTGCGGCTGAAGTCGCCAAAGTGCCCGCCGGATCGGCGCTTGCGGTCGATCGCGATGTGTTTTCAGCCGAAGTAACCCGGCAGCTGTCCGCACTACCCAATCTGGAAATTGTCCGCGAACGGATCGACACCCTTCCTTCTGACGGTCTGACAATCGTCTCGACGGGGCCGCTCACTGCAATGGCATTGGCGGAAAAAATCCTGGCCGCGACGGGGCAAGACAGCCTCGCCTTTTTTGATGCCATCGCGCCGATCGTCTATCATGACAGCATCGATATGGATGTCGCCTGGTATGCAAGCCGCTGGGACAAAGGCGATGGCAAGGATTATATCAACTGCCCGATGGACAAAGAGCAGTATCAGGCCTTTCACCAAGGTCTGCTTGATGCCCCCAAGGCAGAGTTCCGTGAATGGGAGAAGGACACGCCCTATTTCGAAGGCTGCATGCCGATCGAAGTCATGGCTGAGCGCGGCGTAGAAACGCTGCGATTTGGCCCGATGAAGCCGGTCGGGCTCGATAATCCGAGAACCGGGCGTTGGCCCTATGCCGTCGTCCAATTGCGACAGGACAACAAGCAAGGCACGCTTTGGAATATGGTCGGGTTCCAGACCAAAATGAAGCATGCCGCGCAGGTCGAACTGTTTCGAACCATACCCGGGCTCGAAAAGGCCGAATTCGCGCGGTTGGGAGGGCTGCATCGTAACACCTTCATCCGCTCGCCAATTCTGCTCGATCAACAGTTGCGGTTGAAGAAAGCGCCGCACATCCGCTTTGCGGGGCAGATTACGGGATGCGAGGGTTATGTCGAAAGCTCCGCCGTCGGTTTGATGGCAGGGATCATGGCTGCGCATGAATTGGCAGGACGGCCTATCGCGCCGCCGCCACAGTCGACTGCTTTTGGCGCGTTACTCGACCATATTACCGGCGAGGCAGAAGCCGATAGCTACCAACCTATGAACGTAAATTTCGGCCTTTTCCCGCCGCCCGAAGGCAAGGTGCACAAGAAAGAACGCAAGGCCTTTCTAACCAACCGCGCGCGCGAAGACCTGGCGACATGGATGGATAGCTACGGTCTCAGCACCGACAATTAGGTTTCGCCACGCGCTTGGGGCGCGTCGAAAGGAATTCCTTTCGCGTTAGCAAGCTGTCCCGATTGGAATCGGCTCTGGCAAATCGTTCGCCGGTTGCAGCAGCCCATTCTTCGAATGAGAGCAAGTTGTTGCCGTCCCTGTCGAGCTTCTTGAAGTCCTTGGTCCGGCTCGACATCATCTCAATGCGCGAAACCAGTTCGTCCCTATTGCGATCATATCGATTGAAACGAACCTCTTCGCGGCTCAACTTCGCGGCCGCAGGCGGCTCTGGCGGTGGTGCGCCAAAAGCGGGCGCACCTGCCCCGGCGACTGGCAGTTCGAGCGCTGCTGGTTCCTGGGGTGGTGGCAGCGGAATGATTGGATCGGGCGTCGCCCAAACTTGCCACATCCAATAGCCCAAGGATGAAGCGACAAGGGAAATACCTGCCCCAGCCAAAAGCTTGCGCATGGCTTACACTCCGGCACCACCCTGTTGTGTGAAAGCTATAGTGCGAAAATTCAGAGGCCCGTCAAGGCAAGAAGCGCAAGCCGACTAGCCCCACTTATTCGCTTCAATGTTGACGTTTCGTTGTCCAGTCGCGCGCCGAGTGCCAGCAAGTCCAACGGTTTCATTCCACTCGGTGCGAATTTACGAGAGTATCGCCGCCCCGATATGGAAGTCGCCCAATCATAGCCGCTTTCGATTGCCTTTTGCTTGTTCTGTTCAGATGCATCCTGCCACTCAGCATAGGCACCGAATATGGCCGATGCGCGAAGTCTCGAGTGGGTTTCCCAATCTTGCTGTTCGGCATCATCGCCGGCTGCAGCCAATATTTCCCATCCCTCTGCCAATTGCGTCGCATGATGACCAATCCGCAGTTCAGGCTTATTTGCCTCAGCTTCCGACAATTGCTGCAACAAAGGCTCGCCGCGTGCTCTGTCGCTGACGGATTTACCAAATTGTTCCCGCCACCAGACAATCCGCATTTGCGCGAGCAAAGGCTCCTGCCCTTTACGCAGTACTTCAAGCAGTTTGCTGTCCAGCATCAGCAATAATGCCAGCATGCCTGCAATGTCCTTATCGGCATAAGCGATGGCTAGGCGCTCATAAGGCTTTAACTCTGGCATCTGGTTTCGACATTTCCTGTTTTTTGTCGGCTGTCGGCATTGAACCAAGCGGCAATAGCAACGCTGCGAGTGAAAGCAATGAGTCCGAGAAGCCTTTGAAAAATCCCAGTTAACGGAATCCCAACACTTCGTAACCTATTCCTAACGCTATTCATTACAACTTTGGTTGTAGTTGAAGATCTATACGCTGGGTGTGTCAGTGTGATGTGTGTGGGGACCAAAAATGAAACAGGGCGGTTTCGCGCGAAATCAGCAGAGTTTCCTGTCGCGCATTCGGCGTGACGTTTCCGGCAATACGATAGCGCTGGTCGCTGCCGCATTGGTGCCGTTGACTGCAATGATCGGCGGTGGGGTAGATGTTGCGCGCATCTATATGACCAAGACTCGTTTGCAGCAGGCATGCGATGCCGGTTCACTCGCAGGGCGAAAGGTCATGGGCTCGGGTGTCTGGACAACAACGGGCACGGATAGCGCCAAGGCGCAGGCTGAGAGTTATTTCCATGCCAATTTCACCGACGGAACATATGGCTCCTACGATGTCGAAATCGAATATACCGAAAATGAAGGCACCGTAAACGGCCAGGCCACGGCAACTCTGCCTTTGGTGATCATGCAAATGTTCACCGAGGACGAGAAACAATTGACGGTCAGCTGCGACGCAGCGCTCGATCTTAGCAACACCGATATCATGTTTGTTCTCGATTCCACCGGCTCGATGGACTGGTGTGTGGATGGGACGGACGAATGCAACAGCGGAGCCGGGTCTCGAATTGCCGCGCTACGAGAGGCGGTAATGGCGTTTTATGATGCGCTTGCACCTACCGTCTCTGAAGATTCGCAACTGCGTTATGGCTTTGTGCCATATTCGTCGTCGGTAAATGTCGGGCGCATCCTGCACCAAGCCAATCCAAACTGGCTGCGCACCACTGCAACTTACCAAAGCCGTGTCTGGACCAATGGATTCACGCAAGTCGCGTCCGCTTGGGGAACGCCTGTAACGGACCGCGACAGCTCCAATCCGCAAAACCAACGGACCGGGAATTGGACCGACCAATCGATCAATTCTGCAGTTAACAGCCGCAATGCCTGCAATGCACTGGCCTCACCGGCTGACAGTGCAGTTCAAGCGGTAGGTTCGCCCCAAGTCACCAATTATAACAGCAGCGTCGACGATGGAACCGGTGTAAGAACAGTTACTTATACTGAAACACAATCCTATCGACAGTATCAGTATCGTTACCGCTGGTCGAGCAACAGGTGTTGGTTACAGCGGCGTGAATATACTTATGTCATCGAAACAGATGTAACCGAAGTCAGCCAACCAACCGCATGGACGATGGTCCCTTCGAATAACGCTTATTGGGTATATGGGCCGACAACATATGACGTCAGTGCCTATATCGCCACGATCAATGGCGGTGCAGCAGTTACAACGCAAACCGGCAATAGCGGCGGCAATGTGACTTCGACCTGGAACGGATGCATCGAGGAACGGCAGACCGTATCCGAAAACTCGTTCTCGCCGCCATCTGCCGACGCCTATGACCTTGGTCTGAACATGGTTCCGACAAGCGATGATGCCACAAAATGGACGCCGGCATGGTCGAACATCACCTATCTGCGTCAAAACCAGAACTCACAGAATGTTACGACCAGCAACCAAACCCGATCTACCTACTCGCGAGCCAATCATTATTGCCCGCACGAAGCAATGAAGCTCGGAGAATATGATCGTGATGAGGTCGAGGATTATGTCGATTCCCTGGTAGCTGTGGGTTCAACCTATCACGATATGGGAATGATCTGGGGTGGACGCCTGCTTTCGCCAATCGGTCTTTTCGCTAGCGAAAATGCCTATACCGCGAGCGGCGACACAATTTCACGCCATCTGGTATTCATGACCGATGGTGAACTCGCCCCCAGCACTTCGCTTTATGGGCTGTACGGCGTTGAGTATCTTGATCGCCGTGTCACGGGGGCGGCCGGTACCGGCGTGCAGTTTAATCGCCATGAAGACCGTTTCCTCGCAATCTGCCAAGCCGTGCGCAACATGAACGTCACGATCTGGATTGTCGGCCTTGGTACGGAGTTGTCTGATGCGATGTACGAATGCGCAGGGGAAACGCGTGATGCATCAAGCCATGTTTATGAATCGGAAAGTGCCGATGATTTGATCGACAATTTCCGCCGAATCGCAGGTGATATTGCCGCGCTAAGGTTGGAAAGCTGATATGGCTTGGCATAGTTTCACGCGTCTGAAGCGCAACAACGATGGCGTGACCGTTGTTGAATTTGCGCTGATTACACCAGTGCTCCTAACGCTCCTGCTGGGCGCATTTGACATTGGCTATTCGCTTTATGCACGTGGAGTTCTGCAAGGCGCCATTCAAAAGGCAGCACGCGATTCCGGCCTGCGGGTTAACGCGGAAAACGCCGCCGAAATGGACGCACTGGTAACGCAGGCCGTATCGCAAGTGATGGATGCTGACGGTGAAAATTCGATCGTCTATGTCCGCCGCAGCTATACAAGTTTTGCAGATGTCGGCGATATGGAAGAGTTTATCGACTCCGACGACGACAATGTTTGCGACCGTAACGAGCCATTCGAGGATACCAACGGTAACAATATCTGGGACGAAAAAGGCGTTGCCGGCCAAGGCGGCGCGCGCGCTACTGTCCTGTACTCGGCAACTTTCCGATACAAACGGATTTTCCCGATCTACCGGATCACCGGCGGTTCGCCGTTCACGACGCTGGTTGCCTCAACTGTCCTGCGGAACCAGCCTTATGCCGAAGAAAATGAAGCCGTCGTTACCGCCGGCCACTGTACGACTGAGGATGAGTGAAATGGCATTTGCACGAAAAATGCTGTCTAATTTTGTCAATAGGATGAGGCAGGATAGGTCGGGTGTAGCGGTAATCGAGCTCGCCTATTCCTTGCCAATATTGATGGTCCTCGGCGTGACAGGTGCGGAAACGGCCTATTATGTGCAGACCCAGCAGCAAATCAGCCAGATCGCCCTTGCAGCGGCAGATAATGCCTCACGCGTTGGCGAGGCAGGCGTGCTCCAGACACGCCGTGTCTATGAATCTGATATCAACGACATCTTTCTTGGCGCGCCCAAACAGTTTGGCGACCCTAACTTTTTCGACAACGCACGGATCATCATTTCCAGTGTCGAATATGATGCCGATGATAACATCTACATCCATTGGCAGCGGTGCATGGGCGAAAAAGATGTTGATTCCGAATTCGGCCCAGAAGGTACTGGATTGGGCGATCACACGCTGGAAGACGGAATCAATACGGGTGCCGCAAGGGTCAAACCTGTCCCGGGAAGCGCATTGATCGTCGCAGAAGTATCTTACGACTTTCAAGCGCTCTTTGGCATTTCGCCCTACGTTTCCAGGGAATTGAAAGCAAAAGGCGTGTTCGTGGTGCGCGATGCACGCGATCTCACCGGTCTTTATGACAAGACCGGCGAAGATCCCGTCGCCACTTGCGCTTGATCAGGCTTACCTGCCTAACAGCTTTCGCACACCAGCAACGATCTTGTCCGCGTTGATGAGCGTCGCACGTTCCAGGTTCGCGGCATAGGGCATCGGCACATCTTCGTTCGCAATGCGTACAACCGGCGCATCGAGATCGTCGAAACCTTCTTCCATGCAAATAGCGGCGATTTCACTGCCTATGGAGCAGGTGGCCCAGCCTTCTTCTGCAATCACCAATCGGTTGGTCTTGGCAAGGCTTGCAAGAACTGTCGCTTTGTCGAGCGGACGGATAGTGCGCAGGTCGATGACTTCCGCATCGATCCTCTCACCCGCCAGCTTTTCAGCTGCATCCAATGCGAAGCCGACGCCAATCGAATAAGAAACGATGGTGACGTCTCGGCCTTCGCGAACGATGCGAGCCTTGCCAATCGGCAGGACATAATCGTCCACGGCGGGCACCTCAAAACTGCGGCCATACATCAGCTCATTTTCGAGGAAGACCACCGGATCCTCACAACGAATGGCCGCTTTCAGCAGTCCTTTCGCATCGGCTGCATCATAGGGCGCAATAACGATCAATCCTGGCACGCTGGCATACCAAGGCGCATAGTTTTGGCTATGCTGTGCACCTACGCGTGCGGCGGCACCATTGGGCCCGCGGAACACGATCGGGCAACGCATCTGGCCGCCAGACATATAGTTTGTTTTGGCGGCGGAGTTGATGATGTGGTCGATCGCTTGCATCGCAAAGTTGAATGTCATGAATTCAACGATCGGACGCAGACCGCCCATCGCGGCTCCGGTGCCAATTCCGGCGAAACCATATTCGGTAATCGGCGTATCGATAACGCGGCGCGGGCCAAATTCATCGAGCAGGCCTTGGGTTACCTTGTAGGCACCTTGATATTCGGCGACTTCCTCACCCATGACGAAGATACGGTCATCGGCGCGCATTTCCTCTGCCATCGCATCGCGCAACGCTTCACGAACAGTGACCGTAGTCATTGCCGTGTCGGCAGGAATTGCTGGATCGGCCGCAATCGCCTTGGCGACTGGAGGCGGGGGCGGCGCCACAGCAGAGACCGGTTCGGTCTGCATTTCTGGCGGCGTTGCTGGCGGCGGCGGGGTCTGTGCTTTGGCAGGAACTGCTGCGTCGTCCTCACCTGCGATCACTGCAATCACGGTTCCTACTTTGACACCGTCTGTGCCTTCGGGAACGAGTATCTGCGATACTGTTCCTTCGTCGACGGCCTCAAATTCCATCGTCGCCTTATCGGTTTCAATCTCTGCGAGAATGTCGCCGGACGAAACGGTATCGCCTTCCTTGACCAGCCATTTGGCCAGCGTGCCTTCCTCCATGGTGGGCGACAAAGCGGGCATTTTGAGCTCGATTGCCATCAGTAATTCTCCACCAACACGTCGGTATACAGTTCAGAAAGTTCAGGCTCGGGGGCCTGCTCGGCAAACTCGGCTGACGCGTTCACGATATTGCGGATTTCCTTCTCGATTACTTTCAGCTCGTCTTCGGTAACGCCCATTTTGAGCAGGTCTTCCTTGCAACCATCGATAGGATCCGACTTTTCACGAACAGCCTGCACCTCTTCGCGGCTGCGGTACTTAGCCGGGTCAGACATTGAGTGGCCGCGATAGCGATAAGTTTTCATTTCGAGCAGGATGGGCCCCTTCCCGCTACGTACCCAATCGAGCGCAACTTCGGCCGCACCGCGCACCGCAAGTACATCCATGCCGTCGACCTGGAGGCCCGGAATACGGAAGCTCTCCCCGCGGCGATAAAGCTGGTCCTCTGCCGAGGCGCGGTTGACGCTGGTGCCCATGGCATATTGGTTATTCTCGATCACGAAGATGATCGGCAGCTTCCATAGCTCCGCCATGTTGAAGCTCTCATAAACCTGACCCTGATTGGCAGCGCCGTCGCCGAAATAGGCAAGGCATACGCCGCCGTCATTGTTGTACTTATGCGCAAATGCGAGGCCGGCACCGAGTGAAACCTGCGCGCCTACAATGCCATGCCCGCCATAGAATTTATGCTCGGTCGAAAACATGTGCATCGAGCCGCCCTTGCCCTTTGAGATGCCGGCGGCACGGCCCGTCAGTTCGGCCATGATGATGTTGGGATCGATGCCATAGGCAAGCATGTGGCCATGGTCGCGATAGCCGGTGATCACGCTGTCCTTGCCCGGCGTCAGCGCCGATTGCAGTCCAATCGCAACAGCTTCTTGGCCGATGTACAGATGGCAAAAACCACCAATGAGGCCCAAACCGTAAAGTTGCCCTGCTTTTTCTTCGAAACGGCGGATAAGCAGCATGTCGCGATAGAATTTCAGCAACTCTTCTTTGGTCGCCTTGTACGGCACCGGGGTTGCCGGACGTTCGCGATTTGCAATCGCGTCGGTTGAAACCGAGGCGGCTTTTGCCTTGCTCGGCTTGCTTGCTGGGGATTTGGCCAATGCGTCGTCCTCTCACGGGGCTTTTGGTTTGACGTTAGGGAAAGCGCCTAAAGATTCGCGCGCCCGGATGGAAGAGCTTTTATGTCGGGAAGCCTCACGACATAGCTATTCATTATCCTTCAGCGGGATAACAATTTCGTCTGGTGCCACAACGTTAAGCTCTTTGCGCATCAACTCTCCGGCCAAGTCCGGATCGACATTGTCGCGATCCAGAAGCCGCTGCCGATTGCGCAACGCATCACGCTCTTCTTCAAGTTTGGCGAGTTCCTTACTGCGCTCGTTAATGGCGCTCTTATACTCGGCCCAGGCGAGAATGCCGGTAGGACCAAGCAGGGCGTAGGATGCAATCAGCAACAACGCCACCAATGCAGCGGCGGTGACGAGTTTCGCGCGGAACTCTTCAGGATTCGTCTTGCGTTTCGCCTTGGCCATAAGGGTCTATACCATCATGGCGTCAGGCGGCGCAATCACTGGAAGATAGAACGGCCTGCGTAAATGGCGCTTGAACCCAGTTCTTCCTCGATGCGGATGAGCTGGTTGTACTTCGCCAAACGATCCGAACGGGCGAGGCTGCCGGTTTTGATCTGTCCGCAATTGGTGGCAACCGCGAGGTCGGCAATCGTTGCATCCTCAGTTTCGCCCGAACGATGCGACATCACGGCGGTGTAGCGCGCGCGATGCGCCATCGAAACGGCTGCGAGTGTTTCCGAAAGCGTACCGATCTGGTTGACCTTCACCAACAGCGAGTTGGCCAGGCCCTTTTCAATGCCCATCGCAAGGCGCTTTGGATTGGTGACGAAAAGGTCGTCGCCTACCAGTTGCACCTTGTTGCCAATCAAGTCGGTGACCGCTTTCCAGCCTTCAAAGTCATCTTCTGCCATGCCGTCTTCGATCGACTTGATCGGATAGTCAGCGCATAGATCGGCCAGATATTGCGCCATGGTGTGCGGATCGAGCGAGAGCCCCTCGCCGCTGATTTCATATTTGCCGTCGCGGAAGAATTCGGTGGCAGCGCAGTCGAGCGCCAGCACGACATCTTCGCCAGCCTTGAAACCCGCTTTCTCGATCGAGGCCATGATGAAGTCGAGCGCGGCACGCGTCGACGAAAGATTGGGTGCAAAGCCGCCTTCATCTCCGACTGCTGTCGCAAGGCCCTTCTCGTGCAGGCCCTTTTTCAAGGTATGGAAAATCTCCGAACCCCAGCGCACAGCCTCTGCAAGGCTATCGGCACCGACCGGCATGATCATGAATTCCTGAAAGTCGATCGGGTTATCGGCATGTTCACCACCGTTGATGATGTTCATCATCGGCACCGGCAGGACCTTTGCGTTAACGCCGCCAACATAGCGATAAAGCGGCAATCCACGGGCATCGGCAGCAGCCTTGGCAACCGCCAGGCTGACGCCCAAAATGGCATTTGCACCAAGGCGCGACTTGTTCTCCGTTCCATCGAGCGCAATCATCGCCGCGTCGATATCTTCCTGGTCCTCGGCTTCGTAATCGGTGAGCAGCGGTTCAATCTCGTTGATCACTGCTTCAACGGCGTGTTGCACGCCCTTGCCCATATAGCGCGATTTGTCGCCATCACGCTTTTCGACCGCTTCATGCGCACCGGTCGACGCGCCTGACGGGACAGCCGCGCGGCCAAAGCTGCCATCTTCCAGCAAGACATCGACTTCAACTGTGGGGTTACCGCGGCTGTCGAGGATTTCACGAGCATGGATATTGATGATAGCGGTCATAGCTGGCTCCCGGGAGAAAGGTTCGCCGCGCCCTTAATGGCTAAATCCCCCGCTGGCAATCGGTGCAGGAAGTAAGGCCAGCGGAATATGAATGCACAGACAGACTTGCAAATTTGTGCTGTTATAGTTGACTAAAGCACCTGTAATACCAATATGCTTGGTAACAGTTCCGAAAGGAGGATTTACATGGCCACTCCCAAACAACCCGCCGCATCCGCAAAGACGACTGCGTCAAAGCCGAAACGTGCTGCCAAGTCGGCAGCAAAACCGAAGGCAGCGCCCGCGAAGACAGCTGTCGCCAAGGCAAAGCCCAATCCGGGCAAGGTCGAGACAGAGGTCAAAACCAAAATGAAAACCGAATTTGCAAACATCAAAGACAAGGCGGCTGATCGTGCGCGTGAAGCAGCGACAAGCGGCAAGGACAAGGCCAGCGAAGCCCTTGAGGGTGTCGGCAAGATCCTGCGCGAAAGTGCAGAGCAGATCGACGAAAAGGTTGGCACGCAATATGGCGATTATGCCCGCAAGGCTGCCGACGCTGTCGATGATTTTGCGACCAAGATCGACGCAAAGCAGGTCGACGACATCCTAGAAGACACCCGTCAATTCATTCGCAAAAGCCCCGGTGCCGCAATCGGTGCTGCGGCCGCGATTGGCTTCGTGCTTGCACGATTGGTGCGTTCTGGCCGGGACTGAGGCCGAAACGGCTTCAACAAATGCTGTTACCCGGGTAAGACGGGGGAGTGATGGATAAAGACACCTCTCCCGTTGAAATCGAGCATCCTTCTCCGACCGAACAGGTGCGGACTTTGGTAGACGATGTCCGTGCGCTGGCCGCGGCCGAAATCGACTATGCCAAAGCACGCCTCAGCTATAGCGGCGGCATATTACGCAAGGCGGGTATCTGGGCATTTCTTGCGATTTTCTTCCTCTCTGGCGCCATCGTGGCACTGATCCTCGGCTTGCTGCTTATCCTGTCGCAATATGTTGGGCCTTGGATTGCAACTTTATTGGTGGTGATCGGTTTTGCTCTTGCTGCCTGGGGTGCCGCGCTTGCCGCGCGCCGGACAGCGAACAACCTGAAGTTCGATAGCGAAGAAGACAATGCTGCCTGAACGCGAAGAGATATTGCAACGCGACCGTACCCGTAAAGCGATGCGGCAATCGTTGATGGCGGATATCGAACAGGCCAAGATCGACCTTCATCCGCGCACCATTGGTGCCCGCTGGACTGCAAAGCAAAAGGCACGCTTTGTAAAGACCGGAGAAGCAGCAAAGCAAAACATTACAAAAAATGCACCGCTCGTCGGGATTGCCGGACTTGCTGTATTGCTATTTGCCGCACGGCGACCCATTTCGGACTGGATACAGCGCCTGCAAACGGGCGCGCCGAATGACGAAAGTGATGAAGAATGAGCAAGCTGGCCGATAATCTGAAGACTGCGACTGGCAGTGCCCGTGAAACCATCGCTCACGCGGGTACAACCGCAAAACGCAAGGTCGCTGTCGCTGCAGAAAAAGGCAAGCTCGCCGCCACACGCAGCGTTGAGAGTTCAAAAGAACTCGCCAAGAAAGCTGGTAAAGTTTCGAACGAAGGCATTGAGAAAAATCCGCTCGCAATCGTCGCAGGTGGCATCGCAATCGGTGCCATTATCGGCATGCTGTTGCCCAAGACCGAGCGCGAAAAGAAGGTTCTCGGAAAGGCCGGCAAGGTCATTAATGACACCGCGGTCCGTGCTGCAAACGCTGCGAAAGATGCCGGTAAAGCCAAGGTAGCCGAAGTCGGCCTTGGTTCCGATGCAATACGCGATCAATTCCGTGATCTCGTCAGCAAGGCGAGCGAAGCGGTGAAAGCTGCAGGCCAAGCTGCTGCAAAGGAAGCGCAAAAGCGCGATTAATTCGCGCTAGCATTTCGCTGTCTGAAACGCTAAGGGCGCCGCCAAGCCGTAACGGCACCCTCTCTCAGACAAGGAAAGCAACAATGGCCCAGGCCAAATTGCATCTCGTTTTTGGCGGACGCGTGAAAGATCCGCAAACGCTCGATTTCTGTGAACTCGACAAGCTCGATATTGTCGGAATTTTTGCCGATTATGCCGAGGCCGAAGAAGCTTGGCGCGGCGCGGCCCAGCGTACAGTTGACGATGCCGAAATGAAATATGTAGTCGTTCACCTGCACAAATTGCTCGAGCCGGAACAATAAAGCGAAAAATCCTGCGTCAGGCGTTGCGATAACGCCAGTTTAACAGGGGCCAGGTCAACAGTAATCCGGCAATGAAACCGCCGATATGCGCCCATATCGCGATATTCACACCAATACCGGGCCCCACAAAACCCATCATCAGGTTGAAGGCAATCCACGCTGCCAAAAGCTGCAGTGAATGGATGAGTTTACCCGAAACAGCACCCCAGGCCTTGGGCCGGTTGCGCGGGAACAGCTGCATATGCGATGCGAACAACGCCGAAATCGCTCCGCTGGCTCCGACAACCGGAACCGCTGATTGGGGATCGCTAGCAAATTGGGTCAAGGCCGCTGCAAAAATTCCGGCTGCGTAGATAATCGCAATACCTTTGCTGCCCAATACGCGTTCCAGATTGGCACCGACCATCAACAACATCAGCATGTTGAGCGCAACATGCAGTATTCCGCCGTGCAGAAAGGCTGAGCTGATTGGTGTTAGCCATGCAGGCAACATGTAGCCAACGTCACCAAAGACGGCATCTCCCATCGAAAAACGTGCCGGTATCAACGCACCCGCGATCGTCAGCGGTTCGTAAAGTCCAGGGATAAGCATGATGACCGCAACCACGATGTTGATCGCGGCAATTGTCTTGGTAACGGGCCCGGCGGCTATCTGCATCGCCTATCCCTGCCAGAAATCGGGTATCAAATGAACTCGATCTTCTCGACGAGGTAATATTTGTCGCCAGAAGGAACAGTCACTTCCACCTCGTCATCGACCTGACGTCCGATAAGAGCCCGGCCAAGCGGTGAGTTATAGCTGATACGGCCTTTCTTGGCGTCAGCCTCGGCTTCGCCAACGACCTGGTACTTCACCGGCTTATCGTCTTCGTCGAGCAAGGTGACGGTCGCGCCAAACACGATCTTGTCGCCCGAGAGCGTCGTCGGATCGATAATCTGAGCACGGCTGATCTTGTCTTCGATGTCTGCAATGGCTGCCTCAACCTGGCCCTGGCGTTCCTTTGCAGCGTGATATTCGGCATTTTCCGAAAGGTCGCCATGCGCGCGCGCTTCTTCGATAGCATCGATGATGGTGGGGCGCTCTTCGCGCAGCCGTTTGAGGTCAGCAGTCAGCTTTTCAAAGCCCTCAGCCAACATCGGCATCTTGTCCATCGTCGCCATGCTATTCGTCTTCCTTCGGTCAAAAACTCTCTCGGGGCTGGAAGGCCAGCCCACAATTTTTCAGCAATATGGGGAGTGCTGTTACCTCTTATGATAGTCCTGAAGCGTGCAAACTTCAAGTTTTTTCGCTTTTAGGGCCTCGATGGCCTGCGCCGAAGCCAATGATGCACTTGCCGTGGTGAAGTAACTCACCTTGTTCACAAGCGCCGAACGGCGGATATCTTCGCTATCCTTCAACGATTGCCAACCTTCGGTTGTATTGAATACCAGCGCGATTTCGCCATCGATGATCTTGTCGACGATATGCGGCCGCCCTTGGGCAACCTTGTTGACGCGTTCGACTTCGATCCCCTGCTCTTGCAAATAATCGGCGGTTCCACCCGTCGCACAGACAGAAAATCCGAGTTCGATAACCTTTTGCACGGCAGGCACGATGTGCGGCTTGTCGCTGTCTTTCACCGAAACGAACAATTTGCCCGATTGTGGCAGGCTCATTCCCGCTCCGAGCTGTGCCTTGGCGAATGCCGTGGCGAAATCCTTGGCGATACCCATGACTTCGCCGGTCGATTTCATTTCGGGGCTGAGCACCGGATCGACGCCGGGGAAACGGTTGAACGGGAAGACTGCTTCCTTGACCGCGATATAATCGATGTCGAGGTTGATTTCGGGAAGGTCTTTCAGCTTCTCCCCCGCCATCACGCGGGCAGCGATCTTCGCAATCGGCGCGCCGATAGCCTTGGCAACAAAGGGCACGGTGCGCGAAGCGCGCGGGTTCACCTCGATCAGGTAAACCTGTCCGTCCTTTACTGCAAACTGGGCATTCATCAGGCCTGTGACCTTCAGATTGCGCGCAAGCAATTCGGCCTGACGGCGGATTTCGGCAACTATTTCCGCAGGCAGGCTGTACGGCGGCAGAGTGCAGGCGCTATCGCCGGAATGGACACCGGCTTCTTCGATATGCTGCAGGATTCCGGCCACTACGACGTCATCACCATCAGCCACACAATCGACATCCACCTCGACCGCATCGCGCAGATAGCGGTCGATCAGCACCGGGCTGTCGCCCGAAACGCGCACAGCGGTTTCGATATAGTTTTCGAGCTGCGCCTGCGTGTCGACAATCTCCATCGCCCGGCCACCGAGGACATAGCTAGGCCGCATCAGCACCGGATAACCGATGGTTTCGGCAACCTTGATTGCTTCTTCGCGGCTGCGTGCAATGCCGTTTTCGGGCTGCTTCAGCTTCAGCTTGTTGATCAACGCAGCGAAGCGCTCGCGATCCTCAGCAAGGTCGATTGCATCTGGCGATGTGCCGAGGATCGGGATGCCTGCATCCTCCAACGCCTTTGCCAAGTTAAGCGGAGTCTGCCCGCCAAACTGCACGATAACGCCCTTCAACTTGCCTTTTTGCTGCTCGACATGCAGGATTTCGAGAACATCTTCGGCGGTCAGCGGTTCGAAATAGAGGCGGTCGCTGGTATCATAGTCGGTCGAAACCGTTTCCGGATTGCAGTTGACCATGATCGTCTCATAGCCGGCTTCCTCGAGCGCAAAGCAGGCATGGACGCAGCAATAGTCAAACTCGATCCCCTGCCCGATGCGGTTCGGACCACCACCGAGGATGACAACCTTTTCACGGTCGCTGGGCTGTGCCTCGCATTCGGGCTCGCCAAAAGTGGGAGCTTCATAGGTTGAATACATGTAAGGCGTTTTCGCCTCAAACTCCGCCGCGCAAGTATCGATGCGCTTAAACACCGGGCGCACACCGAGTTTGTGACGTGCCTTGCGCACTTCGGCCTCGGTAATTCCGCCCGTCATCGCGACAATCGCATCGCGGATCAGGCCGGAACCGCGACGGATGGCGCTCTCCATTCCCGGGCGGACATGCGCGGATTCGAGCGCGAGGAAGGCAAGCCGCTTGTCACTGAAGCCCATGGCTTTCAGGCGGCGCATCCCCTCGGCATCTTGCGGAATACCATTGGTTTTGACCTCTTCCTCAGCCGCGACGATTTCCGCCATGCGCTCAAGGAACCAGGGATCGAATTTGGAATATTGGTGCACCTCGGCAACCGACATGCCTTCACGCAATGCTTGGGCCGCGACCAGCAGCCTGTCGGGCGTCGCCCGCGTCAACGCGGCGGCCAACTCGTCCTTCGGCGCGCCGCGCAGTTCGTCGACATAGTTGAAGCCCGACAGCCCGGTTTCGAGCCCGCGCAGCGCCTTTTGCATCGATTCATGGATGTTGCGACCGATCGCCATCACTTCGCCGACCGATTTCATCGCCGTCGAGAGCAGCGGTTCCGATCCTTTGAATTTTTCAAAGGCAAAACGCGGGATTTTAGTGACGACATAGTCAATCGTCGGCTCGAATGAAGCGGGTGTCGCACCGGTGATGTCATTGTCGATTTCATCGAGGGTGTAACCCACCGCCAGCTTGGCCGCTACCTTGGCGATCGGGAAGCCGGTGGCCTTGGAGGCCAGCGCCGAACTACGCGACACACGTGGGTTCATTTCGATCACGATCAGGCGGCCATCCTTCGGATTGACTGCGAACTGTACGTTCGAACCACCTGTTTCAACACCGATTTCACGCAGCGTCGCGATGCTCGCATTGCGCATGATCTGATATTCTTTGTCGGTCAGTGTCAACGCTGGCGCGACGGTTATCGAGTCGCCGGTATGCACACCCATCGGATCGACATTTTCGATCGAGCAGATGATGATGGCATTGTCCTTTTTATCACGGACAACCTCCATCTCATATTCTTTCCAACCAAGAAGCGATTCCTCGATCAGCACCTCGGTTGTCGGGCTGGCATCAAGGCCGCCATTGACGATCTGGATGAACTCGTCACGATTATAGGCAATCCCGCCACCGGTGCCACCCATCGTAAAGCTGGGGCGGATGATTGCCGGCAAACCGGTGCGTTCGAGCACGGTCAGCGCTTCTTCGAGTGTGTGGGCGATGCCCGACCGCGCGGATTCAAGGCCGATCTTGTCCATCGCGTTGCGGAATTTGATGCGATCCTCGGCCTTGTCGATGGCTTCGGCAGTCGCGCCGATCATTTCGACATCAAATTTCGCCAGCGTGCCATTGGCCTCCAGCGCAAGCGCCGTGTTCAGTGCAGTCTGCCCGCCCATGGTGGGAAGCACCGCCATTTTCTCGTGCGGATATTTGGCGCGTTCGGTTTCGATGATCTTTGCGACCACTTCGGGTGTGATCGGCTCGACATAGGTGGAACCATTTTCGCCGACCATTTCCGGGTCGGTCATGATTGTCGCCGGGTTGGAGTTGACGAGGATGATGCGATAACCCTCCTCACGCAGCGCCTTGCAAGCCTGCGTTCCCGAATAGTCAAATTCGCACGCCTGGCCGATAATGATCGGACCTGCGCCAATGATGAGGATTGATTGGATGTCTGTTCTTTTGGGCATAAATTAACTCATCATCCCCGCGAATTTTTCGAACAGGTAATGGCTGTCCTGCGGGCCGGGGCTCGCCTCGGGGTGATATTGCACGCTAAAGGCGGGCTGATCGGTGAGTTCGAAACCGCAATTGCTGCCGTCGAACAGGCTCGTGTGTGTTGCGCGAGCGTTGGCGGGAAGCGTATCGGCATCAACCGCAAAGCCGTGGTTCATGCTGGTAATCTCTACCGCGCCGTCGGACAGCCGCTTCACTGGATGGTTCGCACCGCGATGGCCCTGGTGCATCTTCTCGGTCTTCGCACCGACGGCCAATGCCAGCATCTGGTGGCCAAGGCAGATGCCGAATAGCGGCTTTTTGGTTTCGAGCCACGCCTTGATCACCGGCACCGCATATTCGCCCGTCGCTGCAGGATCGCCGGGGCCATTTGACAGGAACAGGCCATCGGGCTGGTGCGCCATAATGTCTTCAAAACTCGCATAGGCCGGAACAACCGTGACATCGCAACCCGCGTCGACAAGGTTGCGCAGGATGTTGCGCTTGATGCCATAATCGATTGCGACAACCTTCTTGCTGCCCTTTGCGGGTGTGCCATAGCCCTGCCCCAGCTTCCAAAGACCGCCTTCCCAACCATAGGTCTGCAACGTTGTAACATCCTTGGCGAGGTCCATGCCCTCCAGCCCTGGCCAAGCCTTTGCTTGCGCCAGCAGAGCGGGGATATCGAATTTGCCGTTGGCGCTGTGCGCAATCACTGCGTTGGGCGCTCCCTGCAAACGAATGAGACGGGTCAGAGCGCGGGTATCAACGCCCGATAGCCCTATCCGCCCATTCGCCGCCATCCAATCACGGAAATGCTGGGTGGCGCGGAAATTTGACGGGTTGGTCACATCCTGTCGGACAATCGCACCCAAGGCATGCGGGTTGGTCGCCTCAATATCCTCAGGGTTTGTGCCTACATTGCCGATATGCGGAAAGGTGAAGTTTATGATCTGCCCGGCATAGCTCGGGTCGGTCATTACTTCCTGATAGCCAGTCATGGCAGTGTTGAAGCAGACTTCACCGACGGCACTGCCCTCGGCACCAAATCCCCTGCCCCAAATCACTTCGCCACTGGCTAAAACCAATACGCCTGTCGCTCCGGTACGCGCGCGCGTAGTGGTAGGGTCAGCCATAGTGGCGGTCCTTTTTCAATAGAGGTTCTGGCGATGTCGCTAAGGCACCGCGCCTAGAGCCGAGGCAGCCGAAGGTCAATCTATTAAAATCGGAAAGTTGTGGCTAAGGAGGCCGCTTCCTCATTTTCAAAGAAATCGGAACATGATTCGAGACAATATCAAGGCCGCGCAGGTTGCGGCGATGAAGGCTGGCGAGAAAGACAGGCTGGCAGCGGTGCGCCTGATCCTCGCCAAATTGAAGGACCGCGATATCGAACTGCGCACCTCGGCCAATGTGCCCAATGATGACGCAGTCGTGGTCGAAGTACTGCAAAAGATGGTCAAGCAGCGCCGCGAATCGATTGCTCTCTATGAACAGGGTGGTCGACAGGAATTGGCCGATGTCGAAAAGGCCGAGCTTGCGGTTATCGAAACCTTCCTGCCTGCGCAGATGGACGAGGCGGCGACCGCCGCTGCTATCGAAGCTATCAAGGCAGAGGTTGGCGCGAGCAGCGTCAAGGATATGGGCCGCGTGATGGCTATCCTTAAGGAACGTCACGGCACACAGCTTGATATGAGCAAGGCAAGCGCGCTGGTGAAGGCCGCGCTTTCCTGACATAAGGGCTGTATGAGCCTTACACCGCAATGGTTGGATGAACTGCGCGCGCGAACAACGCTTTCCGCGTTGATCGGGCGCAGCATCAAGGTGACCAAGGCAGGGCGGGAGTACAAGGCCTGCTGCCCCTTCCATAATGAAAAGACGCCCAGCTTCACGATCAACGATGAAAAGGGCTTTTACCATTGCTTCGGCTGTGGCGCGCATGGCGACGCCATTCGCTGGATGACTGACCAGCGTGGCCTGTCTTTCATGGATGCGGTCAAGGAACTGGCCGATGCGGCGGGGATGCAGGTCCCTGCCCCCGATCCACGGGCGGCTGCCAAGGCCGAGCGTGCCAATACTTTGTACGACGTCATGGCAGCCGCTCAGCAATGGTTTGTCGCGCAGTTCCAAGGGCTGGAAGGGGCCGAGGCGCGTGCCTATTGCGAACAGCGCGGTTTGAAGCCTGAGACGATCAAAGCATTTGGCATCGGCTTTGCGCCGGATAGCCGGGGCAAGCTCAAAGAAGCCCTCAAAGATTTCGGCATCGACAAGCTGGTCGAGGCGGGCCTGCTGATAGCTGTCGACGATAAGGAGCCCTATGACCGGTTCCGAGGGCGCCTGATGATCCCGATCCGCGATCCGCGCGGCCGGGTCATTGCCTTTGGTGGTCGTATCTTGGGGGTGGGTGAGCCCAAATATCTCAATTCCCCCGACACGCCTTTGTTCGATAAAGGCCGCACACTTTACAATCTCGACAAGGCATCGGCGGCTTCACGCGCGTCGAACAGGGTGATTGTAGTCGAGGGCTATATGGATGCCATTGCCCTCGCCCAGGCAGGCTTTGGCGAAGCGGTGGCTCCATTGGGAACAGCCCTTACCGAGCAGCAGATTTCGATGCTTTGGCGAATGGTGCCTAAACCGTTGTTATGCTTCGACGGCGACGCAGCTGGGCAAAAAGCAGCTTTCCGCGCGGCGCAGTGCGCGCTTGGCGGGTTGAAACCGGGCCATAGCCTCGAATTCGTGACTTTGCCCGAAGGTCAGGACCCCGACGATCTGGTCCGCAGCGCGGGGCCCAGGGCATTTACCGAACTGCTCGAAAAATCTGAGCCATTGGTCGAGAAGCTCTGGAAGACCGAACTTGCAACCGGACCGGTCGCAACTCCTGAAGATCGGGCGGGTTTCAAACAGCGTCTGGGTATCCACGTTGCCAATATCGCAGATGCCGAGATCCGAAGGCACTATGCCGATGCATTTCGGGAGCGTTTCGACGCCCTGTTCAGCCGACCTGCCCAGCCTTATCGCCCCGCGCCGCAACGAAAAGGGCCGTGGCGGCCGAACACGCCGCCGCCTGCGACACACGAAGCCAAAACAATAGGCAGTCAAGGGACAGACATATTGGTCCGCGGTGTTCTCACGGCGCTGCTGCGCGACCCATCGCAAATCATCCGTCATCAGGAGGCGCTGGCCGGCTTTGTCCCTCGCGATCCGGGCCATGCACGGCTGCTGTCAGCCATGCTCGATTCGGCGCTTTTGAACAGCGGCAAAGAAACACTTGATAGTGGCGCCTTCCTTACCATATTAGGGGATGATCTGTATAATATGGCTCAAGCCTTGTTGCAGGGCGACGGAACAGCATTCGGCTTCAACCGTTTATCAGGCGACAAGGAACTGGCTGGGGCACAAGCCTTCAGGCAGCTGGATGAAGCAATCCGGTTGATGAAGCAGCGGCCCGAGTTAGAAGCAGCACTGCAAAGGGCGACCGAATTGGCGAGTAGCGATCTCAACGAAGCCAATTATGCCGAGCAACAGCGGCTGCGACAGGAAAAACAGGAATTTGACATGCGTCTGGCTGCGCTGTTGCAGCGCGAAGACGTTTTGTAAGAGCGACGGGGAAACAGAAACTTGGCTACGCAACCTGAAATGGAAGATGGCGCAGGCGGCGATGCACCGCTGATCGATCTCAACGATGCGCAGGTGAAGAAGCTGCTCGCGAAGGCGAAGCGGCGCGGCTACCTGACCTATGATGAATTGAACGAAGCCCTTCCACAGGATCAGATGTCGTCCGAGCAGATTGAGGATATCATGTCCGCAATCAACGACATGGGCGTGCAGATCGTCGAAAGCGACGAAGCTGGAGAAGACGGCGAAGAACGCGATGATGATGACGGCGAAACCGTCGATCACATTTCCGAAAACGACCCCCGTTCACTGACGTCGACAGTCAAAAAAACCGGAACCGGTGATCGCACCGACGATCCCGTGCGCATGTATCTGCGCGAAATGGGCGCCGTCGAACTGCTGAGCCGCGAAGGTGAAATCGCGATTGCCAAGCGCATCGAAGCTGGCCGCGACACCATGATCCTTGGCCTGTGCGAAAGCCCGATCACTTTCCACGCGATCATCGAATGGTCGAATGCGCTGAACAATGGCGAGATGCAGCTGCGCGAGATCCTCGATCTCGACGCGATGCTTTCGAAAGAGCCAGCGCCCGAAAGCCTCTCTGAAGATGGCGAAGACGATGATGATGGCGAAATCAGCGAAGCCACCGCCGGTCCCTCTTACAAGGAAGAAGAGGATATTGAGGAAGAAGCCAGCGCTGATGAAGACGAAGACGATCTGACCGAACGTCGCGCCCGTCCTGTCGAAGAGGAAGAGGAGGACAACACCCTCAGCCTCGCGCAGATGGAAGAAGCCTTGAAGCCTGCTGCTTTGGAGCGTTTTGCGACCATCACCAGCCTGTTCAAGCAATTTTCGAAAATCCAGAACGAGCGCATGGTGGCAATGTCTTCCAGCGGCGAATTCCCCAAGGCTTCGGAAAACAAATATCAAAAGCTTCGTGAAGACCTGACCGCGGAAGTCGAAAGCGTCCAGTTCCACGCCAACAAGATCGAATATCTTGTCGACCAGCTCTATTCGTTCAACCGTCGCCTGACCGCGCTTGGCGGCCAGATGCTGCGCCTTGCCGAGCGTCATAAAGTTCCGCGCAAGGATTTCCTCGACCGCTATATGGGCCACGAGCTTGACGAGGGATGGCTCGAAAGCGTTGCCGGTCTCGACAAAAAATGGGCAAAGTTCGCGGAAAACGAAATCGATGCCGTTGAGCGTATCCGTGGCGAGATCGCTGATATCGCCGCCAACACCGGCATGAGCCTCAATGAATTCCGTCGCATCGTGAACATGGTGCAAAAGGGCGAGCGCGAGGCACGTATAGCGAAGAAGGAAATGGTTGAGGCCAACCTGCGCCTCGTGATTTCGATCGCAAAGAAATACACCAATCGCGGCCTGCAGTTCCTCGACCTCATCCAGGAAGGCAATATCGGTCTGATGAAGGCGGTCGATAAGTTCGAATATCGCCGTGGATATAAGTTCAGTACCTATGCCACTTGGTGGATCCGGCAGGCGATTACCCGCTCGATCGCTGACCAGGCGCGCACCATCCGTATTCCGGTGCACATGATCGAAACGATCAACAAGCTGGTCCGCTGCAGTCGCCAGTTCCTGCACGAACAAGGTCGCGAGCCGACGCCGGAAGAAATGGCCGAGCGCCTTTCGATGCCGCTCGAAAAGGTTCGCAAGGTGATGAAAATCGCCAAGGAACCGATCTCTCTCGAAACGCCGATCGGTGACGAAGAAGATTCGCATCTTGGTGACTTCATCGAAGACAAGAATGCGATCATTCCAGTAGATGCCGCGATCCAGGCCAACCTCAAGGAAACGGTCACCCGCGTGCTTGCCAGCCTGACGCCGCGTGAAGAACGCGTTTTGCGTATGCGTTTCGGCATCGGGATGAACACCGACCACACACTTGAGGAAGTTGGCCAGCAATTCTCGGTCACGCGTGAGCGTATCCGTCAGATCGAAGCCAAGGCCTTGCGGAAGCTCAAGCATCCTTCGCGTTCGCGCAAGATGCGCTCGTTCCTCGATCAGTAAGAATTTGCGCCAGCCTGAATCTCGGGCTGGCGTAAACTTCCCGTTTAGGTTTTATTGATATTTCCGGCACCTAGCACCGTCTGAACTGTTCAGCGGCTAGCCGGAGTGCGCGATGGGACTACTCGCCAGTAACGAACTGGATTTCGGAACAAATTTTATCGAAACCGCTGCCCAGCAGGGTTGCGGCCCGATTGTCGCGCCTTTGGCAGAGTTTCTCGAGAAAAGCGGTACAACCCAGGATCTGCGATCACAGGTAAGGATTTGCCGCCCAGCGTTGGTCGCTGATATCGCACATTTCATGAATGTCTGTTTCGGACGTTTCCCCGGAATCATCGAACATGCGGGGCAAAAGATTGTCGCCCAAGAGGCGCGTGAATGGCTGGCACAGTCAATCGATGCCTTTGCTCTCGAACGCACTTTCCTTAACCGCCTTCACATCGCAGCAGGCCCCGTCCACCGACAGATCGGCCAAAATCGCGTCAACGCGCTGATTGATGGCCAAAGCCGCAGCATGGAAATGCTTGCAACGTCAGACCGCGAAGGATGCGCTGCCGGCGCTGCAATGGCATTTGCGCTCGATTGGCTTGAGTCGAGGCCTTTGCTGGATAAGGTGGCCATGATCGTGGGAATCGAAGCGCCACCCTGCTTCCTTCCCCGACCCAGCGCGACAGCAACGCTAGCCCGGAACATGTCCGTCAATCCACCAATACATCGCGCGATGGTTTTCGGCCGTGACCAGATGCTGGCGCAGCAGCGCGGGCTTTGGCAGATCATTGCAGCCCGCCACACGGCCCTGCTGAACGAATAAACCGCCACCATCTTCACAAAAGCCTGTTGCAATGGAGCAGCGTGCTGCTTAACGGTTAATCGAATGATTAAACCGGGGAAGAAATATGCGTTTTGACGGCACACAGAATTATGTTGCCACCGATGATTTGAAGGTGGCTGTGAACGCGGCTGTGAAGCTGCGCCGCCCATTACTTGTCAAAGGCGAACCCGGAACCGGCAAGACCGTGCTGGCGCAGGAAATCGCGAAAGCGATGGATGCACCGCTGATCGAATGGAATATCAAATCCACCACCAAGGCGCATCAGGGCCTGTATGAATATGATGCGGTTGCACGTTTGCGCGACAGCCAGCTTGGCGATGAGCGCGTTCATGACATTCGCAACTACATCAAACGCGGCAAATTGTGGGAAGCGTTCACATCGGAAAAGCTGCCGGTTTTGCTGATCGACGAAATCGACAAGGCCGATATCGAGTTTCCGAACGACCTGTTGCAAGAACTCGATCGCATGGAGTTCTACGTTTACGAAACGCACGAAACCGTGGCTGCGAAAGAGCGCCCGATTGTAGTAATCACTTCGAACAACGAAAAAGAACTGCCGGATGCATTCCTGCGCCGCTGCTTCTTTCACTACATCAAGTTCCCTGAACGGGATACAATGCAGGCGATCATCGACGTCCATTTCCCCGGCATTCAGAAGATGCTGGTGTCGAAAGCCATGGATATTTTCTACGACATTCGCGAAGTACCGGGCCTCAAGAAAAAGCCCTCGACAAGCGAACTGCTCGACTGGCTGAAACTGTTGCTCCACGAAGACATGCCGCTGGATGTCTTGCAAAACCGCGATCCGACCAAGGCTATCCCGCCGCTTCACGGCGCGCTTCTCAAGAATGAGCAAGACGTGATGCTGTTTGAGCGACTGGCCTTCATGGCGCGCCGCCAAGGCAACTGACTTTAAAGAATATAGGCTATTTCAAGGTCGCCCCATCGGCGGCCTTGAAAATGCATCGGCACATACACATTCCGAACTACCGCCGAATCCCGGTTCCCGCCCTGGGACGATGCACCCGTGTGCCTGTACACCGCCATCATGTAATCCTGCTCGCTAGCCTTGGCGATCTTGTCGATTCCCTCATCATTGAACACGCGGCCATTGCGGCAAAAGCGCGTGTCATGGGCAAGATCCCCCGTCGGCTGTAGCGAGAACTCGCTCAAATGTGTCGGCAGGAATCCTGTTCGACTGGTGCACACCACCGTCAATATTTCAGGACGCAATGCTTTGGTCTGATCGAAGAATGGCCGCCAGTTTGCATCTGCCCAGCTTGTCAGGCTGGAAGTGAAGCGCGGCGGGTTGCTTCCCGGTACCAACTCAAGATTCTCATCGAAAAGCTGGTCTATACCCAACGCACCCGAAGCGATTGCCCGCTCCGTCAAAGCGACAACCTCGTCCCTTTTTTCCAGTGCCAGTTGGACGAATTCGCTGTCCGCTTTGGACATCCCACTGTGCACAATTTTGTCGAACATCCGGTTTGCCCGCATTTCGAGTTCATTCAGTTCACTGTGGGCCAGTTGCAGCCGTTCGTGCATCACGTCATTTGCCATCGAAACGGCAAGTCGGACATTGCGGGATTCCGACAACCCCTTGTTAATCGCCGCGGTATTTTCCGCGATCTCGCTGGTGCGCTCATCAACTTGGCCGACAATCTGGCTAAGACCGCCGAGCAGCTCTTCCATGTTCGCAAACTGTGCTTTGGCTACATCACTACCCTTAATGCCTGCATCGATATCGACCACCAGCTTTTCAGCTTCGGTTGCAAGCGAGTTGACCGTTCCCGTGATTTCAACGGCTGCCGCCCGCGAATCTAGAGCAAGTTTTTTGACCTCGGCAGCAACGACCGCGAATGTTTGCCCGGCCTGACCCGCCTTTTGCGCTTCTATGGCGGCATTGAGCGCGAGCATGTTGGTGGTGCGGGCAATGTTGTCGATGGATTGTGAAGCTCGCTTCACCTGATCCATAGCCGCTGCAAATCCGGCGATATGGTTGCCGAGGCGATTAATCAGCTCCACCATCTCGGCAAAGCCAGCAATCGACGATTCTATAGTGGAATTGCCCGCTTCAAGCTTTTCCCTTGCGGCATCGGACAGTTCGCGCGCTTCTTCGGTCGCTTGCGTGACACTCTCTATTTCGCTCGCCAGCTTGTCTGTGATTGTTTCAAGCGCACCATGCTCCCGCCGCAGATCGTCGGCTGCCCTTGCTGCCAGCTCAAGTGTGCCCGCTGTGTCGGAGCAATCGACAGCTACATCGCCGCATAATTTGGCGGCTTCATCGATCCATTTGTTGGTCTGCAACACGCCTATACCCGTTTATCAATCTGAATTTGTGCTGCCCCGACAGGTAAACATGATACATTAGCGACAAGTTAAGGTGTTCGCTCCGGCCTATTCGGTTGACGAAAGCGGCGGGTCAGGCCATGAAAATGTTAATCAGCTGATTAACCGTATAGGCGTCACATGTTCTTCAACTTCCTCGACGAGCTTCGGGCCGCAGGCATTCCAGCCTCGCTCAAGGAGCATCTGGCGCTGCTCGAAGCGTTGCAAGCCGATGTAATCGAACAAAATCCGGAAGAATTCTATTATCTTTCGCGTGCCATATTGGTGAAGGACGAGGCCCAACTCGACCGCTTTGACCAGGTGTTCAACAAGGTCTTCAAGGGCATCCTCTCGGAATATGGCACCAACACCGCCGAAATCCCGGAAGAATGGCTAAAGGCGATCGCCGAAAAATTCCTGACGCCAGAGGAAATGGCAAAAATCGAATCGCTCGGATCATGGGATGAGATCATGGAGACGCTCAAGAAGCGTCTTGAAGAGCAGCAGAAGCGCCATGAAGGCGGCAACAAATGGATTGGCACCGGCGGAACCTCGCCTTTCGGCAATAATGGTTACAATCCCGAAGGTGTTCGCATCGGCGGCGAATCCAAGCATAAACGCGCGCTCAAGGTTTGGGAAAAGCGCGAGTTCCAGAACCTGGACAACACCCGTGAACTGGGCACGCGCAATATCAAGATCGCCATGCGGCGCCTGCGGCGTTTTGCCCGCGAAGGTGCGGCGGACGAGCTGGATCTCGATGGCACGATCCGCGGTACTGCACGGCAGGGCTGGCTTGATATCCAGATGCGACCCGAACGGCGCAACGCGATCAAGGTGTTGTTGTTCCTTGACGTTGGCGGCTCAATGGATCCGTTCATCAAGCTGTGCGAAGAGTTGTTCAGTGCGGCAACGGCGGAATTCAAGAACCTCGAATTCTTCTACTTCCACAACTGCGTTTATGAGGGCGTATGGAAAGACAACCGGCGCCGCTTCGCCGAACGCACGCCTCTGTGGGAAGTGCTGCACAAGTTCCCCCATGATTACAAACTGATCTTTGTGGGCGATGCGGCGATGAGCCCCTATGAAATTACCCATCCGGGTGGTTCAGTCGAGCATTTCAATGAGGAAGCCGGGGCCGTGTGGATGCAACGCATGGTCAACACCTATCCAGCCACGGTGTGGTTGAACCCGACACCTGAGGCGCATTGGAACTATTCGCAATCGACCAAGATCATCAAGGAACTGGTCAAGGATCGCATGTATCCGTTGACCCTTGAAGGGCTTGACGATGCAATGCGGGAACTCGTTCGCAAGAACGGCTGATACGCTCAGCCTTTCTGGTCGAGTTCCCGGTTGAGGTGCAGGCTCGCGCGCCAGAAGAAGAATGCCGGAATTACGCCTAGCAGCGCTGCCCCGTACAGCACCCAGCGTACGCTGTCGTCTCCGGCAATCGGCTTGATACCGTCAGACAACATCCCGAAGAACAAAGGCCCAAGGCCAAGCCCAATCAGATTCTGTGCGAATAGCAGTACCGCAGAGGCCATTGCACGCGCCCGTAGCGGCACAAGGCCTTGGGCGCAGCTATATGCAGGGCCAACATACATCGAATTAAGGAATGTAGGCGTCATGATCAGGATGAGCGCATACCACCAGTTTTCGACCCAATAGGCGCTGATGGCGATGGGAATGGCGATCAGCATGCCAACAGCAGGCGCGGTCAACACATGGCGGCGATTTTCCTTGCCATATTTATCGGCAAACCAACCGCCGGCCCATGTTCCGATTATGCCGGCTATGCCGCCGCCAATACCGAACCAGAAGCCAACTTCACCTGGCGAAAGCTCGTGTGTCCGTTGGAAGAAAATAGTTGTCCAGGTTGCTTTGCCATAGCTGAGGAACGCGGCCATTGCTCCGCCGATGGCAAGCATGATGAAGGCGCGCGATGCCAGAATTTCCTTGAAAGCCTCTGCCGTCGAAATGGCAGGCTTGGGCTGCACTGCTTGCATCTGCGCTGAAATACGTGGATCGCGAAGAACTAGGAACACCACCAAGGCGAGCGCAATACCCGGCAAGCCTGCCACGAGGAACGCCGCACGCCAGCCATAGGCATCGGCGACGAGCCCGCCAATCAGCATCCCCAACAGCGAGCCGATCGGAATACCGAGCGAATAGAAGGAAATTGCCGAAGCCCGTTTTTCGGGGGGTGCAAGATCCGCGATCAACGAGTGTGCAGCCGGGGTACAACCTGCTTCACCTACGCCGACCCCGATGCGCGCCAACAACAACTGGACAAAGTTTTGCGCCATACCGCACAGCGCAGTCATCCCCGACCAGACAACCAAAGATATCGAAATCAGTCCGACGCGATTGGTCTTGGGTCGATCCGCATAACGCGCGATCGGAATTCCGAGAAAGGTATAGAACGCCGCAAAGGCGATACCTGTCATCAGGCCAATCTGTGTATCGCTAAGACCAAGATCCCGGCTGATGGGCTCCGCCAGAATGTTGACGATCTGGCGATCCAGAAAATTGAAAATGTAAACAATCAGCAAAACCCAAAGCGTGAGTCTCAACGAATTGGGCGACTTTGAAGTTTCGGCCTTTGCTGGCTCGGACATTGATTTGGCTCTCCTCAATAGAGGAGATAGCGACGCCTCTCCTCCTCCCAACGTTCTTCGTCTGCCTTTGCCAAGGCGTCAAGGTCCGATGGCATCGCTGCGGCATCTTCCACCCATTCGCGCAGCCCCGGCCCGCCATTAATCACGTCGATAGCGAGTACATCATTGGTATACTCATACTTGAAATCGGTGCCGCGCCAGATCGGATAATCGGGGTAAAGGCGTCGTATTGCCTTGAAGGCCAGCGCCTGCAAACGCCACGGTTTGAAATCCTGATGATTGTAGAATCCACCTTCAGCATGAATATGCACGCCGTGGCACATCTTTTCGACATGCTTGTGAAAAGTCGGTTCAAACCAGATTTCCCGTAACGCGCAGCCACGCAGCCATTTGGGCGCAAGCCGCTCCATTTCAGCCATCACCGCGCGCGCATCGATATCCGGCGCACCGAAAATCTCGAGAGGGCGCGTCGTCCCCCTGCCCTCACTCAATGTAGCACCTTCGAGCATGACCGTTCCTGCATAGGCGCGCGCCATGTTGAGATTTGCGGCATTGGGGCTCGGATTGATCCAGATGCGCTGGTCCAACGGCCAGCCAAATCCGGGCGCTGCATCCGGGTCATAGCCCTGCATTTCGATGACGCGATATTCCACGTCGAGTTTGAAGTGGTCGATGAACCAATGGCCCAACTCACCCAAAGTCAGCCCATGGCGCATCGGAATGGGACCTGCGCCAACAAAGCTCTCCCAGCCTTGTTGCAAGGTCAGACCCTCTACCGGGCGTCCGGCTGGGTTGGGGCGATCGAGCACCCACACTGCCTTGCCGTGCGCTGCTGCTTCCTCAAGGATGTACAGCAAGGTCGTAATGAAGGTGTAGATTCGGCATCCCAGATCCTGAAGATCGACCAGCACGACATCGAAAGTCGACATCATCTGCCCGGTTGGACGGCGCACTTCGCCGTAAAGACTGAAAACCGGGATGTTATAGACTGGGTCGGTGAAATCGGGCGATTCCACCATATTGTCCTGCTTGTCGCCCTTCAGCCCATGCTGTGGTCCGAAGGCGGCGGTGATGTTGATATCTCTACTAGCAATCAACGCGTCGAGCGAATGTTCAAGTCCCGCGGTCACCGAAGCAGGATGGGCAACCAATGCCACGCGCTTTCCTGCCAGTTCCTTGCGTAGTTCAGCTTCGGCGAGCAGCCGATCGATACCGAATTTGATCATGTCCCGGCTCGTGCCGGAAGTGACAGCGTAAAGCAATCGGGATGGTGAAAATCGGGCGAACCATGCGGGTGTGCGAGCGACCAGTAAGACTTTGTGCCATTCGCTTCTTCAATAACGGCGGTCACAGCCAGGCGAACTTCTGTGCTGGAGTGTTCGGGAGCAAGTGCGAACAAGGCCTCGAGCACAAAATGGCTTTCATTCACGGTTTTCGTGAGCGCCGGAATGCTTGCCATCGGCAAGTCATCCATGCCTTCGCGATATCCAGAAAAGCGATAAGCCGCCCACGCGCCGGAAGGTGCAAAATTGAACTCGCAATAACCTGCGCTTCCTTCGGGTTTTACGAACGCTTCAAAGCATGTTGTTTTCCAGAGGCCATCCATGCGTTCCGGCTTTAGTGTCTCGTCCAGCTGCAATTCGTCAAGCGGCACTTCTACAGTGTAGCGAATCCAGACTTGATCGTCGCGCCGGCGCTCAACTTCGACAGTGAAATCCCGGACCGCTTCTGCCGGTGTATCCGGGTGACATTTCATAGAAAGCTTGGCCAAGCGCGAAACTCCATGCTAGGCGGCCCCCAAATTCATCCAGAGACCGACATGAGCCAGTTTAAATCCGATCTCCTGCGCCTACTCGATAGTCGCGGCTATATCCACCAGCTAACCGACGCCGAAGGGCTCGATGCCCTGGCTGCGAAGCAGATTGTTCCGGCCTATATCGGATTTGATGCGACCGCCCCGTCGCTGCATGTAGGCTCGCTCGTTCAGATCATGATGCTGCGCCGTTTGCAGCAGGCTGGTCACAAGCCCGTTGTCTTGATGGGTGGCGGTACGACGCGGATTGGCGATCCCACTGGTCGTGACGAGAGCCGCAAGATGCTGAGCGATGAGACCATCGAGGCCAATATCGCATCGATACGAACAGTATTTGATCGTTTCCTGAAATTTGGCGACGGCCCGACAGATGCAGTCATGGTCAACAACCATGATTGGTTGGGCAAGCTCGGTTATATCGAAATGCTGCAAAAGGTTGGCACGCATTTCACCATCAACCGGATGTTGTCGTTTGATTCGGTTCGGCTGCGGCTTGAGCGCGAACAGCCGATGACCTTCCTCGAATTCAACTACATGATCCTGCAAGGATATGATTTCCGGCATCTGGCGCAGGAAATGGGCGTCCGCTTGCAAATGGGCGGATCGGATCAGTGGGGCAATATCGTCAACGGTATAGAATTGTCCCGCCGCATGGATGGCCTCGAAGTCTATGGATTGACCACGCCGCTGCTGACGACCGCCGATGGCGGAAAGATGGGCAAGACTGCCAAGGGCGCGGTCTGGCTGAATGGCGATCAACTGCCTGCTTACGACTACTGGCAATTTTGGCGCAACACCCAGGATGCCGATGTCGGTAGGTTCCTGAGGCTTTTCACCGATATCGACCTTACCGAAATCGAGCGACTGGAACAGCTGCAGGGTTCCGAAATCAACGATGCCAAGAAAATCCTGGCCGACGCCGCAACCACCATGGCGCACGGTGCGGATGCAGCGCTGGCAGCGGCAGAAACGGCGCGCAAAACCTTTGAAGAAGGTTCGGGCGGCGATGCGCTGCCCTCCATTTCCGTTAGCGATTCGTCTATCGCTCTGGTCGATGCGATGGTCGATTTGGGCCTCGTTGCGTCCAAGAAAGAGGCACGCCGTATGATCGCAGGCGGCGGAGCGCGCATCGATGGCGAAGCGGTCGCAGACGAAAATGCTCTGATTTCAAAAGGAAGCACGACCGTCAGGATTTCGGCGGGCAAGAAGAAGCACGGCCTGATCGAATTTTGCTGAATGTGGTAAAGATTGCCGCCCCGGATTTTACCTTTTCTTTGTAAAATCCTGCCAAACCGGTCGTGCGACCCCGTCGAAACAGGATTAAGTGGATATGGCACAACCGGCTATTGATGATAATTACGATCTGCGTCGCGCGGCACGCCACCGTGCCAGCTATGACGTTCTTGCTGACAGCAAGAAGCATGGCGAGCAGAAACTACATATCGCCAATATCTCGGCGCATGGTTTCATGATCGATAACAACACGGTTTTCGAACATGGCGACCGGATCGAACTTCGCCTGCCTGTTATCGGACGTATCGAGGCCCATCTCATCTGGTCGGTCGAGGGCCGTGCGGGATTCCAATTCGAACGCGTTGTTCGCCTGCCCGATTTCATGGCGCTTATCGACGTGGTCAGCCCCAAGCTGCGCTAACCACCGCGAAGCGTCGCCAGGCCGGCGTCTCTTTCAAACAGATATAGTGCAATACGGGCCGCTGCACCACGCGGCCTGTCTAGTCCGCCATCCCTGTCTATCAGCAGGCGGGCATCGTCCGATGCAGCGGTAATCAGTTCGCGTACCTGCTCGTCTGTCGCCACCCGAAACGGACTTTCCCCAGATTGCCGAGTACCCAGCAACTCCCCAGCCCCGCGCAATTTCAAATCCTCTTCGGCGATCCGGAAGCCGTCATTGGTTTCGCGCATCAGCGCCAATCGCGCGCGCGCGGTTTCGCTGATCTGGCTCGATCGCACAAGAATGCACGATGATTTCTCGCTTCCCCGCCCTACCCTGCCGCGCAACTGGTGTAATTGCGCTAGTCCGAAACGGTCCGATGCCTCAACAATCATCAAGCTGGCATTGGGAACATCGACACCCACTTCGATGACGGTTGTCGCCACCAGCAGCCGGGTTTTGCCAGCAGCAAAGGCCTCCATGACGGCGTCCTTCTCCGGCCCTTTCATCCGCCCATGGACCAAGGCGACCTGATCGCCAAAGCGGAGCCGCAGCATCTCCGCGCGCTGTTCAGCCGCTGCCAATTCGCTTCGTTCGCTCTCTTCCACCAGCGGACAAACCCAAAAAGCCTGCCTGCCCGTTGCCAAGTGACGGGCAACGCCATCGATCAATTCTGGCAACCGCTCTTCGGAAATGACTCGTGTTTCGACCGGGGTTCGCCCCGGAGGCATCTCGTCAATTTGCGAAACGTCCATCTCGCCATAGCAAGCAAGCGCCAGACTGCGGGGAATGGGGGTTGCCGTCATCACCAAAAGGTGCGGCACGCCCTGCCCCTTGCGCGACAACATCAAACGCTGGCTAACGCCAAATCGATGCTGCTCGTCAATTATCGCTAAGGCGAGCGCTTTATAGGTGACCGCCTCCTGAAAAATGGCGTGGGTGCCAACGAGGATGTCGATCGATCCATCCGCAAGGCCCATCAGCACCGATTCCCTGACTCGTCCCTTCTCGCGACCGGTGAGTATCGCAACATTTACCGGAAGACCCGCTAGCGAAGCCTGCAAGTTTGCGAAATGCTGCCTTGCAAGGATTTCGGTTGGCGCGAGCATCGCTCCTTGCTTGCCGCTTTCGACAGCCCGAAGCAGAGCGTGGAGTGCAACCATTGTTTTGCCTGAGCCGACATCGCCTTGCAGCAAGCGCAACATCGGCCGGGATTGTGCCAAATCCCCCTCAATCTCACCGATGACCCTTCGCTGTGCACCAGTGAGCGCAAAAGGCAGGCGCAGCTGCGATACCAAACGCCCATCACCTTCAATCGGCGGGCCTTTGCGGCGGTCCAATGCCGCGCGAACAAGCCGCATGGCGAGTTGGTTGGCGAACAACTCGTCGTAAGCGAGGCGATCACGCACAGTTTTGTCGTCACGTTGGTGCACGGTCGAAAGCGACTGGTTCCAGCTCCCCCAGTTCTTTGACGCAACCAGCGAAGATTCAATCCACTCTGGAAGGTTGGGTAGCCGCTCTAGCCCTTGCAGCACCAAAGCATGCAGCCGGTTGCTGGTGATCCCCTCCGACAACGGATAGACCGGCTCAACCAGAGCAACCGGCTTCATATCGCCAACCGGCGCAATATGATCGGGATGGACGATTTGCAGTTCATCGCCATAGCGTTCGAGCTTGCCCGAAACGACGCGCGTTTCGCCGACGGGCAATTGCTTCTTCGCCCAGCTTCCGGTGCGACCAAAGAAGGTCAGGGTCAGGTAATTGCCTTCACTATCGACGCCGTGGATACGCAACGGGCTGCGTGCACTGCCACCCGAACGGTGGCTCGCAATTGCCAAGGTCACGATGATGTTCTGCCCGACATCCGCCATATCGACGACTTTGACAGCCTTGCGATAGGTCCAGCCTGTCGGGAAATGATAAAGCAGGTCCTTCACCCGCTTCAGCCCGAGCCGATCCAATGGCCGGGCAATACCCGGACCGACGCCTTTAAGCGTTTCCACTTCGGCAAATAACGGATTGAGAATATCGGGCCGCATGTCTAGGGCCCTCTATATAGGCCGTTGGCCATCATTCCACTATCTTCGAGAGCTTTATGGACAGGGCATCCTATCTTCGCAAATTGCACTTCCGCGCCCACCATCGCGGCACAAGGGAAGCCGATGCCATCGTTGGTGGCTTTTTCGATTGCTATCATGGTGATTGGAGCGATGCCGATTTCGCATGGTTCGAAGCGCTGCTCGAAGAACAGGATGTCGACATCATGGGGTGGGCAATGGGAACAATCGCGATTCCCGATCGATGGCATGGGCCAATGATGGAACAGCTCAAGCGCCTAGATTATATCGAACTTCCGTCAGGATTGGGTAACGCCCAATAAACATGGTCGATCTGCAACGCATATTGCGGGCCGAACGACCGCTGACGCTTGCGTCCGTACCTGCAGGGTTCACACCGCTGTTGCTGGCTGATCTTGCCCGCGGTGCCAAAGGCACGACCTTGTATATCGCGCCCGATGATGCAGCGATGCGATCACTGGCGGATACGATACCTTTCTTCGCTCCCGAACTGGAAATCCTGCAATTTCCCGCATGGGATTGCCTTCCTTATGACCGGGCATCGCCATCTACCGTCATCACCAGCCAACGCATGGCGACTCTGGCCGCATTGCAGCAACCGGCGCGATCGAAACGCATATTGCTGACGACGATTGGCGCGTTGATCCAGCGGGTCATTACGCCATTTCGTATCCGTCAAACAGGTGCAATCCTGGCATCTGGCGTATCGATTAGCCGCGAACGACTTGCTTCGCTGTTGCAAGCAAATGGCTATTTTCGAGTGGATACCGTTGCCGAAGCGGGGGAATTTGCCCTTCGCGGCAGCCTGGTCGACCTTATTCCCGCTGGCAGCGAAACCGGTTTGCGGCTGGATTTCTTCGGGGATGAAATCGAAACAATCAGATCCTTTTCACCGCAGGATCAGCGGAGCATTGGCACCATCGAGCGGTTCGAACTGCTGCCCGCCGTTGAAACATTGATGGATGAAGATGCAGTACGCCGCTTCCGCACCCAATATCGCGATTTGTTCGGCGTCACAGCGACAGGCGATCCGCTTTACCAAGCCGTTTCCGAAGGACGGCGCCTTGCAGGGATGGATCATTGGCTCCCCTTGTTCGAAGAGCGCCTCGTCAATTTGCTCGATCACTTAGGCGACAATGTGCTTATCCTGCGCGATCAAGCCTCCATCGCTGCGGGTGAAGCGCGATTCGACGCGATAACCGACTATCATGCCAACCGCGAAAAGGCGCAATCTGCCAGCCCGGGCAGTTATCGCCCGCTCGCTCCGAACCAACTCTATTTGGAGCCTGCCGAACTTCAAACATTGCTGAATGCCAAAGGCTGCCATTTGGTCACACCTTTTGCAGCGCCGGACACCGCAGACACAATCGACTTTGGCGTGGCATCCGGGCGCGATTTTGCGCCGGAACGTGCACGCAAAGACAATGTCTATGACGCTGTTTCAGCCTATCTGAAAGAGTGCCTGAAGGCGGACAAGAAACCGATCATCGCCAGTTACTCTGCCGGCGCGCGGGAGCGATTGAGGGGTTTGCTTTCCGATCATGGCGCCCCGCGACTGGTCGAAGCCGATAGCTGGCAAGCAGCTTTGGGCGCTGCGACGGGCAAGTCAGCCGCGATGGTGGTGTTACCGATCGATCACGGCTTCGCATCGCCCGACGTCGCATTGCTATCCGAGCAGGATATTTTGGGCGACCGCCTCGTTCGCAGGCGCAAGAACCGAAAGAGTGCCGATGCTTTCCTAGCGGAAATGGCGGCGCTGACGCCGGGCGACCTGATCGTCCACGTCGAGCATGGCATTGGCCGTTACGAAGGGCTAGCTTCGATACCGGTCGGGCAGAGTCCGCATGATTGCGTCGCTTTGACCTATGCTGGCGGCGATCGCCTCTATGTTCCGGTTGAAAATATCGACGTCCTCACCCGCTATGGCAATTCGGATGGGGCCGTCGCACTCGACAAGCTTGGCGGTGAAGCCTGGCAGCGACGCAAGGCAAAGCTCAAGGAACGCATCACGGCGATCGCGCATGAGCTTATCCGTACAGCAGCCGAACGAGCCTTGCGCCCCGGCGCGGCCATGGAAATTGACGATGCGGCCTATGCCGCCTTTGTCGATCGCTTTCCTTATGCCGAGACCGACGATCAGGAACGTGTCATCGCAGAAGTGCTCGAAGACTTGGCGAGCGGCAAGCCGATGGACCGATTGGTATGCGGCGATGTCGGCTTTGGCAAAACAGAGGTGGCAATGCGCGCGGCATTTGCCGCTGCCATGGCGGGCTATCAGGTTGCTGTAATCGCTCCAACCACCCTGCTTGCACGCCAGCATTTCACCAATTTCGTCGAGCGGTTTGCCGATACCCCACTTTCGATTGGTCGCCTTTCACGCCTGGTGCCAACTGCCGAGGCCAGCAAGACCCGCGACGGACTGGCCGATGGGTCGATCGACATCGTCGTGGGCACGCATGCGGTGCTTGCGAAAACCGTCCAGTTCAAGAAGCTGGGCCTTGTGATTGTGGACGAGGAGCAACGCTTTGGCGTCAACCACAAGGAACAGTTGAAGGCGCTGAAGACTGACGTCCATATGCTGACGCTGACTGCAACGCCGATCCCGCGCACGTTGCAAATGGCGATGTCGGGCCTTCGGGAACTCTCGGTCATCCAGACCCCGCCCGTCGACCGACTGGCCGTGCGCACCTATGTGATGCCATGGGATGAAGTGGTGATGCGCGAAGCGCTGTTGCGTGAGCATTATCGCGGCGGGCAAAGCTTCTTCGTTGTTCCGCGCATTTCCGACCTCACCGAAATCGAAGATTATCTACGCGAGCAGGTTCCCGAAGTGAAATTCGTTACCGCGCACGGTCAAATGGCGGCTGGCGAAATCGAAGAGCGGATGACCGCCTTTTACGACAAACGCTATGATGTGCTGTTGTCGACAACGATCATCGAAAGCGGGCTCGATATTCCGAGCGCCAACACCTTGATCGTCCACCGGGCGGATCGATTTGGCCTGGCACAGCTTTACCAACTCCGCGGCCGTGTGGGGCGTTCGAAATTGCGCGCTTATGCCTATCTGACCCAGCCAGCAGACAGGGTGTTGAGCGAAACAGCAGAAAAGCGCCTAAAGGTGCTGAGTGATTTAGATAGCCTTGGTGCAGGCTTCCAACTGGCCAGCCACGATCTCGATATTCGAGGCGCAGGCAATCTGGTCGGCGATGAGCAATCGGGTCATATCAAGGAGGTCGGCTTCGAACTCTACCAGTCGATGCTCGAAGATGCGATTGTTGCCGTTCGCGCGCAGGCGCAGGGTCTCGCCAAGCCACGCGATAGCTTCAGCCCGCAAATCACCATCGACGCGCCGATCCTTATTCCGGACGATTATGTGCCCGACCTTTCGGTACGCATGGCGCTCTATCGCCGCCTCAACGAACTCGACAGTGCACTCGAAATCGAAGGCCTGGCGGCAGAAATTGCTGACCGTTTTGGCCCGATACCCGAACCCACACAGAATCTGCTTCGACTTATAGAAATCAAGCAGAACGCCTTGGTTGCGCAGGTTGCCAAGATCGAAGTGGGTGCACGCGGCGCGCTGGTCAGCTTCCACGAAGACCGGCCACCCAATATTCCCGGCCTTCTCAATTATGTCGAACGTTTGGGGGCTTCAGCAAAGCTGCGTCCAGACAGCAAGTTGGTGATCACCCGCAATTGGCCTGACCCGGCAAGCAAACTCAACGGCTGCCTGCAATTGTCGAAAGGTTTGGCGGGGCTTGCGCGCAAGGCAGCGTAACTACGACTGTTTGGCGATGAACTTGGCAAATTCGGATGCTGACAGCGGCTTGGACTGCAGGAAGCCTTGGAAAAAATCGCAGCCTTCGGCGCGCAGAATCTCCAATTCGCTATTTTTTTCAACACCTTCAGCGATAATCTTAAGATCAAGCGCCTTCCCAAGTGCAATGACGGCGCGCAACACGATCAAATCGCGCGGATTGCCGCTGATTTCAGCGATCATGCCCTTATCGATCTTGAGATAATCGACAGGCAGGCTCTTTAAATATGCTAGGCTGGAATAGCCGGTACCAAAGTCATCAATCGCGACGCTTACATTTTTCGACCGCAACATCTGTAGCTGCGCCATGGCAAGATCGAAATCGCGGACGATGCTCTCTTCAGTCAGTTCGACCGTCAACCGCTCGCATGGGAAACCGGATTCATTGAGAATGGTGAGGAGACGCTCCGCATGATCGTCAGCCAGTTCCTCTGCACCCAGGTTAATCGAAAGACGCAGCGGCTGGACCATGTTCGGCCAGTCCAGCGCATGTGATACCGCTTGGCGCTGGATGGCGTAGGAGAGTTCTTCACGCAAATCGCAACGATCAGCCGCAGAAAACAGCTCATCCGCCCCTATTTCGCCCAGTTCGGGGTGATGCCACCGCGCCAGCGCCTCAGCGCCCACAAGCCTGCCTGTCGCAACCTCAAACTGCGGCTGAAAAAAAATGCCAATCTCGCTGTTGGCGAGCGCATTGCGCAATTCCTTGTCGAGACGGGTGTGTTTCACTTTGTCGATGGCCTCATGGCTTTCGGCAAAGCGATATTTCCGTCCTTTATGCGAATAGGCCGATGCCAACGCAGCAGATGCAGCAGATAACAGCGATGCACCGGTCTGACGGGCAGTTGCCAAGGCTATGCCGATACGCGGACTGATATGGAGATCGCCATTCCCCTGCAGCACGGGTTCGCCCAATCTTGCGACCAGTTTGCGCGCCAATTGTTCGGCATCAGGCGCATTCATCCGCTCCGTTATCAAAAGAAACTCCCTTCCGGGAAGTCTCGCCGCAAGGATTGCACCTTGCGTTGCCGAAGCATATTGCGCGATTTTCTGGCCGATTTCTGCAATCACGGCATTGCCCACATCGCGCCCGTGCAGGTCGTTGACCTGTTTGAGGTCACGAATGCCGACAAGAAACAAAGCAGCACCACGAGAAGCCGTCGCTTCGAACGCAGAAAGCCATAATTGGGCGTCACGGGCGGGCGAAATCTTCATTGATGGCGATGTCGTAGCCGAATTCATTGATACGGAATATCCGAAAAGCCTTTCCTAACCGTTGCCAGCACCCGACAAGACCGATAGGTCCATCTAACGATGCAGGACAATTTCGGACGCACAATCGATTATCTGCGAATATCGGTCACCGACCGGTGCAATTTTCGCTGCACCTATTGCATGCCTGAGCATCAGACGTTCCTGCCCCGCACGGACATTCTCGATTACACCGAAATCGCGCTCATCGCATCGCGTTTCATCAAACATGGCATTCGCAAAATACGTCTGACGGGCGGAGAGCCTTTGGTCCGCCGCGATATCGACGTTCTGATCCGTGAACTTGGCAGGCATGTTCAATCCGGCACTCTCGACGAACTGACGCTGACGACCAACGGTACCCGTTTATCGCAATATGCGACGGTCTTGGCCAGTAATGGCGTGGAACGCATCAATGTCAGCCTCGACAGCTTGGATCCTAGCACTTTTGCGGAAATCACACGTGGCGGCGATCTTCAGCAGGTTTTGCAGGGAATCGCGGATGCGCGCAGCGCAGGGCTGAAAGTGCGCATCAACATGGTTGCGCTCAAAGATGTTAATTCGCACGAAGTGCCAGCCATGGCCGAATACTGCGCCGCAAATGGCCATGACCTGGCCTTTATCGAAACGATGCCCTTGGGTGATGGAGTTTCAGGAAGAACCGAGCAATTCATCGCGCTAGAGGACTTTATCGCGCCTTTGCGCCAATCGAACGATTTCATTCCCATATCGCACCGCACAGCAGGCCCTGCACGCTATTTTCAGGTCGAGCCGATGGGGCTTCGCATCGGATTGATAACACCAATGACCCACAATTTTTGCGGCGATTGCAACCGGCTGCGCTTGGGAAGCGATGGCAAGGTGCATATGTGCCTCGGGTCCGAATTCCATGTCGATTTCAAGGATGCCATCCGCGCAGGAGGGCTCGACGCTGTCGACCGACTGCTTCAGAAGGCACTACGCCTCAAACCCGAACGTCATGATTTCGAACGACAGTTGGAGGATCGGGATTTGCGACTTCACCGTCATATGAATGCGACAGGCGGATGAGCCGCTTTTCTAAACTCGCGCTTCTGGCTTCACCGGGGGAGCAGGCACGCAAAGCTGAAAAGCAATTGCGCGAAATGCACGAATTCGTTCCCATTGATGAGGCCGACGCCGTGATAGCCTTGGGCGGCGATGGATTTTTGCTTCAGCTGCTGCACCGCTTGCTCGAACAGCGGCGCGACCTGCCGACTTACGGGATGAACCTTGGCACCATCGGTTTCCTGATGAACAATTGGCATCCCAATGATCTGCTCACCCGCCTCGAAAAAGCGAAGAGCATCACCGTGACGCCGCTAATCGCCACAATCGAGGCCACCTCTGGCCAACGGTTCACCTTGCCTGCGATTAATGAGGTTTCGTTGCTTCGTGAGACCCGGCAAGCCGCAAAACTCAAAATCGACGTCAACGGGCGCACCGTATTGGATGAGATGATCTGCGACGGCATTTTGGTGGCAACCCCTGTCGGTTCCACGGCTTACAACCTTTCTGCCAATGGCCCCATCCTGCCATTGGATAGTTCGCTGCTGGCATTAACCCCCATCAGCCCATTCCGCCCACGTCGCTGGAAAGGCGCCATCCTGCCCGATCGCTATGTCGTGAAGCTAACGATATTGGAAAATGGCAAACGCCCGGTCAGTGCGGTCGCCGACCAACGCGAAATCCGCGATATTGCATCGGTAGAGGTCGCGCTTGACCGCAATCGTTCGCTGACTTTGCTCTTCGATCCGGAGCATGCACTCGATGATCGCATCGCAATGGAACAATTTATTACCTGACCCACTTGCTTTTTGTTTCAGGCCAAGCCATAGGCGCGCCTGCCCGATGTCATCGGGCTGCTCCCCGGTAGCTCAGCGGTAGAGCAATCGGCTGTTAACCGATTGGTCGGCGGTTCGAATCCGTCCCGGGGAGCCAGATTTTTCTGACAGCTCAAACAATCTGCAAAAGCAGCCTGATGGCGGCATAGCCGACCAGCAGCGCCGTAACCCTGCGCAACATCGCGGGCTGAAACAATTTAATCCCGATATGGCTGCCAATTTGCCCGCCGATCAGCACAGCGAGCAACATTGGCCAGTAATCGGCTGCCGGCACGATTAATCCATCCAACCCACCCTTTTGCAGTTGGCCGGCGAGTCCAGTGATCGAGTTGGCGAGGATGAAGAGCGAAGCGAAAGCTGCGATTCGCTTTCCGTCGTCCCATCGGATGAGGTGAAGTATCGGAGCCATGAAAATGCCTCCGCCAATCCCCGACAATCCCGCCAGCAGCCCCAGCGTGGCCGATATGCCAAGAACAATGCCGTTGGGTACAACCACCTTTGGCAAACGCTCCTGAGGCAATAACAAGGTCACGGCAGACAACAGCAGCATGCTGCCGAGAATGAACAGGAAAGTGGTTTCCTTGAGCGGCATAAGGCCGCCAACAAAAGCCAGAGGAGCGGAAACTGCCAACAATGGCAAAACCTTGCGCCAGTCGATGAGGCCCGTGCGCCAAAAGCGGATCGTTCCGCCTGTTACAACAATGATGTTGCAGCACAACGAAATCACCGGAATCAGCCTTGGCTCAATTCCGGTGAATGTCAGTAAAGCGGTGTATGAGGAGCCCCCGCCAAATCCGACCGAGGCATAAATGAGTGCGATTAAACCGAACAGTAAGGCCAGCATCGCACTCATCGTTCACGGCACCTCAATAAGCGCCGTGACAGTGCTTGTATTTCTGCCCTGACCCGCACGGACATGGGTCGTTACGGCGCAAATTGGGATTGCCCGCATAGGGATCACCCTCACCCGGATTGGATGCAACCTGACGTGCCGGAATCGAAGCCTTGATGAGGCCGAGATCCGCAGCATCAATATCTTCGCTGTCATCTTCACCGGTCAGCGGATCGAAGTGAGTCGTCAGGAAATCGGGCAACTCCGGCAGTTCACCTTGTGGTGCCTGAGGTTCCACGCGGAATTCATTGGTCAGAACCGTCTTCACAATGTCTTCGCGGATCGCTGACAGCATGCGTTCGAACAGGCCAAAGCTCTCCTGCTTATACTCGTTGATCGGGTTCTTCTGGGCGTAAGCGCGGAGGTAAATAACCTGGCGCAGGGCATCGAGTGTCGAAAGATGCTCTTTCCAGTGATGATCGAGGTTCTGCAGCAGGATCTGCTTTTCGATCTGGCGGAACAGCGCAGGATCAATCGATGCGCGCTTTTCAGCCAATTTGGCTTCGGCAGCTTCGATAATGCGCGCCTCGACGATATCGGGCTCGATCGATTCCTCGGCCAACCAGCTATCGATATCGGGCTGCAGGCCCAAAATCTCGCCAACTTGCTGCTTCAGCGTTTCGACATCCCATTGTTCGGGATAGGTTTCCGGCGGGCAGTTCTCACCAACGATGTTGTTGACGGTTTCGTGCAACATATCGTCCAGAACATCGTCAACCGCTTCGGCATCCATGATATCGCTGCGCTGTTCATAGATGACCTTGCGCTGGTCATTCATAACGTTGTCATATTCGACGAGCTGCTTGCGCACGTCATAGTTGCGCGCCTCAACCTTGCGCTGGGCAGTTTCGATTGCTTTGGAAAGCCATTTGCCGCCAATTGCTTCGCCATCTTCGAGGCTGCTGTTCATCATGCGTGCGAACAGCGTTTCCGAACCAAAGATGCGCAGCAGGTCGTCCTCTAGGCAGAGGTAAAAGCGCGAAAGGCCGGGGTCACCCTGGCGGCCGGAACGTCCGCGAAGCTGGTTGTCGATGCGACGGCTTTCATGGCGCTCGGTTGCAAGGACGAAGAGACCGCCTGCTTCCAGCACTTTCGCCTTTTCGGCTTCAATCTCGGCAGCAATGCGCGCAATAGCTGCATCGCGTTCGGGCCCTTCGGGCATTTCACCCAATTCGTCTTCAGTTCGGAATTCAAGGTTACCGCCCAATTTGATGTCGGTACCACGACCCGCCATGTTGGTGGCGATGGTTACCGCGCCCAGACGACCGGCCTGAGCCACGATATGCGCTTCCTGTTCGTGGAACCGGGCATTGAGGACGGCGTGCTGCACGCCTTCCTTGTTCAGATATTCGGATAGCAGCTCTGACTTCTCGATCGACACGGTGCCCACGAGAACCGGCTGGCCGCGCTCATGCGCTTCCTTGATCGCCTTGGCGATGGCAGCGAACTTGTCGGCGGTGTTCTTGTAGAATTCATCATTCTCATCGATGCGCTGCACGGGAACGTTGGTGGGGATTTCCACGACGTTCAATTTGTAGATGTCGAAAAATTCCTGTGCTTCGGTCGCGGCCGTGCCGGTCATCCCCGAAATCTTGGGATACATGCGGAAATAGTTCTGGAAGGTAATTGTCGCCAGCGTCTGGTTTTCCGGCTTGATACGGACACCTTCCTTCGCCTCGACTGCCTGGTGCAGACCATTGGACCAGCGGCGGCCATCCATCATGCGCCCGGTGAATTCGTCGATAATGATCACTTCGTCATTCTTGACGATATAATCGGTGTCCCGCTTGAACATGACATTGGCTTTCAATGCCTGATCAAGATGATGGACGACCTGCGTATTCTCATAATCGTAAAGGTTGGTTCCAACGATAAGCCCTGCTGCTTCGAGCAGGCGCTCAGCCTTTTCGGTGCCTTCCTCTGTTAGGATAACGCTGCGCGCCTTTTCGTCCTTTTCGTAATCGCCTTCTTCCAGTTGCAGGACGATCTGATGAACAGCCTTGTACAGTTCCGACCTGTCGTCGGTCGGGCCCGATATTATAAGCGGCGTACGCGCTTCGTCGATCAGGATCGAGTCGACTTCGTCGACAATTGCGAAGTTGAACGGGCGTTGCACCATCTGCGACCGCTCATGCTTCATGTTATCGCGCAGATAATCGAAGCCCAATTCGTTGTTCGTCGCATAAGTGATGTCGCAGTTATAAGCGGCACGACGCTCATTTTCGGAGAGATTGGGCACAATCACGCCGGTGCTCAGGCCCAGGAAGCCGTAGATCTGGCCCATCCATTCAGCGTCGCGCTTGGCAAGATAATCATTGACGGTAACGACGTGCACGCCCTTGCCATCAATCGCATTCAGATAGGTCGCAAGCGTTGCAACCAGCGTCTTACCCTCACCTGTTCGCATCTCGGCAATTTCACCACGATGGAGCACAATACCGCCGACCATTTGAACGTCGAAATGGCGCATTCCGGTGACGCGCTTGGATGCTTCACGAACCGTTGCAAACGCCTCTGGAAGGATGTCGTCAAGCGTCTCGCCCGCAGCCAGTCGTTCGCGGAACAGCTGGGTCTGGTTCTTGAGTTCTTCGTCAGACAGCACGACCATCTGGTCTTCGAGCGCATTGATCTTTGCGACGATCTTCATCGTCTTTTTGACATAACGGTCGTTGGACGAACCGAAGATAGACTTGGCGATAGTGCCGAGCATGGGCAAACCTCTGAAATATATGGATAGAATTCACCTGGCGTACAGGCGTCAAATGCTGGTCAGCGGCGCATAGAAATGCGCAAAGTGCGTTATTCGCGAGCGCAATCCGCGCGCGACACGGGCGTGGTGGCAATCTTTTCCACCACATGCATCGCATCGAGTCGGACGTGGCGGGAGATGGCAGTAGAGCCGCTCTTCCGATCGCTTTGGATCACTGCGCACAGGACCACCGCCGATGCAAACGCTTCCGAAGGTTCGATCTGCGCGGCGGCGCTGGTTGGCGATGCTGCATCCAAGGGTCGCGCAGCATCTGCGGCGGTAAAGCCGGTCAGCAGTGCGATGATGGCGAGCAAAAAGCGCATTTGGGCCCAATTCGTTGACTGCGGTGCATATAGGGTTGACTTGGACCGGCGTCCATCCCCATTGCGCCTGCGTTCTTTAGCCGGAAATTTGTTTATATGTCGTCAACTTCGCCGCTGCTTGTTCCCTTTCCTGAAATGCCTGAAATTGCGGGCGTCACGAAGCGTGTGGCGAAAGCGCGCTATAAAGAGTGGGATCGGTGCGACCTGACTTATGTCGAACTGGATGCAGGAACTGCCGTAGCCGGCGTCACAACGCGCAATGTCTGCTGTTCATCCGAAGTCGAGCTTTGCCGCGAAAATCTCAAAGGAGGCAAGGCGCGCGCACTGGTCGTCAACGCGGGCAACAGCAATGCCTTTACCGGTTATCGCGGTCGCGAAGCTGTCGAAGCCATTACCAAACAGGTCGCCCAACATCTCGGCTGCAATGAGAGCGAGATTTTCGTTTCTTCGACTGGCGTTATCGGGGTGCCCCTCCCCAAAGACAAAGCCGAGGCTGGTTTGCGCGCCGCTTTCGAAGCGCCAACCTGCAGTTGGAAGGATATCGCCGACACGATCGGCACTACCGACACATTTGCAAAAGGCGCCAAAGCCAGCGCGATGATCGGCGATAGACGCGTCGAAATCGTTGGCGTGATCAAAGGCAGCGGCATGATCGCGCCCGACATGGCGACCATGTTGGGTTATATTTTCACCGATGCAGCAGTGGAGCCTGCTTTCCTGCAGCAAATGTTGAGCAACGCCAATCTCGCGACCTTCAGCTGCATAACGGTCGATAGTGACACCTCGACAAGTGACACAGTGCTCGCATTCGCAACCGGCAAAGCCGGAAACCAAATGCTGGCATCAATCGATGATGCAGGCGCGGATGCCTTTGCCTCGGCCTTGCACGATGTTTGCCGACAACTGGCGCATCTGGTGGTTCGCGACGGTGAGGGTGCGCAGAAATTTGTCGAAATCAATATCGAAGGCGCAGTTTCAGACGACAGCGCGCGGCGTATCGGGCTGGCCGTTGCCAATTCGCCACTCGTAAAAACCGCCATTGCAGGTGAGGACGCCAATTGGGGGCGCGTCGTCATGGCTGTGGGCAAGGCCGGCGAGCCTGCCGACCGGGACAGATTGTCGATCAGTTTTGGATCAACGCAAGTGGCCAAAAATGGACTACCCGTTGACGGCTATGACGAAGCACCGGTTGCAGCGCACCTGAAAGGGCAGGAAATCACCATCGGCGTCGATATAGGCCTGGGTTCAGGCCGCGCGACCGTTTGGACGTGCGACCTGACCCATGGCTATATCAGCATCAATGCGGATTATCGGAGTTAGAGGGCGCTTTCGAGCCAACCCTTGATCGCAGCCTTGGGTGCTGCACCGACTTTGGTGTCGACAATCTGGCCATCCTTGAACAGGATCATCGTCGGGATACCGCGCACACCATATTTGCCGGGCGTATCGGGATGATCATCGATATTCAGCTTGGCAATCGTAACCTGCTCACCCAGTTCCTCGCTGATTTCCTCAAGGCTTGGGCCGATCATCTTGCATGGGCCGCACCATTCAGCCCAGAAATCGACCAGGACGGGCTTTGACGAGGCGAGTACTTCGGTGGCGAAATCATTGTCGCCAACTGCTTTGGTAGCCATTGGATAATCTCCTTCTTTGCTGCCGAATGTATTGTGGGCCTTGCAGAGTTGCAAGCATGCGACTCCGATAGATTTGCTTTCTGCACCTCAAACCGGCTTGTGCGGCGCAAGCGCCTCCAGTGGCAGTTCCATCATCAGCGGCGCGTGGGTGTAGAGTAAGGCGGCCGAAACCTTCCGCCCCGGGAATATGCGTTCAACCGCGGCAACATAATGCGCCATCTGGCGTAATTCGGAGAGGTTCACCCCCGCCACATCCTTCGGAACCCTGCGTGACGTTTTGAAATCAACAATCCGCACATAATGTTCATCCACCAACAGGCGGTCGATGCGACCGGTGATGACCGTTTCTCCGACTACCGCTGCGATCGGTATTTCGGCTTTGGCTTTGCTTGAGAACAGATCCTGCCAACGGACGTCTTGTACCAAGGACTGGACCTGGCTGATGATGGCCAAATGGTCGTGCCGGCCTTCTCTGTCGCGCGCCTTCAACCAGCGAGCGGCATCTTCGGCAAAATGCACCATCCGGTCGGCATCTATCCGCTCGATCAGGCCGTGCACCAATTTACCGCGCTCAGCCGCGTGGCGCATGACTTGTTCGGCAGGACGATCCCCGACATCGCTATCGTCAAGCTGGGAGGGAGCGAGCGGGCGCGGCGGACGTGCTTCGGGTCGGGCGGGCTGTGACAGCCACTCAGGAACCGGCAACGCTGCTCCGGTTGATGCAGTTTGCGGTTTCCGGTCACCTGCCACCGAAGTGCCGGCCTGCCCCTCAACGATGCGCACCAACCGCCCTTTGGGATCGTTTACGGTCGTGCAGCCCAGCGCATCCATTGCCTGTTCAACCGCCGCATACCAACATTCCGGTTTCGCAGCCTTCTTCGCTCCAAGGCTGCCTGCCATGATCAGGCGCTCCTCCGCGCGCGTGAGCGCGACATAGAGGAGGCGGTAATGCTCGTTGAGCTCCTTTGCCTCGCGCGCAGATTCCAGATCGTCGAGGCAGCCAACCCGGCTTTCCTTGTCGATCCTAAGGAGCGGTAGGGCACCACCATCTTCCAATGGCAGGCTGGAATTCGGGTCTTTGCCCGATTGGCCTGGATCCACCGTCATATCCGCGAGGATCACCACCGGCGCCTGAAGCCCTTTTGCGCCATGCACAGTCATGATTTGCACTTCGTTGCTGCCGGTCAGGCGTTCACGTTTGATCTCGCTGGAGTTGCGTTCAAACCAGTCGAGAAACTGCTGTAACGTCCCTCCCCTCGATTGTTCAAATTCAATCGCAAGGTTCAGGAACTCCTCAATAGGAACGAGCACTTCAGCGCCAAGCCGGATAGCAAATTTCTTTCGCCCCGCAGTCGCGCCGGACAAGATTTCTTCGAGAAAACGATAAGGTGTGGTGAAATCTGCGACCGCCAGCATGTCGTGCAGCGGCTGTAAATCTGCAGCGATGTCTTTGTTATTGCGGATATGATGCCACAAGGACACCCGCTCTGATCGATAACCGTGGCGCAACAAGTCTTCCTGCGACCAACCGATCAGCGGTGAAACCAGCAAGCATGCAAGGCTAAGATCGTCTTGCGGTTGCAAAACAAAGCGGATCGCGGAGGCAAGGTCTTGTACGGCAAGCTGCTCGCCAATCTGCATCCGGTCGATCCCGGCAACCGGCACACCCAAGGCGTGCAGCCGCGCGACCAGCAAGCTGGTGACCTCGGTGCGTTTGCGAAACAGCACCATGATGTCGCCCGGGGTCAGCGGTTTGTTGGTGCTGGCAAGCACGGGTTGCTCGTCGATTAGATCCTTGATTTTCTGTGCGAGCACTGCGGCCAATTCGCGTTTTTCAGGGCCGAGCCATTTTTCCTCATCGCCTTCACTATCGCCATTTTCGACTGCGGATTCCGCCGTCACCGGCTCCAGCAATTCAATCGAACCGATATCAAGCTTTTGGCTAACATGGTCGTCGATACTCTCGGCAAGGCCAAAGCGTTCATGCCCCAATTGCGCCACCACGGCGTTGACCAGTTGCAGAATGGGCTGGGTTGAACGGAAGGACTGCGACAAGGTCAGGAACTGGAGATTACCCTCCTGCTCCTCAAGACGCGCGGCATAATATTCGCCCGCTTCACGATAGCGTGCAGGATCGGTTCCCTGGAATCCGTAAATGGCTTGTTTGAAATCCCCGACCGCGAAAATGGTGCGCGATTTGCCTTCTTTCGCACCCTCACCTGCGAAGAAATCTTCGGTAAGCGCCTTGATGATATTCCACTGCTTGGCGTTAGTGTCCTGCGCTTCATCAACCAACACATGGTCGATACGGCGATCGAGCTTGTAGCGGACCCAGGCATTCATGCCGCTAGTCGTCAACAAATCAGCGGCTTTGGCGATCAGGTCATCAAAATCAACCAGGCCGCGCGAACGTTTCAGTGCCTCATATCGCAACGCAAATGCCTTGCCCGCAAACAATGCGCTGGCCAGCCTGTCGGCGTAATTTAGGAGAATTTTTGCTTGCACTATGCCTTCAGTCCAGAAGTGTAATTCAGTCACAATCCGGACATAAGTCTCTACTCGAGGTATTTGATTGGAACCTAGTTCATGAGGTTTCCCAGTCTTCTGTAGTGTCCAGCATTTGTGGAGTACCTCGATATGATTAACTCGATCACTGATATCAGAGCTCAACCAGTTGTTTATCGTTTCAGCTCGCGCGCTGCCAGTTTTAGTAGCCCACTCAATGTTTAGATCGATTATGGCTTTGATACTGGTAACATCGACTTGTTCGTTCGCGACGAGAAACGCGAGTATCTCACTGGTAGGTTCCTCATAACTTACGCCCAAATTGTTGCGTACAAATTGCAGCAACCCCTGCCCTTCGGGCAATTGCCGCATGGTTTCGACAGTAGCGGCGCATCGTTGGAGGAACGCCCATGCCCCGTCCTCGCCGCGCTCAAGCCCCAAACGATGCAGGCTTTCGGCAACAGCCCGATCACCCGTCTCATCGGCCTCGCGCGAAATCTGCGCAAGCACTTCGCGCTGCAATTCTGCCTTGGTGCGATCATCGAGGGGTTCAAAACCCGGCATGATGCCCGCTTCTTCCGGAAAGCTTCCAAGCAAGGATTGGCAGAAAGCATGAATTGTCATGATCTGCAGACCGCCACCCGGAGCGTCGAGGATTTCAGCGAATAATTTGCGCGCCGCAGGAAGATTATCGCGTGAATAGTCGGCACCGATTGCGCGCAGTTCAGCCGCGAGTAGTGGCTCTTTCATCTGCACCCAAGACGCCAGTTTCCGGTTGATGCGCTCCGCCATTTCTGCGGCCGCCGCTTTTGTGAATGTCAGGCAGAGGATTTCCTCCGGCTTTGCGCCTGCAAGCAAAAGCCGAATGACGCGTGCAGACAATACCTGCGTCTTGCCCGAACCTGCCGACGCGCTTAGCCAAACATTGGCGGCGGGCTCGACCGCCCCCTGCTGCGCATCGGTTAAATCGTGGACGATATGATCGGAATCAAGCGCCATCGCTTGCTCCATTCCAACTGGCGCGACCGATCCATTCATCCAACCTCATCAGCTGGTCGTAATCCTTGTAGATGGCATAATCGGGCTTCAATTTCGCGGTGAATGGCTTGGTGCCCAGGATCAACTCTGCAATAGCCTCAGAAGCTTTTGCGTCGGCAAAACTGACAAAGGTCGATGCATCGAGTTCGCCCGGCTTGGGACTTTTGGCGAAAGGCGGCTCGCAATAACCGAACTGATCATTGTTCTTGGCAAGTGACCAATATTCAAACCCGCGAACCTCTCCTTCGGCATCAGCCACGCCGCCAGTTTCGACCAACAAGCCCGCCAGCCCCAATTGCAAGGCATAGCCCGCTTTGACCTTAGATTTGGAAGGAGGTGCTCCGGTCTTGTAGTCAACGATCACCAGACTGCCATCTTCATTACGGTCTATGCGATCTATCCGTCCGCGAATGACAATGCCATCGATCTCTCCTTTGGCTTCGGCTTCATAGGCAAGGATCGATCGGCCCTGGCTTTCGTTCGACGCAATTTCTGATGCGATCCAGCGCAGCCCGGCCATGATGCGTGGCTGCCATAGCAATCGAAGCGCTGGCGTAACCGACTGGTCGTTAAAAGCATGCTCTGCGAAGCGGACGAGGCTGTCTGGATTACGGTCTCCACCATCGGTCCATTTTTCGATGATGTCGTGGACCAATGTACCTTTCCATGCCGGGTCGGGCTCGGCATCCACCGACTTCAAGGCGTTCAGTTTGAGGATATTGCGGGCGTAAAAGGCATAAGGATCGGCCTTGAGCATATCCATCTGCGTAATCGAAATCGCCACTTTGCGTTGCTCGATATCGGGCACCGGCGCAGGGCGTGGATAGACATTTGCTGTTTTTACGGCGCTGTCGAGTGTAAGCGCCAAACGGCGGGCACCATCGTCAACCTGCAACCGGTCACCCAGAAGTGCCTGCAGGCGCAGCAGGAAACGCGAGGCAATGGTGGGGCCGGAACGATCGCGCTTGGCGCGTGTCAGGACAACCTCGTCGGCCCCTAGTGCACTCGCAAGATCATGCGCAGACAATCCGATATTGCGATCGAGCCCTGGCATTTGAAGCCGCCGCCTCAGGTGCGGCGCAAGCCATGGATCTGGCTGTGGCAGTTGAGGCCAACTCCCTTCGTTGAGCCCGGCACAGATCACCAGATGAGCAGATTGCAGCCTAGCCTCAAGCAAGCCGTAAATTGCCACGCGCGGGTGGCGACCATAAGCAGGCCTGATGCTTAGATCAGCAAGCATCGATGATAGCAGATCCGGATAGGCTGCATGATCGGTATCCGAAAGCGTGCCGAGATTGTTACCCGAAAGTTCCTCTACGAATTCGGCCAATCTGCGTCCGGCGGCACCTTTCCAGATTGCGCCTTTTGTCCAAATATCGGCCAGCGCGGTCACTGCCTCGATATGTGCCCGCAGGTTGCGTTTCGCGGCTTTCGCATGCGGCTCGATTTCCGCTTCAATGGATTGCCACCAATTGCGGAGTTTGGGATCTACTTTATCCGGGTCTGCCAGCGTTTGTGCTATTGCGCCTGCCCCAATCCGCATTTGCGGCCCGCGCAGCTTCAAATCGAGCGCCCGGACATTTGAAAGCCACTCCAAGCGTGCTTCACCGCTATGAACCAGCGGATGCTTCATCGCAGAAAGGAGAGGCACTGGGGCAAGCTCGCTCGACAACATGCGCGACAGTGCCAGGAAAAGTACGCCAGCAGGTTCCTCGCTGAGCGGCAAACCGGCGCTGTCATCGGCCTCAATGTTCCAACGGCGCAATTGCGCGGCCACGCGGAGTGCAATCTCGCGATCCGGCGTAACAAGGGCAATCCGTTTGCCCGGAATTTCGAGCGCGCCGCGTATCAGGACGGATATGGCACGTGCTTCTTCGGCACTGTCCTCCGCTTCGACCACTCGAACATGATCAAGCGTGCGCCGTTTTTGCGGAAGGCTCTGCCATTCCATGGTTTTGTCCGGAATGCAGAATATGTCCTGCGCCGCCTGACCAAGCCGCAATGCTCGGTCATTTGCAACAAATAATTGCAACTCGTCACGAGCGATGCCCATGCGGTGCAGCAACAGCTTCAGATGATATTGCGGGTGCGTTTCCTGAGCGCGGGAAACATCTTTTGGCGCTTCATCCGTTCCGTTTCCATCTGAAAGCCCCAATGCCTCCCAATCTGCGCCGGGCATGGCGAGGTCGACATGCGGCAAAAGCACCATTCCATTTGGCAAAGTCGCAATACGGCTCAGCAACCGCGCAATGGCCGGCGCAGCGGTCGTGATCCCGGCAGCAATAACGGGGGCAGTCGGCGGATAGGCTTTCAAGCGATCGGCCAGGCGATACAGCAAGGCGTTCCTGCGAGCCGCCGGCGCCTGCAATTGTTGTTCCGAAAGCCATTGCTCGTAAGAGCCGCACAACAATTTCAGGCTGTCATATGCCGTAGACCAATGCGAAGCGAGGTCAGCATCATCATGATCGAGTTCGATATCGCGGATCGATTTTTCCTCGATCTCCAACTCGTCCAGCGTCTTTGCCAATTGCTTGGCGAGATGGAGCGCTTCGGCGGCTGTCGCATCGCGGCGGTGCTGGCGTATCAGGCTGACCAGCTGCAACAGGCGGACGAGATCGGGAGCCGCCGGTAACGGACCATGCTCGTCCTGCGACAATGGATCGAGCAGTGGACCAAGCTTTTCATCAAGCGCCAAATCGCCGATCGCCACCATTCGTGGTAACACCAACCCTTGGTCAGCAGACCGTACAAAGGCCGCGGTCATCGCGGTTACGGCACGATTGTTGGGCAGGAAGAGGGTGACATCGGCAAGCGCCAGACGATCATCCCGATATATACCTATCAACCATTCTGACAGCGCGCCTGACAGATCCACGCCGATGGGTACGGTCTGTACATTGGCGCGAATGCCCTCAACCATGCACGGCCAATGCAGCTTCTGTGGGCGCAATCGCTTGCGGCGATCCTATATCGTACCAATCGCCAATATGGACCAGCCCGAATAGGCGGCCTTCGGAAATCGCGCGATCCCACAATTTGTTAGTCGAAAATGGCTCTTGCGGTGCTTCCCGCAGCAAGCGGTGGCTGATCAACTGGTTACCGGTATAGACATAGGGCGCGCTATCTCGCTCTCCCCGCCGCACCAGGCGTTGCTCATCGTCGAGGAAAAAATCGCCCTTTCCTGGGTGCTGGAACGCCCTTTCCTTTGGAACAAGCAGCAACAAACCATCCATCCGTTCCCCGTCCCAGGCATGGGCGAGGCGCGAAAGACCATCCTGTGCGCCTTCGTCGGTCCAGATGGCATCGCTGTTCAGGCAGTAAAAGGGTTCGGCATCGATCAAATGCTGGGCCTGGACCAATCCCCCACCGGTTTCCATCAGCAGTTCTCGCTCATCCGAAATCTTGACGGCAAGATCGGATGCATGACGCTCCATATGCGCCTCTACCTGCTCAGGAAGGTAGTGTACGTTGACGACCACGTTGCTGATCCCAGCAGCTCGCGCTTTATCTAGGACATGATCGATCAATGTCTTGCCAGCCACTTCGACCAACGGCTTGGGCTTGTGCTCGGTCAAGGGACGCATGCGCGTTCCCAAACCGGCGGCCATGATCATGGCGGTATCGATCTTTGCGTTCATTGCGCAACTCGATCCAGCGGCGATTGTGCGCGTGTTGCAGCCGGAATGTTGCGATCGAACCAGTCACGAACTTCGGTCAATCCCGGATGAGCAAGATCGCGCTCCAATAGGCCCCACATACGCGGAAGGAAACCCAGATAGCGTTCTTTGCCGTCGCGCTTCCAAAGCCGGGTGAAAATGCCGATGATCTTGGTGTTCCGTTGGGCACCTAGCAATGCATAATGCAGGTCGAAATCAGCATCAGGCTTGGCGTGCTCTTTATAATGCCTAAGCATCGCCGCTTCCAGTTGCGGAGATACATCGCGTCGCGCGTCTTGCAACAGTGAGACAAGATCATATGCGGGGTGGCCTGCCAGAGCATCCTGAAAGTCGATTAGACCTTGCTCGCCGTCGGGCAACAACATGATGTTTTCGGCATGGTAATCGCGCAAGACGGTCACCTGCTGCCATTTGGCATCAAAAAGCGGCGCGAGCGCGCGGTGCCAAATCGCATCGAACTCTGCACGATCGAAATGCAGGTCCATGGCGGGCATGTACCATTCCGCGAGTAGCGCCGTTTCGCGCAGATAGGCAGCCTCGTCATAAGGCGCCACATCGGCAACAGGTGCCTTTTCAAGCGCGATCAGCGTATTAATGGCGTGGCGATAGATGGCCTCTTCGTCCTCCGGTTTGGCGTCGAGATGCTCACGCATGCGTTCATCTCCGAAATCCTCAATCAAGACCAAGCCACGATCCAGATCTTCGCCATAAATTGCAGGTGCCCTGAAACCGTGACGCACCAGATATTTCGCAACCTGCAGGAACGGACGGGGGTCTTCATGCGGTGGCGGGGCATCCATCAGCATGGACGTCGTACCGTCGGCTTTCCGAATTCGAAAATAACGCCGAAAGGAAGCATCACCCGCAAGCGGTTCCACCTGCGCATCCGGCCATCCGGCAGCTACCAGAAATTCATTGAGCCCTTCGGGCAACCGGACCTCGCTCAACTGCGCTTCCTCTTGTCAACATATTCAACCCATCGGGAACCGTCAGCTTGCGGTTTGATATCAATCGCAATGTCTGGCTTTTGCAAAGCTGCGCCACCCTTGCTCGGCCATTCGACCAACATCACGCGGTCGGCATGGTCGAACAAACCAAGTTCTTCCAATTCCTCTGGATCGTTTAGCCGATAGAGGTCGGCATGGACAACGGGCAAGCGCATGCCGGGCTCGTCATATTCGTGGATAATTGCAAAAGTAGGGCTGGAAACATCGCCTTCAAAGCCGAGGCTGGCGATAATCGCCTTTGCGAGCACGGTCTTGCCGGCCCCTAAAGGACCGTTAAGCGTAACCAGCTCACCGGCCTGCAATTGCCCAGCAAGCTGCGCACCAAAGGCACGCATCGATGCTTCGTCTTTCAGGATCATGCCGTAGGTGCCGTACGCGGAAGCCTGAGCGCAACGGTGGTTCCAGCACCCGGTTGCGACTCCAGCTCAAACTGCCCGCCGTGCAATTCCACCAGCTTTCGCGCCAACGGCAGGCCTAGCCCGCCATTGCCGCCCTGCCCCGCCGCTTTCTGGCTGCGCAGGACCGGATCGAGCGCCATGGTCTGGGCCTGAACATCCATTCCCGGGCCATTGTCGGAAACCACAAGCGTTACGCCATTACGATCACCCGATGCATGGATGAGGATACGAAGACCACTACCACCATGGGTCAATGCGTTATCAACAATCGCATCCATTGCCTGCTTCAGCCTTGCCACATCCCCCTGGATTGAACCGGCATTAGGCTTGACGTCGATGACCAGCGACGCCCCGGCCTTCAGCGCAGCAGCGCTGGCAGTTGCCTCCACCGATTTGATCAGGTCGGCAATTTCGAGCGGTTTGCGAGCAACCGGCAAAGCCCCGGCCTCGCTTTGGGTAAAATCGAGCACAGCATTGATTTGCTGCCCCAGTCTATCAGCCGATTTCGAAATCGCTTCGACATATTCCTTGGCCTGAGGAGGCAGTTCGCCGCCTATTCCCTGCTGCAAAAGATCGGCAAAACCGCTGATCGAAGTCAATGGCGTGCGGAATTCATAGCTCATGTTCGACAGGAACTTGCCCTTGATCGAATCCGCTTCAGAAAGTGCCGCATTGCGATCACGCAGCGCCTGTTCGATCTGCAAGCTATCGGTAACGTCCAGCATTGCCAGCATCGCATTGCCGTCGGGCAACGGAACGGTCGACAGCTGGAATATGCGCCCATCGGCAAAGGCAATTCGGCTCTTGCGTGGCTGACGCGTGCTGATTGTCATCTGCAAAAGTTCGCGCAAAACCGATACGTGCGAGGGTTTATGCAGGCGGGGCCCAAGCTGTGGCAACAGTTCGTCAAAACGGGGATGCTGCGCCAGCACTTCCTCTTCGACCGCCCAGATCTCTTCAAAGCGACTATTCCAGATGCTGAGCCTACTATCGGCCGAAAACACCGAAACCGCTTCGAACAGATTGTTGAATGTCGCGGTTCGCACGCGAAGCAATGTATCGCGCGCGCTGGCCAGTTGGGCTTGTTCGGTGCGATCCTCGAAAATCAGCAATAGGCCGTTGTCCGCAGTAGGTTGACCGACCAGACGCAAATGGGTGCCATCGGGCAGCAACCAGTTTTCCTCGACCGGGGCCGCAAAATGGAACCAGCCTTCGCGCTCCGCCCTCCATTCGGGGAAATCGCGAACATCGGGCATTTTGCCACTTTCGCGCATTCGTTCGAGCACGCGGGCGAACTCTGGCGATTCCGAAAGCCACTCCTCACGCATACCAAACTGGCGCTGGAAAGGCAGGTTCCAGAAAGTCAGTGTCCGGTCGGCAGCGAATTGCGCAACTGCAGCGGACATCTTGTCGAGCATGTTGCGTTGCGCCTCGGCCTGCCTGCGGGCATCGGCACGGGCGTTGATCAATTCCTGCATGTCGATGGCAATTCCGCCAACACCGACATCACCCATCGGGATATCGTAAACCTTGATCTGGCGGCGTTCGTTCGCAATCGTTGCTGAAACAAGCCGTTCAACTGGCTTCCCAATTTCTTGCGCCTTGGCCGCCGCTGCTTTGGCATCCACCCCGTTGATTGGTTCGACGAGTTCGATGTCCTTGAACACAACGTCCTCGCCGCTTTCACCGTCGACAGCCTCGACATAGGCGGTGTTGACGAAACTGAGGTGGAAATCGGGTCCACGGTGCCACATCGGCAACGGCGATGCCTCGATCAATCCAGCCAGCGCATGGAATGCGTTACGTGCCGTGGTCGCGTCACCCTCCAGTCGTTCCAGTTCCCGAACTGTTTCAGTGAGATCGAACAGCCAGACGACTGATGCACCATTGGGGTAGATTTTGGAATCGGCCAACGCAATCTTTGCCATGAAGCGCTTGTCTGAACCGGCAACACGCAGTCGCTGCGTCAGGGCCTTTCCGGTGCGCTGGGTCTCCCTCACCCGTTCGGCAAGTTCCTGCCACTCGTCCTTGACTTCCTCCACCGCCAGTTCGACCACCAGTTCGGAGAGCGTCGGCAAAGGCCGATCAAGCCCCAGCAGGCGGAAAAACCGGTCGGACGCCTCAAGCTTGCCATCCGCCCGAACAATCGCCGGAAAGGCAGGTGCCGTTTCTATCAGACGGCTTAGGCGAGACGTTTGGCGCAACGATGCGCGCGCCGCACGCTGCATGGAAAGGCCTTTCCAAATGGCCACAGCCGCCGCAACCAGCCAAGCCGCCAGCAGCAAACCCATCAGTGCGGTTTTCAGGCTTTCGCCCAACATCTTTGTCCCGTCTGGAAATAAACTTACACCGCTGCGGTGCAACGAAAGCGGGCGCGACGCAACAAAAAAGGCCCGCGCAAACGGGCCTTCTTCGTAGTTGGATCAGACAGCTATCAGTAACGATAATGTTCAGGCTTGAACGGTCCTTCGGTTGAAACACCGATATAGCTTGCCTGCTTTGGTGAAAGCTTGGTCAGCTTCACACCCAGCTTTTCGAGGTGCAGCGCTGCGACCTTCTCATCGAGGTGCTTGGGCAGAACATAAACTTCGTTCTTATATTCGCTGCTCTTGGTCCAAAGTTCGATCTGGGCAAGCACCTGATTGGTGAAGCTGCTGCTCATTACAAAGCTCGGGTGGCCGGTTGCGCAACCCAGGTTCACCAGGCGACCCTTGGCCAGCACGATGATCTGCTTGCCGTCGGGGAACTCGACAAGGTCGGTACCCGGCTTCACTTCGGTCCACTTGTAATTGTCGAGCGCCGAAATCTGGATTTCGCTGTCGAAGTGGCCAATGTTGCAGACGATGCTCATAGGCTTCATCGCCTTCATATGCTCGGCGGTGATGACGTCTTCGTTGCCGGTTGCGGTGACGAAGATATCGCAGCGCTGCACAGCTTCTTCCATGGTGACGACTTCATAGCCTTCCATGGCCGCCTGCAGGGCACAGATCGGATCGATTTCAGTAACCATCACGCGGGCGCCACCCTGGCGCAGCGAGGCGGCAGAGCCTTTGCCGACGTCACCGAAACCGGCCACGCAGGCAACCTTGCCGGCTAGCATCACGTCAGTGGCGCGGCGGATCGCGTCAACCAGCGATTCCTTGCAACCATAGAGGTTGTCGAACTTCGACTTGGTCACGGAATCGTTCACGTTGATCGCCGGGAAAGGCAACTTGCCATCCTTGGCGATCTGGTAAAGGCGGTGGACGCCGGTGGTGGTCTCTTCTGAAACGCCCTTAATGTGTGCCACCGACATGGTGAGGTATCCCGGCTTTGCTTTTACAAAGGCCTTGAGCGCGCGTTGGAATTCGATTTCTTCGGCATTGGAAGGCTCGGGCAGTTCGTCACCTGCTTCGATGCGAGCGCCCCAAAGAGCAAACATTGTTGCGTCGCCGCCATCGTCGAGGATCATATTGGCGGTGCGGCCGGTGCCGTCATCCCAATCAAAAATCTTGCCGACATAGTCCCAATATTCGGCGAGGCTCTCGCCCTTGACCGCGAACACAGGGATGCCACGCGCAGCAATGGCTGCGGCAGCGTGATCTTGTGTGGAGAAGATATTGCACGTCGCCCAACGCACTTCCGCACCCAGAGCAACCAGCGTTTCGATGAGTACCGCAGTCTGGATCGTCATGTGCAGCGAACCCGTGATCCGCGCGCCTTTCAGAGGCTGCGACGCACCATATTCGGAGCGGAGAGCCATAAGGCCCGGCATTTCGGTTTCGGCGATTGCAATTTCAGCGCGGCCAAAATCGGCGAGCGCGATGTCGGCAACTACATAATCAGTCGACACAGGAAAACTCCAACTAGGGGATTGTGATTGCCAGCCCCCTAGCGGAGATATTGCCGATAAGCAATCCGAATATAAAGATTGCTTTATATGCCTAACTTCATTTGCGCGAAGCGACTGTAATTGCACATGCGTGCTTCGCCTGATGCGGAACGCCAACGACATCATCAGCAAGTTGCGCCAGAAGTTTTACATCCTGCTTGCCCCGGGACAGCTCCCTCGAAAGCTTATCAAGCTTTGCGCAATCGGGGTCGCCATGCCCGCCGCCATAATAATTGGCCAATGCAATCATGAAGCGATCAAGCTCGGCAAAAGATGCTTTCTCGCCCATAGATCGGGCGTAACGCGCTTTAATGATGCCGTGCTGGTCGGCAAGCACATCGTTATTCTGACGCACAAAACTGTTGTAGCTGCTTAAGAAATTATCGTTTCCGAAACGACAGCGGAGTGCAGATACCATCAACATCTGGTTCATGTTCGCAATCCGTGCCGCATCCTGTTCGGCACTGGTCCAACAAGCTTGCGCCGGAGTTGCAGCCAGCGCGAAGGCTGAGAATAATGCCCAAAAGCTCCCTTTTACTTTTTTCATGTCAACGCCCCTCCATCTGACGTGGAGTTGGCAACATGGGGTGACGTGTTTACCGAAATTTCAACCTGCACGGTGAAATCGAATTAACCATGCCAACTGTGTCTGAAGTGCAACGCATTTCAACCCAAGGGCTTGGAACCAAATGCTGCAATCCCTATTTGCTTCATCACATCCATATCCTAATGCGTGAAACAACGCATTAGAATTGGCCCAAGGAAGGAACAGCCATGACGATTAAAGTAGGTGATAAACTGCCCGATGTGAAACTGGTAAAAGCGACCCCCGATGGTCCGCAACCGGTACAAAGTTCGGAATATTTCGCGGGCCGCAAGGTTGCCCTTTTCTCGGTTCCTGGCGCATTTACGCCGACCTGCTCCGCACGCCACCTTCCGGGTTACGTTGAAAAGGCCGAAGATCTGAAAGCCAAGGGTATTGACGAAATCGCTTGCACCGCGGTCAACGACGCATTCGTATTGGGCGCGTGGAACAAGTCCGGCGGTTCGGAAGACATCACCATGCTCGCAGACGGCAATGCCGACTTTGCCGAAGCTGTCGGCCTGACCATGGACGGATCGGGCTTTGGCATGGGCAAGCGCGGGCAGCGTTTTTCGATGGTTGTCAACGACGGCGTCGTTGAGCAGCTCAATGTTGAAGCCCCGGGCGATTTCAAGGTCAGCTCTGCCGACCACATGCTCGAACAGCTCTGAAACAAGCTGGTAACATCAATAATCCAGATGCGGCGAACCACCGCATCGACATCAGGGCGGGGCTTGCTCCGCCCTTTTTGCTTGCCAAATTGCCGGAAATGGAGAATCCGCCTTCATGGCCAATAAACAGACACAAGAAATAATCCGCCAAATCACCGACCACTATGATGCATCCGTCGCGCGCTTACGCGATGCACTGACAGCCTATCTCAAAGATCGCACATTGCCTGACATGGCCGATCGCGCGATCGGGGCCTTTGCCTATCCTGAACTGGTTATCCGCTATCACGGAACGCAGCGCGGGAATGTTGCCAACCTCGCATTTGGCAGGCTCGAAAAGCCGGGCACCTATTGCATCACGCTCACCAGACCCGAAATCTTCAAGGATTATCTGGAAAGCCAGATCGACTTGCTCGTCGACCAGTATGAGCTTGAAATGCATGTCCGCCCGGGCAAGCAGGAAATACCCTTCCCCTATGTGCTCGACGGGCTCGAACTGGGCGATGTTTCTCCGACTGAATTATCGAAATGGTTTCCGGCGACCGAACTGGCCGACATCGGGGACGAAGCCGCTGACGGCCTTTTGATCGCCGATGAAGACGGCTCGCCGCTCTCGCTTTTTGACGGACTGCGAACCGATTTCTCTCTTGCTCGCCTGAAGCACTATACGGGAACACCAGCGGAGCATTTCCAGCGCTATATCCTGTTCACCAACTACCATCGTTACGTCGATGAATTTGTCGGTTGGGCGTGCCAGCAGGTTGGCAAAGGTCGTTACACCGCCTTGTCCGGTGCCGGCGGGCTTTATGTCGATAAAGCGACCGATGACCATGCACAGCTTGTTGCGGATAGCACCTGGCGCAAGCACCAGATGCCCGCTTATCACCTGATGGCAGAGGGCGAGAGCGGCATCACGCTGGTCAATATTGGTGTCGGTCCATCCAACGCAAAAAACATCTGCGATCACCTCGCCGTGCTTCGCCCCGAAGTGTGGTTGATGATCGGGCACTGCGGCGGCCTTCGCGACACCCAGCGCATCGGCGATTATGTGCTCGCCCATGCTTATCTGCGAGATGACAATATCCTTGATCGGGTGCTGCCGCCCGAAATTCCCATCCCGCCAATTGCAGAAGTGCAACAAGCATTGGAAGCCGCCGCGGTGCAGGTATCGGGTGCGAGCGGCGCCAATCTAAAGAGGCGGATGCGCACCGGCACGGTCGTCACCACTGATGATCGCAACTGGGAATTGCGCTACACCGACAGCGCGCTGCGTTTCTCGCAATCGCGGGCGGTTGCCATCGACATGGAATCGGCGACAATTGCAGCGCAAGGTTATCGTTTCCGCGTTCCTTATGGCACGTTGCTCTGCGTCTCTGACAAGCCGCTGCATGGAGAGATCAAATTGCCGGGGCAAGCCAACCGTTTCTATGAAGAAGCAATCGCGGCGCACCTGCAAATTGGTATCCAGACCTGCGAGTTGCTTCGCGAAGCTGGCAACAGTCTGCACAGCCGCAAATTGCGCGCGTTCAACGAACCACCATTCCGCTGAGATAAATCATGGAACAATGCCCTCCCCTGTCCCGCTCAATTGCCGGGCGTGTTGCAATCGTTACGGGCGCAGCCAGCGGAATGGGGCGAGCCACCGCGATCCTGTTTGCCAGCGAGGGCGCTAAAGTCGCGGTCACCGACCTCGATCAATCCGCTTGCGATGCAGTGGTCGCGGAAATCGAGGCAAATGGCGGTACGGCAAAGGCATTTGCACTCGATGTCTCAAACGTAGATGCGATCAACGACGTGGTCGCTTCGGTCGCCCAGACATTTGGCGGCATCGACATACTGGTCAACAACGCGGGCATTTCGGCATTCTGTCCGCTTGATGCGGGTGAACAATATGATGCGGTCTGGGATCGTGCGCTCGCAATACTGCTAACCGCGCATCAGCGGACGGTGCGCGCCGCTTTGCCCTGGCTGCGCGAGAGCGACGCCGCACGGATCGTCAATATCGCATCAACCGAAGGACTTGGTGCCACACCCGGCGACACGCCTTATGTGGCTGCCAAAACCGGCGTTACCGGCCTGACGCGCGGCATGGCTGTCGATCTTGGTAAGGAAGGCATAACCGTCAACTGCATCTGCCCCGGCCCGATCCGCACCGGAATGACGAACAATGTGCCTGAGGAAGACAAGATGCTTTACGCCAAACGGCGGACGGCTTTGCGTCGCTATGCATGGCCTGAGGAGGTCGCGCACATGACGCTCAGCCTCGTCCTGCCAGCAGCCAGCTTCATTACTGGTGCAGTAATCCCGGTTGATGGCGGGTTGATGGCGCGGAACGCCTGACGCTGGTCAGGGAGTTCCGGAACCCGGGCTGAACATCGGGCCTAGGACGAAATCGATTTTGACATTGGCAGTGGCGACGACATCGCCCTCAGTGCCACTATTCGTTGAAATGCCCGATGCCGTTTCATCAATGCGCGTGATCCGGCGCACCACCATCGTCAACGCGGTGGCATAGGCGTCGGCCTGACGTTTGGCATCGTCGATTGCGCGCTGGCGCGCAAAAGTCATCAATGCCGTCCGGTCGGTGACATCATATTGTGCGGGCTGGATCGACCGCACCTCGCCCCCTTCCAAGGCGGAAATGATCTCTCCCATCCTCGACTGGTCGTAAAGTTCGACATAAACCTGCCAGACCGAACGGACCTGACCGGCGGTCGGCGGGCTTTTGCTGTCGAGTTTCAGCTTGCGGATCTGGGTCGGGCCAACACCAAGCGCGCCAAGGCTGCTGACCAGCAACTCGTAATTCTGCTGGTTCATCGCTTCTGCATCAGCCGCACTGGCTGCATCAGAAACCATCTGCCCGCTCAGATAGGCGATATTGCCTCTCTGGGTGTAACTACCCGAGCCCGAGATATTGAGTACGACCTCTCCGAGCAGGAGCTGCGATTGGTAATTGACCGATTGGGCGGAAACGGCACCAGGAACCGAAAGTGCCAGTGCAAGGCAAGCAATCGAGTTTCGCATGATGCCATTTCCCCCCAAGAATCTTACCAACCCTTCTTCTGGCCCTTATTCTGCTTTTTCAGCCAATCCATCAAGGGCTTGAAATATTCGATCATTGCCTTGCCCGACATTTCGCGGCTGCCGGTAAAGGCTTCAAGCGCATCGGGCCAAGGTTTCGACGCACCCATTTCAAGCATGGCGTTCAGCTTTTGACCGACTTCCTTGTTGCCATAGAATGAGCAACGATGCAGCGGCCCCTTCCACCCGGCAGCATCGCACGCAGCCTTGTAGAACTGGAACTGAAGGATTCGGGCCAGGAAATAGCGTGTGTAGGGCGTGTTGCCGGGAATGTGGTATTTTGCGCCGGGGTCGAACGCATCGGCAGGACGCTCGACGGGCGGAACAATGCCCTGATATTGCGTTCGCAGATCAGTCCAGCCCTTGTTGTAATTTGCCGAAGTGATCGACCCGTTAAACACACCCCAACGCCATTTGTCGACCAGAAGGCCGAATGGCAGAAAGGCAACCTTGTCCATCGCTTGGCGCAGCAACAGGCCAACATCCTTGTCAGCGCTCGGCACCTTGGATTTGTCGAGCAAACCAATCTGGACGAGATATTCAGGCGTAATCGAAAGCGCGATGGCATCGCCAATCGCTTCATGGAAGCCATCATTCGCGCCGTTCAAGTGCAGGTAGCTCTGCTTGTTATAGGCACGCTGGTAATAGTTGTGGCCAAGTTCATGGTGGATCGTGACAAAATCGTCCGTATTCACCTTGATGCACATCTTGATGCGCAGGTCATCGACGTTATCGATATTCCAAGCCGACGCATGGCAAACCACTTCGCGATCACGCGGCTTCAGGAATTGTGAGCGTTCGTAAAAGCTCTTCGGGAGCGGTTCAAAGCCGAGTGACGAGAAAAAGCCCTCGCCAATCTTGACCATACCCATTTCGTCGACACCTTTGGCCTTGAGCAGTTCGCCAATGTCATAGCCGATATCGCCGGCACCCGCAGGAGCGACGATGTCATAGATGCCGCCCCATTCCTGTGCCCACATATTGCCGAGAAGGTCAGCACGGATGGGCCCGGTCTTGGGCTGGACGGCATCGCCATACTTTTCGTTGAGCTTGTTGCGCGTGTAAGTGTGGAGTTCGTCATAAAGCGGCTTTACTTCGAGCCATAATTTATCGGTCAACTTGGCGAAGTCGTCAGCAGGCATATCATAGCCCGAACGCCACATCGCACCGACATCCTTGAAGCCAAGTTCCTTGGCACCTTCGTTGGAAATTTCTACCAGGCGGGCATAATCCTTGCCCATGGGCTTGCCGACATTGTCGTGCCAGCTCGTCCACATTTCCTTGAGTTCTTCGGGATTGCGGCTGGTTCCCATCGCTGCTTCGATATCCGAACCATTGATGGCATTGCCGTTCAGCGTGCCCTTGCCCTTGCCGTAAGCCGACTGGAGCTTGGTGGCGATGGTGCTCAATTCCGCCGCTGCACCTTCTTTCGTTGGCGCAGGCAAGACGAGCCCGCCGCGCAGGATGTCCAGCTTGCGCTTGGTTTCTGCCGAAAGGCCTGCGACATTCTGAAACTTGGCCGCTTCGAGTGCATAAGCGACAGCTTTTTCGGTGCCGATCTCGCCATATCTGGCTGCGAGGGCATCGGTATCATCGGTGATATAGGTTGAATTGATCCACTGCACACGTCCGGCTTCGACGGTGAAATCGTACAGATCCTTTTCTGCCTTTGCGATAAACGCTTCAGCTTCGGAGACAGTGGGCGTCGCCTCTTGCGCCATGACCGGCGTGGATACCAGGGCAACGGCAAGAGCAACGGAGGATACGAACTTTCTCATTTGGAATGGCTCCCCAGATATAACTTTCTGAGGCCATCCCTGCGCCTGTGCGCAATAGAGGTCAAGCGCTGCGGCGTGCCATTCGTCGAAGCAGGAGCGCCGCTAGCAGACCGGCGAAAGTTACGAGGAAGGCAACGGTCTTCACGGGCCGGACTGTAGCGGCCAATCCTGCGAGCACATCGCTCCCTTCAAACCGCATCACCTGGATGAATTGCGAGGTGGTTTCCATATAATCGGTTACGCAAAACAGCGCAGCTGCGGCCATGATCGCGAGGCCAAGCCTCGCAAGCCCGGGAGAGGTCGATGCACGTATCATCTTTCCACCCTGCCAAGCACCCCAGCTGTATATACCTATGAAAAGCAGGTCGATGGCCATGCTAAGGCGCGCGAGCCAGAGCACTCCATACGACTGCCAAGCAGCCTGGATTTCATTCACCCTTGCCGCAGTAGCGGCAGCCTGATGGTCCGAAATTCCCATCGGTGCAGCGCCATTTGAAATTGACGGATTGAGCGCAATCATCAACGCAAACAGCATCAACCCCGATAGCCAGAAACGCCAGAACGCCTTTTCCTGTGGAGTCTCCCCGCTCATAACCCCTCCTGCAGATAGGCCCGAAATGCTTGCCCCAATTCTGGCTTGATAACCGCACTCATGTGGTTACCCGGCACAGCGATCAGCCTTCCTTGAGGTAACAGATCGGCCAGATCGCGTGCCGAGCCGTTATCATTATCTTCTTCGCCGCAAATCACACCAATGGGCAGATCGAACGTCTTGAGTGTTTCTGCAGGCGTATCAACGAATGTATCCAATATGTTGAGCAGCGCAACCGGATCACCACCGGTGGTCTTTAGGAATGCTTCCGCCATGAAAGCAGGCGAGCCGCGTTCATGCTTGCCCAAATTTTCGAGCACATTCCGGAAATGGCCAGCTCTTTTGCCGGTGTTGGACAGGCCTTCAAGCCCCATGCCCGAAATGACAACCCGGCGCGGGCGACACCCTTTGGCGAGCATACGGGCAACCGTTCGCCCTCCGAGTGAATAGCCGCCCAGATCAAAGTCGTTGAGCCCCAGATGGTCGATCAATGCGAACTGGTCTTCGGCAAGGATATCCTTCGGATAGTGGGCAGGATCATGCGGTTTGCCGCTCAGGCCATGAGCCCGCAAATCGGGCATGATTACGCGAAAGCCAACTTCAGCGAGAAGTTCAGCATGGCCATATTTAATCCAGTTGGTGTCAGCCTCGCTGAAATAGCCGTGCAAGAGGATGAGCGGACGCCCCTCCCCCAACTCGCGATAGGCAATGCGAATGCCGTCAGACGCGTCGAAAAACTCGGTGATCATTTTGGCCTCGCGCTACTTTCTTATTCGGTTGGCGGTTTAATCCGCCGCTCGATGAACGCAAGAGCATTGCCTATAATAAGCATTGCTATTATATACCATGCTATGAGTGAGGATCTTGGATTCCTGATTGGCGATACCGCCCGTCTCATGCGGCGCGCTTTTGACGAGCGCGTTCGCAACAAGGGCATCACGCGCCCCCAATGGCGCGTATTGGGGCTGCTCAACCGCTTTGGCGGCAGCACGCAGGTTACCTTGGCGGAAATGATGGATGTCGAGCCGATAACACTCGGCCGGATGATTGATCGTTTGCAGGACGCGGGACTGGTTGAACGCAGGGCAGACCCTAACGACCGGCGTGCTTGGCGGATTCATCTTACCCCCACCGGCGAATCCCGACTTGACGACTTGAAACCGCTTGCGACCGAATTGTTCGCAGATGCTGTTTCAGGCCTTACCGACAAACAACAAGCTGACCTGGAAGCCATGCTGGATATCATAAGATTGAACCTCACCCGCAAGTCGCCGGAGGCCGCAAATGGCTGAAGCGGATGCGCAGATGAAGCCGGCAGCACAACAAGACGTTGGACCGATCAAGCATCCACGCAAATGGTTGCGACTTCTGGTCATGATTTCGGTTCCATTGGCTTTGGCGATTAGTGGCATCGTCTATTACGTCGCCAATGATCACTATGTTTCGACCGACAATGCCTATGTCCAACAGGACAAGGTCTCGGTCGCGGCTGAAATTGGCGGCCGGATTGTTGAAGTCGCGGTCAAGGAAAACCAGCACGTAAAGGCTGGCGACCTGTTGTTCAGGATTGATCCCGATCCATTCAAAATCGCGATAGCGCAGGCGGAGGCATCGATCGCGGCCGCGCAGGTCAAGGTTACAACGCTTGAAACCGATTTGGGCAATAGCGGTGTCGATATCGATGCTGCCCGTGACGATGTCGCGTTCTTTACTGAAGAATATAAGCGCCAGTCCGCCCTGATGCAGAGCGGTTTCACGACCAAGGCGCGATTGCAGGCTGCCGAGCATGCGCTGTCCACCGCCCGAAGCAAACTTGCCCGCGCCGAAGCCGACGCTAAAATGGCACGTGCTGCATTGGCAACTGGTGCCGCAGCTCCCGGCGTCAATCCCGGTGTTCTCGCCGGTCAGGTCCAGCGTGATAAGGCCCTGCTTGATCTTTCCAAAACCGAAGTGCGGGCACCCGCAAATGGCATAGTCAGCCAGGCAGACCGCCTGCAATATGGACAGATGATGGTTCAGGGGTTGCCCGCGCTCACCATCGTTACCAACGGTAAGGGATGGGTTGAGGCCAACTTCAAGGAGACCGATCTTGCCAAGATGCGCGTTGGCCAGCCTGCTGAAATCAGCTTTGATGCCTATCCGGGTTTGAAAGTAAAAGGCCGGGTCGCCAGCATCGGAGCAGGAACCGGATCGGAGTTCTCGGTACTTCCAGCCCAAAATGCCAGTGGCAATTGGGTGAAGGTCACACAACGTGTTCCGGTGCGGATTGAAATCACGGAGAAACCCAAGCGCCAGATGATCGCCGGGTTGTCGGCCTATGTCCGCATCGACACCAGCAAATAATTACACGCCTGGAAAGGCAGCCCTGCCGGTTGAACATAAGGGGTTGCTTACACTGGCGGTGATGGGCGCGTCGATAATCCAGATACTGGATTCGACCATCGCCAATGTCGCCATCCCTCATATGCAGACCAGCCTTGGCGCGACGATCGACAGTGTCACCTGGGTCCTAACCAGCTATATCCTTGCCAGTGCTGTTGCGATGCCGGCAGCAGGCTGGCTTTCCGATCGGGTCGGATCGCGCAACCTCTTCCTTGCGGCTGTCGCCGGCTTCATCGTGGCATCGATGCTTTGCGGAGTTGCGACCAGCCTTACGCAAATGGTGCTTTTCCGTATCCTGCAAGGCATCTGCGCTGCGTTTATTGGGCCGCTGTCACAGACCATCTTGCTCGATATAAACCCACCCGAAAAGGCTCCAAGGGCGATGCAGGTCTGGGGAATGGGAATCATGATCGCACCCATTTTCGGCCCAATGATTGGCGGTTGGCTGACCGAAAGTTACAACTGGCGCTGGGTTTTCTATATCAATTTGCCGATTGGAATTCCGACATTGTTGCTGCTGTGGTGGCTTTTGCCATCGCGCCAGATTACCGATCGAAAGCTGGATATATTCGGCTTTGCCATGCTCGCGTTGGGCCTCGCATCTTTGCAATTGATGCTCGATCGCGGTCAGCATGAGGACTGGTTCGAAAGCTGGGAAATTATTATCGAACTGGGCGTGGCCATTGCTGCCTTCTGGATGTTTGCGATCCACAGCATGACGACAAAAAAACCCCTGTTCGATCCGAACATGATTACCAACGGCAATTTCCTGACGGCATTGATGTTTGGCTCGCTCATCGGCCTGATGATGTATGGAATTTTTGCGCTGCTGCCGCCGATGCTTCAAAACATTTATGGTTACACCGTATTTGATACCGGCGCATTGCTCGCCCCTCGCGGCATTGGCATCCTGATCGGCATGATTACCGCCGGTCGACTGGTCACATTCCTTGATATCCGCTGGATCATCTTCTCAGGCTTTTCGCTGGTGGCCTTTTCTATGTGGCTGATGACTGGCTGGGCGATGGAAATGGGTGCTTGGCACTTCATCACTGTGGGCCTGATCCAGGGATTTGGCATGGGGGTCACCTTCATGCCGACCAACGTCATAGCCTTCTCTACGCTTCCGCTTTCGGTGCGAACCGATGCTTCGAGCCTTCTCTATCTTGCGCGCAGCCTTGGCGGCAGCCTGGGAATCTCGATCAGCGTCACGATGCTGACGCGAAACATGCAGGTGAGCCACGAGGAATTGGGCGGACGCATCACTTCATCCAGTTTTGAAGTGATCGATCCATCCATGGCGGACCGATTTGGCGTAGTCGGCGACGCAGTGATGCGCGTGCTCGATATGGAGGTTACCCGTCAGGCCGCAATGATCGCCTACCTAAGCGACTTCCAGTTGCTGTTTTATATGGTGCTGGCGTTCCTGCCGCTGGTGCTGCTGATACGCCCAATCAAGCCTGATACCGGACCTCCACCGCACCTTCCGGATTAAGCGGAGCGCTTTTCCAGGCCCTTTTGCTGCATCCGCCAGAGCGCCATTTCGATCCGGTCTTGGCCGAAAAACGGTTCGCCTTCGAACACCAAGGTAGGCACACCCCAATGGCCGCCTGCCTCAAGCGCAGCCTGATTGGCGTGAATTTCCGCATCCAGGCCTTCCGCTTCCGAAATGGCTTCTGCATCCAGTTCAGCCAGGTCGAGCCCGGCACGTTCGGCAGCCTTGGCCAGATGCTCGCCTTCGTGCCAGTTTTCCGCACCACCCCATATGAGGGCTGCCGCTTCATGTGCGAACGCAAGCCCTTTGCCACGACGCGCTGCCGCCTGCCCCAAACGGGTCATGCGATAGATATAGGGCTGGTCCTCGGCGATCTGCCGGGTCATCACATTTTGGACAATCGGATCAGGCCGTGGTGGTCCAAACGGGATCCCGTGGAACTGGGCGACACGGAACATGTCGGTGAAAGTATAGCGCAGCCAGTTTGGATGGTTGCGCTCGAAGAAATCAGGCTCACGGACCGCTAGCGGATAAACGGGTCGCAAGACGATGTTGACATCCCATTCCTCCATCATCGAACGATAGCGGCCAATGGCAAGGTAGCTATAAGGAGAGCGGAACGAGAAGAAGAGGTCGGCAGAAAGTGTCATGCCGACCTCCTGAACTGGATTCAGCCTTTCTTCAAGTGCCTGCGTCCGAGAAGCTCTGCAATCTGCACTGCGTTGAGCGCAGCGCCCTTGCGGAGGTTATCCGACACGCACCAAAGATTGAGGCCGTTATCGACGGTCGAGTCGTCGCGCACGCGGCTTACGAAAGTGGCGTAATCGCCAACGCATTCCACCGGGGTCACATAACCGCCATCCTCGCGCTTATCGACCAGCATGACGCCTGGTGCTTCGCGCAGGATGTTTTGCGCTTCTTCCGCTGACAACTCGTTTTCAAACTCGATGTTGATCGCTTCCGAATGGCCGACAAATACAGGTACGCGCACGCAAGTTGCGGTGACCTTCACCTTGGGATCGAGAATCTTCTTGGTCTCGGCAACCATCTTCCACTCTTCCTTGGTCGAGCCATCCTCCAGGAATTTGTCGATGTGCGGAATGACGTTGAATGCAATCTGCTTGGTGAACTTTTGCGGCTCGGTCTGATCACCCACGAAAATCGCGCGCGATTGTTCGAACAGTTCGTCCATCCCCGCTTTGCCGGCACCGGAAACCGATTGATAGGTCGCCACGACCACGCGCTTGATCTTCGCAGCGTCGTGGAGCGGTTTCAGCGCAACCACCATCTGCGCGGTCGAGCAGTTCGGGTTGGCGATGATATTACGCGCCTTGTAACCATCAATCGCGTCTGGGTTCACCTCAGGAACAATCAGGGGAACATCCGGATCCATGCGATAGAGCGAGCTGTTGTCGATCACGGTGCAGCCAGCAGCAGCAAATTTCGGCGCGAAGACCTTGGTTGCGTCCGAGCCGATGGCGAACAGGGCAATATCCCAACCCGTGGGATCGAAATGTTCGATATTCTGGATTTTGAGCGTTTTGCCAGTTTCGCCATATTCGATGACTTCACCTGCCGAACGCGACGATGCAACGGCCGCGATCTCGTCTGCCGGAAACTCGCGTTCCGCCAGAATATTCAACATTTCACGCCCGACATTGCCCGTGGCGCCCGCAACTACAACTCGATAACCCATTTTGACTTCCTCGTATTCGAACTTGCTATCGGGACAAGAAAAAAGGCCGGGTCCCTTTAGCGGATCCCGGCCCTTTCGGTATCTTGGTTAAACGCAACCAGACGGGATCAGCCTTCGGCCTCCTGTTTGGTGGTAATAGTGTTGACGCGGCGCTCGGCGATACGTGCCTTCTTACCGGTGCGGCCGCGCAGATAGTACAGCTTCGCACGACGGACGGCGCCGCGACGGACAACTTCGATGCTTTCGACATTGGGGCTGTAAAGCGGGAATACGCGCTCTACGCCTTCGCCGAACGAAATCTTGCGGACGGTGAAATTCGATCCCATGCCCTTGTTCGAACGTGCGATGCACACGCCTTCATAGTTCTGGATACGGGTACGATCACCTTCGATCACCTTCACGCCAACGCGCAGGGTGTCACCGGCCCGGAATTCCGGGATGTTCTTCTTGGTGGCAAGTTCGGCAATCGCCTCTTGCTCAAGTGTCTGGATCAGGTTCATGGCCTGTCTTCTTCCTTCTTCATACTGCACACCAGAGGCAGGTCAGTCCCGAGCGTTCTTGTAACGCTCCCAAAGGTCTGGCCTGCGTAGCCGTGTATCTGTCTCGGCCTGTTGTTTCCGCCAGGCTTTGATCTTCGCATGATCCCCCGATCGCAGCACTTCAGGGATCGTGCGCCCTTCCCACTCAGCAGGTCGGGTGTAATGCGGATATTCGAGCAGTCCTTGTTCAAAGGACTCTTCAACCCCGCTATCGGGCGCGCCCATTACGCCGGGAAGCAGCCGAATGCAAGCGTCTAATAGCATCAAAGCGCCCATTTCCCCGCCGGAAAGGATGATATCGCCCATGCTTATCTGTTCGATTTGCGGTCGGGCATCGAAAAGCCGCTCGTCGAAACCTTCAAATCGTCCGCAAAGGATGGTCACTCCGGGTCCATTCGCCAATTCGCGAATGCGGTCCTGCGTGACTGGCTTTCCGCGTGGAGTCATCGCCACGATTGGCAAATCAGGTGCTTTTTCAATAGCATGGTCAACCGCTGCCGCCATGACGTCAACCTTGAGCACCATCCCCGCCCCACCACCAGCAGGCGTATCGTCAACGGTGCGATGCTTGTCGGTCGCAAAGTCGCGCAGCTGGATAGGTGAACAAGTCCATTTCTTTTCGGCCAATGCTCGGCCAGCCAGGGACACACCTAGGGGGCCAGGAAACATCTCCGGATAAAGCGTCAAAATCTGCGCCTGGAAGGTCATTGAACGAAGACCGCCTCAACGACTATCCGCTCACCCCATTCGGGAACAGCCTGCGCATTCATGGGCACCATGAACCGTTTGCCATCCGGTTTTTCGATTTCAAGAATATCGCCTGCGCCGAAATTTTCGACCGAAATGCAGGTGCCTAGATCTTCGCCTTCGGTAGAGACGCAGCGCAACCCGATCAGATCGCTATGATAATATTCGCCGTCGGCCAATGCTGGCAGTTCTGAGCGCAACACGGTCAATAATGTGCTGCGAAGTGTCTCCGCAGCGTTGCGATCGTTAATTTCGGCAAAACGGGCTATTGCTCCGCCCTTGTGCGCACGCACCGACTTCAATGTCAGTGCGCCGCCATTATAGCTTTTGTGCCGTTTGAGGCTGTCCACGCTTTCGGTGAACAGCTTCAATCGGACTTCGCCCGTCACGCCATGCGCACCGGCAACGGCCGCAAGCGTGACGGTCTTTTCAGCCAAGGATCAACCCTCAGCCTTTTCTTCGCTGGCTTCTTCAGCTGCGGGTGCTTCTTCAGCAGCAACTTCTTCAGCCGGAGCGGCTTCTTCAGCGACTGCTTCTTCAACCGCTGGAGCGGCAGCAGCAGCTGCGGCAGCTTCTTCAGCTTCAGCAAGCTTCGCAGCCTTGTCTTCCGCACGATCCTTTGCCTTCTGGCCGGGTTCGCCCTTCTTCGGGTTTACCGAAGCCTTGCGCTCCTTGACACCAGCGGCATCGAGGAAGCGGGCAACGCGATCCGAAGGCTGCGCGCCAGCAGCGAGCCAATGCTTCGCACGGTCTGCATCGAGGATGATGCGGCCTGCATCGTCCTTGGGAAGCTGCGGATTGTAGCTACCGATACGCTCAATGAACTTGCCGTCGCGCGGTGCACGCGAGTCGGCGACGACGATTTTGTAGTAGGGGCGCTTTTTCGAACCGCCACGCGACAAACGCATTGCCAAAGCCATGATATTTACCTTTACCTTTCTGATATAATTCTTTGTATTACTGTTAAATATTACTTTTTCTTGTTCAACAACCGTGCGATGTCAGGCGGCAATCCGCCCGCGCCACTTCCAGGCAATCCGGGCATTCCGCCCATTCCCTTGGGCAGCGATCCGGGTGGTAGCCCGTGCATTCCCTCCATCGTCGCACCAAGATCGCCTCCGGACTTGCCGAACAGCGCAGCGAGGCCCTTGAGCCCGCCCATTTTCTTGATGCGCTTCATTGCGCTCTCCATCTCCTGGTGCATTTTCAGGAGGCGGTTGACGTCTTGCACCGTGGTGCCCGAACCATTTGCTACGCGGATCTTGCGCTTCGCATTCAACAAAGCCGGTTTTTCGCGTTCTTTCGGTGTCATCGAACCAATGATCGCATCCATGCGGACAAGGATTTTGTCATCCATGCCACCAGCCTGCATCGCTGCCTTGGCCTTTTTCATGCCCGGCATCATGCCCGCCAGCGCGCCCAGGCCACCCATTTTGGTCATCTGACGCAATTGCGCGCGCAGATCGTTGAGGTCGAATTGGCCCTTCGCCATTTTGGCGGCGAGCTTTTCGGACTCTTCCTGATCGACAACCTGCGCGGCACGTTCAACAAGGCCGACCACGTCGCCCATGCCAAGGATGCGGCCGGCAACACGCTCCGGGTGGAACGCCTCGATGGCATCCATTTTCTCGCCAACGCCGGCAAATTTGATCGGCTTTCCGGTAACGGCCCGCATCGAGAGCGCAGCACCACCACGGGCATCGCCGTCCATGCGCGTGAGCACGACACCTGTCAGGTCGACCTGCTCGCTGAAATTCTGCGCAACGTTCACCGCGTCCTGACCGGTCAGCGAATCTACTACCAACAGGATTTCCTGAGGCGTCGAGACGTTGGCTACAGCCTTCATCTCGTCCATCAACTGCTGGTCTACATGCAAGCGACCGGCAGTGTCGAGCATCAGGACATCAAAACCCTGTAGCTTCGCCGCCTGCATCGCACGCTTCGCGATGTCCACCGGCTGCTGGCCAGCAACAATCGGCAAGGTTGCGATATCGACTTGCGTACCGAGCGTCGCCAACTGCTCCTGCGCTGCCGGACGGTTGACGTCCAGCGATGCCATCAGGACTTTCTTGCGCTCCTTCTCTTTGAGAAGCTTTGCAATTTTCGCAGTTGTTGTCGTTTTACCCGAGCCTTGGAGGCCAACCATCATGATAATGGCAGGCGGAGCAACAGCAAGGTTCAGTTCGCTGGCATCCGAACCCAGCATTTCGACAAGCGCGTCGTTGACGATCTTGACGACCTGCTGTCCGGGAGTAACCGACTTCAAGACCGACTGTCCGACGGCCTGTTCGGTTACCTTGTCGACAAATTCACGTGCGACGGGAAGTGCGACGTCGGCTTCGAGCAAGGCAACGCGAACTTCGCGCATCGCCTCTCGAACGTCGGTTTCGTTCAGCGCACCACGACCGCGCAGGCGATCAAATACGCCTCCCAACCGGTCGCTCAGCTTGTCGAACATCAAACTTCCTTAGTCAAACCTGCCGGGAACACACAAAACGCCGGTGGGCGAAACCTCGCTGACCGGCGTATGATGTTCCAGCACATCAAATGGGGGGAGCCATGGCTCCTGCTGGGCAGTCCGTTAATCGCGTTCACAAAAAAATGCAAGCGCACAAAGACTGTCGGGCGCACCGCAGGCTAGTTTGGACAATGATTCTAATCGGATTAACCTTATTTTGACCTTTCAATCCCAATAAGAACAACGCTTCAGGGAATGAATGAACATGCGGGCGACGCGAAAAAAACGGCCGGAAATTGGTGAAGATGGGCAGGTCATAAGGGCTCAAGCCAATTCTCGAGCGAGCACGATTGCCATTTTTGGCGCTTTGCTGATGTTTGTTTACATCGGCGGTTCGGTCGGCACACAGCTCGTGGCACAATATTTCGGCAAAGGCACCACCACCGATCAAGCGATGGTTTCTGCGCTTTTGCTCAATATCGCACTCATCCTTCTGATCTGGCGCCGTACCAGCGCACTTAGCGAAGAAGTCGATGTTTACCGTCAGGCAGAGGTCCGCGCACAGCACCTCGCCATTACCGATCCCCTGACCAATTTGTTCAATCGCCGCGCAATCAAGGAAAAGACCGGTGAACTCACCAACCGTGCATCACGGCGGGGTAAATCGGTCGCATTCATGATGGTCGACCTTGATGGCTTCAAAAAGGTCAACGACATTTACGGCCATGACAGCGGCGACCAATTACTGCGGGAAGTAGCCGATCGCATGCGCGATACTGTGTCTCCCTCCAGTGTTCTCGCCCGCCTGGGTGGGGACGAGTTCGGAATATGCATGGTTTTCGAACCCGAATTCCCCGAAACTGTCGATCGCGTCGCTGAGGATCTGATCGAAATATTGTCTCGCCCGATTACCATCGGCGACACCGATCACAACATAACCGCTTCGATCGGGATAAGCCGGCCAGAGCTGGATTGCGATGGCATCGACATGCTTATTCGCCGCGCAGATATTGCGCTTTATGCAGCCAAGAAAAATGGCCGCAACGGATTTTGCTGGTTCGACAACGGCATGGAAGTCGAACTCCGCACCCGCAACTCGCTCGAGGCAGATATTAGGTCAGCCATACCCAACGAGGAATTCGTACCCTATTTCGAACAGCAGATCGATTTGGAAACGGGCGAACTTGCGGGCTTTGAGATGCTCGCCCGCTGGGTGTCGCCGATGCGCGGGCTCATTCCGCCCGATGAATTTATCCCCGTCGCCGAAGAGACGGGCATGATCGCCGACCTCTCACTCAGCATCATTCGCAAAGCGATGCTGGAAGCGAAGAACTGGGATCCCAAACTCACCATCGCAGTGAACATTTCACCAGTGCAGCTCAAGGACCCCTGGCTTGCCCAGAAAATCGTGAAACTCCTTGTCGAGACCGGATTTCCTGCGCATCGGCTTGAAGTCGAAATCACCGAAAGTTCGTTGTTCAAGAATCTCAGCCTTGCCCAGTCCATCGTAGGGAGCCTGAAAAACCAAGGCATCCAGATTGCCCTGGATGATTTCGGAACCGGCTACAGCTCGCTTGCGCATCTTCGCGCTTTGCCGTTCGATCGCATTAAAATCGATCGCAGCTTTGTCTCGACAATGCATGAAAATCCAGAGAGCGCAGCCATTGTAAAAGCCATAACTGGCTTGGGCTCCAGCCTTTGCGTTCCGATCACCGCAGAAGGTATCGAAGAACAGACCTTGGTCGAAAAGCTGCGCGAACTCGGCTGCACAAAGGGGCAAGGCTGGTATTTTGGCCAGCCCATGTCGATCGAAAATGTTCGCAAGCTGCTTGCCAAGAAAAACCTACTGGTAAATCGCAAGTCGTCCAATCTGGCAGAACGACCGGAAACGGACCAACCCGCATTTGTGATCGACAACAGGAAACAGGCAGCGGGCTAGGTAACTTTCAATTCCCCTGCCCGGCTTTTGCTGGACTTAGGGGCGCCCAATCGCCTAATGCGCAGCCGCTATGGCAGCGCCTTTTCACAAGATGCACGGGCTGGGCAATGATTTCGTTGTCATCGATGCCCGCAACGATCCCGTCGAGATGACTGGGCCGCGCGCGCATGCCATTGCCGACCGCAGGACCGGCATCGGATGTGACCAACTGATCCTGTTGGAGCCTTCGAGCACCGCGGACGTAAAAATGCGCATCTTCAACGCCGATGGTGGTGAGGTCGAAGCTTGTGGAAATGCAACGCGCTGTGTCGCAACCTTGCTGGCCAAACCGGCAGATATCGAGACAGTGGCCGGCATTTTGAAGACGCGCCCGCAGGATAGCAGTGCTTCGGTATTGCTGAACCCGCCCGCGTTCGAATGGGAGCTGATTCCATTGGCGATGCCGATGGACACGCGTGATATGCCTGTAGGATGGGAAACACTGGAACGCCCAATGGCAGTCAATGTTGGCAACCCGCACGCCATTTTCTTCGTTGATGACTGCGACAAAGTCGACCTCGAACGGCTAGGCCCGATCATCGAAACCGATCCGCTGTTCCCTGAAAAGATCAACGTCAATGTTGCCACTATTGTAGATCAACAGACGATAAAGCTGCGCGTTTGGGAGCGCGGCGTCGGGCTGACGCTAGCCTGTGGCACAGGTGCTTGTGCAACCGCTGTCGCCGCGATCCGCAGCGGCAGGGTGCAGTCGCCAGTCAGCGTTAGCTTGCCTGGAGGCGAACTCCGCATCGATTGGAAAGAAGGTGGGCCGATCGAAATGGAAGGCCCCGCTACCCACGTCTTCACAGGCACCGCCGACTGGAGCCAGTTCGGTTGAGCAGTCCAGAAATCATTACCATGGGGTGCAGGCTCAACCTGGCAGAAAGCCATGCGCTTGCAGAGCAATTGGGCGATGTATCCAACCTGGTCATCGTCAATAGCTGCGCCGTAACCAACGAAGCCGTGCGCCAGACCCGTCAGGCGATCCGGCAGGCGCGGAAAAGGCGCCCGGATGCCCGCATCATCGTGACCGGTTGCGCGGCGCAGGTCGAGCCGCAAACATTCGAAGCGATGGCAGAGGCAAATGCCGTTATCGGAAATATGGAAAAGCAATCGCCCGCTCTGTTCGCGCTGGATGGTCCCAAAGTACAGGTGAGCGACATCATGGCGGTGCGGCAAACTGCGCCGCATCTGGCCACCGCATTTTCAGGTAACACCCGCGCCTTTGTCGAAGTCCAGACAGGGTGCGACCATCGCTGTACCTTTTGCATAATCCCCTATGGCCGAGGAAACAGCCGTTCGGTGCCCGCAGGGCAGATTATCGAGCATGTCCAGAAGCTGGTCGATCGCGGAATTTCGGAAATCGTGCTGACTGGAGTGGACGTTACCAGCTATGGCCATGACCTGCCCGGCCAACCCAATCTTGGCCTGCTGGTCGAGCGGATTTTGCGGCATGTGCCTACCCTTCCCCGCTTGCGGCTGTCATCGATCGATGGCGTCGAAATCGATGAACGCCTGTTCGACCTGATCACTGGCGAGGCGCGGTTGATGCCGCACATCCATCTCAGCCTGCAGGCAGGTGACAACCTGATTCTCAAACGAATGAAGCGCCGCCATAGTCGAGAGCAGGCGATCGAAATCGTTGCTCGCATGAAGGCCGCACGCCCTGATATTGCCATTGGAGCCGATATCATCGCCGGCTTTCCAACCGAAGACGAGGCGATGTTCGCCAATAGCCTGGCATTGGTCAACGAGTGCGACATAGTGCACGGACATATCTTCCCTTATTCGCCAAAAGTGGGGACGCCCGCCGCCAAAATGCCGCAAGTGCCTGCGCGCGAAATCAAGGACCGGGCAAAGCGATTGCGCGAGGCTGTTGCCGTGAGGCGGGCGGGCTGGTTGGCATCGCTGATCGGATCGACACAAAAAATTGTTGTCGAGGCTGGCGGTGCATCTGGCCATTCGGAAAATTTCGCCTATGTCGAACTCGACTGCAAGGTGCCCGAAGGTGCCATCGTTTCGGCTGTTATCGAAGGACTTGAAAATGGACGGCTGCAAGGGAAAGTCACTGCATGAGTGAGAAACCCGGCTGGCGCGAAAAGCTGTTTGGCGGTTTCAAGAAAACGTCAAGCAAACTCACCGAAAACCTGACAGGCCTGATAACCAAAGGCAAGCTCGACGCCGAAACCCTCGACGACATCGAAGAGGCGTTGATCGTATCGGATCTTGGGCCGGCAACAGCCGCGCAAATTCGCGGAAAACTGGCCAGCGAGCGATTTGAAAAGGGCATCGATGAAGCGGGCATCCGCCAGATCGTTGAGGACGAACTGGCCGAAATATTGGCCCCCGTTGCGCAACCGCTCGAAATCGATGCCTTTCCGCGCCCGCAGGTTATCCTTGTTATCGGGGTCAATGGCTCCGGTAAAACCACGACCATCGCGAAGCTGGCGCATCTGTTCCTCGAACAGGATTATGGTGTCATGCTTGCTGCTGGCGACACCTTCCGCGCGGCAGCCATCGGGCAATTGAAAATCTGGGCCGATCGCATCGGCGTACCCATCGTCAGTGGGCCAGAGGGCGGTGATGCGGCTGGTGTGGTATTCGATGCGGTCAAAAAGGCAACCGCCGAAGGCATCGACGTGTTGATCGTCGACACCGCGGGCCGCCTGCAGAATAAGCGCGAGCTGATGGATGAACTCGCCAAAATCCGCCGAGTGCTGGGGCGTCTCAATCCGGCGGCACCGCACAATGTGGTGCTGGTGCTCGATGCAACCACCGGCCAGAATGCGCTGAGCCAGATCGAGATATTCAAGGAAGTTGCCGGAGTGAACGGGCTGGTGATGACCAAATTGGATGGCAGCGCGCGTGGGGGCATTTTGGTGGCCGCCGCGAAACAGTTCGGCCTTCCCATCCATGCGATAGGCGTGGGTGAAACGATCGAGGACCTGCGCCCGTTCGACGCGCGCGACCTTGCAAAAGCGATAGCAGGAACAGCATGAGCGAAAATCCGACCAGCACCGCGTCTGAAAAGCCGAAACATGGCCTGCTGAACTTCCTGCTCGATTTCGGGCCGTTGCTCCTCTTTTTCGTCGCATCAAAACTGGGCCACTCCGATGCGGACCCGAAACAGGGCGCTATCATTGGCACTGGCGTGTTCATGGTCGCAATCACGATCGCGGTCATCGTTTCCAAATGGAAGCTCGGCAAGATTTCCCCGATGCTGAAACTCACTGCCGCGCTCGGCGTGTTTTTCGGCGGATTGACTTTGTGGTTCCATGACGAACGCTTCATCCAGATCAAACCGACGCTGATTTACGCCTTTTTTGGACTGCTGCTGATCGGCGGATGGATGCGCGGCAAGGCACTGCTCAAATATGTGCTTGAGGCAGCCTATGACGGCCTCGACCAAGTGGGCTGGCTCAAGCTCTCACTGAATTGGGGCCTGTTTTTCGCGGCCCTGGCACTGGCCAATGAAGCAATGCGCGCATTTCTGAGCTTCGATCTTTGGCTCACGCTCAAAGTATGGGGCGTCACAATCGTCACATTCCTGTTCGCAATGGCGAACATTCCCATGCTACTGAAACATGGTTTGAAACTCGGCGACGAACCGGCCACTCCGCCGCAGGGATAATCCCGTAGCAAACAATCCCACCCTTCCCCTTGTAACACAGGCAATGCTTGGCTAGGCTTTCGCCATTCGGGTTAACCAAGCCAAAAGGGGAAGAATTATGGCTAAGTTTTTCGGTAACTTGCACGCGGTGCTTGGGGTAGGCTTTGTTGCCGCTCTTGCGTTGATCTTCATGGTTCCGGCCAATGGCGATCTGGAACAACAGACCATCCGCTGGCTGCACACTTTCTTTGGCATCCTCTGGATCGGCCTGCTCTATTACTTCAACTTCGTGCAGATCCCGACCATGCCCAAGGTTCCGGCGGAGCTGAAGCCCGGCGTGTCAAAGCATATTGCGCCTGCCGCACTGTTCTTCTTCCGTTGGGGTGCTGCGCTGACGGTTCTTTTCGGCCTGATCATCGCATTGCGCGCGGGCTATCTGGTAGACGCGCTTACGCTAAACGAGAACTTCCGTCTTATCGGCATTGGAATGTGGCTCGCCCTCATCATGGCTTTCAACGTCTGGTTCGTGATCTGGCCGGCACAGCAAAAGGCACTCGGCATGGTTGAGGCCGATGACGCGACCAAGGCCGCAGCAGCCACCCGCGCCATGATTTTCTCGCGCACGAATACGCTGCTGTCGCTGCCGATGCTTTATGCAATGATTGCTTTCAACGGCGGCTAAACGCAAAGACAGAATAGAGAAAAAGGCGGCCTCAGAGCCGCCTTTTTTAACGGGGAGAGATGTTGTGAATTATGATGAAGTAATTTTCGGCCGTCGGAGCATACGCGGTTATAAACCCGATCCGGTTCCGAGGGAGTTGATCGAAGAGATCCTGACGCTCGCGATGCGCGCGCCTTCCTCGATGAATACCCAGCCATGGAATTTCTATGTCATCACGGGGGAGCCGCTAGATCGTATTCGCCGCGGGAATACCGAACGCATGCTTGCCGGGGTTCCGCAATCGCGCGAATTCCGCACCGGCTCGGCTTTCGAAGGCAAGCATCGCGAGCGCCAGGTTGAGGTCGCCAAACAACTGTTCGGCGCGATGGGCATTGCACGCGATGATGCCGAAAAGCGGCAGGATTGGGTATTGCGCGGATTCCGCCAGTTCGATGCCCCTGTTTGCGTCATCATCACCTATGACAAGGTATTGGATGGCAGCGACGATACCCCATTCGATTGCGGTGCAGTCGCGACAGCCTTGGTCAACGCCGCTTGGTCGCGCGGGCTTGGGACCGTGATAAACAGCCAGGGCATCATGCAATCCCCGGTTGTCCGCGAACATGCCGGCATTGCCGACGACCAAGTCATCATGAAGAGCATCGCGTTGGGATGGCCCGATATGGATTTCCCGTCCAATTCGGTCGTACCTCCGCGCAAATCGGTCGCCGAAGCGGCTACATTTGTGGGGTTTGATTGACCGAATGGAGAGCAATGCCGACTATGACCAGATAGGCATTGATTACGCTAACTTGCGACGCCCTGATCCGCGGATTGGGGCGTACATACATGCCGCGTTGGGGGACTTCCGGTCCGTGCTGAATGTCGGCGCCGGTACAGGTAGTTATGAGCCGCAAGATCGCGAGGTTGTTGCTGTCGAACCATCTGCCGAAATGATTGCTCAACGCGAGCCGGGGGCAGCGCCCGCCATTCAAGGCACTGCGGACAAATTACCATATCCTGACAAGCACTTCGACGCTTCAATGGCAGTCCTGACCATCCACCATTGGCCTGACAAGGCCGCAGGGCTGGTCGAAATGCGGCGGGTGACGCGTGGCCCCATCGTGCTGTTGACGTTCGATCCTTCGTATCGCGGATGCTGGCTGACAGACTATCTTCCGCAGCTTGTAGAACTCGACCAAGGACAGATGCCGCAAATGGCAGACTATTCGCGCTGGATGGGGCCGGTCTCGATCACGCCTGTACTGGTGCCACATGACTGCAGCGATGGTTTCCTTTACGCCTATTGGCAGCGGCCAAAGGCATATCTTGATCCGGTCATCCGCAAGGGCATGTCGTCTTTCTGGAAGATTGACGGCGCGAACGTAGCATTACAGCAGCTGGAGGCTGATCTGACCAATGGCACGTGGGAACGGCGTTATGGCCACCTCATGGAAATTGATGCACTCGACGTGGGCTATCGGTTGGTAGTCGCTAAAAATTAGGGTCTTATCCCAGCAAATCATGCTTCTTGAGGCTATGGCGTAACTGGTCGTAGGTCAGGTTCAGCGCCTTTGCGGTCTGGCGCTGGTTATACCGGTTCTGCGCCAGTGCCTGCTCAAGCAACGCCTTTTCAAAGGCTTCAGTCGTCGCTCTGAAATCACCCACCTTGATCGCGGCTTCATTCAATGCGGTGAAGTCTGTCGAATGGCGTGTGGCCCCGTCACCATTGGCTTGGCCATTGGCCAAGCCTCCGCCGCTTTCATCGTCGCGTGATGCCGACAACGGCATGGCCTTTGGAATCCACGGGCTCTCGAACGGGTCAAACTGTACATAATCGACCGGCTGACCGGGATCATTCCAGCGATAGACTGCGCGCTCGACGACATTGCGCAACTCGCGCACATTGCCGGGCCAACTGTAATTTTCCATCGCACGGCGCGCGACAGGACCAAATCCGGGCCAGCCATCCCAGCCCAGTTCAGTTGCCATGCGCCTGCCGAAATATTCGGAAAGCACCTCAATATCGCCTTCGCGCACGCGAAGCGGCGGCAGAGTGACCACCTCGAAACTCAGGCGATCAAGCAGGTCGGCGCGGAATTTGCCGCGATCGACCATGTCTGGCAGGCTTTCATTGGTCGCGCCGACAATTCGCACATCGACCCGGACGGGTTTTGAAGAGCCGATGCGCGTGACTTCACCATATTCGACCGCGCGCAGCAGGCGTTCTTGCGCGCCCATGCTCAATGTGCCGAGTTCGTCGAGGAACAGGGTTCCACCATGCGCTTCCTCAAAACGTCCTTCACGCGCACGTGTAGCGCCGGTGAAGGCGCCCGCTTCATGTCCGAAAAGCTCCGCCTCGATCAGTGTTTCAGGCAAAGCGGCGCAGTTCATCGTAACCAGCGGGCCATCCCACCGTGAACTGAGTCGGTGAAGGCGTTCGGCGATCAGTTCCTTGCCGGTTCCTCGCTCACCAATTACCAATACCGGGCGGTTCAATTGCGCAGCTCGGCTCGCCCGCTCGACAGCATCGAGGAAGGCTGAAGATTGCCCAATGAATTGAACCCCTCGTTCCATTCCGCACTATTGGCATATTTCACCATCATTTGGCAACATTTACCTAGGCTCAAAGCGATAATCTCGCCGATATCGTGACGAAAACCGCAGAAAACGGCCATTTCCTGAAATTGGCACGCCTCCTGCTATATGTTTGGCAAGCCACACAAAGGCCGAAACCAAGAGGGAAGAAAATGCAAAAGCTACACCAGACCGAAACCCAGCAGCCGACAGGAACAATCGTCGGCGCGTCGATCTCGATGCTGCTTCTTATCGCATTCGGGCTTTCGTCCTTTGTCATTCAGCAGAAAGATGCCAGCCACCATGCAGCAGAACAGTCCTACCGGCCTGTCGGCGTTAGTGCCTATCTTGCCTGACCCCACACGCCGTCGACCGGGGCGCGAAAGCTCACCCCCAGCTCCCCTAACCGAGCTTGCCCCGGTCCCCCCTTTTAGAGCAGAGTATAAATCGATCGATCGTTTCAATTTCCGGAGTTACCCAATGGGCATTTTTTCCAGGACACGCGATATCATCGCCGCCAACGTCACCGACCTGCTCGACAGGTCGGAAGACCCGGCGAAGCTGATCCGCATGATCATCATGGAGATGGAAGAAACACTAGTAGAGGTTCGCGCCTCTGCCGCGCGCACCATCGCCGACAAGAAAGAGCTGCAGCGCCATATCGCGAAGCTTGACCATCTCCAGGCCGACTGGACGGACAAGGCCCAGCTCGCACTTTCAAAGGATCGTGAAGATCTGGCCAAGGCTGCGTTGGTCGAACGCAAGAAAGCAGTCGACATGGCAGACCAGCTTCGTTCCGAAGTCGCCGTGCTTGACGATGCCCTCAAGGCATCAGAGGCAGACATTCACAAGCTGCAGAAAAAGCTGATCGACGCCCGCGCCCGCCAGAACGCGTTGATGACACGGCTCGAAAGCGCCGAAAACCAAGTCAAGCTGCGCACCATGTATAATGGTGACAAGGTCCGCGATGCATTCAGCCGGTTCGACGATCTCGAACGCCGGGTCGATGAAGCGCAGGGTTATGCAGATGCCCTCGCCATCGGCGCCGACGGACCCAAGACACTGGGTGAAGAAATCGACGCGCTCAATGCGATCGACGAAGTCGATGCCGAACTCGAAGCCATGAAAAAAGCTATGAAGAAGGGCTGACCAGATGGAAGATATCCTCGTACCAATTTTTGTCGTCGGAATGCTCTTCATCGGGCTTCCCTGGCTGATCATGCACTATGTCACCAAGTGGAAAACTGCCGCGACGCTGACCAACGACGACGAACGCATGCTCGGAGACATGCACGAGCTGGCCCGCCGGCTTGAAGAACGGCTCGACACGGTGGAACGCCTTGTCGCTGCTGACAATCCTGACTGGCATCCTCGCCGCCTTGACCATGAGAGCGAAGAATATGCCCAGCTCGACAATATTCGCCGACTAGAGAGGAAGAACTGAGATGTCCGGCATGCACACCAAATTCTATCTCGATAAGCAAAACGGGAAATGGAAAGGCGTCTGCGCAGGGATTGCGGACTATACAGGGGTCAATGTCCTATGGGTTCGATTGGGCGCAGTGATGCTGACCCTGATGGGCGGCTTCCCCTGGACACTGATTGCCTACTGGATCACCGCCTGGATGGCCGATAACAAGCCGATCCACCTGTATTCAGCAGACAAGGAAGAGCAGAAATTCTGGCAGGGTGTACGCCAGTCCCCTGCCCGTACCACCCGCGACATCCGTTCACGCTTCCGCGAAATCGACCGTCGCCTTGCTGACATGGAAACCTTTTACGTCAGCAACAACAAGCAGCTGGCCGACGAAATCGAAAGCCTGCGCTGATTAGGATATTAGAGGGAGACCGACGATGAACTGGGGAGGACCGACCTTTGTCATCGCAATCATCGCCATTTGTTATGGCGGATGGATTTTGAACAATTGGATACGCGCTCGGCATGGCTACCCACTCGAAGACGAGTGGGGCGGCAAGACAGACCAGAAGCTGCCGGATGCAGAGCGCAAGATCGGATTGCTGACCAACGAAAATGAAGCCCTGCAGGGCAAAGTCAGCCGTCTGGAAGAACGGGTCGCAGTTTTGGAACGCATCGTCACCGACAAGTCGCACAGACTGTCGGAAGAAATAGAACAACTCCGATAAGATTAGTGGAGGAAATCATGGATCCAACTCTTGGCGAAACGCTCATGCGACTGTCTCTGCCAATCACTTTGATTGTTGTGGTCGGGACTGCCGGCTGGGTGATTACCACATGGCTGCGCATCAAAAATGGCTATCCGCTTGATGGCGCCTGGGGGCAGCAAGTTTACCCCAAAAACGACCAGGAAGCCCTCGAGCGCGTCCGCCTTCTCAGCCAGGAAAATGCGCAACTGCGCGCCGAGTTGGGTTCCATCAAGGATCGTCTCGCCAGTGTCGAGAAGATCGTCGTTGACGATACCCATCGCCTGACTTCCGAAATTGAAGCCCTGCGCGGCCCAACGAACTGAGGACCGGAAAATGAGCCCAGACACCATATTCGCATTGATTCCGATACTCGGAATCAGTTGCGGCCTGCTGGCAATTTTTGCCGGTGCCATTTTCCGGCCATGGCTCAAGATGAAAGAGCGCCAGATGGAGCTCGATGCACAGAATATTGCCGAAAAAGCGGCCCAATATGCCGCTGACAAGGGGCGTCTGGAAGATCGCGTGGCAGTGCTTGAACGCATCGTTACCGACCAGGGCTATAGCCTGGCCAAGGAAATCGAAGCCTTGCGCACGACACCTCTGAATTTGGAACCATCGCATGAAAAGGAAGTAATCAAATGATCGGAGACCCTTTTACGATGGTGGTTGCGATCATTGCCATCATCACGATCGGCAAGATCATCCAAAGCAAGCAGCAAGGCAAATATGGTATCGTCGAAGATAAGGACATGCTGGGCAACAAGACCCAACGCCTGATCGGCAATGCAGATACGCAGGCGCTGCAAAACGAAATCACCGAACTCAAAGAACGCATCAAGGTGCTTGAGCGCATCGCAACCGATAACAGCAGCGCGCTGGACGTCAGCCGTGAAATCGAAGCCTTGCGCGATCGCTAATCATCGAAGGAAGGAAGGACCATGCCACAGGACCCCAGCTTCTACCTGACCATCAGCATCCTGGCGTTGGCCACCGTTGGCATCATTGCTGCTGCCAGCCTGCGCGGATGGCGCGATTGGATCGAATTGAAGCGAATGGAAATGGAAAGCCAGCACCGCCCCAACCATGATGGAGCGCCGTCCGCAGTTTCGCGCATCGAAGTCGCCGACCTCAAGGAGCGCGTCAAAAAGCTAGAAGCCATTGCCGCAGGCATTGATATCTGAACGCCAAGGCCATAAGCGCAGCAACCATGACTGCGCTGGCCGAAATCTACGAAGAATATGAATTTCTCGATGGCGATGATCGCTATCGCCTGCTGATCGATCTCGGCAAGGCGCTGCCCCCGATGCCCGATGCCTTGAAGACCGATGCCACGCTGGTGCGCGGTTGCTCGGCGAGTGTCTGGGTTTACCCGGTAAATGAAAACGGCCAGCTAAGCTTTCTTGCGGATAGCAACGCCGCAATCACCAAGGGCATCATCGCGCTGGTCCTGAAAGCAGTCGAAGGCAAGTCGGCTGAGGAAATCGGCACGGCCGACATCGAAGCTGCGCTTGAGCCGTTCGATCTCAAGAACCAGCTCAGTTCGAACCGGACGCAGGGCATTCCGAACATGATTGCGCTGATCCGAGAAACGGCTGCGCGCATCGCCTGAACGCTGTCAGCCTTTCCAGGCGCGACGTTCTTCTGCGGCTCGCAATACATCGAATGCCGCCTGCCCTGCCTGAAATGCCTTTGCAGCGTCGGCATCGTTGGGCCGCACATCCGGATGGGTTTCCTTCGCAATTTTGCGCCAGGCCTTTTTGACCTCATCAAAATCGGCGTCAGGATCGAGGCCGAGTAGTTCGAGCGCGCGCATTTCATCGCGGCTGCGGCTGCCATCACCGGGGCCGACCCAGCCATAATGCGCCGATTCCCGGTAACCGCTCGAATCGCGCTTCTCGTCGGCTTCGCGCTTCGCGGCTTCCTCGGCAGTCAGGCCGGCAAAGTAATCCCACCCCTTATTATATTCGGCCGCATGTTCCTCGCAGAACATCCATCGTTCCGGACTATTGGGGGATTTGGGCGCAGGGCAATTGCCCTGCCGGTCACACCCCACCCGATCGCACAGGCGGACGGCCTGCGTTTCGCGCTTGGAACCATATCCACGCCAACGGGGGAATCCCCAGTCATTGCTTCTAGAAGATCGGGCCATGTCGCCGCTGTAGCGATGGCATGGCCCGGATGCTAGGTTGAAATCTGCAAAATCAGATGCTGGTTGCGCCCGCCATCATGGCACCGCCGAACAGCGAGGTAATCAACATTGCGCCAATAAACATCGTCAGGATCATAGAAAGCACGATGTAGATCAGGATGATGACGACTGTCAGGCCAGCGACCTTTTCAGCGGGCACCTCCATCACTGGCCGAATTCCGGTATAAATCAGGTAGACGACATAGGCGATTGCAGCGAGCGATACCAACCCACCGACGGGTCCAAGAAATGGCGCGATCAGCCCTCCTATCCATGAAGGCGTCGAGGCATAGGCCATCAATTTGGTCGCGCTCACCATGTCCGATTTGCCATTGAAACTGGGTGAGACGGCGTTGACGATGAAGCTCATCAACCACAGCATAACTAGCCCGAGGACCATACCGACAGCTGCCATGCCTGCGGCAATTCCGACGCCGACAGAGGCGATACCCAAGGGCGCCAGTGATCCTGCACCGATACCCAAAAGCCCCATTGCAATTACCGAACCGACAACCGGCATCACGGATAATGGTACAGCATATCCAGTGAAAAGCCCGCCGACGGTGGCTGACTCCTTAGCGATAACATCCCATTCAGACTTGGGATTGAGAAGGATGTTCTTTGCTCGATCAACTAAAGACATTTGCTTTCCCCTCCGCAGAAGTTACCCTCTGCACAGAGAAAACCATAAATATGCCAATAAGTAAATGAAAAGAAGGGTTAAGCGATGATGGGGGTTTCGCGCCTATTGGTGGCCATAATCGGCTTGCTTTCGATAACAGCGCTCAACCAGCACTGGTTTGATGTTGCGTCTTTGGAAGCGGCGCGTGGCATCAAGGCGATTGGCGCGATCGGTGCCGCCAATATCAGAGCGGATATCGGGGGCTTGTTCCTTGCAATCGGCATATTTGCATTGGTAGCCGCTTGGAAACGCAGCCCTACCTGGTTGTTGGCGACCTGGTTGCTGCCAGCGCTGGCGCTGCTGGGCCGCTTCATCAGCCTCGCCATCGATGGGATCGGCCCAAAAGTTATCGAGCCCATGGTGGTAGAAGCCATCATTCTCGTCCTGTTGGGCGGCATCTATCTGTACTGGAAAAAGGCGCCAGAGGGCCTGTAAGCCGGGTTCTGTCCACCCCTGACGGGGATAGGCGACCATTCCTCTAGCCCGACACTTGCGTGCAGGGTCAAGCAACCAACCCGGGCGACTGGCAGGAGGATGCCATGTGCCGCCCCTATTCGATTTTGCTCCCGGTGGGGTTTGCCATGCCGCTGACGTTGCCGTCCGCGCGGTGCGCTCTTGCCGCACCCTTTCGCCCTTACCCGGCCAAAGCCATGGCGGTATGCTTTCTGTGGCACTTTCCCTTGGGTTACCCCAGCCGGATGTTATCCGGCACCGTTCCTCGCTGGAGCCCGGACTTTCCTCCCGCACCTCGCAAGCGAAATGCCGACGGTCGCCCGGCCCTCTGGCGCGTCAGCCGATAGCAGGTCCGCCTTCATGTTCCAATAGAAGGCTCCACAATATTGCACGGCATTGCCCATCAATGATGCCATCGACCCTTTCGGGACGGAAACGACGCTGGAACGCAACCACAGCCTTGGGCCCGTCAGCGATCCCATATCCATAGCGTTCCAATGCCAAAAGAAACGCCGCATCACCCCAACCGGGATCGACCAAATTCTTCGTCGGACGGGGAATGGCGAGGCCAACCTTTGCAAGCCTCTCCCAGTCGAAAAGCTCACCCGGATCTTCCTTGCGCGCGGGCGCGACATCGCTGTGCCCGACTACATTACGCGCTGGAATTGCATAGGTTCTGGTAATTTCGGCTACCAAGGGAACCAGTGCTGCCATTTGCTCTTCCGGAAATGGGCGATAGCCCCATTCGTGCCCGGGATTGACAATCTCGATGCCGATGCTTGCGCTGTTGCAGTCGGTCACGCCGCGCCAATAGGATACTCCGGCATGCTGCGCGCGGTGTTCCTCACGCACCATATGGATAATCTGCCCATCTTCTTCGACGACATAATGCGCCGAGACCTTGGATGCAGGATTGGCCAGCCATTCGACTGCCTCCGGACCGCTTTTCATTCCGGTATAATGCAGGACGAGCATGGTGATGGGCAAAGTGCGCTCACCGAAATTCGGGGACGGATACCAGATCATATGCCCGTCATAAGCGCCACACAAACGGATGCAAGGGCCGCTTACACCGCAATCCTCTTATGCGCTAAAGGCACAGAGCCCGCATTCTTGGAATGAATGTAGAAGCAGCGGAACTCCTTAGATGCAGAAAACTTATCCGTCTGCCCAATCACCGTTTCAGCCGCGCCGAGCATCAGAACGCCTTCCGATGCCAATGCCGATGTCAGCTTATCCAGCACTTCTCGCCTTTTGCCTTCGCACAGATACATCAGCATGTTCCGGCAGAGGATGATGTCAAACTGCCCAAGATGGCGGGCGCTATCGAGCTGGTTATGCTGGGCGAAGGTCACCATTTTGCGAACTTCTGGTTTGGCCAGCCAATCGCCGTCGACTTGGTCGAAATATTTGAGCATCAGCATTACTGGCAAGCCGCGTTGGATCTCAAACTGGGAATATTGGCCCTTTCGTGCCTTACCCAGTGCCATGGTCGAGATGTCGGAAGCCAAGATCTGGATGTTCCAGCCACGCCATTTCTCGGCATTTTCAAGGAAAGACATCGCAAGCGAATAAGGCTCTTGCCCAGTCGAGCAAGCGGCAGACCAGATACGTAACCTTTTGCTGTTGCTTCGTGCATCTCGCAGCGAATCCATGACCGGCCCGGTCAGAAGCGCAAAATTAGCCTGGTCTCGAAAGAAGCATGTTTCGTTGTTTACCATGGATTCCACGCATTCTTTCAAAAGTCCGGGCTCGCCGTCGCCGTCAAGAATGGATGCGAGCATTTCGATATTGGGTATCGAATGTTTCCGCATCAGTGGCTTGAGTGCCATCTCCACGCGCCAGTGCCTATTGGCGAGCAACTGCTGACCGGTTTCGCGCGCAAGCAATTCGGATAGTTTCTGGATTGCGCGCGTCGGCACCGAGACTGTCACGACGTAACCGCCCGGGCCAAAAGCCGGCTGATATGCGACGGCGACATGACGGCAGTCGCCAAACCAGCTTTGGCAACGGCGCCCGGCATTCCCCAAACAACCGAACTGTCGGCGTCTTGCACAATGATGCGCGCGCCTTGACGGAACAATTGCTGCGCTCCGGTCGCGCCATCATTGCCCATGCCGCTCAGGACCAGGGCCAACGCTGTATCACCATAAACTTCGGCAACAGATTCAAACAGCGCATCGACCGAGGGACTGTACCGACTGCCGGCATAATGTTCGAGATGTTGTATTTTCCGCCGCGTGCCTCCGCGCGCACAGGTGAGATGCGCATTGCCCGGAGAGACGTATATCGTCCGCTCCATAATCTCTTCGCCTGCCTTGGGTACGCAAACGCGTCGGTTTGTTTGCGCAGACAATTGGCGAGCAAAAAATTCCATGAATGCTTCGGGCAAATGCTGCGCAATGAAAATGGGACAGTCGAGCGCATCTGGCAAGTTTCGAACAATTTCGTAGATGATCGGAATGCCGCCAGTCGATGCCCCTATTGCAATGCATTCGGGCGCAGGAATGTCCCCGTTAGGTTCATACGACGCGCAGTCGCCCTCGTCCCGTAAACTGCGTGCAGAAACCTTGCGGATGGAACTGCCCAACCTGACGACTTTGTCGACGAGCATGTCCGGGAAACGCCCGGCAAATCCAAAACGCCCCGGCTTTGCGAGCGTATCACATGCACCCAGTTCGAGCGCGCGAATAGCGGCCGGGCCATTCTCCTCGGCAAAGGAGGATACAACGAGCACACGAGCACCATTGCCTGCCTCCAAGATCTCTGGAAGTGCATCGAGGCCCGAACGTTCGGGCATTTCGATATCGAGCAGGATGATATCAACCCGAAGGCGGCTCAGTTGTTGCAAGGCTTCGGCGCTATTGGCTGCTTCACCTGCAATTTCGATCTCGTCATTTTCGCCGAGCATGCGCGAAAAAATAGACCGCACGACGTTGCTGTCGTCGACAAGCAGAACCTTTATCGGACGCTCAAAAGCACTCGTAGGTGCACTCAATTGTGGGAGCGAAGCACGCATGGCTGTCGCTTCAGATGCAACCAACCAGTTGCAGCTTTGTCTCAAGCGTTTCGCGGTCGAACGGCTTCATCACATATTCGTCCGCACCGGCATCGATTGCCGCCTGAATATGCGCGATACCATTTTCGGTGGTGCAGAAAATAACCTTGGCCGCGGAATTTTGCGATGCGCGATAGGCGCGAAGGAAATCCATTCCGCTCATGATCGGCATATTCCAATCGAGCAGGATTACGTCCGGTTCACGCGCCGCGCATTGATTGAGTGCCTCGTTGCCGTCCGACGCCTCATCGACCTCGAACTGCAGTGTTTCCAGGATGTGGCGGGCCACTTTCCGGATAACCTTGCTGTCATCGACGATAAGGCAGGTCTTCATGACATTTCACTCCTTGATCCATTGCGGTCGAGGATAATGATTGCCTCTTATTGTCCGGTTAACGCGAAAGTCGGTTAGATAAAAAAGTTGGGCTAGCTTGTTTCGCTCAAGCCGCAGCGCGCTGGTCAGTCGAAACCAGTTTCTCGGGATCGAGAATCATCACCAAATGATCTTCAATTTCGGCCAATCTGCTACACAGGCCTGACCATTTCGGATTGAGGCGCGTTGCGGCAAGGACCGCATCATCAGATACAGAAACAACGTCGCGCACGCGATCAACCATCAGCCCAAAACTGTGCCCATTGATCGAGGCGATTACCGCAGGACAACCTCTCTCAAATGGCTTTTGCGTGCCGCTGATCCGATACTGGCAATCGATCAGCGTCAATACCCGGCTACGCATAGAGAAGAGACCAGCGATGACCGGATCGGCGCGCGGGACGTTCACCACCTCGTTCACCCTAACGACCGATTCAATGTGGTCACAACATATGGCGACAGGCGTTGCGGCAATTTCCGCAATCAGGAACAGCTTTTCCATTTACCGCGCTCCTGCAATTTTGGATTCGATCGCAGACAGAAGGCCCAACCGGTCATATCGATAGATTGATCCGCGCTCTTCGTCCTTCACCTGAAGACTGTCTCGAAGCGCAACCACGCGTCCGTCGCCTACTGTTTTTTGAGTATTGGCACCATTGGCTAGCACAACCGCAGCGCGCGATTGGTCGGTGGGATCGAAGCTGACCTCATAGCCTGAAGCTGAAAGCAGGGGAGCCAATATGTTTTGGGCCCAGCCATCGTCGCATGACGCATCGACAAAGCATAACGGCCTTTGCGAGATACCTATAGGATTTTCGCCGGGACGGGCTTCAAAGAAGCTGTAGCTGTTGAGGACTTCAACCGGCTTTCCATCGACATGCACAATGCCCTCATAAACTTCGGGCAGCAACGATGGAGCAATTTCGCGGTCGAGAGCAAAAATATCGATAACATCAGCAACAGCTAGAAAAACGCTCGTGCTTCCGTCCGACAAGCGAAGCATCTTAACGGTAGCTCCAGCATCGGGAAGCGTCTTAAGCCCCTTGGCATCATAAAGCACCTGCTCCACCGATACACACAAGCGACCACCGACTTGGTGGAAGGCACTGCCGTCGACATCTTCGATGCGGTCAACCACTGCGAGGCGGATGGCCTGCACGGTTCCATCCAGTGTCTGGAATAGCAGGCCGGAGTCGGCATCCTGCTTGTTCTGCTCGGCATCGGTAACCTGGTTGCGATTTGCCATTTCGAACAGGTCCTGCTCAACACCGATCTCAGCCGCCAAGCCGCTGGCATCGAGAAGCAGCATCGGCTTTCCATTGTCGGGGAGCGATGTGCCGGCATAAAGCCCTGTTGCCATGATGAGCGGCGCGCCCGGTTTGACCACAAGCTCTTCATTATCGACCACCGCTTCGACGTCGAGCGCAAAGGTTGCGCCAACTGCCGGTTTGATAATCACCAGCGAACGTGCCGACTGGCTGCCTTCCATTTCGGCAACACCAAGGATCGTTTCCAGTTTGGCGTAGGCCAGCCTTTCCCCGCGCACTTTGGCAACCGGCATCCCGCCTATCTCTTCAATTTCTACCGAACGATTCGAAACCGAAACAATCTCGACAACCGCCGATCGTGAAATGCCGTAAATCTGCCCGCCGGCGCGCAAAGACAGCCCGGCGATAATCGAAAGCGTCAAAGGCAGACGCAGCGTGATTTTAAGCCCTTGGCCTTCGTAGTTTTCCAGATCGATTGAACCGCCGATTGCATGCATGTTGGTACGCACAACATCCATGCCCACGCCGCGGCCGGAAATGGACGTGACAGCCTCTGCAGTGGACAAACCTGGCGCGAAAATCGTCTCCAATTTGGCGCGTTCGGGCATATTCTGCCATTGTGAGCTGGTTAGCAATTTGCGAGCAATTGCTCTTTGGCCAAGCTTCTCGACATCGATACCGCGACCGTCGTCGCTGATTTCAATCAGGATCTGGTTACCTGATTGACGGGCGACAACGCGGATATGCCCCACCGGATCCTTGCCGACGGAGCGACGCTGTTCGGGATCTTCGATACCGTGATCGGCGGCATTGCGTAAAATGTGCGTTAGCGGATCACGCAACGCCTCGACCATTTCGCGGTCGACCTCCACCTCACTACCCTCGACCGTCAGTTCGATCTGCTTGCCTAGTTCGATACAGATATCGCGCAGCAATCTCGGCAGTGTAGAGAACAACCGATCAATATGTTGCATCCGCATCATGCCAATGGCATCGCGCATTTCTGCGACCGTCGATGACAATCGACCAAAGGCTTGATCAATTTCATTGTCCGATCCGACCCGGCGCAACTGGCGCGATACCTCATTGCGTGCCAGCACCAGATCAGAAATCCCGTTCATCAGCTTGTCGAGCAAGGTCAGCGAAACGCGCACCGTTCGGGTCTTTGATGCGCTTGCTGCCTCGTCGATGGCTTCGCCCGGCTCATCCTGATGCAATTGACGGATCGCCGCCGCTGGTATCGCAGGAGTACCTTTGTCCGGAAGGAAGGCGAGCATCGCATCGATGAGAGTGGCATCATTATCGAATACCGGCTCCCCGCTCTCCAACGCTTCGGTAAGCTCAGAAATGCGATCAATTACAGCAAGTACGGGGGTGACCATGTCAGACGAAACGACAATCTGTTCGTCGCGGGCATGGCTCAGCAATTCTTCAGCCGCATGGCTAAGCCGCAGCAATCTCGGCAGATCCAGGAAGCCGCAGCTTCCCTTAACGGTATGAACGAAACGGAAGGCGCTATCGATCAAGCTCTTGTCGCTTGGATCCTTCTCCCATTGGACAAGCTGACCCGCCAGAATTTCCAGCGTCTCCCGTGTTTCCGCGATAAACTCTTCGCGCAGATCATCCATCCAAAGCGCCCTGCCATAAAAGTAGAGCGGCTTTATGGAATATCTTGGTTAAAAAGGGCTTTACACCCTGCCCCGCGAGGCCTTGTGTCAGCGGACGATCGCGCCGATTACTATCTGGGTTTCGTCAGGCGCCGCAATTTGGACCAAACCGCCATTGCTGGCGCACAGACCCCGCACCATCCACGCCGCGGCAGTTCGGGAATCGATCTGGCTTTCGGTTAGTGCCCCGGTAAGGGCATCGCGTACAGATTGGTCCATAATGATGCGAGGACCGGTGGCGCGAATAACGATTTCTTGCTCGTTTTCGCGACCTTCGGCTCCGACGTGGAGTTCGCCACCGCGCACCAGCGCATCTTTCGCAATCAGGACCAAGTTGAGCAGCACTTTGACCGCTTTTTTGGGCATCAAGCCAGCGGGCACACCCCAATGGAGCGCAGTGCGACCGTCTCCGGTTACCAATGGTTCGATAACCGCTTTGGCTTCCATTGGATCGACTTCGGAACCGAAACCCCCTGCGGCCCCAAAAGCCAAACGAAAAAATTTGAGTTTGTCCGCCGCCGATTTGGCGCTCTCCGCTAAAAGATCCATGCACCGTTTGCGCATTTCTGGATCATGTTCGTCCGCCAACAGCTCAAGACCATTATTCATTGCGCCCACAGGGCTCAACAAATCGTGGCAAAGGCGCGAACACAGCAAAGCAGCAAGATCGAGTTCCGTGTCGGACATGGTCAGACAATACCTCTTTTGGTCATGACGTCAGCCGCAATGGACCCTGTAAGGCAACGATTCAACCCTCGATAATCGCAACGGGTTCAAAAGCTTCAATTTTGCCGTCGCCATCAGGGCGCGGGAGCCATGCTTTGACCTCACCACAACCAATGATCAGCCAAAACCGTCCATCGTTCGCCGCTGATGCGATATCCGTATCCGACGGAACTGGCTCGACAGGGTCAGGATGCGAATGAAAATAGCCGACGATTTGCGGGCCGCCGCTGCGACTAGCCTTGTTCGCAGCGAGCAACGCTTTGGGGTCTATTTCAAAATGGCGAGTTCGGCTCTCTGCAACATTCTGCGTCAGCACGGCCTGCTCAACGAAATTCCCTTGACCCAAAAGCAAGCCACAAACTTCCTCTGTTCCGGCTTTTGACGCCCAATCCAGCAATTCCACCTTGATGCAACTTGATAAAATCACAGCCATTTCCCACATCTAGGATATGGAGGGGCTAGAAACTACCCATAGCGGCATATTGGGCCCGGGACGATTGGACCGTGCGCTGGCGGAAGCCATTCCCAGCCTTTCGCGTGCGCGCATCCAAGCCTTGGTGGACGACAACGCACTGTTGGTCGCTGGCCGCCCCGTGACAGACGCATCGAGCAAGAAGTTCGAGGGCCAGCCTTTCACATTAACCGTCCCTGCCCCGCTGCCTGATAAAGCGCAGGCTCAGGAGATAGACCTCGACATTGTATTTGAGGATGAACACCTGATTGTGGTCAATAAACCCGCAGGTTTGGTGGTCCATCCGGCTGCCGGCCATAGCGATGGCACACTTGTCAACGCCTTGCTCCATCATTGCAGAGGGAAGCTTTCGGGGATAGGCGGCGTTCAACGCCCGGGAATCGTTCATCGCATCGATCGCGATACATCGGGACTGCTGGTTGTTGCCAAGACCGACAAGGCTCATGAAGGGCTCGCCCGGTTGTTTGCAGCGCACGACATCGAACGGCGCTATCTCGCAGTTGTCGCCGGCCATCCGACCCCGCCCGCCGGTACAATCCGGACCCAGATCGGTCGTTCGACCACAAACCGCAAGAAAATGGCGGTACTACCCGAAGGCAGGGGAAAGCATGCGGTAACCCATTATCGCACGATCGAACAGTTCAAGGACGCGGCACTGGTGGAATGCCGGTTGGAAACAGGCAGGACGCACCAGGTGCGCGTCCATATGGCGCATATCGGCAATCCATTAATAGGCGATTCCACTTATAATAATCGACGAAAAGCATTTAAATTTGGACCAAATCAGTCCTATTTTGAAAGGCAAGCCTTGCACGCCGTGTCGCTGGGGTTTATTCACCCTGTTACCGGTGAAAAGCTGGGTTTCGAAAGCAAGATGCCTGAGGATATTCAGCTTCTGCTAACGTCGCTTCGAGTATGAGTTTCACCGTAACCGTCTGACAAAGGGGTGCTTGATGAGGCCCCGATGCAGGCAAGAAAGAGGAAGAAATGTCAGAGACGAAAAATGTTCCGGCAACAATCCCTGCCCTTGGGGGGGACGCCAGCCTCAACCGCTACCTTGCGGAAATCAAGAAATTCCCTGTTCTGACGCCAGAGCAGGAATATATGCTCGCCAAGCGTTACCAACAGCATGAAGACCCTGCCGCTGCTGCGCAGCTGGTTTCATCGCACCTGCGCCTCGTGGCGAAGATTGCGATGGGCTATCGCGGCTATGGCTTGCCCGTTTCGGAACTGATTTCCGAGGGCAATGTCGGCCTGATGCAGGGCGTGAAGAAATTCGATCCCGATCGCGGTTTCCGCCTCGCCACCTATGCAATGTGGTGGATCAAGGCTTCGATGCAGGAATTCATCCTGCGCAGCTGGAGCCTGGTCAAGATCGGAACCACCGCCGCGCAGAAGAAGCTGTTTTTCAACCTCCGCCGCATGAAAAATAACATGCAGGCCTTCGAAGATGGTGATTTGCGGCCCGAAGACGTCGCGAAAATCTCGACTGACCTCGGCGTTTCGGAAAGCGAAGTCATCGAAATGAACCGTCGCATGGCGATGGGCGGCGATACCTCGCTGAACGTTTCCATGCGCGAGGATGGCGATGGCCAATGGCAGGATTGGCTGGTCGACAGCGAACCCTTGCAGGATGAGCGCGTAGCCGAAGCTCAGGAAACCGACGTTCGCCACCATCTGCTGATGGAAGCGATGGACAGCCTCAACGAGCGCGAAAAGCATATCCTGACCGAGCGTCGCCTGATCGACGAGCCCAAAACGCTCGAAGAGTTGAGTCAGGAATATAATGTGAGTCGAGAACGCGTGCGCCAGATCGAGGTGCGTGCTTTCGAAAAGCTACAAAAGGCGATGTTGCGCATTGCCAATGACAAACGGCTGCTCGCTGCCATTTGAGGCAAAAGTAAAAATGGATGACGCGGCTACGGGCGCGCGCTAGCTAAGGCCATGGCCCAAGCAAAGCGTTCGCCCGTCGCCCGTTTCTCCGCCTTCCTTTTTCGTTGCCTGCTCTGGTACCTTGCAATCACCTTTGCACTGGTGCTGTTGTACCGCTTCGTTCCAGTGCCAACGACGCTGACCATGTTGTTCGACAGCAATGGATCTGAACGCGACTGGGAGCCGCTTTCCAACATATCACCCAATCTGGTGCGCGCCGTCATCGCTGCAGAAGACGGCAAATTCTGCCAGCATAATGGCTTTGATACCGAAGCGATTGAAAAAGCCATACAGCGCAACCAGCAGGGCGGCCGCATCCGCGGCGGCTCCACCATCAGTCAGCAGACCGCGAAGAATGTGTTCCTGTGGCAAGGCAGCGGCTGGACTCGCTATGTCCGCAAAGTGCCGGAAGCGTATTTCACCTTTCTGATCGAAACCTTTTGGGGAAAGCGGCGCATCATGGAGGTGTATCTGAACGTCGCGGAGACTGGAATCGGCACTTATGGCGCGGAATCCGGAGCACAACGCTATTTCAAGAAAAGCGCCTCGAAACTCTCGCGAATGGAGGCCGCGCGCATGGCAGCCGCCCTGCCCTTACCCAAAAAGCGCGCCGTGAATGGCGCCAGCGGCTTCACCCGCCGTTATGGCAACCGGATCGCTTCGCGCATCAATATCGTAAAGCGCGACGGGCTGGATAGCTGCATCTACCAATGAAAAAGGCGCGGAGATATTCCCCGCGCCCCTTAATAGTTTAGATCTGCCGGGTTTAGAAGCTAACCTTCACACCTACGCGAATTCCATATAATGACTGGCGCGTAACCAGGTTCACATTGGGATTGCGGACACCCGAATAGCGATACTGCGCGCACAGCTGTGTAGGTACCGTGTTTACTACGCCAGCTCCCGGAGTGGTACCGGTGGGAGTAGCAGCAGAAAGACACTGCACCGTCGCGATACCTGCCGTGTAGCTGAAGGGAACCTGGCGCAGCGCACCCCAGTCGCTGTCAATCAGATTCAACACGTTTTCAATGTCAGCAAACAGCTTGATCTTCGCACCATCGAACAGCGGCACTGGCAGCTCCTGGCTGACATTCAAGTCAACCTTGAAGAAGTCAGGCGAAGTTTGACTGTTCTTTGGCAAAATGCTGCCACGGAACTTGTCTAAGCCAAACTGAGCTACCAGCGCGTTGAAATTGGTTTCATCAGTTGTGGTAGCAAAGGACACTCGGCTGTCGCCAACAGTCGGGATATACACCAGCGGGTTACCGCTGGTTCCGACTGTCCCGAATACAGGAGAACGACCGCTGCCAGCATCGATCAAGGTCAAACTATACGGGCGACCCGAACGATACTCACCAAACAGGTTGAAGCGCGTTTCGTTATCGCCGAAGAGCTCCGTCTTGAAACCGACGTTGAACTTCCACTGATCCTTGATCTCATAGATTGAGCGGCCATAAGCAGCGCCATTGGAGTTGACCATGGCATTGTTGCCATACAACGAACTAGCGGTCGCAGACGTGATAGCGTTCACGTCCTTGACGTCCGATCGGGTATAACTGCCGCCGATATTCAAGCCGAAATCCCAAGACTTTTCGAAACGGATCACGCCTATATAAGAACGACCACGCGTATCGTTGGTCATGATCAAGTCCTGGTTGGTACCAGTTTGTCCTGGCATTATGTTGTAGCGAACTCGGCCGTCGGGCAAAGTACCGATTGCAACCGAACGGATGTCGGTGAACGAATAGGCTTGCATAACATTGCCATAAAGGAAGTTCGCTCCGAACAGCCAGCCGTCACCTAACGGACCAAGATCTGCATCATAGTCGAGCGAGAGCGTTGCTCTCAGCTGACGCGCAAGCTTAAGGTTCGGATCAATCGCATTCACCGGAGCTGCAGCAAGCGCTGCGGTATTTGTGGTCAGATAGTTGGTAACACTCGAATCAAAGCTCCCCAGATCGACATTGACCAAAGCGTCACTGCAAATCTGGGCAGCATTCACAACCGTTCCGGGCACATCGCACCCATTCGCGCTGGTATTGCGCAGAATGGTGATTTGATTGGTCAGTTGACCCGTGTTGGAGAAGCTGTTCGAGAGAAACACGTTAGGCGAGCCACCAGCGAAAACACCCACGCCGCCACGAACGATCAAACGGTCGGTCGCCTTCCAATCGAAGCCAAAGCGTGGCTGCAGCACGCCTTTACCTGCGAAGGTTTCGCGATTGGAGAAACCATGACGGGCCACGAAGTTAGCGTTGAGCGGAGGACGATCGTCGCTACCCATGAGGTCATATCGTGCGCCGAGCGTCAGGGTGAGATCATCCGTAACCTGCCAATCATCTTGCACACCGAAGGTGTAAGTTTGCGAGGCAAAATTAGCGGCGCCATCGTCTGGATTGAGGCTCGGCACCGCATTTTGAAGCGTCAGCGTGCTTGCGCGGCGATTCTGGAAATCTTGCACCGAGTCAAAATAGTAGACACCGAGACTGTTCGACACGAACAGGTTGAAAGTGTTAAGATCGGTGTAGCCAGCCAGGAACTTAATCGAGTGGTCGCCGGCATCCAGCATTGCCTTGAATTCCACACCGAGATTTTCAGTGTTTAACTCATTTGCATGACGGAACTGGTCGGGTCCAAAGAAAATGCGCGGCACACCTGTGGAACATGAGGTCAAGCTGCCGGCATTTACTGCATCTGCGCAAACCGAAATCTGGCCGATAGTCTTTTCACCAAAAGGTATTTGGCCACGATTATAATCGGTGTAGCGAACACGCAATTCGGTTGAGAGCCTGTCTGACCACGACGAGTTCAACTGAAATACGCCACTGTTAACTTCTTCAGTCAACTGGTAGCCAGTTGAAAACAAGCCAATCGTCGGCGAAGTTGTACTGGTTGAGGTATTACGCTGAAAGCTATTGTTGCCGACGCTGCGGATGTAAGTCAGTGATGCGCGGTGATCGTCGGTGACGTTCCAGTCAAGTTTGACCGCTAGTTTTTCGTCGGTTTCATCAGCGTTGCGAATTACACCTAGGGTGTCATATCCGTAAACAGAGTCCGCGATCGAACTTACCTGATCGATTTGCGCCTGGGTTAAACCCGGGATCGGAGCAGCAAAGCCCTGCCCAGCGGGTCCGCTATCAAACGGGATTGATTCCTCAGTACGCTCGTAAGCAGTCATGAAGAAAAGCTTGTCTTTAATGATCGGACCCGAGAGGATGCCGCCATACTGCTTGGACTCAAGAGTCAAGTTGACGCCAACGCCTTTGGTCTTATCGCCTGTCAAGCTGTCGTCGGTGTAAGTGAAGAAACCACCACCGCGGAACCTGTTGCCGCCTGAGCGGAGAACAACGTTGATGGCGCCACCCTGGAAGTTACCTTCGGTGATGTCAAACGGAGCGACCTTAACCGAAAATTGTTCGATCGCTTCAAGTGGGACTGGGCCGCGGTTGGTAGGCAGGCCACCATTATTAAGGCCAAAGTCGTCACCGAATGCAACACCGTCAACCGAAAAGCGGTTCAAGCGGCCATTCTGACCTGCGATTTCAATTGTACGGCTATTTGTGAGATCGATAGTTGCGAAGGGGTCACGACGCGCCAAATCCCGGACGTCGCGGTTAATCGAAGCTACGCCCTCAATTTCTTCACGTCCCAGAGTCGTAATTGGGCCAGTGGAGGTTTCCTGCGCTCCACGAATCGCTGACGCCGTAACGACGATTTCTTGTGCCGCTTCCAGCGTCACCGGGAGTCGAAAAGGAGTGCCTGCCTGCAGATACAGGTCAGTAACCTGTGCGGTTTGGTAACCACTGGCATCGACGGTCACGGTGAAAGGCCCGCCAACGCGGAGGCCTTGCGTGGAAAACGATCCATCAGAAGCTGTGGAAGTGGTAGAAGTTGTACCTGATGGTTCGTGAACTACGGTAACCGTTGCCCCTGCAACCGGGCCAGATGTAGATTCCACACTGCCTCGAACAGACGAAGTTGTTTCCTGCGCATAAGTCGGCGTCGCCGTCATGGTCGCAATGGAGAGCGCGGCTACGCCTGCCGCCAGGTAATAACGGATTTGCATCTTGAACCCCTATATTTGTGCAGGGGCTGTGCCCCCATATGCCGCCGTTAGCTCGAATCTGTCGATTCGGTAAAGCTCGGGCTGGCGCTTCGGTGCTCGAAACATGTGTCAACAGTATGACAATTGCTGCTTTGCAGCATCAAGTAACCCGCCCAGCGCATGCGATTGATTGCGGCAGGCGCACAAAAGCTCATATTTTGATAGAGTTAGAGCTTGTCCGAATCCGGGTGTTGCAGCCAAGCAACAGCTTTAAAAAAAGTTAAGCTGCGTCTTCCTTGGCGGCTTCAGAGAACACGCGGACCGGCTCTTTCCGGCCCTCGACAACGTCCTTGTCGACCACCACTTCGGTAACCCCGTGCATGGAAGGCAATTCGAACATGGTATCAAGCAGGATAGCCTCCAAAATCGAGCGAAGGCCGCGTGCACCAGTCTTGCGCTCGATCGCCTTCTTGGCGACCGCTTCGAGCGCATCGTCGGTGAATGTCAGGCCGACATTCTCCATCTCGAAGAGCTTGCGATACTGCTTCACCAGAGCATTTTTGGGTTCAGCCAGGATCTTCACCAACGCAGGAACATCAAGGTCCTCAAGCGTGGCGGTAACCGGCAGACGGCCGACAAATTCCGGGATCAGGCCATATTTCAGCAAATCTTCGGGCTCGATCTGCTTCAGGATAGCACCCGTGCGGCGCTCATCGGGGTCGGCGACATTGGCACCGAAACCGATCGATTTGCCTTCGAGGCGATTTGAAATGATCTTCTCAAGCCCGGCAAATGCACCACCACAGATGAACAGGATGTTCGTCGTATCGACCTGCAGGAATTCCTGTTGCGGATGCTTGCGCCCACCCTGCGGCGGAACGCTGGCGGTTGTGCCTTCCATCAGCTTCAACAGCGCCTGCTGAACGCCCTCACCGCTGACATCGCGGGTAATCGAGGGATTTTCGGCCTTGCGGCTGATTTTATCGATTTCGTCGATGTAAACGATGCCGCGTTGCGCGCGCTCAACATTGTAATCCGATGCTTGAAGCAGTTTGAGAATGATATTCTCAACATCTTCACCGACATAACCGGCTTCGGTCAGTGTCGTCGCATCCGCCATAGTGAATGGCACATCAAATGTTTTCGCCAGCGTTTGGGCCAGCAATGTCTTGCCGCAGCCTGTCGGGCCGATCAGCAGGATGTTCGACTTCGCAAGCTCGACATCATTGTTCTTCTGCGCGTGGTTCAACCTTTTATAGTGGTTGTGCACCGCGACCGAGAGGACGCGCTTCGCCTGGAACTGGCCGATGACATAATCGTCCAATACGTCGCAGATTTCCTGCGGTGTCGGAACCTCACCATCCTTCTTGCCGGTCAAAGCACCTTTGGTCTCTTCACGGATGATATCGTTGCACAGGTCGACGCATTCATCGCAGATGAAGACGGTCGGCCCCGCAATCAGCTTGCGCACTTCGTGCTGCGATTTGCCGCAGAAGGAGCAATATAGGGTGCTCTTGGTGTCGGAGCCGCTCAACTTGGTCATAACCGTCCTGTACTAAACTGGGCAAAACCTAAGATGAATTGCCCAAACATTATCATCCTATCGCGATGTCACAATTTCGCAATAGCTGAAAAACCCGCCATTTCGTTTCAGAAACGCGGTGGAAAATCGGTAAAGATGCGAAGTTATTGTCAGCTATCGCTGCCTTCCGCAGTTACCGGGCGCTTGTCGAATACCTCATCAACGATGCCAAAGGCCTTGGCTTCATCGGCTTCCAGGAAGGTATCGCGGTCCATCGCCTTCTCGATATCCTTCAAAGGCTTGCCGGTATATTTGGCGTAAAGATCGTTCATCCGCTTACGGATACGAAGGATTTCCTTGGCCTGAATTTCGATATCCGACGCCATACCGCGTGCGCCACCCGAAGGCTGGTGCACCATGATACGCGCGTTGGTAAGGGCGATACGCATGCCCGGTTCACCCGCAGCGAGAAGGAAACTACCCATCGAGGCCGCTTGACCGATGCACACCGTGCCAACGCGCGGGCGGATATACTGCATCGTATCGTGGATGGCCATGCCGGCGGTTACAACGCCGCCCGGCGAGTTGATGTACATCCAGATATCTTTCTTGGGATTATCCGATTCGAGGAACAGCAGCTGCGCCGTAATCACGGCGGCCATATTATCCTCAACCTCACCCGTGACGAAGATGATGCGTTCGCGCAGAAGTCGCGAAAAAATGTCCCAGCTGCGCTCGCCGCGGTTCGACTGCTCGATAACGACGGGAACAAGTGCCTGGGTGGGATCGCGGAACGGATCGTGCATGAACGCCTCTATTATTGGTGGTTAAGCTCTAGCCCTACATCGGGGCAGCGGGTGAAAGTTTCAAGCAGGAAAAGGGTTAAGATTGGTATTCTGCCCTGCAATCAGGCCTTTGTAGTCAGCGTAAACGAAAAGGGCCCGGATCACTCCGGGCCCCTTCAATGATCGCATATGGCGATTACTTCTTGGCAGCAGCCTTTTTGGCAGGTGCCTTTTTCGCCGGCTTTTCACCCTCGTCCTTGGCTGCTTCCTTTTTCGGGGCGGCCTTCTTCGCGGGCTTTTCTTCCTTGGCGGGGGCCGCTTCCTTCTTGGCAGCAGCCTTTTTCGCCGGAGCCTTCTTAGCAGGCTTCGCCTCGGGTTCGGCTTCGATTGCAGCTTCCAGTTCAGCGCGGGTCACCGTCTTTTCGTCGACATTGGCCTTGTCGAACAGGAAGTCTACGACCTTGTCTTCGAACAACGGCGCACGAAGCTGGGCCGCTGCCATCGGATTTTCCTGCAGATATTGTACGAAACGCTGACGGTCTTCCGGACGGTATTGTTGTGCAGCCTGGGTCACCAGCATGTTCATTTCCTGCTGGCTTACCTCGACGCCATTAGCCTGGCCGATTTCCGAAAGGAGCAGACCGAGGCGAACGCGGCGGACAGCGATGTCGCGATAATCGTCGCGCTCAGCTTCCATTTCCTTGCGCGCAGCTTCCGGATCTTCCTCACGGGCAGCTTCCTGCTCCAACTGCGACCAGATCTGCTCGAATTCAGCCTCTACCATCGAGGGCGGAACCTCGAAATCATGATCGGCGGCAAGCTGATCAAGAAGCTGGCGCTTCATATAGGTGCGGGTCAGGCCGTTAAGCTCCTGCTCGACCTGGACCTTCATCAGTTCCTTGAGCTTGTCGATGCTTTCAAGGCCGAATGCAGCGGCAAGGCTGTCGTCCGCCTTGCTTTCAACCGGCTTCTTCACTTCGCCAACGACGATATCAAAGGTCGCGGCCTTGCCTGCCAGTTCCTTCGCGCCATAATCCTCAGGGAAGGTTACGTTGATGACCTTGCTGTCATTGGCCTTCACGCCAACCAGCTGGTCTTCAAATCCGGGGATCAGCTGGCCTGAGCCAAGCTCGACCGACATGCCCTCGCCCTTGCCACCATCAAACGGCACGCCATCAACCTTGCCTTCAAAGTCGATGACAACAACGTCACCCACAGCTGCTTTATAGCTCTTTGCAGCGGTTTCGAAATTCTTGTGGCCCGATGCGAGGCGTTCCAGAGCTGCATCGACTTCAGCGCCTTCGGCTTCAACCGTCAAACGCTCGATCGAGAGATTGTCGATCGACACTTCAGGAATGCTCGGCAGCACTTCGAAGTGGAAATCAACGACTGCATCCTTGCCGGGCGCATAATCATGATCGAGGTGCACGTGCGGCTGGGTTGCCGGGCGCAGCTTGTTATCGCTGATCGTCTTTTGCACAGCTTCCTGGATCGAGCTGTTGAGCGCTTCCTGCAGCAGGGCATCCTTGTGCATCTTCTTGACGAGGTTCGCCGGAACCTTGCCGGGGCGGAAGCCGGGCATGCGCACCTGCGGCGCAATCTTTTTAACTTCGCTGTCGATCCGCGCCTCGATGTCGGCAACGGTGACGGTTACGCGATAGGCCCGCTTCAGGCCTTCATTCTGGGTTTCCTGGGCTTGCATAACTAAAACTCTAATCCTCAACTCTGCGCCAGTGGCGCGTCAAAAATCTCTGGACGGACTTGGCTGGAAACGGGGCGGTTGCGGAATGGTGCGGGCGAAGGGACTCGAACCCCCACATCTTGCGATGCCAGAACCTAAATCTGGTGCGTCTACCAATTCCGCCACGCCCGCTCCGCCACACCCGAATAGGCCGTGCGGTCGCGTGCCTCTAACGGCAAAGTGCGCCTAGGGCAAGTGCCGAAAACGGCGGGTTTGCTCTGCGGCGCGACGTGCCGTTAACGGCCCCCGGTTCGCTTGGGTGGGCGCAATTGCAAAGTGGAAATCATTTGGCGTATTTCGGATATGTCGCGATCAAAATAGTGAATGGCCGGCGCAACAAAATTGACGAGGTACAATCGGCCATCAACGACCGCAGCCACACCCTCTCCCTTGCGGGAAAGTCCCTCATCAGGTGCGGCATATTCATAAGTAAAACGCACACCCGAATGAATTCCCAACGAGGCCGGTTCGACTTTGCCAATTGTGAAAACCGAAGAAGCAAGGATCATTCGATTGGAATTTTCGAACAGTTCGACAATTTCGGTGGGAAGCATTGCAGACCGGAACTTTGGCAAATCCTTCTCCGCCATCAGCGGTTTGTAATAGAGGGCTTCACCGTCGCGAACATCGGCAAAGAAAGTGAGTTCGTTGAGGGCGAGACCATCACGGGTCCACCGTTCACTTCGACTTGAAGGCTTGGCCGAGGATCGGTTCCAACCCGCCATTGGCTGCACCTTCATTGATTTCCCCGCTACTGGCAGCTGTTCATTCGATACCAGCGCCGTCCACTCAGCCTTGAGCGGCATCGATACCCCAACCAAAGCGAAGAGCGAGATTGCGAAAGGTATAAATTTCAATGCCTTGCCCCACCAGCCATGCTTGCAATCAACGCCCGATCTGTAGCATCGGGTGCTTTTTCGAGGTAGCGGCGAAGCATGCGTCGCCCCTCAACTTCCTGGCCCTGGCGCAGAAGCAGCAGCCCCAAGCCTCTCCAGCTTTCCGCCAATTCGGGACTGGCTGATGCCGCTGCACGATAATCGCGTTCTGCCGCCGCGATATCGTCTACTTTGCCTCGTGCCCGATGCAGTTCCGCCCGGGCATAGAGCAGTTCGGCACTCCATTGTCCTCGCGACAGGCCAGAGAGCAAATAATGTGTCGCGGCAAAGTCGTTTAGTCTGATCTGGTCATCGATCAGCCGCGGCCACCAAGGGGCGATGGCGGCTTGATAGCGAGCGGCACCGGTATCTGTGTTTGGTGTCTTTTGGCGGGCCGCCGCGCGCAAATAATTCATCCGATCCTGTGTATTGGGGTGCGAAGAGAAAAAGTCATTTACTTCTTCTGCCAACGCTCCCGCTTTGCCCGCTTTGGCCTGCGCCTCCATTTCGCCGCGAAACTGTTCCCAGATTTGTGAGGCGACCATCGGGTTGTAGCCGGCATCGCTCAGATATTGGAGCGCAGCCATATCCGCCCGCTTTTCCATTTCGCGATTGAAACGAAACATCGATCCCATCAATCCGATCTGCGCCAGCAACCCGCCCGGGACAAAACCTGCCCAAGTCATTGCATCGGACTTTGCCTTGACATCGCGGAACGACTGCAGCTGTGCTGCATTTCAAAATGCGCAAATTCGTGGGCCAGCACAGTCGCCAGCTCCGCCTCGTTGCGCGCACGCAACAGCAGGCCGCTCCATACCAGCATCATGCCATTGGGGGCCATCGCCGCGTTGAATTGCGGCGTCCTGATCAGATAAACACGCGCACTGCCGCATTTTTCGATGCCCACCGCGCGGCACAAAACGCTTTTGACATAGGCATTGAGTTCAGGATCCTCGATGAGGAATTTGGAGACGCGCACTTGCTGCTCCGCCTGATCCATTTCGAGCCAGAGCCCCTTTTCGAGCGCGTCTTTCGGTTGGTAACCGGCATGCGACGGCAGCAACTCCAACGGCTTGGCAGGAAGCGCAGTTGCGCCCAAAGCAACCGCTGCGGTCATAAGGATCGAATTCAGCCAGCGTTTCATTGCGCTCCAACCTCACCAGAAGCTGGTGAAGGGAGGCCATTAAGCAGTTGCCCGATACGGTGGCTTGCCCCTTCCGCGGTTCGCACATCGCCAGACGCTCTTAAATCGACACCCAGCCACACAATGTCGCCATTGCGCAAGTCGACCAGCGCGGCATACGCAAAATGGGTTCCGGCCGCATCCTGATTGCCCATCAAAGACGCGACCAGCTTGGCAGCGCGCCGACCCGACGATTCAAAACTGTCTTGGTTCAATAGGAAAAGGCCGTAATCGGACTGTGCTTGAGAAGCGAGCGCTGACAGCCCGTTTCCCAAACTCCAATCGAACGCAGTGGCTTTGGATGGCAGCGGATCTTTGCCGAACAATTTGTGCCTGATGATCATACTGACCACCAACCGAAACAAAGCGCGATGTTCAATCAAGATTTGCCCAGTTGGGCCCTTGTCTTCGTGCAACACCATCTCGAAACCGCGTTTGTTACCAGCCCTAACCAAGGCTGCAGTCAGCTCTCGGCTGGCAGCGGCATGCCAATCGGCATTGTTCTGAAATATGCCCGCTGTTGTCTGTTCCCCTACCTTGATCTCAGGCTGAAAGAGCAGAATTCGGGGTTTGTCAGAGGAAAAAGCAAAGCCTTCTCGCAGGGCAAACTTCTCGGTCGCGACCGGCATTTGAGCAGACAGCGGCGCAGAAATCGAAAGTGCCGCTATAGCAGCCAATATGTGAAAAGCTCGGGCCATCACTGCTCCGCACGACCGAACGCCGCAACACCCAATTCTCGCGCCGTTCCGCATGCCGCGCAAGGCCTTATTTATCTCTAAAGGCGCGGAATTGTTCGGATTGGACTATTGCGAAGCTGCTTCGGCGAGTGCCGTCCCGCTTTGCGCTTTCAGATCCACAATCTTGTCGCGCTCATAGCCAATGACGCCGCTGATTGCCGGAATGCGCGATATCGCAATTCCCATATAGTTGGGCGTTTTTCCGGCTGCACGGAAATCGGCGGGAACACGGGTCAATGCAGCCAAACGCGGATCAATTGCGGTTTCACCATCAACTGGTGTCCACGCAAAAGCGTTGGCGGCAAAGCGCGGCGAACTGCTATCCCCTTTTTCGGGTGGTTCGCTGTTTGCCGGGTCCGGGCCGACGCTTCCAAGGTCGGTCACCTGACCGGCATTTGCCTCGAATGTGACACTCCCCATGCAATAGCACACCCCAAATCCGAGAAGCGGATCGACCTGGCCATAAATCCGATATGTTCCGGGAGTCACTTCGTGGAGATAGCTGCTACCGCCCTTGCTTTGGAAACGATTGAACGTGCCAACCGTGAAATTGGCAAGCTGCCCGAACGAGAGGAACTGGAAATTGGCTTCGGTGGGCTCGACCGGTTTTTTCGGCTTCTTGACGCCAGATGATTGCTTGGAAAGTGCAAGGTCACGCTCATATTTTTTGAGCGCCGTTTCATAATCCTCGCGCGCCTCGACAAAAGCAGCCGCTTTCAGTTTCTCATAAGCCGTCTGGTCATCCGCTGACGGAATGCGAACTAAATGCAGTGGCATCGCGTTGGATGTGCGAACATAAACATAGGCTTTAGCGGGATTGATCGTGACAGCCGTTTTGCTGTCTTTGACGGGCTTGGCTTCAACGAAAACCGGGGGCTTTTCTTTCGCCGATACTGGCACGGCAAGCAGTGATGTGGCTAAGGCGATTGAGGTCAGAAGCGGTTTCATCGCGGCAATACCTTTCCAGCGGCAGGGGCAAATGCGGCAACCAATGCCTGCAGTTTAAGTGCCTTCAATCGGCTCTCCTCCTCTTCGGCTCCGGTCCCTTCCTCGAAATTGAACTCTTCCCACAATTCCTTGGAAAGCCCGATCCGGTCATAGCCTTTGAATCCCATGCATTGGCGCATGTTCACGCGGCGCATGCGGCGTTTTTCGCCGGGGACGAAGATCGCCGCCATCATCGCATTGGCGATTACTCCTCCGGCAGCACCAGCAAGAGTTCCCGCATAAGGATAGGGTACATCGGCGCCTTTGAAGCTTGAAACAAGCGCACGCGCATAGCCATCGCATTCGGTTATGTCGGCATATGCGGTCGCAAAGTCGGTGTCGTTGCGACGAAAATAGTAATATTTGTCGTAATTGCCCGTATCTTCCGGGGTGGCCGTGAATTCCAGCTTGGGCATTTGCAGCGAGGCGACCTCGGCAGCGTCGAATTCCACGGCACCAAATGGCGATGCGCTTAGTTCAGTGCTTTCAGCTTGCACCGCAGCAGCGGCAAAAACGCAAACGCCCGCTACGAGCGCACGACTCAATCTATGCATGATTCCCCCGTTATTGGGCCAATTTGCCCACATCCGACCCTGTAACAGCCCGAGCTATAAAAGCTAAACCGGGCAACGGAAGCCGCATTTTGGGGGCCTCCGTTTTTTTAGCTGGCGAGAGCTTTCTTCAGCAACTCATTGACCACGCCTGGGTTGGCCTTGCCCTGCATCGCCTTCATCGTCTGGCCGACGAAGAAACCGAACAGTTGTTCCTTGCCGGCACGATATTGTTCGAGCTGGCCGGGATTGTTGGCGAGGATTTCGGCGATTACTGCTTCGATAGCGCCAGTATCGCTGGTCTGCTTGAGGCCCTTTTCTTCGACAATTACGGCCGCACCCTGCCCTGTCTCGAGCATGATTTCGAACACTTGCTTGGCGATGCTTCCCGAAATCGTGCCATCGGCGACGAGTTTGAGCAACTCGGCAGCCTGGGCAGGATTGACCGGGCTTTCGTCAAGTGACTTGCCGAGCTTATTAAGCGCGCCAAACAATTCGGACAGCAACCAATTCGAACCCTGCTTAGGATCAACGCCATGGCTAAGCAGTTCCTCGAACCAGAAGGCGGTTTCGGCCTCGGCGGTCAACACGGCCGCGTTATAGGCCGTGAGGCCAAGCTCATTCTCATAGCGCGCGCGTTTTGCATCGGGCAGTTCGGGTAGCGATGCTCGGCATTCCTCAAGGAACGCGTCGTCAAGCTCGAGCGGGAGCAAGTCCGGATCGGGGAAGTAGCGATAATCATGCGCGTCCTCTTTGGAGCGCATCGAGCGGGTTTCCAGCTTGTTCGGATCGAAAAGCCGCGTTTCCTGAACCACCGTGCCGCCATCCTCGATCAAATCAACCTGGCGGCGCGCCTCAACCTCGATTGCCTGCATCACAAAGCGGATGGAGTTGACATTCTTGGTCTCGGTCCGCGTGCCGAATTCTTCGCCAGGCCGCCGTACGCTGACATTGACGTCAGCGCGCATGCTGCCTTCTTCCATGTTGCCGTCGCACGAACCGACATAGCGGAGAATGGAGCGGAGCTTCTTCACATAAGCCCCTGCTTCTGCAGGAGAACGCATATCGGGGCGCGATACGATTTCCATCAAAGCAACGCCCGAGCGGTTGAGATCGACATAGGACATGGTCGGATGCTGGTCATGCATCAGCTTGCCGGCATCCTGCTCGACGTGAATACGTTCGATGCCGATCGTGCGAGACGGGCTGTTCGGATCCTTCTCATCGAGCGTCACCTCGATCGCGCCTTCGCCCACCAGCGGGTGGTAAAGCTGCGAGATCTGGTAACCCTGCGGCAGATCGGCGTAGAAATAATTCTTGCGGTCAAAACGCGACCAGCGGTTGATCTGCGCATTGATCGCCATACCGGTGCGCACCGCCTGACGGATGCACTCGCGGTTCGGCACAGGCAACATGCCCGGCATCGCGGCATCAACCAGCGACACATGGCTGTTCGGCTCGCCACCATAAGCGGCGGACGCGCCCGAAAAAAGCTTGGCGTTGGAGGTAACCTGCGCATGGACCTCAAGGCCGATCACGACCTCCCACTCACCGGTGACGCCTTGGATGCGGTATTCGCTCATATTACCACCACTTCTCCGCTTCCGCCGTGAACCCGGCACGTTCCTCGATTGCCAGCCCAGCGTTCAACACGCCTTGTTCGTCCAAGGCCTTGCCAACGATTTGCAGCCCCAACGGCAGGCCTTGCTTGTCGAGACCTCCCGGGACCGACATTGCCGGAAGCCCGGCCAGCGAAGCAGGAACCGCAAAGACGTCGTTCAAATACATCGACAGCGGATCGCTGGTTTTTTCACCCAGACCGAAGGCTGCGCTCGGCGCAGTTGGGGCCAAGATGAGGTCGCACTGCTTCCACGCATTCTCGAAGTCGCGGGCGATCAACGCGCGAACCTTTTGCGCTTGGGTGTAATAGGCGTCGTAGAAACCAGCGGAAAGCACATAGGTGCCGATCATGATACGGCGGCGCACTTCTGCGCCGAAACCGGCAGCACGTGTCGCGGCGTACATATCCTGCAATCCAGCGCCATCGGGTAGATCGCGCAGACCATAACGCACGCCATCATAGCGGGCGAGGTTCGACGAAGCCTCTGCCGGCGCGATGATATAGTAAGCAGGTAACGCATATTTGGTGTGCGGCAGGCTGATCTCGACAATCTCCGCACCTGCATCTTTCAGCCAGGCGATGCCATTATCCCACATCTTGGCGATATCTTCGTCGATACCATCAAGGCGATATTCCTTGGGAATGCCGACTTTCTTGCCGCGCAGATCGCTGTTGAGGCCAGCTTCCCATTCGGGAACCGGCAGGTCGAGCGAGGTTGAATCCTTGGGATCGAAACCCGCCATCGCTTCCAGCATGATCGCGCAGTCGCGTACATCGCGCGCCATTGGCCCCGCCTGATCGAGCGAGCTTGCGAAAGCCACAATGCCCCAACGGCTGCAACGACCATAGGTCGGCTTGATGCCGCTGATGCCGACGAACGCCGCAGGCTGGCGGATCGAACCGCCTGTGTCGGTGCCAGTCGCTGCAGGGCAGAGCCGCGCAGCGATCGCAGCGGACGAACCGCCCGAAGAGCCACCCGGCGCTAGAGCAGCATTGCTGCCGTCATTGCGCCGCCAAGGCGAAATCACATTGCCGAAATAGCTTGTCTCGTTCGACGAACCCATGGCGAACTGGTCAAGGTTCAGCTTGCCGAGCATCCCTGCCCCGGCCTTCCACAAATTGGCCGAAACGGTCGATTCATAGGTCGGCACAAAACCTTCGAGGATGTGGCTTGCCGCAGTGGTTTGCACGCCTTCGGTCGCAAACAGGTCCTTCATGCCAATCGGCACACCAGCCATCTTTCCGAGCGGCTTACCTGCTGCACGGTCGGCATCGACCACTTTGGCCGCCTCAACCGCTTTTTCCGGAGTTTCAACGATGAAAGCGTTAAGCGCCTTCGCTGCAGCAACACTGGCGTTGAACGCTTCAGCCACTTCAACAGCGGTAAATTCGCCAGAGGCAACGCCAGAACGAAGTGCGGCAACACCGAGTTTTGTCAGGTCGGTCATTATTCGATCACCTTCGGCACGCCAAAGAAACTGCCCTCGCGAGCGGGCGCATTGGCGAGCACCTTTTCACGCACATCACCATCGGTGACGACATCGTCACGCAGACGCAGATGGTTGGGGATTACAGCGGTCATCGGCTCTACGCCCGTGACGTCCACCTCGCCCAATTGCTCGACCCAAGCGAGGATGCCATTCAGCTCCCCGACCATCTTGTCGGCTTCTTCGTCACTGATCGCGATGCGGGAGAGCCGCGCGATCTTGTTCACGGTATCTTTATCGACTGACATGCCGGTGCCGCTAGCATTGTGCAGTCGCAGCATCAACATCCAAAGCTGTGCTTTTCAGCCCCCGTTCAAATATCCGGTGCTATTTTCCGCCAATGGGCTAAATGCCGCCCTGCAATTTGTTACAACGGATTTTTTCAAAGTGGCCCGCAAGTTCCTTTATGTCGTCGCAGCCTTGATCATGCTGGTGATCGCTGGCGGCTTTGTCGTGCGCATTTATGAAAAGGAACTGACCGAATACGCCTTTGTCCCGACGAAGAAATTCGAAGCGCAAAAGGCGTTCGCCACCAACATCTATGATGATCCCAAAATGTGGTTCGCACGCGGACGTGATGGGGCAGACAATGTGACCGAATGGCAACCCGCGGGTGCGCCGCCGATCGATGTTCCCGGACCGGCTGCGATCTTCTTCATTCACCCCACATCCTATATGGAGAAAAACCACTGGAACGCGCCGCTCGACGATGCACTTTCGCAGGAACGCGCGAAAATGTTCCTCCGCGGCTTGGCCTCGCCATTTGCAGCTTCGGGTGAAATCTGGGCGCCGCGTTACCGACAGGCCGCGATTGGAGCCTTCCTGACTGACAAGCCTGAAGGCCAGATGGCGCTTGACGCTGCGTATCGCGATATCCTCCTCGCCTTTGATGATTTTGTCGCCAAGGTCCAGAAAGACCGGCCGATCATCCTCGCAGGGCACAGTCAGGGTGCACTGCACCTGACCCACCTGCTGAAAGACCGCGTCGCCGGAAAGCCAATCGCCAAGCGGATAGTTGCTGTTTATGCTGTGGGCTGGCCTATTTCCGAGGCAACCGACTTGCCAGAAATGGGTTTTCCGGCTTGCGCGTCGCCCGACCAGACAGGATGCATATTGGCATGGCAGAGCTTTGCCGAGCCAGCCGAATATGCCCGCATTCTGAAAATCTATGACAGCACCACCGGTTTCAACGGCCAAACGCGCGCGAACAGCAAGATGCTATGCACCAACCCGCTTACGGGCGGAGCAAAACCGGAAGCCGACATGGCTGCGAATCTTGGTACTTTGAAACCTTCGGACGACCTGACAACGGGTGAGCTCATCAAGGCGGCCGTCCCTGCCCGCTGCGACCAGCGTGGGTTCCTGCTAATCGGCGATCCGCCGAAACTGGGGCCCTATGTGCTACCGGGCAACAATTACCATGTTTACGACTATCCGCTGTTTTGGGCCAATGTCCGCGCCGATGCCTTGTGGAGGATCGAGAAATTCCTGGCGCGTTGATCACGACCAACGCCGCAGAGTTTCGCGATGCACTGCCTGATGGCGGCGTCCTGATCGGTCTTGATGTCGGCAGCAAGACAATCGGCACCGCCTTTTGCGATGCTGGGTGGAGCTTTGCCTCACCAGCGGAACTGATCGTACGCAGCAAATTCGCCAAGGATAAGGCAAGGTTGCTGGCGGCGCTTGCCACCCGTCCGACGGCAGGAATCGTTATCGGACTACCCATCAATATGGATGGCAGCGAAAGCCCACGCAGCCAATCGAGCCGTGCTTTTGCACGTAATATTGATGATCTCGGGTTGCCAATCCTGTTGTGGGATGAGCGCTGGTCAACCGCCGCCGCCGAACGCGCGATGATCGAAGCCGATCTGAGCCGTGCCAAACGCGCCGAGCGGATCGATAGCGCCGCTGCAGCGCATATCCTGCAAGGCGCGATAGATGCATTGGTCGCCTGAACAGATCGCTTGATAGTCTGCGCCAACGCGCCTAAGGCACTGGCTTTAATGACATCGACATCCACCGCTTCACCGGGCCGCTTTCCAGCAGGTTCCGCCGCCTTCCCGCACAGGCATCTCCTTGGCATTGCCGGGCTCCAACCTTGGGAAATCGAGTTTATTCTCGCCGAAGCCGAACAATGGGTTGCGCTCAACCGATCGGGTGCCACCAAGCATGATGACAGGCTTCGCGGACTGACCATCATCAACGCCTTTTTCGAAAATAGCACACGCACGCTGCTTTCGTTCGAAATCGCTGGCAAACGGCTAGGTGCGGATGTGGTCAACATGCATGTCGCGCAGTCGAGTACCAAAAAGGGCGAAACGCTGATCGATACCGCGATGACGCTCAATGCCATGCGCGCCGATGCCATCGTCATCCGCCATGCCAGTTCGGGCGCGGTCGACCTGATTTCGCAAAAAGTCGATTGCCCGGTGCTCAACGCCGGTGATGGAACGCACGAACATCCCACGCAGGCCCTGCTGGATGCCCTCACCATCCGCCGTCGCAAGGGCAGGATTGATGGACTGGTCGTCACGATTTGCGGCGACATCCTCCACAGCCGCGTGGCTCGATCCAACATGATCAGCCTGACAACACTGGGTGCACAGGTGCGCGTGGTCGCGCCCCCTGCCCTAATGCCCGAAAGCATTTCAAGTTTCGGTGTCGAGGCCTTCCACAGCTTTGACGCGGCACTTCCCGGAAGCGATGTGGTGATGATGCTGCGCCTTCAGAATGAGCGGATGCAGGGGGATTTCATCCCCTCCCCCCGCGAATTCTTCCACCTCTATGGGCTCGACTCGCGTCGTCTAGAACTTGCCAAACCCGACGCGCTGGTAATGCATCCCGGGCCGATGAACCGCGGGGTCGAGATTGCCAGCCACATCGCCGACGACCTTGAGCGATCTGCGATTACCGAACAGGTCGAAATGGGGGTTGCAGTTCGCATGGCGTGCCTCGACATTTTGACTCGGCGAGCCCGCAAGGTGGAGGGCTGGTCATGAGCGGCACCAACATCCTAGGCGGGCAAGTCATCCTGCCCGGCAAATCGGAATCCGAAACCGCACATCTGCATGTCGCGGGCGAACGGATTGGCCAGGTTGGCAAGGCCGATCCCTTGGGCGAACGCATCGATGCCGAAGGATTGATTGTTGCACCAGGCATCATCGATCTTGGCGTTTTTGCAACAGACAAACCCGCATTCCGCTTTGGTGGCATTACGCGCGCTGCCCTGATGCCCGACCAATCACCGGTGCACGACGACCCGGCGACGATCCGCTTTGCCGGTCGTAAAGGAAAACCCGATTTCTGGGTCCATCCGCTGGCGGCTGCGACAAAGGATCTTGATGGCCAGCATATGGCCGAAATCGCGTTGATGAAGGATGCCGGGGCGCTTGGAGTAGCTACCGGTCGACGTTGGATAGCCGATTCGGGCGTCATGCTGCGTCTGATGCGCTACTGCGCCATGCTCGATATGCCGCTGTTCGTGCATAGCGAGGATGCAGGCTTGGCTGGCAATGCAGTCGCGACAACAGGCCTTAATGCCACGCTGCTGGGCCTGCCCAGCGCATCGCCGACGGTCGAAACGCTCGCGATCCAGCGCGATCTGGCGCTTGCTGAAGAAAGCGGAGCGCATACTCACTTCAGGCAGGTTACGACCGCTGCAGGGCTTGACCTCATTCGGGCTGCCAAGCAACGCGGGCTGAAAATCAGCTGCGGTATCACCCCTGCCCATCTGTTCCTTTCTGATACCGCGCTGACGGGATTTCGTACCTTTGCCCGGCTTTCCCCGCCCTTGCGGAGCGAAGAAGACCGTTTGGCGTGCATCGCTGCCATTGCAGATGGAACAATCGACGTAATTTCCTCGGGCCACGATCCGCGCGGGCCCGAAGATAAGCGGCTTCCCTTCGCCGATGCAGCACCCGGAATGGCCGGTGCAGAAACCTTACTGGCACTATCGCTAAATCTTGTGCGCGATGGACATATTTCGATTGGCCGGCTTTTCGAATTGCTTGCAACCAACCCGGCGCGCATCTTGAATGTAAATGCAGGAGCCATCGAAAGCGGCCGCGAAGCCGATCTGATTTTTATCGATCGTGACGCCCCATGGCAGGTAGACAGCGACAAGATGGCGGCTCTTGCTGGAAACACACCTTTCGACAAGCTGCCCGTTCAAGGCCGGGTGCGCAAAACAATGAAGGGCGGCAAGATCATCTGATCCGCCGCCCTTTGCGCAACCCGTTATTGTTTTGGAATTTATCGCGCAGCTATCTTGACTGGTTTGCGGGCCGGTTTGGCAGCCATGCGAACCGGCGCGGCGCCGTTCACGGACTTCACCAGACAGTCGCCACCTGCACGCTTGATCTGGCTGCAGGCTGCAGCAGCGGCCTGGTAATTGCCAAATCCCGAAGCGGCGAGGCGTGTCAGCGTCCGCCCTTTGATATTTACGGTTGAGCTTGACGAGGTAAAGTCACCCAGGATCTTGTGCTTGCGACTATAATGCGCCCAAGCCCTCTGGGCGTTGCCCGAGGATGAGAAGGCGCCAAGCTGCACAAGGTACTTCCCAGCGGCTGGCGCTGCCGGTGCACGTGTATCCGCAAGAGCAAGCTTCACCGGTTTAGCGGCCGGAGCCGACTCTTCTGCTTTTGCCGGGCCTTCGGGCGCCTTGATCAAAGGCGCCTCTTCTTCCGAAATCGAAGCAACTGCAGCAGCGATACGGACGTCGGCTTCTTCATAGCCCGCTGCAACCGGTGCCGGGCCTACGGCCGCCAGTTCCGCCGCAGGTTCGGCAGAAGCGATGGCAACCGGAGTCGGGTCAACTGCCGCAAACTCCGCTGCGGGTTCGGCAGCAGCGATGGCAACCGGAGCCGGAGCTTCAACCGCCGCCATGGCCGGAGTCGCATTGGTCTTGCCAAGGGCAAGATGGACCGGCTGGCCAGAATCGGTGCGCGGCGTGACGTTCAACAGGCCAGCAACGCGGGTCTGGTAAGCACCCGGGCGTGCATATTGCGCCCACTCAACGATGCGCGCATCAACACGTTCCTGCGGCATATCCTGAACCGCCATGATGCGCGCTTCGCGCCAGCGGCCATCAAGGGCATATGCAAGCGCGAGGTTCTGGCGCGTACGAGCGGTTGCATTGTCGGCGCGAATGGCATCAACAAGTATATCGACCGAGCGCTTGCTGTCGCCAGCCAGTGCCAAAGCAAGACCATAATCGCTCGCCGGGAGGATCGAGCGATTAGCATCAACCAGCGAAACAGCCGATTCCACCTTACCCTGTGCGATCCGCGCAAGAGCAGTGCCGATTACGCCGCGGGCATCGACTTGGCCAAGTTCCATGACGTCCATGAAGGTACGCTCCGCAGCGACAAAGCGCCCCTGCGCCATGTAGATGCGTGCAAGCAACGCACGGTATTGCGTGTTAGTGGGGTCACCTCCAACAGCAGCCTCGGCATATCCTAACGCCTTGTCGATCTTGCCTTTGGCATAGAGCTTCTCCGCCTTCTTGGCCCAACCAAGTGCCTTTTTGGCTTGCACATCCACCGATGCATGCGTGGCCGCGCTCGATGCGACAACGCCAGCCCCGCCCATGGCAGTGAACCCGACCACAGCGGTCGATAATGCCAGTTTTACGAGAGTCTTGTTCTTCATGACTTTACCTCAAACTTGGTTAGGGTTGGCATGTCAGGCCGTTTTCTTGCCGGGGACTTGCGCCGCCAGCGAGGAAATTTCGGGCATCGCTTCGATGAAGGCATCGAGCGCTGCGGTGACGAGTTGCTGGGCAGACTTGTTACTGACCGCACAGGCAAGCCGAAGCTTGAGGTGACGGTCTGCATCAAGGCGAAGCGTGAAGGCAGATTTACCTTTGCTTCCTGGTGCTGCGCGTTCCCGAACAATCGGGGCTTTGGCGGCAACTGGACGGGTGGCAATGATGGGCACGACTTGCGAGACAGGTTCGTCAAAACCACCAACGCCAAGCTCTTCGGCCTGCACCTGCAGTTGCTCTGCGATGCGTTCCTGCTGTTGCTTGACCTCAGGCTTCACTTCCGGGACGGCATTGGCCAGCGGATTGTATCCGTGGTCATGCTCATAATCCATCGGCGTGGTCGGATCGGGATCGACATCATAACCCATGTCGTTCCAGCCCAGGTCATCCTGTACCGCGGTCGCCGCGACACCGCTATTCTGAATCACCGGACGGCGCATGGCCGGGCGTGCAGCACCTTTTCGAGCCAGCAGGCCCGAGGAGAGTGATGCTATCGGTTTGGGTTCGCTCATGTTCATAGCCCCCAATCCTGATTAACCGATGACCCGGCGGCCAAAACCGCCCATCGGACGGGCCTGTGCGACCTGCGGGTTGGTAGCTGCGGGTGCGCTGAACACCGTGCGGCGGAAATTCTTTTCCAGACGGTCCGAGATATAGGACCAAAGCTGGCGCACTTCTTCGGCGGAGCGGCCTTGCGGATCCACCTCCATCACTGTGCGACCATCGATCATCGAAGCTGCAAAGTCGGTGCGATGATGCAGCGTTATTGGAGCGACAGTACCATGCTGTGACAGCGCGACCGCAGCCTCCGATGTGATTTTCGCCTTGGGGGTGGCCGCGTTGACAACGAAGATCAACGGCTTGCCGGCGCGCTCGCAAAGATCGACGGTTGCGCCAACGGCACGAAGATCGTGCGGGCTGGGTCGGGTCGGAACGACGATGAGCTCGGCCACCGAAATCACGCTCTGGATCGCCATGGTGATCGCCGGCGGCGTATCGATGACGGCCAGTTTGAAGCCTTGCTGACGAAGGACAGCTAGGTCCGACGCAAGGCGGGCTACGGTCGTCTGCGCAAATGCTGGCAAATCAGCGTCTCGTTCGTTCCACCAGTCCGCCAGCGAACCTTGCGGGTCGATATCGATGAGGACGACAGGGCCAGCGCCCGCCAATTGTGCCTGTACTGCAAGATGGCCGGACAATGTCGTTTTGCCCGATCCGCCTTTTTGCGATGCCAATGCGAGAACCCTCACATTATTCCCCTTTTGCAAGCTGTTTGGAGAGGATGTGACAGAACACACCTAAAAATCGGTTAACGCTGACATCGCCTTTCCAGGCTTGAAAATAGTCAGTCAGCAGACAGCCTGTGAAAACTCTCAGATGCATCACTCAACGTTAATGCATGTAAAAGGTTAAGCCGTTCACCTTGCAAATTTACCAAATATCAGCAGACATCGACTATCCGGTGCCGAAATACTGATCGGAGTGGACCATGCCGAACCGGGCTTTGCCTTTAACATTATTTGTAACCAGCATGTCTTTGCTTGCCGGGCCCGCTGTCGCAGATGTGAAAGCAGGCGTGGATGCATGGTCAGGCGGCGAATATGCGAAAGCCGTAAATGAATGGCGCGAACCCGCAAAAAAAGGCGACCCGGATGCGCAGTTCAATCTCGCACAAGCCTATAAACTCGGCCGCGGCGTCAAACAGGATCTGAAAATAGCGGAGCAATGGTATCAGCGCGCAGCCAACCAAGGGCATCTACAAGCCGCAGACAGCTTGGGACACCTGTTGCATTACCAAGGTCGCATCAAGGAAGCGCTGCCGTTGCTGCAGGCATCGTCAGCACGGGGCGAACCAAGGGCACAATATCTGCTGGCCACTGAACTGTTTAACGGTGTGAACATCCAAAAGGATTGGGTTCGTGCCTATGCGTTGATGACGCGCGCGTCTGCAGCTGGACTTGCCCCTGCAAGCCGCAACCTTGCCGAAATGGACAAATATATCCCGCTGGAACAACGCCAAAAGGGCGTCGCGCTTGCTGGGGAAATTGAAACGGCAACGGCACAAAAGCGAGCAGCGCAGGTAACGGGCTTTCCAATCAACACCAAGGCACCAGTTGCAGTGGCAAAACCGATCGACGTACCGCCTTCAAAAACGACAAAGGCTGTCGAACCCGGTTTCCCCGGCACCATTCCAGCTTTGAACGGCAAAACAACGCAGCCTGAACCTGCAAAAACGGCCAAGAAACCCGCGGCTGTCGCGGGCAGTTGGCGTATCCAGTTGGGCGCATTTGGTAGTGAGGCGAATGCCAAAAAGCTGTGGGCCAGTTTGCAGCAAAAAGTCGACGGCTTATCGGGGACGACTTACTCGCTGGTACCTGCTGGCAATCTCTCGCGTTTGCAAGCGGGGCCATTTGCAAACCGCAGCGATGCAGAAGCCATGTTTACAAAGGTCAAAAGTGCCGTTGTCGGCCAAGGCTGCCTGATTATCGCACCGTAATTCAGGCGCAGAGCCTGTCGAGTTCGCGGCCTAAGGTCCGCTTTGCTGCATCTGCGCCGGGCTCGACAAAATAATAGCGTGTTCCGCTCATGCTGGCATTCTTGGAACAATAGTTCGCACAACCTTCGGGGACGTTACCGGGAAAGCGCAGGATTATTCCGTCATAGCTGGCCGTGAAGGAACAGGCATCCTTGCCTTCCAGTTTGATGCGGATTGTGTCGCCTTCCTGCTGAGCACTTCCCTTAGCTTCGCATTTGCTTTCAGGTCCGTACACCGAGAGAAATCCCACGCGATAATCTGATCCACCGTTCGAAACGGCGCAGAATTTGTCGGTGCCCAATTCGCTTTGCGCTTCAAAGCGCCCCTCAAAAGCTAGCGATCGGCCATCAGGTATCAGACCTTTTTCGATGGCGAGTTTATCAAGCGCGGCACCCGCACTATCCGGATCACCAGAAGCTTTGGTGTCCTTGGCATCGCATCCGGTCAGCGTCAGCATGACCACCAGAGCCACCGCTGACAAACCTAGTTTCACAACCGCTCGAGCCCTTGGTCAGTGACTCGCCGGTAAAAACAGCTTCGTTCGCCTGTGTGGCATGTAGGGCCATCCGGACGTGCTATCACCAGCAGCGCATCCTGATCGCAATCGACCCGCATTTCGACAAGATGCAGGAAGTTTCCGCTACTCTCACCTTTGGTCCACAGCTTCGCACGGCTTCGCGAGAAGAAAGTCACCTTCCCGCTTTGACGGGTTATATCAAGTGCTTCCCGGTCCATGTGTCCGACCATCAACACCGCACCATCGGCCTCATCAACCACCACGGCGGTCATAAGTCCATTCGCATCAAATTTCGGATTGAGCGCAAGCCCGGTTTCGCGATCGTCTGCCATGATCTTTGCCTAGCCGACGCCAAGGGGGCTGGCAATCGGTCGTAGCAGGCGCTTTTTGGGATAGTATGCGTTACAAGGGGGGAGACATTGCGGCCTTGCATACCTATATGCAGCGCAATTTCAGCAATCGGGATTCGCTTTGGACATGCTCACCACCAATCCCTTCGACGACGACAAACTACGCGAGGAATGCGGTATCTTTGGCGTTTACAATGCCGAAGGCGCTTCCGCGATGGTTGCGCTGGGCCTTCACGCCTTGCAGCACCGTGGTCAGGAAGCGGCCGGGATAACCAGCTTTGACGGCAGCGAATTCCACACGCACCGCGCAATGGGCCATATCGCCGGCAATTTTGACCGTGAAGATGTCATCCGCGGCTTGCCCGGCACGATCGCGGCCGGGCATGTGCGTTATTCGACCACTGGCGAAACCTCGCTGCGCAATGTGCAGCCGCTTTATGCCGATCTGGCGACTGGCGGATTTGCGGTTGCCCATAACGGCAATATTTCAAACGCCGTTCACTTGCGCCGAGAGCTGGTACGCCGTGGCTCGATCTTCCAATCAACTTCGGACACCGAAGTCATCATCCATCTGGTTGCAACCTCCTCGCAGAAGAGCCTTCTCGATCGACTGATCGATGCGCTGAAACAGGTGGAGGGCGCCTATTCGCTGATTTGCATGACACCCGAGGGCATGATTGCGTGTCGCGACCCGCTTGGCATTCGTCCGCTGGTAATGGGTCGTTTGGGTGAAACGATCATATTTGCTTCGGAAACCGTCGCGCTCGATATTGTCGGCGCCGATTTCATTCGCAGCATCGAACCCGGCGAAATCGTTGTTGTTCGCGAAGGCGCAATCGGTTCGCACAAGCCCTTTTTCCCGGCAAATCCACGGCCATGCATTTTCGAGCATGTCTATTTCTCGCGACCGGATTCGATCGTTGATGGCAGCAGCGTCTATTCGGTGCGCAAGGCTATCGGTGCCGAACTCGCCCGGGAAAATGGTGTTGATGCAGACTATGTCATCCCGGTACCCGATAGCGGCACACCGGCAGCCATCGGTTATGCAGAGGCATCGGGCATTCCGTTTGAACTTGGCATTATACGCTCGCACTATGTCGGGCGTACCTTCATTCAACCCGGCGATGGCGTGCGCCACCTGGGTGTGAAGCTCAAACATAATGCCAACCGCAATCTGGTGGCAGGCAAGCGCATTGTCCTGATCGACGATTCGATCGTGCGCGGCACGACCAGCCTCAAAATCGTGCAGATGATGCGCGAAGCGGGCGCCGCTGAAGTGCATATGCGCATCGCCAGTCCGCCTACGACCAACAGCTGCTTCTATGGGGTAGACACTCCGGAGCGGGAAAAGCTGCTCGCGAGCCGCATGAACATCGCCGAAATGTGCGAATTCATCCATGCCGATAGCCTTGCCTTCCTGACCATAGGAGGTCTCTATCGGGCGCTGGGAGAAGCACAGCGCGATCCGGCCTGCCCACGCTATTGCGATGCGTGCTTCACCGGCGATTATCCAACAAAGCTGACCGATTTTGACGAGCACAGCTCCCCCGGGCAGTTGAAGCTGCGAGTGGTTGGCTAGACCATGGGTGCATTGCAGGGACGAATAGCGCTGGTAACCGGCGCAAGCCGCGGCATCGGTGCGGCGACCGCCGAGCGATTGGCTGCAGAGGGCGTACATGTCATTTTGACGGCGCGGAATGCCAAAGATCTTGAAGCCGTTGAACAGCGGATTTTCGACGCGGGCGGAAGCGCAACCATCGCTCCCATGGATTTGACTGAGGCTGGTAACAATGAAAGGCTTGCCGCTGCAGTGCGCGAACGTTGGGGCAAGTTGGATATTCTTGTACTCAATGCCGCTATACTTGGAACGCTTTCACCCGTTCCCGTCATCGATGCAGCCGAATTCAATCGTGTGCTGACCCTGAACCTGCTCGCCCAGCAGGCTTTGATTGCGGCATTTGACGGCCTATTGCGCGCCAGCGATGCCGGACGGGTTGTGGTGTTGACGAGCAGTGTCGGGCAAAAGCCGCGAGCATATTGGGGCGCCTATGGCGCATCGAAAGCTGCGCTTGAGAACCTCGCGCTCAGCTATGCCGAGGAAGTGCAGAACCTTTCGTCCGTGCGCGTGGCCATTGTCGACCCGGCAAAGACCCGAACTGCTATGCGCGCCAAGGCCTATCCGGGTGAAGATCCAAATACTCTGAAGGAACCGTCTGTCGTCGGCGAAGCGATCGCCCAGCTGTTACTCGGCGGCTTCGAGACCGGCCACCGCCTCATTGTCGACTGATCCGCTTTCCTTGATCATTGCATAAGCCGCCAACGCACGTTCGCGCGCGGCTTTATGGCCAATGATCTTTGAAGGATAAGCGGCTGGCCGCATTCCGAATTCTTCCGGATCATGGATATATGGGTCCGAAAGATGGGCCAGTTCGGGTACCCATTGCCGGATATAGGCACCGGCATCGAATTTTTCTGATTGCGACAACGGCGCCATGATCCGAACGAACATGTTGCTGTCGACGCCGCTACCTGCAGTCCACTGCCAGTTCACGGCGTTAGAGGCATAATCTGCGTCAACCAGCGTATCCCAGAACCACTTCTCACCCTCGACCCAGTCAATCAACAGATGCTTGATCAGGAATGACGCGGCAATCATGCGCACGCGATTGTGCATCCAACCGGTTGCCCACAATTCGCGCATCCCTGCGTCAACTATCGGATAGCCTGTTTGCCCTTTGGTCCATAAACGGAAATCGCGGCGAACGTTTTCGTCGGACATATTGCGCCATGGAAAATGATCGAACGAACCCCGTGCGTTGCGCGCTCCATAATCCGGAAACTGCAGGATTACATTGGCGGCATAATCGCGCCAAACCAGTTCTTTGAGATAGGTTTCGACCGAGCCGCCTGCATCCATCGCCGCATGCCAGAGGCGCGCCGGCGAAACTTCCCCGAAATGCAGATGGGGTGAAAGGAAGCTGGTGCCCGGGATCGACGGAAGGTTCCGTTTTTCCTGATAACGCCCCGCCTTGGGCAAGAAAGCAGCAAGCCTCTCCTTCGCCCCATCTTCTCCCGGTTTCCAGAATGCCTGCATTCCACCTGACCAATCCGGCTGGGATGGCAGCAACTTCCAATCATCAAGATTGTCGCTACCTGGCCATGCTTCAGGCGCCGGAATGTGCGTGGGTGCTGCACGCGGCGGCGGCGGGGGCATATGTTGTGAGAGGGCACGCCAAAAGGGCGTGTAGATTTTGAACTGCCCGCCGCTGCCGGTCTTCACACTGCCAGGCGGCATCAGATACAGCCCTTCATGCCGGATCAGCGAAGTGCCGACGGGAAGGATTTCCTGAAGCGAACGTTCGGCATTGCGCCACCAAGGCTCATAATGACGCAAGCAATGAATAGCCGAAGCGCTCACTTCGCGTGCGAGTTGCGCCAACACCTGCGCCGCAGGGCCCTTGCGCAAAATCAGGCGAGATCCGCGCGCTCGTAAAGCGGCGTCGAGCGACTTCAGGCTGTGGTGGAGCCACCAGCGCGAAGCACCCCCCATTTGGCGGTGCTTCGGGGTTTCGTCGTCAAGTATATAGACAGGCGCAATAGGCCTGCCCCGCCCGACTGCAGCGAGCAGGGCAGCTTGGTCTTCCAACCGCAAATCTCTTCGGAACCAGACAATTGATGTCATGCGCGGCCTTTACAGCCACGGACTTCAAATCCGGATACGGGCTTAGTGCGTAGGGATTAATCCCTCGGGGTAATCACCACCTCGAAATTGTTTCGAACCACCCGACTGTCGAAGCGTTGATCACGAATGATGACCTTTCCTTCCTTGTCCGTTTCGGCAAAGGGCATGCGTGCCCAAAACAGGAAATCGCGTGCTTCGCGATCTGCCGCCGCAATCCGGGGCTCAGTAGAAAGCTTGTCCATCCGGTGCCTTTGCGCCTCGGGTGACAACGTTGCGCCCTTACCCAATATATAATTGCCCTCGCCCATTTTGAGCGCGTCGCGCCATGCAATCTCGCGGCGCCAGAATTCGATGGGCACGGCATTGGCAACCACCAGCGGCTGATAGTTTTCATCGGCTGTATCGTGCCGCGCGACCAATAGCTTCGTTGCCTGTTTCTCGGCATGAACCGACAGCAATCCGTTCGCAGCGATGTATGTGAATATTGCAGTGAAAGCGGCGGTGGCAGGCTTTCGCCAGTCAGCCCTGCCTGCCTTTTCACGTCGGCGCGAAATCCATACGCCCGCGATAAGCGCAATCCAGACCCAGATATCGATGATGAACAGCGTGTCGCCATAGAACCATTGGCTCGAAAAAGGCTCGAGCAAACGGATGCCATAATTGTTGAGCCAATCGAGCGCGGGGTGGCTGATCGTTCCGATAAAGGCCAAGGCCAATAGCCAACCTCCGTGAACCGGAAGCCTGTTTGCTGGCCGCTTGCCGCGGCGATCCTGCCAGCGGTCAAACCATAGCATCAACGCCCACAGAATGATGGGCAGCACCAGCATGGCGATCGGTCCGTGGGTGATGCCACGCCGCAAAGCCAGATGATGATGCCCACCGAGCAAGACAGCGACCGCATCGATATCGGGCAGGTTTGCTGCAATCACCAATGTCGGCATCGCCAAGCCGGTCTTGCGCTTCAGCCCCATTTGACCAAGCACCGCGCCAGCAAGGCTGTGTGTCAGATTATCCATCTGACACAGTTAACCGGTTACGCAGCCATCTGCACTTAAGCAAATGCACCAATGTGTCAGTCGACCGTCCAGGTCTGGCCTTTGCTGATCAGGGCCTGCAAATCGGGCGTCTTGCCTTCTGACAATTTGGCATTCTGCTCGACCACCGCGCTGTCATAGGTCGGGCGTGGATCGTCGTAGAGCACGCCGAGCGCCATCGGGAACTCGCCAAATGGCATTTCCACCAACATGTGCGCGAGCGCGCGGTTCTTCACATTGTGGACGATGACGCCCGCAGACTGCCAATCACCATTGGCGACATCGACGACTTTCAAGGTCAGCGTATCCATGTCCATCGCGATACCCTTATTGCCGTCATCAAACAGCATGGGCTGGCCATCCTGCAGCCAGAGCTGGCGGGCCTCTGCACCCTTCGGGGCTGCGAAATCCTCAAACACATCCTTGTTGTAAACGATGCAGTTCTGGAAGATTTCAACAAAGGCCGCACCCTTGTGCGCGTGCGCGGCCTTGAGAACGTCGGGCAGATGCTTTGACACGTCAAATCCGCGCGCAACAAAACGCGCGCCGGAACCAAGCGCGAAGGCACAAGGTGTTGCCGGGCGATCAACCGATCCGAACGGCGTCGACGGTGATTTGGTGCCGACACGGCTGGTGGGCGAATATTGGCCCTTGGTAAGACCGTAAATTTCGTTGTTGAACAGCAGGATCTGGCAATCAAGATTGCGGCGCAGAAGGTGCATCGTATGGTTGCCGCCGATCGACAGCGCGTCACCATCACCCGTAATGATCCAGACGTCGAGGTCGGGATTGGCGAGCTTTACGCCCGTTGCCACTGCCGGTGCTCGGCCGTGGATGGTGTGGAAGCCATAGGTTTCCATATAATATGGGAAGCGAGACGAGCAGCCGATGCCGCTGATGAAAACCGTATCCTCAGGCTTGCGGCCCAGTTCGGGCATGGTGCGCTGCACGGCCTTCAGGATCGCATAGTCTCCGCAACCCGGGCACCAGCGGACTTCTTGATCGGTCTCCCAATCCTTGGGCGACGATTTCTGGATGGGGGTCATGTCGTTCATGCGAGTGCCTCCTCAATGGCGGCTTCAATTTCGTGGATGCGGAAGGGCTGGCCCGAAACCTTGTTTAGCGGCTTGGCGTCGATCAGATATTGATCGCGCAGCACCGTCTTGAACTGACCGGTGTTCATTTCAGGCACGATTACCTTGTCAAATTTGCGCAGCAAGTCGCCCAGATTGGTCGGCATCGGCCATATATGGCGGACGTGGATGTGGCTGACATCTTGCCCCTTTGCGCGTGCGCGACGGACCGCCTGATGGATCGGGCCAAAGGTTGAGCCCCAACCGACAACTGCCAATTTGCCGCCTTCGGTACCAAGGCAGACATCCTGCGCCGGAATATGCGCGGCAATACCATCGACCTTGCCCTTGCGGATATCGGTCATCGCCTGGTGGTTGGCAGGCGAGTAGTTGAGGTGGCCGGTATCGACCTCCTTCTCGATACCGCCGATGCGATGCAGCAAGCCTGGCGTTCCGGGCTTCACCCAAGGACGGGCGAGCTTGTTGTCGCGGCCATAAGGCTTGAACCCGCCTTCGGGCACATGATCGAGGAAGCTGACCGGGAACGGCTTGTAGCTGCTCATATCCGGAACCTTCCAAGGCTCTGCTGCATTGGCGATATAGCCATCGGTGAGCAGGATGACCGGGGTCATGAACTGGGTTGCAATGCGCACAGCCTCGATCGCGCAATCGAACACGTCTCCCGGCGAGCGAGCAGCGATAACCGGCAACGGCGTATCGCCATTGCGGCCGTAGACCGCTTGGTAAAGGTCAGACTGTTCGGTCTTGGTCGGAAGGCCGGTCGAAGGGCCGCCGCGCTGCGAATTGACGATCACAAGCGGCAACTCGGTCATCACCGCAAGCCCGATGGCTTCGGTCTTGAGCGCAATGCCGGGGCCCGACGATGAAGTAACGCCAAGCTGCCCGGCATAAGATGCACCAATAGCCGAGGCGATGGCCGCAATTTCGTCTTCTGCCTGGAAGGTGGTTACTCCATATTCCTTGAACCGCGCGAGGGCGTGCAATATCGAGCTGGCAGGCGTGATCGGATAGCCGCCGAAGAACATCTTCACACCAGCAAGCTGGCATCCAGCGACAAGACCCATGGCTGCGGCGTCGGCACCATTTATGGTGCGATACAGGCCAGGCTCGGCAGGAGCCGCATCAACATGCTTGCGCGGAATGGCGACGGCACCGGGATTTCCGATTTCTGCTGTTTCACCATAAGCATGGCCAGCATTGAGTGCGGCAATATTGGCGTCGGCCAGGACCGGGTTCTTTGCAAACTTGTCCTTGAGCCACTGAATGATCGGTTCGCGATCACGATCGAACATCCACAGTGCAAGGCCCAGCGTCCACATATTCTTGCAACGCAGGGCTTCCTTGTTGCCGAGGCCAAATGGCTTCACCGCATCCATCGTCAACTGGCTGATATTGAAATGAACCAGTTGCCATTTGCCGAGTGAGCCATCTTCAAGCGGGTTCACATCATATTGCGCCTTGGCGAGGTTGCGTGCGTTGAACTCACCCTCGTCGGCAATGATGAGGCCGCCGGGCTTCAGGTCCTTCACATTGGTCTTGAGCGCCGCCGGGTTCATGGCGACGAGGACGTCGGGCGCATCACCTGCAGTATCGATTTCGGACGCACCGAAATTGATCTGGAACGCCGACACGCCAAACAGCGTGCCCTGTGGTGCCCGGATTTCGGCCGGAAAATCTGGGAAAGTCGCAAAGTCGTTTCCCGCCAAGGCGGACGACAAGGTGAATTGCCCACCCGTCAACTGCATGCCGTCGCCCGAGTCCCCCGCAAAGCGGACCACTACGGCTTCGGGATGGGGAATGTCGGCTTGGGATTGGGTGTCGATGCTGCGCGCGGCAGTAGCCATTTCGTAAAGTCCCGCTGAATTTAATTATCCTGTTAATTCGTCCTTATGCGCGCTTTTGCGCCAAATCCAAATAGGAAATCTGTTTTGTGGCACAGCGGGGCTTTGCCATGGACGCGCCATCTGCTTCGCGTTATGCCTCGATCGAGGAACAATAGGAGAGAGACGATGAGCAACCATTTTGTGCGACCCGATGTACAGGCATTTCTTGATTTTTTGAATGCACAGCCGGGCCCCAAAATGCACGAACTTTCCGCTACGGAAGCGCGCGGGATGATGGTCGCCATGGGCTCTGTGGCCGAGGAAGAACTCGGAGAAATAGCCGTCGTTCGCGATCTTTCAATTCCCGGGCCAGCCGGTGCGATTCCCGCGCGACTCTATGACAACCGCGAAGGCCGGGGCGCCGGTCCGGTAATGGTTTTCTACCATGGTGGCGGTTTTGTGATCGGCGATCTCGACGTTTATGGCCCCTATTGTGCGGAAGTTTCGCGGCAACTCGATATGCCCGTCGTCTCCATCGACTACCGCCTCGCGCCCGAACATCGCTTCCCGGCCGCCGCAGTCGATTGCGAAGCAGCCACACGCTGGATTGCAGGCAGCCCCGCCGAATTGGGATTGCAAGTAACCGGACTTATAACCTCGGGCGACAGCGCCGGAGGCAACCTGACCATTGCAACCACTATGGCCCTGCGGGACAATCCAGCTGCAGTTCCTGTCTTGGTCCAACATCCGATCTATCCGGTCGTGACCGATAGCGATGATTGGCAAAGCATGCGCGATTTTGCCGACGGCTTTTTGCTCACCGCCGATTCCATGGCTTATTTCCATGCAGCCTATCAAGCCGATGCAAATGACTATCGCGGTGCGCCGATTCGGTTTTCGCAAGAAGGCATGCCCCCTTCGCTTGTCACCACAGCAAGTCTCGATCCGTTGCGCGATCAAGGCTTGGCCTATGTCGAGTCATTGAAGGCGGCCGGCGTTCACGTCCAGCATCGCAGCGCGGATGGCAATGTCCATGGCCACATTACGCTGCGCAAGGCCATCCCCTCCTCTAAGGAGGATGTTGCAGGAAACCTTGCAGCATTGAAGGCGATGCTAGCCGAAGTGATGGAAAACGCCTGAGGCCCAGCTGATGAGCGACGGAGACGATCTGCCCTACCGACCCTGCGCGGGTATTATGCTCGCGAACCGGTCGGGATTGGTATTTGTCGGCCAGCGGATCGATAATCCGGGCGATGCATGGCAAATGCCGCAGGGTGGCATCGACGATGGGGAAGACCCGGAGATGGCGGCGTTTCGGGAACTGGGCGAAGAAACCGGGCTGTTTCCGCACCATGTGGACTTGATTGCCCGTAGCAAGGAAGAATATTTCTATGATCTTCCTCCAGAATTGCAGGGCAACATCTGGGGCGGACGTTGGCGCGGTCAACGCCAATGGTGGTTTCTTATGCGATTCAAGGGTGACGATGCAGACATCAACATCGAAACCCACCATCCGGAGTTCTCTCGGTGGAAATGGGCTGAAGCTTCTGAATTGCCTAAGCTGATCGTGCCGTTCAAACGGCGCATTTATGAAGCTGTTGTTGCGGAATTCGGCCCGCTGATTTGAATCAGTTCGACTGCTGGACGGTCGGTTTGATTTCAACAGCGCTAGCCTGAACCGCATCCTTCAGCTTGGCCTTTTCGATCGCAGAAGACAGCCGCTCACTCTCGCTGCACTTGGAACGGCACAAAATCTGCAACCGGGCCAGGTTCTTGCCTGCCGCGTCAAGCGCACCCTTCGACGCCATTAATTCGCCCTGAGCCGCGATGATCGCGATGTCGTTCGGCTCGATATCCAGTGCACTTTTGTAGAAGGAAATGGCTTTCCCTTTGAGGCCTTGCTGCGCTGAAACCTCTGCCATGCCGACAAAGGCGGAGCGGTTACGCGGATCGACTGCCAAGGCAGTTTCGAACCAGCCCAATGCTTCATCAAGCTTTCCGGCCTTTTGCAAGGCAACGCCTTCCGCGACCAAGGCCATCGATTGCGGGTCGATTTCATAGTCGGCTTTTTTTCCGATGCTGGCGCTTGATGCCACCAAGAAAAGGGCGGACAGCGCGATGACGGGTGGCGAAAAACGCATAATCAAATTCCAATAACTTTGCACCGATAGCCCCCGCTAACATAGCTTGTGCAAACGCGCCATGTAGAAGCCATCGCTACCGTCATGTGCTGGGGTTAGCAAGATACCTGCGCCATCGCGCCGTCCCGCGCGAACCAATCCAAGATCTGGCTCGAACCCTTTTGCACGCTCCAGAAAGCCGTCAGCCTGATCCCTGCCTTCGCAAGCGAACAATGAACAGACGGCGTACACCAGACGGCCACCGGGTTTCACCAATTGCGCCGCGATATCGAGCAGACGCGCCTGCTCGGTCACTAGTCGCTGCAGATCGCGCTGCTCCAGCCGCCATCGGGTTTCGGGGTTGCGGCGCCAGGTTCCGCTGCCCGAACAAGGGGCGTCGATCAGGACGATGTCGCACGCTTCTGAAAGATCATCCAATGTTGCCAGCTCTTTACCGGGGTTGAGCAAGCGGGTTTCGATAAACTCAGCCTTTGCCCGGACAGCGCGGGGTGGCAACTGTGTTAGGCGATCACGGCTTGTATCGGCAGCGATAAGCCTGCCCTCCCCCGCCATATGCGATGCCAGCGCAAGCGTCTTCCCGCCTGCCCCTGCACACAGATCGAGCACTGTCATGCCAGGTTTGGCTTCACACAGTTCCGCGATCAACTGGCTACCGAAATCCTGCACTTCAACGGCACCGCTTTGATAAACCGGCTCCGTCTCGATAGAAAAACCTGTCGGCAAACGCAGGCCATCGGTGCAGCCCTCCATTTGCTGCGCTTCGGGAAACTGGGCTTGAACCTGCGCGGGACAAGCGACCAGCCTGTTCACGCGAATGTCGAGCGGCGCGCGCTCCAGCAAAGCCGGAAATTCGTCTCCCGTCACCAGTTCCGAAAATAGCGGCTTCACCCATTCAGGCACGATATCACCCGACGCTTTCGGTTCGCTTGGATCAATAGCTTTCGGCCCATAGGCCGAGCCATCGAACAGAGCCGCCAGCTCCTGATCGGTACCAGCCAAAGCGACCATCGCGGCACGTCCGTTTTCCGGCCGTTCGCCAAATGCCCGGATTGCACGCCATGCAAGATCGCGGATCGCACGCCTGTCTTTTGATCCGGCGTAACGGCGCGCAGCAAAGAAAGCCGCAGCCACACGATCCGCGGAGCCGCCCTTATCGCGTGCTGCCACGATTATCTCATCGAGCAACTCGATCGCTGACTGCACTCTCGCGGCGGGCGTCATGCCTGCAGCTCAACGCGTCGGATAATTGGGTGCTTCCCGGGTGATGGTAACATCGTGGACATGGCTTTCGCGCAAACCGGCATTGGTTATCTGCACAAAACGCGCACGCTCTTGAAGGTCGGCGATGGTCGCGGAGCCTGTATAACCCATCGCAGCCTTCACGCCGCCAACGAGCTGGTGAATTACATCCGCAGCAGGGCCTTTATAGGGCACTTGGCCTTCAATGCCCTCCGGAACCAGCTTGAGTTGATCCTTGATATCCTGCTGGAAATAGCGATCCGCCGATCCACGCGCCATCGCACCCACCGATCCCATTCCGCGGTAGCTCTTATAAGCCCGACCTTGGTAGAGGAAGGTCTCACCAGGTGCCTCTTCGGTTCCCGCGAGCAACGAACCAACCATCACGCTAGCCGCACCGGCGGCCAAAGCCTTGGCGAGGTCACCCGACGTACGAAGGCCGCCATCGGCGATCACAGGAATGCCAGACTTGGCGGCTTCCTCAGCCGAATCCATGACTGCGGTTAACTGCGGAACGCCAACACCCGCAACGACGCGAGTCGTACAGATGGAGCCCGGCCCGATGCCGACCTTTACGCCATCCGCACCAGCATCGATCAGTGCCCGCGTCGCTTCGGCAGTGGCGACATTGCCCGCAATGACCTGAACCTTGCTCGACATTTTCTTGATTTCGGACACTGCGACCGAAACCATCTTGCTGTGCCCATGGGCCGTATCGACGATAATTACGTCGCATTCCGCATCGATAAGCGCACGGGTGCGCTCCAAGCCCTTGTCACCCACCGTCGTTGCCGCTGCGACGCGCAAGCGGCCCGTCGCATCCTTGGTTGCGTCGGGATAGGTAACGGCCTTTTCGATATCCTTGACGGTGATCAGGCCAACGCAGTGAAAATCATTGTCGACGACCAACAGCTTTTCGATGCGGCGCTGGTGCAAGAGGCGCCGGGCCTCTTCTTGCGCAACGCCGGCTTGAACTGTCGCGAGATTATCGCGCGTCATCAGTTCGGACACCGGCTGCATCGGGTTTTCAGCAAAGCGGACGTCGCGGTTGGTAAGGATGCCGACCAGCTTTCCGCTCGCTTCAACCACAGGGATGCCCGAAATCCGGTTTTCCAGCATCAGCGCCTGCGCTTCGGCAAGCGTCGCATTTGGCGCGATCGTGATCGGGTTAACGACCATGCCCGATTCATACCGCTTCACCTGACGCACAGCTGCCGCCTGTTCCTCGATCGACAGATTGCGATGCAGCACGCCAATCCCGCCCAACTGGGCCATTACGATCGCCATGCGCGCTTCGGTGACGGTATCCATCGCCGAAGACATGATCGGGATGTTGAGCGAGATTTCAGGGGTTATCCGCGTGCGGGTATCAGCCTGGCTTGGCAGGATGTCAGACTCGCAAGGCTGCAACAACACATCGTCGAAGGTTAGGCCAAGGCGGATTTTATCGGATTTCATGGTGCCACTTTGCTTTGTCTGGGTGTCGAGTCGTGGCGGCCCATGTAAACAGTAGACCGATTATTCGCCAGTCCCCTTCTCGGGCTTTTTGGGCTTGTACTTGCGGGTGTCGGCAAAATAGCGCCCCAGTTCGACGTGCAGGTCCGCATCCTCGGCTGCCCCGCCCAGTTGGATACCATCACGAACCTCGTCTTCGGGGCCGTGATAATCGGATTTCAGAAAAGCATCGAGCTTTGCGAGATCGGCAAATGATCCACCAACCATCAGCGCAGGAACATTTTTCTCGGTTAGTGCCCAGCCATCTTGCCTTTGGAGGAAGGCATTGGCATCGGTCGAAGGTTCGATCTTGCGGCGAAGTTTGCGCGCCACCGTTTCGATATCGTCATCCAGATCGGTTTTGCCGCGCCCTATAATGGCCACCTTGGCGCCTTTGGGCGCGATGGCCACCGTGTCTATGTTGAGCACTACCTTGATCTGTTCTAACGGCACCACCGGATCAGCGGCAAAGGCACGCGCGCCAATCAGGCCATATTCCTCCGCCGTCGTGCCAATGAAGAGTATATCGCGATCAAAGCGGGCTTTACCAAGGCGTTTCGCCACTTCGATCAAGACAGCCATGCCGCTGGCATTATCAACCGCGCCGTTGCAGATGCGATCCTCGGCGGCTTCGGGGCGACAAATACCGAAATGGTCCCAATGACCCATGAAAATCACCGCGCCGCTGCCGGACTTTTTACCTGGAATGCGGCCAATGATATTATTGCTTCTGATCCGTTCGACATCGGTCTCGACGTCAAGATTGGCAGAGAGTCCAAATGACTGCCCGGCATAATCAGCGGCCCGTGCGGCAACGCGCAGTTTATCCCAGTCTCCGCCCGCAGCAGTCACCAGAGCCACCATATATTGCGGGCTGACTACGCCTTCGACATCGGCTCTCTTATCACGCGCCTCCCACGTAATCGGGCGAGAGAGGATGGCACGACGGAAAACGGGGAAATCAAATTGTTCTCCCGATATGGACACAACACCTGCTGCACCGGCATCAATCAGCGCAGTGCGGCGCGCGCGTGCTGATTTCATATCAGCCGGCAGAAAATCGGCATCATCGGCCAACACAAAGACCAGCTTGCCTTTAACGTCCGCGACAACCTTGCCCTGCCCGTTGACGCCATGTCCGACGAACAAGGTGGGCAATGCGTCTGCCTTGTACTGCCTTTCGCGACCCACCAGCAGGATATCGTCGCTCACTACGCGCAGTTTTTCGCCCTTTGCGAAGAACTGGGCTGTAGCCTGTTTTGGGCCGCGCCGGATGAGATCGACCGGCTGATACCAGCTGCCATCGCGCGCGCCGGGTTTCAGGCCCGCTGTGCTCCACTGCCTCTGCAGATAAGCAAGAGTCTTGCGCTCACCTTCGGTTCCGGGGGCACGGCCTTCAAACTCGTCCGACGCCAAAATCTCCACATGCTTGCGCAGTTCGGATTCGGTCACGGGCTTGCCAACAATAGCAACGCTGGTGAAGCTGGTGAGAAGGAGGAAAGATGTTAAACGAAGCGCGCGCATCAGCGCAGTTAGTCTAACTTCCCGCCGTATGTCGAGAACGTTCTATCGTCCGGCGCGCCTGTTCGACATGCATCGATTCGATCATCTTGCCTTCATGCCGCTGCGCGCCACCCGTGGAAGCAGCAATAATTGCTTCAGCTGCAGCAATTTCCTCAACACTGGGTCCGAAAGCTGTGTTGGCAATGGCAATCTGATTGGGATGGATCAGCGTCTTGCCGGTGAATCCATAGGCTCGGCCCTGTCGGCATTCGGCGTCCAGTCCGCTCATGTCATCCAGCTTGTTGTTCACGCCATCAAAAGCAGGTTTACCAGCCGCTGCAGCAGCCAGCACCATCGTCTGAAGCGCAAGCTCCAGACCTTCACGATTGGGACCCGGCCGGATACCCATATCGGCGCAGATATCATTCACACCTGCAATAAGCCCTGCGACAGAGCGATGTGCGGCAATCTCGCGACAATTATAGAGGCCGAGTGGGCCTTCGATCATCGCGAGCACAGGGTTGGGCAGCCGTTGGGTAGGCGCGTCCAGATCCGCAGCGCTTTCGACCTTGGGCAGCACGAAACAATCCGCAGCCGATCGCTCGACCGCAATGATATCGGCTTCAATTTCCGGGCTGTCCAATCCGTTGAGGCGGATGGCGACCAGTTTACCTGGAAATCCTTTCGCAACTTCGGCGACGGCGGCTTCGCGCGCCTCTGCCTTGCGGTCTGCGGGAACCGAATCCTCAAGATCGATAATCAGCATATCGACGTCGAGGCCTCGTGCCTTTTCAAGCGCGCGTCCGTTGATTGCCGGCACGTACATGGCTGTCCGCACCAATTTCAGCTTTTCAACCAATGTCATAGTCTGCGCACCTTGTCCGATTTCGCTTGGCAAGTCCCCGCATATTTGGGAGATGGATGGCAGTCAAATAGGAGGTGGGCATGGAAACCTTTGTAATCGTATTGCTGGTACTCGCAGTGATATTCCTGATGATGGGGATCACAGTCGTTCGGCAAGGCCATGTCTATACCATCGAACGCTTTGGCCGCTTTACCCATGCTGCGCATCCGGGCTTCAACTTCATCGTTCCTTTCGTCGATCGCGTCGGCCGCAAGATCAACATGATGGAGCAAGTGCTCGATATTCCTGGGCAGGAAATCATCACCAAGGATAATGCCATGGTCGGCGTGGATGCCGTGGTGTTCTTCCAGGTGCTCGATGCGGCAAAAGCTGCCTATGAAGTTTCCGACCTGTATGTCGCGATCATGCAGATCACGACGACCAACCTGCGCACCGTCATGGGATCGATGGATCTCGACGAGACGTTGTCCAAACGTGATGACATCAATGGTCGTTTGCTGGGCGTTGTTGATCACGCCACAAGTCCGTGGGGCGTGAAGATCACGCGTGTCGAAGTGAAAGACATTCGCCCACCCGCTGACATTTCCAACGCCATGGCCCGCCAGATGAAGGCCGAACGTGAAAAGCGTGCGCAAATCCTGGAAGCGGAAGGTCTGCGTGCCGCAGAAATCCTGCGGGCAGAAGGCGAAAAGCAAGGCGCGATCCTGCAGGCAGAAGGTCGCAGGGAGGCTGCGTTCCGCGATGCAGAAGCGCGCGAACGTGAAGCAGAGGCCGAAGCAAAGGCTACGCAGATGGTCTCCGATGCTATTGCCAGCGGAAACGCGCAAGCCATCAACTATTTCATTGCGCAAAAATATGTTGAGGCAGTCAGCCAGTTTGCGACATCGCCCAACAGCAAGACGATTCTGTTCCCAGTCGAAGCGACACAGTTGATCGGCACATTGGGCGGAATTGGCGAACTCGCCAAGGATGCGCTTTCCAACGAGAAGGGCAAGTAAGATGGCCGACTGGCTGGCTTCGCTCGAACCCCACTGGTTCTGGCTATCGGTGGGTGTGGCGCTTGGCGTTATCGAAATGCTGGCGCCCGGTTTTTTCCTGATGTGGCTAGGGGTTGCCGCAATCATCGTCGGCCTGCTCTCATGGGTTTTGCCGATTTCGCTGCCCTTGCAGGTCGCGCTTTTTGCCGTTCTCTCGGTGTTGACGGTCTACGCAGGCAAGCGCTTCCTGAAAGACAATCCGATCCAGTCCGAGGACCCCGCACTCAATGATCGCGGTGCGCGATTGACCGGAGAGATTGTCACCGTGATCGAAGCCATCGTCGATGGTAGAGGACGCGTCAAAGTGGGCGATGGCGAATGGAACGCCCGGGGCGCAGACGCGCCTGTCGGGTCCAAGGTCCGCGTGATTGGCGCAGAGGGCGCAGTCCTGAAAGTTGAACCGCTGGGTTAAACTCCAAAGGTCGGGATGTCGGTCGTCGAAATGCATTGGGCGGCAATGCCCATGCTATTGACCGCCGCTGCGCGCCAGCTATCAAACCGGGATCAATTTGAGGAGCCTTCCCCGTGCCTGAAGCATTACAAAACTTTTCCCGACGCCAGACCATTGCAGCATTGGGCACAGGGGCAGCTGCGCTGGCTTTGGGCGGCTGCGTGCGCACCGGAACCGCCATTGCTTCGGCCCCTTCGCCGCAACCAGCACTCGCGGAGAGAGCCAACGCCTTATTGGGCTCGATTGCGGATAACCTTCTCGCGCATTCACCCGAAGGCGCTACTTCGCTAGGCATAGACACTGGCGCTCGCGCAGCAATGCGAGGCAAATTGGCGGATCGCTCAGCTTCTGGCCAAAAAGCGATAGCCGATACCCTTGCCGCCGATCTGAAACGCGTGCGCGCGTTCGACAAAACCGGTCTCGATCATTCCACCCGCACAAGCCTCGCAGTGGTCGAAAGCGCATATGACGTGGCGCTGGATGGATTCGCCCTGCCCTATGGCGACGTCGCAGTGGGCGGCTGGCGCAACACGCCTTATGTCGTCATCCAGAATGTCGGTGCGTATCTTGATACTCCCCGTTTCCTCGATAGCGACCACCCCATCCGCAATTCGGCAGATGCCGAAGCCTATCTCGCGCGCCTGACGGCCTATGCAGCGATATTGGATGGCGAGACGGGGCGTTTGAAAGATGCGGCAGGCAAAGGATTGTTTGCGCCTGCTTTCCTTATCGAAAAAGCCATCAAACAAATGGAACAAAGCCTGGCCGGCGCGCGGCAGGGCGGCGGGTTGGCCGAAAGCATCACGCGGCGGACAAAGGCGCTGGGGATTGCTGGTAACTGGTCAGATCGCGCGACGCAGATATTGCGCGATCTGGTTGCACCGGCGCTCGAACGACAACTCGCCGAGTTGAAGGCGCAATTGCCCAAGGCAAACATGGATGCAGGCATGTGGGCGCGCCCGCGCGGTGATGAATTCTACGCCTGGGCGTTACGCGCGAGCACCACAACACGCATGGCACCTGAAGAGGTGCACCAGATGGGGCTGGACGAGCTTCGCACGCTGCACGGCCGCATGGATCCGATCCTGAAAAGTCTCGGCTATACGCAGGGCTCGGTCGGCGAACGCATGAATGCGCTGGCAAAGGACCCTCGCTTCAAATTCAGCGAAGGCGATGCAGGTCGCGCCGAGATCATGGCCTTCATCCAGGAATGGCTAGGCAAGATCCGTGCTGAGATGCCCCGGGCTTTCCGCACTTTGGTCCGCGGCAATCTGGAGGTGAAGCGTCTTCCGCCCGAGGAAGAGCCTGGCGCACCTGGCGCCTATGGCGGGGCTGGCTCGATCGATGGCTCGATACCCGGCAAGTTCTGGATCAACCTGCGCACGACTGACCTGCACAGCAAATTCAGCTTGCCCGACCTTACTTTCCATGAAGCCATCCCCGGTCACGTCTGGCAGGGCGAATATGCGAACCAGATGCCGCTGATCCGCACCATGCTGGCCTTCAATGCCTATAGCGAAGGTTGGGCGCTCTACGCCGAGCAACTGGCGGACGAACTTGGTCTTTACGACGATTATCAGGTCGGCCGCCTTGGCTATCTTCAGTCTCTTGCTTTTCGCGCTTGCCGCCTTGTCGTCGACACCGGGCTGCATGCAAAGCGCTGGACGCGCGAACAGGGCGTCAAATTCTTTGTGGAGGAAAATGGCTCAAACGCGCTTGAGGTGGCCAGCGAAGTCGATCGCTATTGCAGTTGGCCGGGCCAAGCTTGCGGTTACAAGGTCGGGCACAGCGAAATCGTTCGCCAACGGGGATTGGCACAAGCCGCATTGGGCAGCCGCTATGACCTTCGAGACTTCAATGACACAGTGGTGCGTGGCGGCAATGTTCCGCTCGATGTGCTCGCCAAAAATGTCGCCGAATATGTTGCAGGTGCCAAGACCTGAACCGGCTCAGACCTCAGCCAAAGGAACAAGATCAGGCTCGATAAATCCCAGCCGGGCTTCGATCGAGAAGAGCCGTTCGGGCGAATAATGTGCTAGCGGCAATTCCCGCCTCCCGCGGGGTGAAAGCAGCAGCGAATTGACCGCCTCGCACAACGGCGTTTTGCCGACGCTCTGCAAATGCGCACGCACAGCGGCGACATAGACCTGCGTTATGGTCTCGTGATAGCCCTGCGTTTCGTCATTCACACCGCCGACGGCGACATTGTAGCTCGAAATGATGCTGCGCATTTCGCGCTCAGCATCTATTTCTGGTCGGCAGCGCACGATCCAGAGACACGCGGCAAGATGTGCTTCATGAGTCCATAATTCGCGCGGCAATGTGCGCGCCAAAAGCCCCTCACCCACATGGATGATGCTCGCGTCATCAGGGAATAATCGGGGTGAAAAATAGGTCATTTCCGGGGTCCTGAAAATCCCGGAAATGGCCGGGCCCTTATGCGGCGGTAGGAGCCGCCTGCTTCACGCCTTCATCGACATGCTGCTCGAATTGTTCGAAATTATCGATAAATGCCTGGACAAGCTTTTGCGCTGTTGCATCATAAGCAGCCTTGTCGGCCCAGGCTTCGCGCGGATCAAGGATCTTGCTGTCGACACCCACAACCGCGACCGGGAACTCGAAACCGAAGTTCGGATCCTTGCGGAACTCGGCATTGTTGAGGCTGCCGTCGAGCGCCGCATTAAGCAGCGCGCGGGTGGCCTTGATCGGCATTCGGCTGATGCCCGGATCGGTTGCCTTGCCGCCGGTCCAGCCGGTGTTGACCAACCAGCAGGTAACACCGCCCTTGGCGATACGCTCCTTCAGCAAATTGCCGTAAACGCTGGGATGGCGCGGCATGAAGGGGGCGCCAAAGCAGGTCGAGAAGGTAGCAGTCGGTTCGGTCACGCCAATTTCGGTACCGGCAACGCGTGCGGTATAGCCCGAAAGGAAGTGGTACATCGCCTGATCAGGCGTCAACCTCGCAATCGGGGGCAGCACGCCATAGGCATCGGCGGTCAACATGATGATGTTTTTCGGTACCGGCCCCAGATTGTCCTTCGACGCATTGGGAATGAAGTCGATCGGATATGAACCACGGCTGTTTTCAGCGAGGCTGTTGTCGTTGAAATCAAGTTCGCGGGTCTCAGCATCCATAACGACATTTTCGAGCACGGTGCCGAAACGCTTCGTGGTGGCATAGATTTCAGGCTCAGCCTCGGGCGAAAGATTGATCATCTTCGCATAGCAGCCGCCTTCAAAGTTGAAGACTGCGGTGTCCGACCAGCCATGCTCATCATCACCGATAAGCGTGCGGCTGGCATCGGCCGACAGTGTGGTCTTGCCAGTACCCGAAAGGCCAAAGAAGATCGCGGTATCGCCGTTGGGGCCGATATTGGCCGAGCAATGCATCGGCATTACGCCCTGTTCGGGCAGCAAGTAATTGAGGATGCCGAATACCGACTTCTTCATTTCACCGGCATAAGCGGTGCCGCCGATCAGGATCAGTTTTTCGGTAAAGTTCACCGCAATGACAGTCTCGCTGCGGCAGCCATGGCGCGCCGGATCCGCGCGGAAGCTGGGTAGGTCGATAATTGTATATTCCGGAACCAGATCGGCTAGTTCCTTCGCTTCCGGACGCACCAGTAGCGTACGGATGAACAGATTGTGCCACGCGAATTCGTTGATCACGCGAACATTGACGCGATATTCGGGCTGCGAGCCACCGAACAGGTCGGCTACGTAAAGCTTGTCCTTGGCCGCGAGCGCCGCGTAGAAATCCTCTTTCAGTGCAGCAAAATGTGCGGGGTCCATCGCGACATTGGTCTTGCCCCAATGGATGGTGCTTTCGGTGTTCGCATCGCGCACGATGAATTTGTCCGAAGCTGAACGACCGGTGTGCTTTCCGGTTTGCACGACCAACGGACCGTCTTTCGCCAGCTTGCCTTCACCATTTGCCAGGGCCGATTCGACCAAGGGAGCCGTACCGAGGTTCCAGAAAATCTTAGCACTGGTGTTAATGCCTTGTTTTTCGAGCGAGAAGTTCGGCGTTACGGACACGATGGCTTCCTTTTGAAAATGACTGTGCATAGGTATGCACGGGGAATGTAGCGGCCCCTAACCTACCGCTGACTTTTCGTCAAACGCTCCCCGCAGCATTTTACTCAAGAAAATTGTCACACCCTGCAACATTGCCTTTCTGCCCGGCATTGATGCTTTCCCAATGCCTTTCTATAAGCGCGACAATGTCAGCCTCCATCGCCCTTGTCGACGACGATCGCAATATCCTCACATCGGTTTCGATTGCCATGCAAGCGGAGGGCTATGTCACACGCCTCTATCCCGATGGGGAGGCCGCGCTGAAAGCACTTTTGGAGAACCCTGCCGACCTTGGCATTTTCGACATCAAGATGCCGCGCATGGATGGCCTCGAGCTACTTCGGCGTTTGCGCGAAAAATCCGATATGCCGGTAATTTTCCTGACATCAAAGGATGAAGAACTCGATGAGGCGCTCGGCCTCGCAATGGGTGCCGACGACTATATCACCAAGCCCTTTTCGCAGCGTCTGCTGGTTGCTCGCGTCAAGGCAATCTTGCGGCGTACGGCGGTGCGCAGCCGCAGCCTTGAAGAGGAAAGCAAGGATGAACCCGAACCGCTACATCGCGGCGATTTGGAAATGGACCCTGCCCGTCACCATGTGAAATGGAAAGGCAAGCCGGTAACGCTTACGGTTACTGAATTCCTCATTCTTGAAGCACTGGCAGCTAGGCCAGGCGTGGTTCGCACGCGGAGCCAGTTGATGGACATTGCCTATCATGACGACGTCTATGTCGATGATCGCACCATAGACAGCCACATCAAGCGCCTGCGCCGGAAGTTTCGGGAAATAGACCCCGAATTCTCTGCAATCGACACGCTCTATGGCGCTGGATATCGCTTTGCAGACGCCTGATACTGATCGATTCCAGTTACGCTGGAGCCGCAAACTATCCCTGACGTCGCGCATCCTCGCCGTTAATCTTTTTGCACTCGCATTGATGGCAAGCGGGCTCTTTTTCCTCGACAGCTATCGGACGAGGCTGGTGGCTGAGCGCCAGGAAGCCGCTGAAACACAAGTTGTTCTGCTGGCCTCGGCCATCGCCAGAATGTCTCCCGCAGATGCGCAAGCGACACTCTCCGCTTTTGCCAAGAACGGGAAATCGCGGGTGCGCCTCTATAACCAGAGTGGCGAAAAAACTTATGACAGTGCGGCTGCGGTTGGTGTGACGTTTCAATTGGCGGACCCCAGCAAAGAGCCGTGGAGGAAAACCGCTGCCCGCTGGATGGACATGGGCTTCGATTTCCTCGTGCAAGCGCCCGACTTGGCCAGTTACCAGGAACCGTCAAAGGACAACGCTGCGGCTTGGCCCGAATTGCGTCAATTGAAAGCAGGCCTAGGCAATTCATTGGTCCGTTTTGCACCAGACTTGACCCATGTCGTCTCGGCAGCGACAATCATGCCCGACGGAACCAGATTGCTGACGACCGGTAATCCGCGCGATGTGCGTTCTCTGGTGCGGGCGGAGCGTTTCAGCATCGGCATATTCATGCTGGTGGTGTTGGTGGTCTCCGTCCTGCTGTCACTGTTCCTTGCGCGAACCATTGTGCGGCCGTTGCAATATCTGGCGCGCGCGGCAGTTCGGGTGCGCCTTGGCCGTTCGCCAGATGTCACCATTCCCCGCATGCCGTCGCGCCGAGACGAAATCGGCATGCTCGCCCGCGCGCTTTCCGACATGAGTAGCGCGCTGCGCCAGCGCATTGATGCAACCGAGGCATTTGCTGCCGATGTAGCGCATGAAATCAAAAACCCCCTCGCCTCGTTACGCTCAGCGCTGGATGGAATCGACAACGTCTCTGATCCGGCGTTGCGCGCCCAATTGATGGCAGTGGCGCATGCCGATGTACAGCGGATGGATCGACTGATCAGTGACATTTCCGACGCCAGCAGGATCGACGCCCAACTCGCCAAGGCCAATTTCGAACCCATCGACATGGGTGACATGATCGAACAGTTGCTGGAGGCACGCGAAAACCGAGCGGCAGACGGAACAGTGCGGATTGCCTTTGCGCGGCCGCGCCGAGGGATAACCGTAGTCATGGGAGAGGATATCCGCATCGAGCGTGTACTCACTAATCTGCTGGATAATGCGGTATCCTTTTCACCTCCGGACGGCGTGGTGGAAATATCCGCGACACGCAGCGACGATGAGGTGATCATCAGGATTAGCGACCAAGGACCGGGAATTCCCCCGCACGAGCGGGAAACCGTTTTCCGCCGTTTCCACAGTGCCCGCCCAGAAAATGAAGGCTTTGGCAAGCATAGCGGCCTCGGCCTCGCTATCGCGCGCACGATCATCGAGGGTCATCATGGCAGCATCAGCGTCGACGATCGCGAGGATGGCTTGAAAGGCGCGTGCTTCCGCATCAGCCTGCCCGCTGCACAGGCGCCGGAGCCAGCGGGATGAATAACAGCGCAACCCTCGTCCATGCGACTGCTGTCGCAATAAATGGTCAGGGTGTCTTGCTGACAGGTCCGTCCGGTGGCGGCAAATCCGATCTGGCCTTGCGGCTCATAGATCGAGGTGCTGCCCTCATCTGCGATGATTATTGCGACATTGTCAGTGGCAAAACCGGCCCGATCATCAGGTCGAAGCCGAATATTGCCGGCATGATCGAGGTGCGCGGTGTGGGGATCATGAACATTCCCCATGTGGAGAGTGCGCCATTGGCTCTTGCACTTAACCTTGGTGATGTAGCCGAACGATTACCCGACGACAGCAGCGTCGTTTCGCTTTCGGGCTGGTCGGTTCCTGCCTACCCGCTTACCCCATTTGAACAATCGGCACCGCTGAAAGCCGAGATGCTACTCAAACGGATCATTGACGAAAAGCGCGTTCCAGTGCGATTGTTTACGCAAGGTTACGAACGGAGCGCGGTGTGAGCATAGGAACGACCAGCAGGATTTTGCTTGTCACCGGACTATCTGGGGCAGGAAAATCGACCGTTCTCAAGACCTTGGAAGATCTTGGCTGGGAAGCGATTGACAATTTTCCAGTACGCCTCGCAAAGCCGCTGCTCGATCTGCCGCAAGCCGAAGGTTCGGGCGATGCTGATATGCCATTGGCAATCGGATTTGACAGCCGGACCCGTGGGTTCGAACCAACGCGCTTGATCAACGAGATAAGGCAGCTTCAAAAGCGCGACGATGTCGAAATCATGACATTGTTTGTCGATTGTGCAGGCGCTGAAATCGAGCGCCGTTATTCGGAAACACGAAGGCGCCATCCGCTTGCGCAAGATCGACCAGCCATCGACGGGATTGCGCAAGAACGTGCGTTGATGGAGCCGCTGCGCGACTGGTCGGACCTGGTGATTGACACTAGCCACATGTCGGCAAGTGACCTTCAGGCAGAAATTCGCGACCGGTTCCGTCAGCCAGATGGCAAAATGACCGTTTCCTTGGTCAGTTTCGGCTTTTCGCGCGGTGTCCCGCCCAATGCCGACCTCATTTTTGACCTTCGCTTCCTGCAAAACCCGCACTGGGATCCGGAATTACGTCCGATGACAGGGCTCGATCGCGCTGTCGGAGAATATGTATCGGCGGATGAAGGCTATCAGGAGGCCTTTGATCGCATTGCCGATCTATTGCGCTTCCTGCTTCCACGATACGACGCACAGGGCAAAGCTTATGTCACGATCGGCTTCGGCTGCACCGGAGGGCGGCATCGCTCGGTGTTTGTGACCGAGGAATTTGCCCGTTTGCTTCGCGAAGATGGTTACTCCCCAAGCGTAAAACATCGCAATCTCCACTCAAGGCCTGTTGACGCGCTCGAATGGCAAGGTAATCAGGCGCGCCCCATGTATAACGATTGAAGAAGAATTGGGGTTTCTAACAGGGATATGGTAGCGGGATACGCATGATCGGACTTGTCTTGGTTACCCATGGCACATTGGCGAGCGAATTTGTCGTCGCCATGGAGCATGTGGTCGGCCCACAAAAGCAGATTGCAACCATCTGCATCGGACCGCGCGACGATATGGAAACGCGTCGCAAGGAAATCTCCCAGGCGATCAAGGATGTCGATAGCGGCGAAGGCGTTATCATCCTGTCCGACCTGTTCGGCGGCACGCCCTCAAATCTCGCCATTTCGTTGCTCGAAGTGGGCAAGATCGAGGTGATTGCCGGCGTCAACCTGCCGATGCTCATCCGCCTTGAAAGCGCACGCAAGAATATGAGCGTGTCGGATGCCGTGCTCGCTGCGCGCGATGCAGGTCGCAAATATATCAGTGTCGCTTCCGAATTGCTGGAGGCATCGCGGTGAGTCGGGTCAGTCGCACGCTGACCATCGTTAACCAGAAGGGCCTACATGCCCGCGCGAGTGCAAAATTTGTTACATTTGTCAGTCGCTTGCCCGATGGACTTAAGGTCCATGTCGAAAAGGACGGGCAAACGGTCACCGGTACCTCTATCATGGGTCTGATGATGTTGGGTGCCGCCAAGGGCAGCGATATCGTCATCCATGTTGAAGGCGAGGATTCCGAAATGGCACTCGAAAAACTCGCCGGACTCGTCACAGACGGCTTCGGCGAAGATTAATCCCATGCGCCGGGAAATTACCGGGTTTTCCAACCCGCTGGTCAAGCGGGTACGATCGCTCCGTGAAAAGAAACACCGCAAGCGTGAAGGCCTTTTCCTTGCCGAAGGCTTGCGGATCCTTACCGAAGCACGCGAAGCTGGTTTCCTTCCCGAAATGCTGTTTCGTTGCTCTGATCGCGATGCCCACAGCCTCGAAATAGCACTCGAGGGCGAAGTGCTTGCCGCCGGTGGCGACGTCATCGAAACCAGCGCCGACATCCTGTCGAAATTGTCGGGCAAGGATAATCCGCAAACAGTCATCGGCGTTTATCGTGAAACCGCCACACCTCTCGAATCGCTCGACCGGAACAGCGCACAGATCTGGCTGGTGGCGCAGGCGATGCGCGATCCCGGCAACCTTGGCACTATGCTGCGCACTGGCGATGCGGTTGGCGCAGGCGGTTTAATCCTCCTCGATGATTCCACCGATCCTTTTTCAGTTGAGGCCGTTCGTGCCAGCATGGGCGCAATCTTCACGCAAAAACTGGTGCAATGCCGGTGGGATGAATTCCTTCCCTGGCTGCGCAATGGCCCCGGCCAGTTGATCGGCACCAGCTTGCAGACCGATGTCGATTACCAGGCACCCAGCTATCGCGCGCCATGCTTCATCCTGACAGGCAATGAAGCCCAAGGGTTACCCGAAGCTTATGAAGAGGAATGCGACCTGCTGGTGAAAATGCCGATGCGGGGCAAGGCGGACAGCCTCAATGCCGCGGTTGCGACGGCCGTGATGGCCTATGAGGTGCTTAACCAGTTCCGGCGTGCCTGAACTTTATTGTTCGTTCGAGGCAAGCAGACCTTGCTCACCATCGCCTGAATAACGTGGCACCGCCTCTACGAGCGGTACTTCTTCCAATTCGCGTTTTCCGGTTTCAATATTCAGTTCGGCAAAGCGGCGACCAGTCGAAACCACATTGCGTTCGAAACTGCCGACGAATTTGTTGTAGTTGTTGACCGCTGATGTCAGTCCGCTGCCAACCGATTTCAGATGCTGTGCGGCAACAGCGATGCGATCGTACATTTCCTTGCCCAAGGCGCCGATTTGCTTAGCTTCACGCGCCAATCCTTCCTGCCGCCACACGCTGGCGACGGTACGTGCAATCGCCACAAGGTTGGTCGGGGTTGCAAGCAAAACGCGCTTTTCGAATGCGTGGTCCCACAATGTCGGATCATGTTCGAGTGCAGCCGCCAGGAAATGCTCTCCGGGCACAAACATGATGACATAATCGGGGGCATCATCGAACTGATCCCAATAGGCTTTGCGCGACAACCCCTCGATATGGTTCTTCATCGATGCGGTATGGCGCGCCATGGCCAGATGCCGCGTCTCATCATCATCGGCGTTGAAACCGTCCTGATAGTCGTTGAGCGAGACCTTGGCATCGATGACAAGGCTGCGACCGCCCGGAACGCGCACGATCGCGTCAGGCCGTAACCGGCCATCTTCAACGGTAACACTCGCCTCGGTGACAAAATCGACATGTTCGGCAAGGCCACAACTTTCGAGTACGTTCTTCAGCTGTTGCTCACCCCAACGACCGCGCGCCTTGGGGGCGTTGCGCAGGCTGTTGACGAGGCGTGCAGCCTCGCTTTGTACCCGTTCCTGCCCTGCCCGCATCTGGTCGATCAATCCGGTGAGCGCGCCATAGGCTTCGGTACGTTCCTTTTCGATCTTGCCGACCTGTTCCTCATAGGCCTTCAACCGTTCGCCCACGGGAGCCAGAAGTTGCTTCAAGCGCTCTTCATTTTTCTCACCCGCCTGGTGGAAACGCTCATCCGCGCGCTGGAGGAAGGCCTGCTGCGCTTCACCCAAAAGTTTTTGCCCGATCTCGCCAAACTGGGCCGACAGCAAGTCTTTGGCTTCTGAAAGTGCCTTCAACTGCTCATCAAAGCCGCGTTCGCGCTCCTCAAGCGAGGTTTCCAGCCGCGCCAGACGATCCTTGGCAGCATCCCGTTCTTCAACGACCTCGTTGAGCATCGCACGGAGCTGAGTGGTAGTCTCCGCCCCTGCCCGCCCGACGCGCCCACCCAGAACCCAGCCGATGCCAAGGCCCAGCAGCAATGCTGTTACGACTATGATGATGGCAACTATCGGATCCACTGAACTTCGCCTGCAAAGGAACGAAAGCGGAACATAGCCACCTGCTTGGCTGGGTCAAGCACCTTCAGCGGGAATGGCGGACTTGCGTGCCTTTTTGACCAATCCATAGCGCCACATGCTGAGGGGGATGAGCGCCAGATAAACCACGCAAACCACCGCGAGGGTGATGAGCGGCGCCGTAATCAGTGCGGCGGCAAAGCCCGCGATCGCAACAAGGGCAAAAAAGCGCATGTCGGCAGGGATACGAATGGATTTCCAGCTGAATGTCGCAATGCTGGAAACCATCAACAAAGCGACGAACAGCAACCAAGGCGCAACCAAATAATAGTTGCGGGCTATATCCAGCCCCGTTTCCAGCCAGATGATCATCGGGAACAAGGCGAGCCCTGCACCCGCCGGCGCTGGTACGCCGGTATTGAAGCCAGCCGATTTATGGGGCTGATCCTGCACGTCAATCCGCGCATTGAATCGTGCGAGACGCAAGGCCATGCACAGCGCAAAAAACACAGTGATCGACCAACCGAAGCGCGGCATATGCTGCAGCGCCCACATATAGGTAACGAGGGCGGGCGTTACGCCAAAGGCCGTCACATCCGAAAGCGAATCCAGTTCCGCGCCGAATTTGCTTTCACCCTTGAGCATACGGGCGATGCGGCCGTCCATGCCGTCAAGTATGCCTGCGCCGACTATGGCTGCAATCGCAGCTTCCCAACGGCCCTGCATCGCAAACCATGCACCCGACAGGCCGGTGCACAGCGCCATTGCGGTGACGGCGTTGGGCGCAATCGCGCGGAGCGAAATGCCCGGTCTCTGGAGTTTATCCATGCGTCACGGTTTCAGGCCAGCGACCGCCAGTGTCAATGGGCGATTGCACGTAGATCCTGGTCCACGCCGATTTCAGCTAGGATTGTCTCGCCCGCAATGCAGCGTTGGCCTTTGATGATGCGCGGTGCTGTGCCATGCGGCAGATAAACGTCAACACGGCTGCCAAAGCGGATCAAACCCACGCGTTGGCCAGCGGCAACCACGTCGCCTTCCTTTACGAAAGCGATGATGCGGCGCGCGACAAGGCCGGCAATCTGCGTAAAGCCGATACGCACACCATCGGGGCGCTCGACAAGGAAATGCTGGCGTTCATTCTCTTCGCTCGCCTTATCGAGGTCGGCATTCAGGAACTTGCCTGCGATATAGGCCACGCGTTTGATGGTGCCGCGGATTGGCGCGCGGTTGATATGGACATCGAACACGCTCATGAAAATCGAGACACGCGTCATCGGTTGGTCGCCCAGTCCCGCAGGGCCAGCAAGCTCGACCGGCGGCATGACAGTTTCGATCAAGGTCACAAGACCGTCTGCTGGAGCCACGATGAAGCGGTCATCAACGGGGGTTGCGCGGGCCGGATCGCGGAAAAATGCCAGCGTCCAGATGGTGATACCCGCCATCGGCCAGGCAAGCGTCTCCCAAGCCATGAAGGCGAAAATCGCGGTTACAGCAGCGGCGATCAGTCCGAACTTGCGTCCTTCCGGATGAACCGGAGGGAACGACCATTTTGCGACCCCGGTGCCCCGGTTTGTCAGTTCCTGTTTTGTCATGCGAGCGCCTTCTAGGGACTGTGGCGCGATGTTACAACTATTAGCTTGAACGCTACGAAACCCCCGGATTGTCGACAATCTGTTGACAATCTGTCGAGCCCAGCGATAGCCAGTTTAAATGGCTATCACTGGATCCGAAGCGACACGATCTGCATCGAATGTGCGAATGACCGCCGCGCAAATCGCGCGCGACGTTATTGATCGGTTGGAAAGTGGTGGATTTGCACCCGGACAACGCCTTGTCGAAGCGGATTTGTGCCTGCGCTATGCAGCAGGGCGACAGATAATCCGCGAAGCTTTGCAGCATTTGAACGCGCTTGGAATCGTTGCTCTTGAGCCCAATCGAGGCGCACATATCGTGCATGTTTCGCGCGAAGACGCGATCATGACGCTCGAATTGACCGAATTGCTGTTTGGTCTGGTTTCACGCAGCGCCGCCCGCCGCATCGCCGCTGGTGCTGATGCAAGTCGGCTGGACGCCGCTATCGACGAATTGATGCAATCGTCACAATCCGATGATCGCGCGCTCTATATGCGCGCCCGCCGCCATCTGTTTGGCGCGCTTTCCCAAATTGCCGGTAATGCCGAACTTAGCCGGATCATGGATCAGGTTCGCGTCCATGCGATGCGGGCACAATTCGGCTTTGCCGACTTTCGAAAAGGGCATGCGCAGGAACTGGCGCAAATCGGGCACACAGTCATTGCCGGCGATTCCGCAAATGCAGAGGAACAAGCACGGAAATATGTCCGCAGCATCAGGGAAGCCCTGCAACAACTGTAGCAGGCAGAATTTTTGGGGAGAGAGACAGCATGCAATATGATCTGATCATCAGGAACGGCGTAATCGTCGATGGCAGTGGTAAACCGGCTTTTACCGGTGACGTCGCAGTCTCCGGCGGAAAGATTGCTGCAGTCGGCAAGGTCGAAGGAAGCGCCAAGCAGGAAATCGACGCCGATGGAAAGCTGGTGACACCGGGATTTGTTGACATCCACACGCATTTCGATGGCCAGGCAACTTGGGAAAACCGTATGTCCCCCTCATCAAACCATGGTGTCACGACCGTTTTGATGGGTAATTGCGGTGTCGGCTTTGCACCCTGCCGCCCGCATCAGCGCGACATGCTGGTCAAATTGATGGAGGACGTTGAAGATATTCCAGAGGTGGTGATGGTCGATGGCCTGCCCTGGAATTGGGAAACCTTCCCCGATTATCTCGATGCACTCGAAAAGCGTGAACTCGATGTCGATGTCGCTACGCAGGTGCCGCATTCGGCCGTCCGCATCTTCGTGATGGGTGAGCGCGCGGCGCGCCACGAACCTCCGACCGCCGAAGACCTCGAACAGATGCGGACATTGGTGAAGGAAGCTATCGAAGCAGGCGCATTCGGCGTCACCACTTCACGCAACATGATGCACCGCACGCGCGCCGGAGAACTCGCGCCCAGCCTTTACTCCGAATTTGACGAACTTTGCGCCTTGATGGACGGGTTGGTCGAAGCCAATGCCGGCGTCTTTCAGATGATCCCTGCCCCATCCAACGATGCTGGCGAAGAATTCGCGCTGCTTCGCGGTTTGGCCGAGCATGGGAAGCGCCCTGTTTCGTTCACACTGCTCGATGTTCCAAACCAGCCCGGCCCCGGTTGGCGCGCGATGCTTCGCGGGCTTGAGCAGGCCCGCCAGGACGGCTTGCAAATGCGCGGACAGGTCGCGCCGCGACCGGTCGGAATGTTCTATGGCCTTGACCTCAGCCTCCATGCCTTCAGCTCTCACCCCAGCTACAAGGCGATTGCAGCACTGCCGCTGGCAGAGCGCGTTGCAAAAATGCGCGATCCGCAATTCCGCTCGCAATTGCTCTCCGAAAGCCCGGAAGACAGCAATCCGGTAACTTTGGCGCTTATCGATGCTTTCCGCGCTACCAGTGAATGGGAGGACGGACGGCCTAACTATGAACCTGATCGCGCGAGCAGGATGGAGGCGCGCGCGCAGGCAGCTGGGCTCAGCCTTCACGAATATGCCTATGACCGGCTGCTTCAGGATGACGGTCGCCGGATGTTCTACCTGCCTGCCGCCAATTATACGGAGGGCAATCTGTCGGCCGTTCGCGAAATGCTGGGTCATCCGGATACGGTTATGGCGCTTGCAGATGGCGGCGCGCATTATGGCCTTATCTGCGATTCCAGCTTCCCGACATATTTCCTGCAACGCTGGGCACGCGATGCAGCCGAACATGAACGCATTGAACTGCCTAAAGCGATTGCCGAACTGACCTCGAAAACCGCCGCTACCGTCGGACTAACCGATCGCGGTTTGCTGGCACCGGGGATGAAGGCGGACATCAACGTGATCGATTTCGACAGGCTGCAATTGCGCGTACCTGAGATCGTTTACGACCTGCCCGCTGGCGGCAAGCGGATGCTGCAAAAAGTCGACGGCATAGTCGCAACGATCGTCAACGGCCGCATCACTTATCGCAACGGTGAACATACCGGCGAACTGCCCGGAAGGCTTGTCCGCCGCAGCGCAATGCAACTCGCCGCCTGATCCCGGCTTAGCGCCTTATTCCGCCAGCCAATCGCTGCCGCCTACTGGCAGTTGATTGGCTGGCAAACTTTGCTATGGCGCAGCCACAACAACACAGAATCCCCAAGGAAAGCAGCTTCGTCATGGCAAAAATTAAGGTGAAGAACCCCGTCGTCGAACTAGATGGCGACGAAATGACCCGGATCATCTGGGAATGGATCCGTGAACGCCTGATTTTGCCCTATCTCGACATTGACCTGAAATATTATGACCTCGGCGTCGAACATCGCGATGCGACCGACGACCGCGTGACCGTCGAGAGCGCGAATGCGATCCGCGAATATGGCGTTGGCGTGAAATGTGCGACCATCACCCCCGACGAAGCACGCGTCGAAGAATTCGGCCTGAAGAAGATGTGGAAGTCGCCCAACGGCACCATCCGCAACATTCTGGGCGGCGTTGTTTTCCGTGAACCGATTGTAATCGAAAACGTTCCCCGCCTGATCCCGGGATGGACCGACCCTATCGTTGTTGGCCGCCATGCCTTTGGCGACCAGTATAAGGCAACCGACGTTCGCATCCCCGGCCCCGGCAAGCTGCGCCTCGTTTGGGACGGTGAAAATGGCGAGAAGATCGACGAAGAAGTCTTCATGTTCCCGTCGTCGGGCGTTGCCATGGCGATGTACAATCTGGACGACTCGATCCGCGATTTCGCCCGCGCCTCTTTCAACTACGGCCTTGGCCGCAACTGGCCGGTCTACCTGTCGACCAAGAACACCATCCTCAAGGCCTATGACGGCCGTTTCAAGGATCTGTTCCAGGAAGTTTTCGAAACCGAAGGCTTCAAGGAGAAGTTCGACACCGCGGGCATCGTTTACGAACACCGCCTGATCGACGACATGGTCGCTTCGGCGCTGAAGTGGAGCGGCAAGTTCGTCTGGGCGTGCAAGAATTATGACGGCGACGTCCAGTCAGACCAGGTTGCACAGGGCTTCGGCTCGCTCGGTTTGATGACCTCGATCCTGATGACCCCCGATGGCAAGACCGTGGAAGCGGAAGCCGCGCATGGCACCGTAACCCGCCACTATCGCCAGCACCAGCAGGGCAAAGCGACTTCGACCAACCCGATTGCGTCGATCTTCGCCTGGACCGGCGGCCTGAAATATCGCGGCAAGTTCGACGACACGCCCGAAGTCACCCGCTTCGCCGAAACGCTTGAGCAGGTCTGCATCGAGACGGTTGAAAATGGCGCCATGACCAAGGACCTTGCGATCCTGATCGGTCCGGACCAGGCATGGATGACGACCGAGCAGTTCTTCGAAGCGGTTCGCGCCAATCTCGAACAAAAAATGGGCAGTTGGCAGTAAGTTGCTGACATCGGCGGCTTGCTCCCCTTAAGAAGGGAGCATGGCCGCCGAGTTACATACCGAAGGACTCAATAACACGCTCATCATCTTGGGCGCCGCCGGGATTGTTATCCCGGCTTTTGCGCGTTTGCGCATCACGCCTATCATCGGTTTCCTGCTGGTGGGCGTCCTCGTCGGCCCCATGGGGCTCGGTGCATTGGCCGACCAGATACCGTGGCTGCGCTGGATCACCATTTCCGATATCGAAGATATTGCCCGCATCGGCGAATTCGGCATCATCCTGTTGCTTTTCGGCATCGGGCTGGAGCTGTCATTTCGCCGATTATGGCGCATGCGCAGGCAAGTATTCGGGCTTGGTGCAGCCGAACTGTTTGGAGGAGCCATCCTCATCGGCGGTGCGCTATATGCAGTCGGCTACAGCCCTGTCCAAGCGATAGGTCTAGGCCTCGCCCTCTCATTGTCTTCAACTGCACTTGTACTACCGATAGCGGGTACAACATCATCAGTAGGTCGTTCAGCATTTGCAATGCTGCTGTTTGAAGACCTCGCGATCGTCCCGATCATTTTCGTACTGGGCGTACTCGGACCGCAAGCAGCCAGTGGCAGCGGGTGGGACGGCCTGTTCACGGTCATGTGGCAGGGGCTCGCCGTCATCATCGTCATGCTAATCGCGGGCCGTTTCTTGTTGCCACCTTTGTTCGGGCAGGCTGCGCGCACGAAGAGCCCCGAACTGTTCATATCGGCGACCTTGCTTGTCGTCATCCTTTCGAGCCTTGCGACCGCTGCGGTCGGATTGTCACCGATTGTCGGCGCGCTGATCGCAGGCCTGCTCATTGCGGAAACCGACTATCAGGGCGAGGTGGAAACCGTCGTCGAGCCGTTCAAAGGGCTGGCACTGGGTGTCTTCCTGATCAGCATCGGCATGCAGATCGACATCGGCTTCATCATCACCAATTGGGATAAACTGGCGGCCGCGGTAGTTGTAACCTTGCTCGCCAATGCAATAGTGGTCAGCGGCTTGTTGAAATTCGCTGGCGCACGTCCTGGGGTTGCAACGGAGACCGGCCTGCTGATGGCCAGCCCATCCGAGACGACGCTTATCGTATTGGGCGCGGCTAGTGCGGCACAAATCATAGATCCGGAAACCGCCAAATTCTGGCAGGTAACAACAGCAATCGGATTGATGATCACGCCGATATTGGCGCGTATCGGGCACGATATGGCACGCCGCATAGAAGTGCGATCCACCGGATTGGCGCTGGAGGAGGATATCGGCAACACGGGTGAGCCGCGCACGATATTGATAGGCTTTGGCCGCGTCGGCATTTTGGTTGCCGATATGCTCACCACGCATAACCAGCCCTATCTTGCAGTGGAAAACAACGTCGATGCCGTCATCGCCGCGCGGCGCGAAGGCTATAATGTGATTTTCGGCGATGTAGCGAAAGCCCACACCTTGAATCGCTTGAACCTCGAAACCGCCAAAGGCCTCGTGCTCACGATGAACGATCCGGTGCTTGCGGCTAAAGTGACCAAGCGGATCCGCGCGCAATTCGCTGACCTGACGATAGTCGCGCGCGCGCGCGATGCAGAGCATGCAGCTGAACTCTATCTGGCGGGCGCAACCGATGCAGTTCCGGAAACGCTCGAAAGCTCGTTGCAGCTTTCAGAGGCGGTATTGGTCGACCTGGGCGTGGCAATGGGGCCTGTTATCGCGTCAATCCATGAAAAGCGCGACGAGTTCCGCCGCGCTATCAAGGAAGGTGCGGAGCTGGAGGAAGCCCCGCGATTAAAGCTGCGCTCGCGGCTCAGCCAGCCAGCGCAGCCTTGATCGCATCGATGCCTGCCTGCGCCTGATCGCTACCGGCAGGGCCGCCGCCTTGGGCCATTTCCGGACGGCCGCCGCCACCCTGCCCGCCCATCGCCGCTGTCGCAGCACGAACGAGATCAGGGGCAGAGAATTTGCCGACAAGATCCTGCGATACAGCAACGACAACGGTATTAGCGTTTTCATTCGCCGCAATGATTGCAACCACGCCGCCACCGAGTGCCTTCATCTGCTCATCGGCCAGGCCACGCAGCGCCTTGGGCTCGATACCGGGGATGACCTGACCCATGAAGTTGGTATCGCCCACCTTCTCGGCTTCGGCCTTGGGACCTGAGCCCCCAGAAAGCGCCAGCTTGGTCTTGGTATCGGACAGTTCTTTTTCGAGCGCGCGGCGTTCTGCAAGCAGCGTTTCAACACGCGCCGCCACTTCATCGGGCGCAGTTTTCAGCAGCGATGCGATATCCTTCAACTGACCTTCGCGACGCGCCAGATGCTGCCGCGCGGCTTCACCAGTCAATGCTTCGATGCGGCGGATACCACTTGCCACCGCACCTTCGGAGACGATCGTCATCAAGGCAATGTCGCCAAGCGCGTTGACGTGGGTACCGCCGCAAAGCTCAACCGAATAATTGGCACCGCCGGTGTCACCCATGCTAAGAACGCGGACTTCATCGCCATATTTCTCGCCAAAGAGTGCGAGTGCGCCTGCCGCCACTGCCTCATCGGGGGCCATCAGGCGCGTGGTCACTGCGGTGTTACGGCGAATCTGCGCGTTCACTTCCGCTTCGATATCCGCAATTTCCTCGGGCGACACCGCCTGGTTGTGCGAGAAGTCGAAACGCAGGCGATCGGGTGCCACAAGGCTGCCCTTCTGCGTCACATGGCCGCCAAGGCGGTTACGCAATGCGGCATGCAGCAAGTGCGTGGCGCTATGGTTTGATCGCAGAGCATCCCGACGCGCGGTATCGATCTTGAGCTGGACGACGTCGCCTACCTTCACTTCACCGGCATCAACGGTAAGCTGGTGCGCGTGCAGGCGACCGAGCGGTTTCGACGTGTCGTTGACCGTCGCTGCAAAACCGGAAAGGCTGGAAATGCTGCCCGCATCGCCCATCTGGCCACCGCTTTCGCCATAAAATGGCGTCTGGTTGGTGATCAGGGTTACGCTATCGCCTGCCTTGGCGGATTGCACTTCAGCGCCATCCTTGACCAGCGCCATCACCTGCCCTTCGCCTTCGCTGGCGGTGTAGCCGGTAAATTCGGTCGACCCGACGCGTTCGGCAATATCGAACCAGACTTCGTCCGAAGCCTTGGCACCCGAACCCTTCCAGGCTGCACGGGCGCGTTCTTTCTGCTGCGCCATTTCCGCATCGAAACCTTCGCGGTCGATGCCAAAACCCTGCGCGCGCAATGCGTCTTCGGTCAGGTCATAGGGGAAGCCATATGTATCGTAGAGCTTGAACGCGGTTTCGCCAGGTAGGATATCGCCCTGCCCCATTTTTGCGGTTGCCTCGTCAAGCAACTTGAGGCCCTTGTCGAGCGTGCGGCGGAACTGCGTTTCTTCCTGTTTCAGCGTCGCTTCAATCAGCGGCTGGGCGCGAAGCAGTTCAGGATAGGCTGCACCCATTTCAGCGGCAAGGCTGCCGACCAGACGGTGCATCAAGGGCTCTTTTGCACCAAGCAAGTGCGCGTGACGCATTGCGCGGCGCATGATGCGGCGAAGCACATAGCCGCGCCCTTCGTTGGAAGGCATCACGCCATCCGCCAGAAGGAAGCTGGTCGAACGCAGGTGATCCGCGATCACGCGGTGGCTCGCCTTGCTTTCGCCTTCCGCTTTAGTTCCGGTCAATTCCTCGGATGCAGCAATCAGCGCCTTGAAAGTGTCGGTATCATAATTGTCGTGCACGCCCTGCATGACGGCGGCGATACGCTCCAGCCCCATGCCGGTATCGATGGACGGCTTGGGCAGCGGCACATCGGTGCCATCATCCTGCCGTTCGAATTGCATGAAGACGAGGTTCCAGATTTCGACAAAACGGTCGCCATCTTCATCGGGGCTTCCCGGGGGACCACCGAATATATGCTCGCCATGATCGTAGAAGATTTCACTGCACGGCCCGCACGGTCCGGTATCACCCATCGACCAGAAATTGTCACTGGTGGGGATGCGGATGATGCGATGCTCCGGAAGGCCCGCGATCTTCTTCCAAAGGTCAAACGCCTCATCATCGGTGTGATAGACTGTCGCCGTCAGCTTATCGGGATTAAGGCCCCAATTTTTGGTCAGCAACGTCCACGCATGATGGATGGCCTGTTCCTTGAAATAATCGCCAAAGGAAAAATTCCCCAGCATTTCAAAGAAGGTATGATGGCGCGCGGTATAGCCGACATTGTCTAGGTCATTATGCTTTCCGCCGGCGCGCACGCATTTCTGACTCGAAGCTGCACGTGGAAGCGCGCGCGTTTCAAGGCCGGTGAACACATTCTTGAACGGCACCATCCCTGCATTGGTGAACATCAGGGTCGGGTCGTTATACGGCACGAGCGGCGCGGAAGGCACCACATCATGATCATTGCCCCCAAAATAGTCGAGGAAGCCGCGGCGGATGTCATTGGTCGAAGTCATAGCAGCCGCGACTTAGGCGACGGCAAAGCGTGCTGCAAGCCGGTTATATCGCTTAGTGTCAGCGATTATGCATATGCATAGGGCCCGCCCTTTTCGAGCGCGGTTTTCCAGGCGGGCCGAGAATGGATTTTTTCGACATAGGCGGTCAGCTTTGGCTTGTCTTCCGCCAAGGCCATTTTGACTGCTGCTTCGGCAGGAAAGCTGACCATGATATCGGCACCTGTCATGCTGTCACCAACCAGCCAACCAGACGGAAGCAAGCGGTCTTCGATATAGCGGAAGTGGCTTTCCAGTTGCTGGTCGATGCGCGGTCGCAGCGGCGCGGCTGCATCGCCCAGACGCGATGTATAGAGATTGAGGAGGATCGGTGTCATCGCCGACCCTTCAGCAAAGTGGATCCATTCAAGGTAGCGGATATGGTCGTCGGTACCGCGGGCAGGAACCAGATGCGCCCCGCCATGGCGTTCGCACAGATATTCAACGATCGCAGCGGATTCATAAACGATCTGTCCATTGTCATCGATCACCGGCGACTTGCCCAGCGGATGGACCTCGAGGAGTTCTGGCGGGGCGAGGTTCGTGACAGCATCACGCTGGTGATGGACGATTTCATAATCGGTCCCCAGCTCCTCCAACAGCCAAAGGATGCGCTGCGAGCGGCTGTTGTTCAGGTGATGGACCTTAAGGCTCATGTCTCTCTCCTCGATCGGTTATTTCTTTGCGGTAACAATCCAGGCAGCGGCCGAAAAACGTACCTTGTCTTGTTGCAGATGGCTTTCGGCGAGCATGCGCAGCCGGTCCAGAAACTGTTTTCGGGCATCGCCTTCGAGCATCCGGATCGCGCGGGCTGCAGGGCCAATATGCCCAAAAAAGTCGAGCGCGTCGGATATAGGATCCTCACCGCTTCCCGCGACATAATCAAAATCGACAGGTTCGAAAGCAATGTCGCCCCAGCCTGCCGCGGACAATATCCCTGCAACGTGCGCAGAATCGGCAAAGGCAAATGGCCCCGGCGCATGTGGATTGGCAGCGGGTGCCGACGGTACAAGCGCGCCAATCTTGCTTGCCCAGGCATTTTCACTCGGGCTCCTGAAGCAGGAAAAAACCAAACTCGCGCGCGGCGCCGCTGAACCGTGCAAATTGGAAAACGCGGCAACGGGATCGTCGAAAAACATCACGCCATGCCGGGAAACATAAAGGTCAGGCGCAGAGGAAAGATCGCTCCATGTGGACGCGTCGGCAACGGCGAAGCGCAGATTGGGGTGATGCGAACCGCGCGCGGATGCGGCCGAAATGAGATCGGGGGAGATATCCAGCCCAAGCACTTCTGTATCCGGGCGCGCAGCTGCAAGCTCGATTGAAAGCTCGCCAGCACCGCAACCTATGTCTGCAATGCGTCTTGTATCTGCGAAACTGGAAATTCGTTCCAGCAAGATTGCGGTCAAAGGTGCGAAGGAGCGATCGGTGCGTTGCCACTGCCGGGCCCAACTCGAACCAACCTGCCCCTGCCATTCGCTCTTGTCTGTCATGCCGTCGACCCTAGTCGAGGGAGCAGCGCGTGCAACCACTTTTGCACTTGCGACTCAGCCCGCTTAGGCGCAGCATCCATCTGGTCAGGGACTGGCAAATGCGCCACGGCCAAATCCCCCGTCCCGCCCTGACATATTTGCCAGCCCCTGATGTTTTTGTCGCGCGTTGGCGCACATCCTGAAGGCTGCGCCAGCACGCTCCACTTGGACAAGAGGAGACGAATGATGGCAAGCACCACCGAAGGCGCCAAAACGATCGGAGTAAGGGCGATCGCCCTTGTTGGCCCGGCAGGATCCGGGAAGACCAGCCTTTCGGAAACGATGTTGTACGCAGCGGGAGCAATCAACCGGCTGGGATCGGTCGAAGCCGGAACCACCATCGGCGATTCAAGCCCGGAAGCGCGCGCACGGCGCGGCTCGACCGAGATCAACCTCAGCCGCTTCGAATATCTGGGAGACAAGTTTGCGATTATAGATACCCCCGGTTCGGTGGGCTTTGCTGCGGACGGTTATGCCGCATTGGGAAGTGCTGACATGGCGATCGTTGTGGTCGACCCTGAACCTGAGCGGGCGGCGCTTGCAGAACCCATATTGCGCCGGTTGGAAACGCTCCAAATCCCGCATGCAGTCTTCGTGAACAAGATCGATGCCGCGCGCGGCCGAATTCGCGACTTGCTAGCCGCCATGCAGCCCATTAGCGGGCCGCCATTGGTAGCGCGGCAGATTCCGATACGTGAGTGTGAAAAGATAACCGGTTTCATCGATATCGCCTTGGAGCGGGCCCATCGCTATGTACCGGGGAAAGAGAGCGAGCGGATCGATATCCCAGCGGATCTGGCAGTACGTGAAGCAAATGAGCGTTTCCACATGCTCGAAACACTTGCCGACCATGACGATGCGTTGCTCGAAACACTGCTGATGGATGAGCAGCCCAACCTTGAGCGAGTCTTGCAGGATCTGACCGAGGAAGCGCGTGCAGGCTGGGTCGTACCGGTGATGTTTGGATCTGCGCTCAACGGCTTTGGTATCCATCGATTGCTGAAAATGCTCCGCCATGAAGCACCATCAGTCCAACAGGCTGCCGAAAGAATGGGAACCAAGGGCGACGGCGTGCATGTGTTCAAGGTAGCAAATGGCGGTGCAGTCGGGCGGTTGGCATTGGCTCGGGTGTTGGGGAGCGGTTTGAATGAAGGTGCCGAACTGTCGGCAGATATGCGCGCTGGCGCCTTGTTCGCCGTGCAAGGGGACAAAACGAACAAACTGCAGGCAGCCGACGCGGGAGACATTGTTGCAATCGCGAAAGCCGATGCCGCGCGCTGCGGAATGATTTTCAGTTCTACCTGCGATGCTGGGTCAGCAGAATTGATCGACATGCCTCCGCGCAATGCAACCGTCGCACTGCGCGCCAGAAATCGCCAAGATGATGTCAAACTCTCCACAGCGCTGCACAAGCTGGTTGAAGAGGACCCAGCGCTCGAATGGACTCAGGACAAGACGAGCCATGAAACGTTGCTGCGGGGCGTCAATGACGAGCATCTGAATGTGACATTACAGAGGTTGAAGCGCCGTTATGGCGTCGAAGTCGTGACCCACGCCCCCCGTGTCGCATATCGCGAGTCGATCCGGAAAGGTGTGACGCAACGGGGACGGCACAAAAAGCAATCCGGTGGGCACGGCCAATATGGCGATGTTGTGATCGAGGTTCGGCCGTTGCCACGCGGTTCGGGATTCGTCTTTGAAGAGAAAATTTCGGGCGGGGTTGTGCCAAAGCAGTGGATACCCGCTGTAGAAGCCGGGGTTCGCGATGCGATGGAGCGCGGGCCACTGGGTTTCCCGGTGGTCGATGTCGCCGTGACGCTGATCGACGGCAGCTATCACTCGGTAGACAGTTCGGAGCTGGCCTTCAGGCTGGCAGGCAAGCTTGCGATGAGCGAGGCATTGGCGCAATGCCAACCTTATTTGCTCGAACCTGTCGTCCATGTCGCAATTGCAGCCCCGCCGGGCACAGGTTCCAAAATGGGTTCCGTGGTTTCGTCCAGACGCGGCCAGATTCTGAACCTTGGAACACATCCCGATTGGCAACGCTGGGAGATGGTCGAAGCCCACCTTCCCGTTTCGAGCCTCAACGGCCTAGATGCCGAATTGAGGTCGTTGAGTCAGGGATTGGCAACCTTCACGTCAAAATTCGACCATCTCTCCGAACTTTCCGGAAAACTTGCGGACGAGGTCGTCAAGCAAGCAACGCTCGAACCCGCTTGATGGTCTAAACGCAATGGCCCGCCCCAGGGTGGTCCGGGGCGGGCCGAGCGCACCGATCAGGCGTGGTGCGCATTTCGGCTCCTTGGGAGAGAGCCTTGGGGGACGGTGGACGATTATTCGTCGATCAGTTCGGTTCCATCATCTTCAGGCGAGCCGACCATCATTTCCTCTGCCACCTGGTCGGTCTTGCCGCGAATGGCTGCTTCCAGCTTGGCTGCCATTTCAGGATTTTCGCGCAGCCAGATTTTCGCATTTTCACGACCCTGGCCGATACGGATTGAGTCATAGCTGAACCAGCTACCCGATTTCTCGACCAACCCGGCCTTGACGCCGATATCAAGCAGTTCGCCGGTCTTGGAGATGCCTTCGCCATACATGATGTCGAATTCCACCTGCTTGAACGGTGGCGCGACCTTGTTCTTGACAACCTTCACCCGGGTGGTGTTGCCAACGATATCCTCACGGTCCTTGATCTGGCCGGTGCGGCGAATATCGAGGCGAACCGAAGCGTAGAATTTCAGCGCATTACCACCAGTGGTGGTTTCCGGCGAACCATACATCACACCGATCTTCATACGGATCTGGTTGATGAAGATTACCATGCAGTTCGACCGGCTGATTGAACCCGTGATCTTGCGCAAGGCTTGGCTCATCAAGCGGGCCTGCAAGCCGACATGGCTGTCACCCATCTCGCCCTCTATTTCGGCGCGCGGCACAAGTGCGGCAACCGAGTCAATCACGAGAATGTCGACTGCGTTGGAACGCACCAGCGTATCCGCAATCTCCAGCGCCTGTTCGCCGGTATCGGGCTGCGAAACGATCAGGTTATCGATATCGACGCCCAGCTTTTTCGCGTAAACCGGATCGAGCGCATGCTCGGCATCGATAAACGCTGCCGTACCACCCGCCTTTTGCGCTTCGGCAATGGCGTGCAGTGTAAGCGTGGTCTTGCCCGAACTTTCCGGACCATAGATTTCGATGACGCGGCCCTTGGGAAGGCCACCAATTCCAAGGGCAATGTCGAGACCTAGCGAGCCAGTCGAAATTGCCTCAATCTGCATAGCCTCTCGGCTGCCCAATTTCATTGCAGATCCCTTGCCGAATGCACGGTCGATCTGGGCCAGCGCAGCTTCAAGCGCGCGTTCACGTTCTGCATTATTCATGGTCTTTGCCTGATCCCCTTCGATGACTTTAAGACTTGCTGCCATTGTTCCACTCCTTGGATAGCGTGCCCTGTTCCTGCCATTCCCACCACCGGAACATTACAGGAACTAAGCATTGTGTATCGCCTTTGTTCTCATAGAACAAGAGTGGAACAATAAATTATAATCCTTATATTACAGATACATCAATTTTTTAGCGCGTTTTTCACCGCTTCGGCAATCTGCTGGACCGAAAATGGCTTTGGCAGGAAATGGACATTATCGAGATTGATCGATTGCCGCAGTTGTTCCTCTGCATAGCCAGACATGAACAGGATGCGCACGTCGCCATAATCGGCTCGCAACTTCCGCGCCATTGACGGCCCATCCATATTGGGCATCACAACGTCGGAAATGATGAGGTCATACCGCTTGCCGTCGGCAAAATGCTGAAGCCCTTCCTCGCCGTCGCGCGCAGTCTCCACGGTATATCCCTGCCGTACCAGCGCACGTTCGGCGACGGCGCGCACCATATCCTCATCTTCGACCAAGAGGATATTGGCATTGCCCCACATTTCCTCTTCGGGCGTTTCCTTCACCGGTTCGGCTTTTGCTTCGCCTGCGCTCACATCGCCAACATGCGTGGGCAAATAGACATCGAAGCGGGTTCCCTTGCCAACCTCTGAATCGGCAAAGATGAACCCGCCCGATTGCTTGACGATACCGTATACGGTCGAAAGGCCCAGTCCAGTGCCCTTCCCCACTTCCTTGGTGGTGAAGAAGGGCTCAAAAATTTTTCCGATATGATCGCGCGGTATCCCGGTTCCGGTATCGGATACGGAGAGCAGAGCATATTCGCCTATAGGCAGGATCTCACTGCGCATTGCTCGCACGTCAGCAGGAGAAACCGGTTTCGTCTCTATCCGCAATGTCCCGCCATTGGGCATCGCATCGCGGGCATTTACCCCAAGGTTGATGATCACCTGTTCAAGCTGCCCCGGGTCGGCACGCACGGCGCCGATGCCGCGGCTATGATTGACCTCAAGCTGGACACCCTCGCCCAGCAATCGCTTCAACAGGTGCGAAACTTCGGCAACCACGTCAGGCAATTGCAATATCTGCGGTCGCAAAGTCTGTTGGCGCGAGAAAGCGAGCAACTGGCGCGTCAGGCTGGCAGCGCGGTTCGAGTTGTTCTTGATCTGTTGGATATCGTCATAATCGCTGTCACCCGGTGGGTGGCGCAACAGCATCAGATCGCAATAGCCAATGATGGCGGTCAGGATATTGTTGAAATCATGGGCAACGCCGCCAGCGAGTTGACCGACCGCCTGCATCTTGGTCGCCTGGGCAACCTGACGCTTCAGCTTCACCTCTTCGCTATTGTCCTTGAGCCCCAGCAATACAGCGGCATTACCCAAGCCGCGCAGACCTGCGATGGAAAGCGCAATTGCTTCATCGGGCTGATCGATGAGGCGAACCGCGATATCGCCCGACATCGATTGACCACCCGCATAGCGCCGGATCGTATCCGATACTGCGGCTTTATCTTCTGCGACCACTAGGTCACCCGGATAAGAGGGCAGCTTGCCATCATGCACGCCGGCAACACGCAAAAAGGCATCATTCGCGAAAAGGAAACGTCCGTCGCGGTCGACCAGTGCAAGTCCGAGTGGCAGGTTGGAGAGCAGTTGTTCGACATGCATATGGCCCGCGCCATCTTGTGCTGCGCGGCCATCGTCATCCAGTGCCAGCAAGATGGCGGCACCATCAGGTCCATCAGCAGACAACGGAACATGAAGCAGCCTTATGGGCGAAGCATGGCGACCTTCGCGGGCGAAATAGACCGTTCCTTTTTCGTCCATTCGCAACAGTGCGGCGCAGTCACGGTTGGCAATGTTCGCGGTTTCGCTGCCCGCTGCCCGCAAGGCGAATGCCGCATTTGACGAACGCACCCGCCCCTCCGGGCCAACGGTGACCGCCATGACTCCGGCCTGGGCCAAAGCTCGTCCCACCTTGCCCGCGACCAAGTCGATGGCGAGCGCTTCTGTGCTGATGCTTTCGACCTGTGCAAAGCGCCACAACAAATATTCGTCCGCCGCGCCAGTCCGCTTCACATCGACCCGATAGGTGATTGCGCGTTTGGAAATTGCATCTACGCTTGCCCGACCGTCCCGCCAGGCGGAGCGCCCTGCTTTCAGCAACAATTCGCGGTCAGATTCCGAAAGGCCAAGATCGGGCGGGGCCTGCAACCCTTCAAACCAAAGGTTGAAACGTCCGTTGGCGCAAAGCAATCGCCCTGCCCGGTCGCTGATAGCAACGGCAGCGCGATCGAGTTCAATTGCGGAATATGCGACCGACCAGTCTGGAGGGGAGGTATCGCCGCTCGCGTCGACCGGGCGCTGCAAACGCGCAGCGACAAAGAGGAAGCCGCCAAGACCTATCAAACCGGCCGCCGTGACGACCAGCAAAATTGCTTCGCCCGTCACTAGCCAGACGAGCAACAGTGACAGCGCGACCGCCGCCGCAATGATGATCGCATGGGACCGATAGGCATCAGCAGCCCCGCCACCTTCGCGCCCCGATTTTCCGATTTGCGAAGATGGAAGGCTGCCAGCCAATTTAGGGTTCCTTATTTACCAGATACGAACGCGTTCCCCCGGAGCGAGGTAAAGCTTCTGTCCTGCTTTCGGCTGGAACGCCTCATACCATTTGTCAAGGTTGCGCACCACCCAAACACGCTGTTCAGAAGGGCTGTGGGGGTCGGTTATCAACCGGTTTCTGAGGTTGGCCTCACGATAGTTGCGCCGCCACACCTGTGCCCAACCCAGGAAGAAGCGCTGGTCGCCGGTATAGCCATCGATTACCGGTGCTTCCTTGCCGCCAAGCGACGCCTTGTACGCTTCATATGCGACGGTAAGTCCTGCCAGATCGCCGATATTCTCGCCCAGGGTAAATTCGCCCTTCACATTGGCACCCGGAAAAATCTCATAAGCATCATATTGCTTGATCAGCGCTTCGCTCGCCTTTTTGAATGCTGCGACATCCGCCTCGGTCCACCAGTCGGAAAGCCGCCCATTCTGGTCGTATTTCGACCCTTGGTCATCGAAATGATGGCTGATTTCATGGCCGATTACTGCACCGATACCGCCATAGTTGATGGCTGCATCTGCCTTCGGATCAAAGAAGGGCGGCTGCAAAATTGCCGCAGGGAATACGATCTCGTTCATGCTGAAATTGGCATAGGCGTTGATCGTCTGTGGCAGCATGCCCCATTCCCAACGGCGGATCGGCTGGCCCAGCTTGCTGATATTGTCCGCAAAGCCAAATTCGTTGGCGCGCATGGCGTTTCCGAATGCATCACCTTTGACGATCTTCAGCTTTGCATAGTCGTGCCACTGATCGGGATAGCCAATCTTGGTCGTGAAATTGGCCAGCTTCTGCTTTGCCTTCGCCTTGGTTTCGGGCTGCATCCAGTCAAGGCCTTCAACCCGGCGGCCCATGGCAGCAACGACATTGCGAACCAGCTCATTGGCCGCTGCCTTGGTTTCAGGCGGGAAATATTTTGCAGCATATTGCTTGCCGATCTCATCCGCCAGCGCACCTTCGACAAATCCGATGCCACGCTTCCAACGAACCTGCTGCTGCGGCGTGCCGGCCAATGTCGTTCCATAGAATGCAAACACTGTCTTATCGACGGCTGCGGGTAAAACGCCGGCATAATTGGCAAGCGCGGCAACCATCATCTGGTCCTTGAACACACCGATGTCGGTTTCTCCGAAAATCTTCGCCGTTGCGGTGATCGCGCTCGGTTGGGCGACCAGAACATCGCCGACTTTAGGGCTGATCTTCTTCAGCATGGCGGACATTGAAAGTTGCGGCGCAAGCTGATCGAGCTCCGCCAAAGTCAGCTTGTTGTAGGTCTTGGTTGCATCCGAACTGTCTTCGCGGGTCCATTGCACCTGCGCTATTTTCTTCTCGGTTTCAAAAATCGCGTTCGCGCGTGCTTCGGCATTCTTTTCGCCAGCATGGGCCAGCATCGCCGCCAGATAGGTTTTGTAAGCCGTGCGGATTTCTTCAAATTTGGGGTTATCCACCAGATACATGTCACGATCCGGGAGGCCCGTACCACCCTGGAAGATCTGGAAGATGTAAGCCTCCGGATTCTTGTCATCCTGGCCAACATAGCCACCGAACAGGGCACCCACGCCCTTGGGAGCAAGCTTGGGCAATAGCGCTGCGAACTGTTTGTGGGTTTTGACTGCGCGCACCTGTTTCAAAATGGGCTGTATCGGTGCAAGGCCCTTCTTCTCGATCGCCGCTTCATCCAGATAGGTGGAATAGGCGATACCCATCTTGCTTTTGGGATCCTTCGCCGATTCATCGACAAGCCCCTTCACGCGCTCTTTCGACAAATCGTCGAGCTTGGTGAACATGCCATAGTTGGACTTGTCCGCTGGAATTTCGTTATTTTTCAGCCATTCGCCATTGGCAAAGAGATAGAAATTTTCGCCTGGTGCTGTGCTGCGATCCATGCCGCTTTCGTCAAAACCGAAAGTGCCAAGTTCAGGGCCATCCTTGGCCGCGGTTTCACCAGCGGTGTTTGCCAATGCCGGCGATGCGACAATAACGGCCGACAGCGATACGCCGGCTATGATCGCCAGCTTGCTCAACGAATTCATTTACAAACACTCCCCAGTTAAAGATCGAGTCCAAGCCGACTCGTACGGGGAAAAAATAGCTAAAAAAGGTGACAGCCCTAAATGGCCGTTCCACCAGCGGCATGAGCCTTCGACCGGCGACGCCATTTGCTACCAATCCGCCAGCGCCAGAACCATGCCGCGACCAAATAGCCGATTGCAGCGCTGATCACCGAAATCACGGCAAGGCCGACCACCATCGCGGGCGCGGCATCTGATAACAGCCAGGTCATCCATTCCGACAGCGGAGCACCTGCTTCGATCAGGCGCTGGAACTGGAAGATGTCAGCTTTCAGATGCAGCAGCCCGTTACCGACGTAGACCGAAGCCGCAAGGATCAGCGGCGTTGTCGCCGGCATGCTGAGGAATGTCATCGCAGCGCCGATGGGGATATTCGCACGGACTGGCAGAGCCAACAACGCAACCCCCGCTATCTGCACGCCTGGAATCAAAAGGAAAATGCCGACCAGCAAGCCAAGCGCGACTCCGCGCGGGACCGACCTGCGTGTGAAACGCCACAATGCCGGATGGAAAACGCGCTGCGCGAATGGACGCAGGAACCTGTTCCGCTCGAAACTTTCCCGAGACGGCGCCTGTTCATGAATCCATTTCGTCAAACCGTTCATCCGCGTTCCCGCATCAACCTTCCCTGTTCACGCTTCCAATCCCGTTCTTTTTCGGTTGCCCGTTTGTCCGGCGCCTTCTTGCCCTTGGCGAGCGCGAGTTCAACCTTAGCTCGGCCACGATTGTTAAAATATATGGACAGTGGAACCAATGTCATCCCCTGGCGCGCCACCGCTCCATGCAGTTTGCTTATCTCACGGACATTAAGGAGCAATTTACGAGGCCGCTTGGGCTCATGATTGTAACGATTGCCGTGGCTGAATTCGGGAATATTGGCGTTGACCAGCCAGACTTCGCCACCTTCTTTGACCTCGGCATAGCTTTCTGCGATCGATCCCTCGCCAAAACGAAGCGATTTCACTTCCGTCCCGGTCAGTGCGATCCCGGCCTCATATTTGTCCTCAATATGATAATCATATCGCGCCCGCCGGTTCTCGGCGACGACCTTTGCTTTCTGGAATGTTTCGGGCTTGGGGCGTGCCATCAGACCAGACCTGCTATCTCCAGAGCTTCGTCAACTGCCTTACGGCTGGCCGCTGATGCGGGAACGAGCGGCAAGCGCAACTCATCCGGGAAGCCTGCGATCACCCGCGCCATCGCATATTTCACCGGGCCCGGCGAAGCATCGGTAAACAATGCAGAATGAAGGGAATGCAGGCGATCGTTCAGTTCGCGTGCCAACTTGTAATCGCCATTTGCGCATGCTGCCTGGAATTCGGCGCACAGGCGCGGCGCAACATTGGCGGTCACGGAAATGCAGCCAACCCCGCCAGCGGCGTTAAATGCAAGCGCCATGTCGTCATTGCCCGAAAGCTGGCAGAAATCAGTGCCGCAACCGAGACGATGTTCACCGACCCGGGCAATTTGCCCGCTGGCATCCTTCACGCCGACAATGGTCGGAATCTCTGCAAGGCGCGCGAGGGTTGCCGGCTGAATATCGGTCACCGTGCGAGCAGGCACATTATAGACAATAATCGGCAAGTCGCTTTTTTCGGCGAGATGCGCATAATGGGCGTAGATGCCGTCCTGGTTCGGGCGGTTGTAGTAGGGTGCGACTACCAAAGCTGCGGCTGCACCTTCGGCCTTGGCAAATTGCATGTGGCGCACCGCGGTGGCGGTATCGTTCGATCCACATCCGGCAATCACAGGCACACGCCCCGCCGCGTGCTCGATGCAGATGGATATTACCCGGTAATGTTCATCATAGGAAAGCGTCGGCGCCTCCCCGGTTGTGCCGCACGGCACCAATGCACTCGAACCTTCGGCGATTTGCCAATCGACCAGCGCACGAAAATGCGACTCGGAAAACGTTCCGTCGCAAAAAGGAGTCACCAGAGCCGGAATTGAGCCGGAAAACATGGATTTTATCCCAGAAATTAGCCAAATGAAGCGTCCGATGAACTGCAGGGGTGCATGGTTCATCTTCCGACAAGGAGTGAGCCCATAATATGTCGCGCATGGTAAAGCACCTGATTTCCGCTTCGCTGCTGGCAATTCCAGCTTCTGCATTCGCCGCCAATACGCCGGAGAACCCCGAGATCGTCTGGCGCAGCGGGATTGGCGATCCTTCATCTGCCACCATGCCGGCGGCCGATCCAACCGGCGGCGCTGTTCCGGCGGCGCTGCAACGTTGGCGGATGTTGAGCCAGTCGGGACAATATAGCTTTTCCGAATATGCTTCGTTTCTGATGTCATACCCGGATTGGCCGAATACCGATGAAATGCGCAAAAATGCCGAGCAGGCGATCAATGTCCTCAGTTGGTCGCCCAACCAGGTAGTCGCCTATTTTGACAAGCTCGAGCCCGTCACCAACGGCGGCCGTGCGAAATTCGCGCTCGCGCTGGCAGCAACGGGCGACAAGGCGCGCGCCATACAATGGGGGCGCAGGGCGTGGCGTGAAGGCACGCTTTCTGACGATGACGAGAACCGCATCTTCCAGTTGATGTCGGGGAACCTGACGCCAGCAGATTACGATATCCGGATCAGTCGCCTGCTATGGTCGAACTCGACACGCGGGGCGCAACGCTGGCTGCCCTATGCATCTGAACAGCGCAAACCCGTGCTCGAAGCGCAATTGGCGCATGAACTGAAAGCTCCTGACGCAGCAGCCAAATTTGCTGCACTGGGCCAAACCGGTTCGAGCGATGCCGGATTGTTGATGGAGCGCGTTTCGGCATTGCGCGCATCCGGCAATAGCTGGGCCGCGCGCGAACTGCTCGCCAATCGCCCAACGCTCGTATCGCCGCCACATGTCGCGCGTGACTGGCTGAAAGTGTTGCTCACCAATGCAGAAGCAGCTGAAGCAGACGGCCAGTTTGACCTTGCGTATCGCATTGCATCAAAACTTTCCGATGCCTTCCCTACGGGCACTGACATTACAAAGCTCGACCTCGGCACCCGCGATACTTACACCAGCCTTGCATGGCTGGCGGGCGAAGCGGCTTATTACAAACTCAATCGTCCACGCGAAGCGATTGAGATGTTCAACTTCTACACCGCTGGTGCACGAACACCGCAAACCCGCGCCAAAGGCCTTTATTGGGCGGGTCGCGCGGCAAAGAAATCGGGCGATGCGCAAGCGGCGCAGCGCTATCTAACCGAAGCTGCGCGCTATTATGATTTCTTCCATGGCCAATTGGCATTGGAGTCATTGGGCCGCCCGCTGCCTGCTGTGCCAGCGGCACCGCAACTGCCGCAACTGGCCGCCAACATGGTTCCGGCATCCTATAATGCCGCAAGAATGTCCTCATCCTTCCCAGGTTGGCGCGATTCCAACAGCTTCATGCGCGCCCTCTCCAATTCGGCCAAAACCGAGAGCGATTTCAAAAATCTGTTCGCCTGGTCGAACCTCATTGGGCGCCCTGACCTTTCGGTGATTGCGGCGCGCAGCGCGCGGATCGAAGGCCATGATGCGCTGATCCGGCTCGGCTATCCGATCATTAGCGTTCCGCCGGAACATGCGGGCAACTGGACTTTCATCCACGCCATCGCCCGGCAGGAAAGCCAGTTTGATCGCAATGCAGTAAGCCACGCTGGCGCGCGCGGCCTGATGCAGCTGATGCCGGGCACTGCTCGGGAAACCTCGGGCAAAATCGCACTGGCCTATCGCCCCGAAGCCCTGAACAGCGACATCACCTATAATGTCCAACTGGGTTCGACCTATTTCCAGCGGATGTTGAACTACTATAATGGCAGCTATCCGTTGGCTGTGGCGGCATACAACGCCGGCCCGGGTAATGTGAATAAATGGCTCGCCCGCAATGGCGACCCACGCTCAGGCGGCATCGACATATTGGACTGGATCGAACAGATCCCCATTTTCGAAACGCGCAATTATGTGCAGCGCGTCCTCGAAAATGCCGTGATGTACGACCATCTTTATCCGGAAAAGGCACGCTATCGGACGAATACGCCGCTAAGCAACTATCTCGGTCGCAGGGTTGTCGGCTAAATTCCAAACATGAGCGAGCGCACAAATCCCATCACCCCGGCGGGGTTTGCGGCTTTACGCGCCGAATATGAGCAATTGTTTGCGGTCGAACGACCCAAAGTGGTCGAGATTGTCAGTTGGGCGGCGGGCAATGGCGACCGCAGCGAGAATGGCGATTATATCTATGGCCGCCAGAGGCTGCGCGAAATCGACCGCAAGCTGGGCAAACTCTCTCGCCAGATGAAATTGGCCAAGGTGCTCGATCCAGCCAAACAAGATGACCGCAGCCGCGTCTTCTTCGGTGCTACCGTGAAGATAGCCGACGAAAATGACAACGAGCGACGCGTCACGATTGTGGGTGATGACGAAGCTGACGCCAGTGCATCGCTGATTGGTTGGAATTCACCGCTTGCCCGAGCGTTGCGGGGTGCAGGGATCGGCGATTTGCGGACAGTCCAGTTACCCGCAGGTCCCAAGGAATGGGAAATCGTGGCGATCAGTTACCCGGATTGACTAAGGTCTGGATAAGGGCCGCCAAACGGTCAGGCTCCTCCATCGGAATGAAGTGAGAAACCTCGTTCCAATGTATATCAGTTGCACCGGCGATGTGCGTCGCGAGGTCTGGCGCAGTGGGGCTGATTGAGAAATCCATCGCCCCCTGCCGCTCTGCATTGCGCGCCCGCAGTACGGTCGTCGGGCAGGCGATATCGCCCAGCCATCCATAAGGATTGTTCCGCCAGGAACCCATATAGGCCGACGCCTCGAGCACCGGTGGGCAGCCAAGCTCCAAACCCTCGCCGCCTTGCGCTGGAACAAGCCCATATTGGCAATAATCGGCCAGAACGTCCGGGCGCCATTTTGAGTAAGGCTCCCGATTGGCGAAGTGCCCCGTCATCTGCTCCGCGCTCTCCCAGGCGTTGCGGCGCCGGGCGACAGGGTGGTCGCTAGGATTGCCGCCTAAGTTCCCGGGTTCGGCAGTATAGGTTTCCAGCGTCATCATCACCGGATCGACCAGCAGCATATCTGAAATCTTGTCTGGAGCCAGAACCGCGGTTCGTGCCGCAACATAGCCACCCATGCTGTGCCCGATTGCAAATACCGGTTTCGACAGTTCCGCTTGCGCAAATGCTGCGACATCGTCGGCTGTCGCGAGCCAATCGGACAATGAATCCGGACGATAGCTGCGGCCATGGCCGCGCAGGTCGAGCGCTATAAAATGCCAGTCCTGCGGCAGTGCCTTGATCGTCGCATCCCAGCAGCGCGCATGGAAACCCGTGGCGTGGAGCAGCAGCAATGTGGGGCGAGCCCCCGCCTTGCCCCATTCAAACCAGCACAGCTCTCCACCCGGAGCCGCGAAACGATGTTCGACTGGCTGCATCAACCCTTGGGTTGCTCCACCACGCGGATGTTGAGCTCGCGAAGCTGCTTCATTGTCGCAGGCGACGGTGCCCCCATCAGCAAGTCTTCCGCGCGCTGGTTCATCGGGAACAGCGTGATCTCACGCAGGTTCTGCACCCCGCACAGCAGCATCACCATGCGGTCGACACCAGCAGCCATCCCGCCATGCGGCGGCGCGCCATATTGGAAGGCACGGTACATGCCGCCAAAACGTTCCTCGACATCAGCCTGCGTCAGGCCAGTCAGTTCGAATGCCTTGACCATCAGGTCAGGATGCTGGTTGCGGATTGAACCCGAGGCAAGCTCATAGCCATTGCAGACCATATCATACTGATAGGCCTTGATGGTCAGCGGATCCTGCGTCTGCAGTGCTTCCAGCCCGCCTTGCGGCATCGAGAAGGGATTGTGGGCGAAATCGACCTTTTTCTCTTCTTCGTCCCATTCGTAGAAGGGGAAGTCGATGATCCAGCAGAAGCGGAAGGCATCCTTTTCGACGATATCCAGTTGCTCGCCGATGCGGGTGCGCGCGGCACCCGCCAGCTTGGCGGCCTGTTCTTCCTTGCCGGCGGCAAAGAATGCGCCGTCATTGGGCCCAAGACCCAGCGAATCCCAAAGCGCGGCCATTTTGTCTTCGCCATGGTTCTTGGCAATCGGGCCGCCGAAAACGCCGTCTTTACGGGTGGCATAGCCAAGACCCGCATGCCCTTCGCTGCGCGCCCATTCGTTCATGTCGTCGAAGAATTTGCGGCTGAAGCCTGCAGTATCTGGCGCAGGGATAAGGCGAACGACACCGCCAGTGCCGACAATCTTTTCAAACAGGCCAAAGCCTGACTGCTGGAATTCGCTGGTCACATCACGGATGATCAGCGGGTTGCGCAGGTCCGGCTTGTCGGTGCCGTAATCGAGCATCGCCTTGGCGTAAGGAATACGCGGGAATTCACCCGCCGGGGTAACCTTGCGGCCCTCGGCAAAGGTCTCGAAGATACCCGCCATGACGGGTTCCATCGTTTCCCAAACCTCTTCCTGCGTGACGAAGCTCATCTCAAGGTCGAGCTGATAGAATTCGCCCGGAAGGCGATCAGCGCGCGGGTCTTCATCACGGAAGCAGGGCGCGATCTGGAAATAGCGGTCGAAACCGGCGACCATCAGCAATTGCTTGTACTGTTGCGGCGCCTGCGGCAGCGCGAAGAACTTGCCGGCATGGATGCGGCTGGGAACCAGGAAGTCGCGCGCACCTTCGGGCGAAGAAGCGGTGAGGATCGGCGTCGAGTATTCGGTGAAGCCTATATCCTCCATCCGGCGGCGCGTTTCCTTGATGATCTGCGTGCGCTTGACGATGTTGGCGTGAAGCGTTTCACGGCGCAGGTCAAGGAAGCGGTATTTCAGGCGGATTTCCTCAGGATATTCCTGCTCGCCCGCAACCGGAAGCGGCAATTCGTCAGCACGGCTCAACACCGTCACATTGCGCGCGAAAACCTCGATTTCGCCTGTCGGTAGGTTGGCGTTGACGGTCGCCGCGCTGCGCGCCTTCACCTCGCCATCGATGGTTACAACGCTCTCAAGGCGCAGTCCTTCGAGTATCGGGAGCGCGGGGCTGTCGCTGTCCGCAACGATCTGCGTCATGCCGTAATGATCGCGCAGGTCGACGAACAATACGCCGCCATGGTCGCGCTTGCGGTGTACCCAGCCCGACAAGCGTACGGTTTCACCGACGTGAGAAGCGCGCAATTCCGCGCATTTATGTGAACGATAAGCGTGCATGATTGGTCTTTTATCTTTGTGTTTTCGACAAGAAAATATGAACGCGGCGCTAGACCCTTGCAACGCCCCTTTGTCAAGTTGCGATTGGCTGTTATGGGCCTTCGCCAATGCAGATTCATCCGCTCATCACCGATAGTAAACAGCTCGCCGATTTTTGCGCGCGCCTTTCGAAATCGCGCTTCGTTGCCGTCGACACCGAATTCATGCGCGAAAACACCTATTATCCTGAACTTTGCCTGGTGCAGTTGGCGGATGAAAATGAAGCCGCAGCTATCGATCCCAAAGCCGATGGCCTTGATTTAGCGCCGATGCTCGAACTCATCACCAATAATGAGGATGTGCTGAAAGTCTTTCACGCTGGCGGTCAGGATATCGAGATTTTCTTCAATTTGACCGGTCGCACGCCACACCCGCTATTCGACACGCAAATTGCGGCAATGGCGCTTGGGCAAGGCGAGCAGATCGGCTATTCGAACCTTGTTGACCTGTGGCTCGGCATTCACCTTGATAAGGGTGCGCGCTTTACAGATTGGTCGCGCCGTCCGCTCGATAAACGCCAGATTGATTACGCTATCGGCGATGTCACCCATTTGGCAGACATTTTCCCCAAGATGCTCGACAAACTGGTGCAGACCGGGCGCGGTGAATGGCTGAATGACGAGATGGAGCGGCTGGCCGACCCCGACAATTACCGCAACGATCCGGAAACGATCTGGCGGCGCATCAAGATGCAGTCACGCAAAGCCGATGTTCTGGGCAGGCTCAAGGCACTCGGTGCATGGCGCGAGCGCGAGGCGCAGCGTAAAAACATCCCGCGTGGTCGCATCATGAAAGATGAGACCATTGCCGACATCGCGTCCCACCCCCCCAAGGCGCAGTCTGACCTGCCAAAGGTGCGCGGTCTTTCCCCGGCGTGGAAGGAAAACGAAATCGGCGCGCGCCTGATGGCGATCCTTGCCGATGCGCAACCGCTATCAAAGGATGAAATGCCCGATCGTAACCACAACGGCCCCGGCCCGGGCAAGGATGGTGCGCTGGTAGCCGATTTGCTCAAACTCCTCCTCAAAATCCGTTCACGCGAGATCAATGTCGCATCGCGTCTAATTACCCGCAGCGAAGAGTTGGAAAGGCTGGCGGCGGGCGACCGCGAAGGCCTCGAACTGCTCAAGGGCTGGCGGTACGAACAGTTCGGGCATGACGCGCTCGATCTTGTCGAAGGTCGGCTCGCTTTCGCTGTCGTAAATGGCAAGCTGAAGATGACGCGGACGGAGGATGTTGACGGATGAAAAAGGCTCTTGCTGGTTCGCTTCTTACGCTCGCGCTGACGGGATGCATCCCTTCGGCTGAAAATGCAGACGCAAGCCAGACCTCGCCAGAGCCAACGGGATCATGCGATGCCAGCAAGCTTGATTATGCCGTCGGCAAAACCCTGACCGCGGAATTCGAAGCGAAACTGAAAAGTGAAGCCAAGGCTTCCGTGGTGCGCGTCGCGCCGCACGATGGCGTGATCACGATGGATTACAGCCCAGCTCGGCTCAACATCTTCATCGACGAAGCCAAGAAAATCATCCGCATCAACTGCGGTTAAGCAGCGATCAATCGCCTGACCAGCGGCAGGGTGATTGCAGACCCTTCAGCAAGAGCCAATGCATTTGCCTGTTTGGCAAGTTCTTCAACCGCCTGATAGCTGCGCTCTATTCGGCGGACGACAAAGGCCAATGCTTCAGGCCCAATCGAGGTTCCTCGATCTCGCAGGAATTTAAGCAGCAATTGTTCGACCAGTTCATCATCAGGTTCGCCGATTTCAAGCAATTGCGCCGCACCGATGCGCGAGCGAAGATCGGGAAGCTCGATGTTCCATTCGCCGGGCGCATGCCCTGACACCAGCAATAGCACTTCACCGGCATTTTTTGCGGCATTCCATTGGTGGAACAGTTCCTCCGCCGAAATCTGGTCGGCATCGTCGAGCACCTTGCCACCCTGTGCCGCGAAATAGCGCGCCATTAGCGTCTTGCCCGAACGCGCGGGGCCCACAAGCAAGGCGCAGTGGCCCGGCCACTGGCTGCTGTTGCCAAGCGCCGCGAAGGCAATTGCGTTAGCCGGAGTGACGATCAGGCAATCGTCCATCCGTCCGGGATTGAGTTCGTCAAAAGGTAACGCAATCTGTTTCATCTGGCCGCGGACGCGTCGACTGCGCCCTGCTCCCTTACCTGAAACCGCGAGACTGCAACGCGGCGTTCAACGCCGCCGGATCGCCCTGGAACGTCACACGCATGACCGAGGTTCCGCCAAGCGCAAGGCTCGTCGTCGAAACCGAACGCACACCGGGGATTGAGCGAAGCGATGCCTCTGCCCGGTCCACGGCTTCGGGTGTCGGTGTGCTGACCTGCACGGTAACGATGACTTGCTGCGCCGCTACCGGCGACTGCCCACCCTGTTCGTTCGCTGCGCGACCAGAAAGCGCATCGACCGCATCCGCGAGCGGATCTTCGGTTTCAGTCGCTGCCTCTTCTTCGAGCTCTTCCAGATCTTCCTCGTCAATCTCTTCGAGGAGGAGCGAAGCCTCCGCTCGCAAGCGACCGCTGATAAACGCTTGTTGCAGCAACTCGTCCATCTTGCGTACGCCTTCAGCCATCATCACCGGAATGCCTTCCGGATTTTGCGCACGAAGGGTGAAACTGCCGAGGAAACGGTTTTCGGGGCCATAACGCGCCGCGAATTTCCCAATTACTGGTCCACCCGGATACTGCCGTTCAAGCCTGACAATCGGATAGATAACATCCGCGGCACCGAACTGGTCGAGAATGACGCGCCACCAACTGCGGCTGCGCCTTTCCATCTGGCCGGCATTGATGAGCAGCGACTCCCCACCCCCGCCATAAGGGCGCACATAATCGATCGTACTATCCGCGGTGCGGAACTTGGCCCATGCCGCCTGCCATGGCGTTTGCTGTTCAAACACATAAGGCGCGCCATTGCTGTACATAACCGGAATGACGAGCAAAGGCGCCGATTTGCGGCTGACGCCCTTGACACCCAATAACTGCCCTGCCCGCGCACGATCGAACGAAACGCCCAGCTTGGCAATGTAGCGGCGCGGCCCGATTTGCTCTTCTTCGACGATGATCGCAGATACGATGCCATCGAGCGTCGAATCCGACAGCGATGCACCTGCACCGCCATGGGTTTTGGCCCATAGCATGCTCCACGCCTTGCGCTGCGCCTCTTGCCAACCGGCACGGCGGGCATCATCGGCATTTTTGCCCGTCACATTCACAATAACGCCAGTGACTTCAAAGTCGCCACTGCTGGCGATTGGCGGAATCCCGCGCTTTGGTCCTTCGATCTGGGCGTGCACCAGCACCGCACTGCCTGCCAGAAGTGGCAAGGCCAACGCATATTTCCACAGAGACTTTGGCACCCGGACCCTCATTGGGGGCCCTTTTGGCGACTTATGATTGGAAATCCAAGGGGGAAGTCGCTAGCGGCGATAAAATGAGCGACAATGAGTCTTACACTTACGCCAAGGCGGGCGTCTCGATCGAAACCGGCAACGCTTTGGTGCGCGCTATCGCACCTCTGGCAAAGGCGACACGGCGCCCGGGTGCCGATGCCGATTTGGGTGGCTTTGGCGGTTTCTTCGACCTGAAGGCTGCAGGTTTCAACGATCCGCTTCTTGTTGCCGCAAACGACGGCGTCGGAACCAAGCTCAAACTCGCAATCGAGAGCGGCCGCCACGAAGGCGTAGGCATCGATCTTGTCGCGATGTGCGCCAATGATCTTATCGTGCAGGGTGCTGAGCCGCTTTTCTTCCTGGATTATTACGCGACGGGAAAACTCGAAAATGATGTCGCCACTGCCGTGGTGGCGAGCATCGCCGAAGGTTGCAAGCAGGCCGGCTGTGCGTTGATCGGTGGGGAAACCGCCGAGATGCCGGGTATGTACAGCGACGGTGACTATGACCTTGCCGGTTTCTGCGTTGGCGCGGTTGAACGCGACCAGGTGTTGACCGCCGATAAGGTTGCCGAAGGTGACGTCATTCTTGGGCTCGCTTCTTCGGGCGTCCATTCGAACGGCTTTTCGCTGGTGCGTCGCCTCGCGGCAGACAAGGGCTGGAAGCTAGATCGCCCTGCCCTGTTCGACATCGACACGCTGCTGATCGACGCACTGATGGCGCCAACACGCATATATGTGAAAAGCCTCCTGCCCCTCGTTCGTTCGGGCAAGGTGCATGCGATGGCCCATATTACCGGGGGTGGCCTTCTGGAAAATATTCCGCGTGTGTTGCCCGCCGGCCTGCACGCGCATGTCGATGCCGATGCATGGGCGCAGCCGCGCCTGATGGCGTTCCTGCAAGCCCAAGGCAATATTGAGCCCGAGGAAATGGCGCGCACCTTCAACTGCGGCATCGGAATGGCTGTCGTGGTTGCCGAAGGCGATGTGGAGGCAGCCAGCGCTGCACTCGAAGCCGCTGGCGAAACCATTTACCGCATCGGCCATATCGCGAAGGGCGAAAAGGGCTGCACGGTTTCAGGTTCGATCGAAACATGGAGCGCAAAGGCCGATTGGAGCGCGACGCATCATGGCTAAGGCCCGCGTCGCCGTGCTGATTTCGGGGACCGGAACCAACATGGCGGCCTTGCTCTATGCGGCCAAGGCAACCGATTGCCCTTATGAGATCGTACTCGTCGCCAGCAACAACCCCGATGCTGGAGGACTGAAGCTGGCTGAAGCTGAAGGCATCGCAACCTTTGCACACCCCCACAAAGGCCTGAGCCGCGAGGAGCATGACGGGATCATGCATGAAGCGTTGATTGCAGCTAAAACCGAATTTGTGGCGCTGGCCGGCTATATGCGCATCCTCAGCAGTGGATTTGTGGAAAAATGGGAAGGCCGGATGCTCAACATCCATCCCAGCCTGCTTCCCAAATATAAGGGCCTCCACACGCATGAGCGCGCAATTGAAGCGGGGGACAGCCATGGCGGATGCAGCGTGCACCTCGTCACAGCCGAACTCGATGACGGCCCTATCCTTGGGCAAACGCCGGTTGCAATCCTGCCGGGCGATACGGCCGACAGCCTTGCCGCTCGGGTACTGATTGCAGAGCACCAGCTCTATTCGCGCTGCCTCGCCGTCTTTGTCGGACGCGAGACCTCGCCCGATCATTTGGTAGCGCAAGTCCGCGAACGCGCGCTCTCCCTACCCGAGGCAGACGAAGTGGTGAGCCACGGTATGCCCTGCTTCGGCATCGTGAAGGGCAAAAAATTTGCCTATGTCAGTCTTGATCACCACGGCGATGGCAAAATTGCTCTGCTGGTGAAGATCAGCGGCGCTGACGAGCAGGCCCAGTTGATCGAGAACGATCCCGATCGATATTACCGTCCGGCCTATTTCGGAGATGGCTGGGTTGCCATGCGCCTCGATCTTGGCCGCAATGACTGGGACGAGATTGGCGAGTGGCTGGCACGCAGCTGGCGCAGCGTGGCACCCAAAAAATTGACCGCGCTCATCGACGCAGCTGAGGCCTTTTAGGCTCTTCCTAAGCCCGGGATCACCTTACCCACCGTTTTACGATAGGCTTCGTAATCCTTGCCGAACAGGCCGACCAAATCGCGCTCTTCATAATGGATGCCAATGAAGATGTAGACTGTCATCCCCACGGCAAAAAGCAGATGCCCAACGGTCATGGTTGGTGCAGACCAGAAGGCGATCAGGAATCCCGTGTAAATGGGATGGCGTACCAGCTTGTAGAAGAACGGCATCCGCATCACTGGTGTATGGGCTGGCGTACCGCGCCAATTGCGCCAGACCTGCGCCAATCCGAACAATTCGAAGTGGTTGATCAGCCAGGTGCTGATAAACACAATACCAAAGCCTGCCAGGAAAAACGCCCAGACCAGGTTCCGGCCGAGGGGGTTGGTGATATCCCAGACCACAGTCGGGATCGGATGCCAGACCAGGTAAAGCAGAGCGAGCATGATCGCCGAAGCGAGGCAATAGATGCTCCGCTCAAGCGGTTGGGGCACTATCCGGGTTAGTGCGGTTTTGAAGCCTTTGCGGGCCATCACACTGTGTTGAATTCCGAATAGCGTGATCAAGCCGATATTCCAGATTGCTGCTATAGTCGGATCGGCAACCATGCCCTTGTCGATATGTGTTGGCAGATCTGGAATCCCCGCCAGAAACCCGACCAGATAGACGAAAGCCACGAAAAAGGCTGCATAACAGCCCAATGCCACCAATATATAGAATGACCGCATAGTCGTTCCTCCTGTCGAAGAGACGTGGAGGGGCAAGAGTCGTCAGGTCTTTGGCTGCCCCTTTACTGGCTGGCCAACTCGTCGGGATTATCGGCGCGATAGGGCGGATAGTCAATCGGACTCAGAGTTCACTTTCATCGACCAACGGTCGGCTCTCCCGCGTGGCCTTGTAGCGCGCATCTGGCTCATTTTCGCCCGGCGAGATCACGACATAATCGTCGTGCACTTCAAGCAAGGTCCCGACAAAAGGGAAATCAGCAAGGCTTCCCGTTACGCGATAGCTTACGGTATCGCCGACCTTGAAGGTCGCTGGATCAAAATTGAACTGAAAAGGGCAGTCTTCGCCCTCACCCATTCCGAGCATGTCCGTCTCCTCTTTGCCATCGGAAATAGCGTGCGTATCGGCGGGCGCAACAAAAAGGGCCGCCCGATTGCTCGAACGGCCCCTTTTGAATTTGCTAGTTGTCGGATCAGCCGACGATTTCTTCCGGCTTGAAGAAGAATGCGATTTCGATCGCCGCATTTTCGTCGCTGTCAGAACCATGGACGGTGTTTTCACCAATCGACAAGGCATAGGTCTTGCGGATGGTGCCTTCAGCTGCATCGGCGGGGTTGGTGGCGCCCATGATGTCGCGGTTGCGGGTGACGGCGTCTTCGCCTTCAAGCACCTGGACAACAACAGGTTCGCTCATCATGAAATCGCACAGTTCGCCAAAGAAAGGGCGTTCCTTGTGGACCGCGTAAAAGCCTTCGGCCTGCTCGCGGGTCATATGGATGCGCTTTGAAGCAACGACGCGCAGGCCGGCTTCTTCCAGCATTTTGGTGACGGCGCCGGTCAGGTTGCGACGGGTGGCGTCGGGCTTGATGATCGAAAAGGTGCGGGTAACCGCCATGGGAGAACTCCATTTGTTGGGAAATCTGGTTGCGCGCGCCTCTAGCGAGGCTTTCATGCTAAAGCAAGGGGGCGCTCAGGGCCCCTGCCGCCATTTGCCGCCATCCTGTTTCCAATAACGGCGCTCTACCCCCTGCTTGTCGGCCAATGCTCGCCAAGCGGCGCGGGCGTTGTCGGTCTTATCAGGGGGGAACAGATAGAAAGCCCGGTCAAATTGCAGGGCTTGTTCGCGCCACTGTCCGTCGGCGAGTGCGATCATCCGCGCGCCATTCGTTGCTATCGCATCTGTCGAGAGCAGAACGGGTTGCAGCGCTTCACTACCACTCCCTGCCTTTTCATGGGCGATGAAGCTTTCCGCTTTTGCAGCCCACAAAGCCGACGACAGCCGATCCAGCTGCACGTCTTCGGCACTCACGACCAGCAGTCGTCCGCCATCATCCAGTATTTTCTGGGCAATGGCGGGGATGACTTGCTCCGCCGGATCGCGGGTCAATTGGTAGAAATCGACCTGCATCGCGGCCTGGCATCAACCTTCGAAATTATCGGCGATAAAGCGGTCAAGCAGCTTCACGCCATAGCCTGTCGCGCCCTTTGCCCACGTCGGGCCATCCTTGTCGCCCCATGCCATGCCTGCAATGTCGAGATGCGCCCATTTAACGCCATCCTGGATGAAGCGTTGCAGAAACTGTGCCGCGGTAATCGAACCGGCGTCGCGCGGACCGACATTCTTGATGTCCGCAATCGGGCTATCAATCAGCTTGTCATAAGCTGGCGACAGCGGGAAACGCCACAATTTGTCACCAGTCGCCTTGCCAGCGGCAATCAGCTTGTCTGACAACTCATCGCTGTTCGAGAACAGGCCTGCATGTTCCTTGCCGAGCGAGATGATGATCGCGCCCGTCAGCGTTGCCAGATCGACGATGGTATCGGGTTTGAACTTTTCCTGCGCATAATGCAGCGCATCGCACAGCACGAGGCGACCTTCGGCGTCGGTGTTTATGACTTCAATCGTCTGGCCCGACATGCTGGTTACGACATCGCCGGGGCGCTGTGCATTGCCATCGGGCATGTTCTCGACAAGACCGCAAATGCCGACGACATGCGCCTTTGCCTTGCGACCAGCGAGCGCCTTCATCGCGCCCGCGACCGCACCTGCACCGCCCATATCCCACTTCATGTCTTCCATGCCCGCGGCCGGCTTGATCGAGATGCCGCCGGTATCGAAAGTCACGCCTTTACCAACAAATACGACCGGTTTCTCCTGCTTGCCGCCGGTGCCATCCCATTTCATGACCAGCATCCGTGCCGGGCGAACCGAACCCTGTGCAACGCCGAGAAGCGCACCCATTCCGAGCTTGGCCATTTCCTTATCGTCGAGAACATCGATTTCGACTCCCAGCGATTGCAGATGCTGGCAGCGTTCAACAAAGCTTTCGGGATAGATGATGTTCGCAGGCTCGCTCACCAGCTCCTTGGTCAGGGCAACGCCATCGGCAATCGCTGCATAAGAAGGCCAAAGCGTAAGTGCTTCGACAGGAGCACCTACGACCATGAGTTCGGTGACCGTTGGTTTCGATGTTTCGGGCAGTTTGGTGCGATATTTGTCCATGCGCCAGTTGCGTAGCGTTGCGCCGTAAGCGACTTCGGCTGCTGCCTTGGCGTCAAGATTTTCGGCATGCACCGCGATCGTCTTGGCGCCGCAAGTCTGGACCTTTGCAAGCAGATCTCCACCTGCCTTGATATAATCTGCGGCATCGCCATCACCCACCGCGATCAGCACTATGCGGACCGAACGACCGCCTTCTTGTGCGAAATACAGGAAGCTTTGTCCGGCATTTCCTTCAAAGCGGGCAAGCTTCGCGGTTTCGCGCGCCGCCTGAGGATTATCGAGCGGAAGTTCAAAACCCTCCCAAGCGCTCTTGGAAATGATAAATCCGATAACATCGGTATCGGCTGGACGTTCGGCGGCAAAACTTACCTGCATGTGGAAACTGCCTTTCAGCGATTAAGGTGTGATTTTCGCGGAATCTGTTCCGCGTGTGATCTGGCGACCGCTATAAGCAAACATTCAGCCCGGATTAAAGCAAAAGATGGTTGCGGTAACCGGTGATTAGCGTCCATGGGCCTATGGGTTAGGGCCAAAAGCGGCACTGGACCGCGCTTCAATGCGACGATAAAGGAACCGACCAGATCCATGGCAATCCTCTCCTCCAGACTTCCAAGCCCTGCCAGCGCGCTGTGTGCGACGCTGTTGATGGCGTTTGGCTGTGTGGGGGCAGCTTCTGCGCAGCAGCCGGAAAGCACACAAACCAAGGCAGACGAGGAAATCAGCTTCTCTGCCGACTCCTTGGAATATGAATTTGCTACCGACAGCGTGAAGGCAATCGGGAATGTGATAGCGCGACGCGAAGGTTATACGCTGCGCGCCGACAGCATTGTTTGGGATCGCCGCACTGGCAAGGTCGTTGCGTCGGGCAATATCCGATCGGTCGGTCCAGAGGGCGATGTCGCCTATGGCGACTCCATCGAGGTGACTGAATCCCTGCGCGATGGCATCATTGAAAACATGCTGCTTGTTCTCAACGATGGCAGCCGCCTTGCAGCCAACAAAGGTACCAGAGCCGATGGCAAGGTAACGCTTGAAGGCGCGGCTTACACGCCCTGCGCAGTCGAAGGGCCCGATGGTTGCCCGAAAGACCCAAGCTGGCAGGTCAAGGCGGTGAAAGTCGTATACGATCCAGTCAAGAAACGCGTGAAATATGAAGGTGCGCGGATCGAACTGTTCGGCTTGCCCGTGATACCCTTGCCTGGACTTTCCCATCCGGCTGAAACAGCTGCGGGCAGTGGCTTCCTCGTCCCCAATTTGCGCTTTTCGCGCAACAACGGGGTGGAAATCGAGCAAGGCTATTATTGGCGCCTTTCCGAAAACCGCGACCTTTTATTATCTGCGCATGTCTTCAGCGACGTCGCGCCGATGGCACAAGCACGTTTCCGCGCGCTGGAGGATAAAGGCGCGTTCCAGATTACTGGATATGCAACCTACAGCCAGAAAGTATCCACATCGACAACCGGGGCGGTCGGACAGAATGTGTTCCGCGGTTATCTGGATGGCGCAGGCAAATTCCAGTTCAACGAAAACTGGTCTGCCTCGGCATCGATGCGGCTTGCAACAGACCGCACTTTCCTTCGCCGTTACGACATCAGCCGCGACGACCGGCTGCGCAACAACATCAATGTCGAACGGATCGACGCGAACAGCTATTTTTCGTTCAACGGCTGGGGCGTGCAGACGCTGCGCACCGGCGATAATCAGGCGTTGCAGCCGATTGCGCTGCCAGAAATTGATTACCGCCTGCGGCTGACTGAACCGCTATTGGGCGGTAAAGTGCAGTTGCAAGCGAACAGCCTGCTGATCGGGCGCACGGCGGGGCAGGATACACGGCGCGCCTTTGCGCTCGGCCGTTGGGATTTGCGCACATTAACCGGGCTCGGGCAAGAGGTGAACTTTACCGTGCTGGGCCGCGGCGATGTATACCACAGCGACGAGAATCTGACCACCATAACGCCCATCTATCGCGGAGAAAGCGGGTGGCAGGGGCGCGCAATAGCCGCTGCGGCAGTCGACATGCGCTGGCCATTTGTCGGTGAAGCCTTTGGCGGCACGCAAATCCTTACACCACGCGTTCAACTGGTCGGCGCTTACACTTCATCGAACCTGCGCATGCCCAATGAAGACGCGCGTGCGGTCGATCTGGAAGATAGCAACCTATTCGCACTCAACCGCTTCCCCGGATATGACCGGATCGAAGATAATTTGCGGGTTACCTACGGCCTCGATTGGTCGGTCAAAGGCAAGCAGACCAGTTTCGATTTCAATATCGGCCAGAGTTATCGCCTCTCCAACCAGACGTCGCTATTCCCCGACGGCACCGGAATAACGGACAAACTGTCCGATATTGTGGGGCGGAGCGAATTTCGCTTTCGCGATTTTGTTAAACTGACCCACCGCTTCCGGCTGGACAAGGATAATTTTGCGATACGCCGTAATGAAGTCGACGCGACGGTTGGGTCGCGCAGCACCTATGTGCAGGTCGGCTATCTGCGGCTGAACCGCGACATTGGCCCTACACTTGAAGATTTGGCAGACCGTGAAGAAGTCCGCTTGGCGGGAAGGTTGCGCTTGGCCCGCTACTGGTCGTTGTTCGGCTCGACAATTATCGACCTTACCGATAAGAATGAAGACCCGCTCGCCATCTCTGATGGTTTTGAGGCCATTCGCCATCGCCTCGGCCTTGCCTATGACGATGATTGCCTGTCGATCGCGGTAACCTGGCGGCGCGACTACCAGCCAACGGGTGATGCGCGGCGTGGCAACACTTTCCTCTTCCGACTGGAATTTAAAAATCTGGGCGTCTAAGGAAGGCATCAAAGGGGGTTATCGGCTTTTCAGCTATCGTTCAGCCATCGCCCCTTATTGCGCGCGGCCTGTATCGGCCATTCTTGGAAGTTTGAAATGAAAACCTTTTTCCGCATTGCTCTGGTAAGTTCTGTGACGGCCGTAATGGCTTTGACGCCAGCAAGCAGCCAGACCGTTGCGGATGATGCTGCTCCTCAACAGGCATTGGATATACCTGAAGGTGGCCAGCTATTGGCCAAGCCGAGCGATCCCAATGTCCGCAAGGCAACGGCCATAGTAAACGGTGAAATCATTACTGGTACCGACGTTGACCAACGTCTGGCATTGATTGTGATCGCCAACGAAAACCAGCTTCCTCCTGAGGAAATGGCGCGTTTCCGTACACAGATTCTGCAGAACTTGATCGATGAGAGCCTGCAGATCCAGGAAGCGGCGGCGAATGAAATCGAAGTCACCGATGCCGAGGTCAACCAGTATTTCGAGCGTGTCGCAGAGCAGAACTTCAAGCGTTCGGTGGCCGACACCGATAAATATCTGACATCGCGTGGCAGTTCGATCGCGACGCTCAAGCGCCAGATCAAGGCAGAGCTTTCGTGGAACCGCTTGCTCAGCCGCAATGTGCGCCCTTTCATCAACGTCAGCGATGATGAAGTGAACGCGATCATCGAGCGCATCAACACGACCAAAGGCACGACCGAATACCGCTTGGGAGAAATCTATCTCTCGGCAACGCCCGAAAATCAGGAACAGGTATTCGCCAACGCCCGCAAGATTTTGGAACAGATCCAGCAGGGCGGTTCCTTCACGGCCTATGCCCGCCAGTTTTCCGAGGCATCGACTGCAGCTGTCGGTGGCGATCTGGGATGGGTCAGGCTTGAACAGCTTCCACAGTCGCTGGCAACCGCTGCCGCTGAAATGAGCAACAACGAAATTGTTGCCGTGCCCGCTCCGGGCGGCATTTCGCTTCTCCTGCTGATTGATCGCCGACAAGTGGCAACCACCGATCCGCGCGATTCGATGCTCAGCCTCAAACAGCTTGCGATCTCCTTTCCTGCAGGGATGACCGAAGCTCAGGCCGGACCGGTTGTGAAGCGCTTTAGCGAAGAGACGCAGAAAATACGCGGCTGCGGCACCGCTGACGAAATCGCGCGCACGCTATCGGCCGATGTCGTAAACCGTGACGGCATCAAGGTGCGCGACCTGCCCGGGCCGCTCCAGCAAATCATGCTCGACCTGCCCGTTGGCCAGTCCACCCCGCCTTATGGGTCTATGCAGGATGGCATTCGCGTATTCGTGCTTTGCGGACGCGATGCACCCGAAGCTACGACGCAGGAATCCTTCGATGACGTGATGTCGCGCCTTGAGGACGAGCGCATCAATAAGCGGGCGCGCCTCTATCTGCGCGACCTTCGTCGTGATGCGATTGTCGAATATAATTGATGGCAGCGCCTGAAATACGATTGCCGCTGGCGATTTCCAGCGGAGATCCTGCGGGAGTTGGGCCCGAAATTATCGGCAAGGCATGGGAAGCGCGTAAAAAGCGCAAATTGCAGCCATTTTTTGCCATTGGTGACATGGCAAGCTTTGCGCATCACTGGGATGGGCCGGTTGTCAGGATCGACAATCCCGATCAGGCTGCGGAGCGTTTTAACGACGCGTTGCCGGTGTTCCACGTCCATTCGTGCAGCTCAATTGTTCCTGGATCACCCGATTTGGACGGCGCACATTGCGCCCTGCAAGCGTTGGAGCTGGCAACAGGTTTTGCCCGTTCTGGAACGGTAGCCGGATTGGTAACGGGGCCGGTCTCTAAAGCGCAACTCTATGCGATCGGTTTCAACTATCCGGGGCAGACCGAATTTGTCGCCGAACGTTGCGGTGTCGAACGGCGTAATGCGGTGATGATGCTGGCCGGGCCGGACCTGCGCGTCGTCCCGATGACCACACACATCCCGCTTGCTAGCGTCGCCGCGCAACTCGATGTCCGCCTTATCCGGCGCCGCATTCGGGCAACGGCAAAGGGCCTGATGCGCGATTTCGGAATTTCCAATCCGCGTTTGGCTGTTGCTGGTTTCAATCCACATGCTGGGGAAAGCGGAAATCTGGGTCGTGAAGAGATCGACATCTTTGCACCCGCGCTTAAAACCATCACCGAAGAGGGTTATGATGTGATCGGCCCCCTGCCCGCGGACACGATGTTCCATGCGGAGGCACGGCAGAATTTCGACGCCGCACTCTGCGCCTATCATGACCAAGCGTTGATTCCATTGAAAACGCTGTATTTCCACGAAGCCGTGAACATTACGCTCGGTCTGCCGGTCGTGCGCACTTCGCCCGACCATGGCACTGCCTTTGGCATCGCCGGCAAAGGTGAAGCGCGCGCCGATTCGATGATCGCTGCGATAAGGATGGCTGGGGAAGCCGTCGCCAATCGCAAGGCCTATGCGGCAGCTTGCGCTGCATGAACAACCCGGCATTGCCCCCACTTCGCGAGGTTATCGCCAAACATGGCCTGTCGGCGAGCAAAGCACTGGGCCAAAATTTCCTTTTCGACGAGCAACTGCTTGACCGCATCGCCGCCATTCCGGGATCGTTGAAAGATCAAAATGTCTATGAAGTCGGTCCCGGGCCCGGCGGACTGACGCGGGCTTTATTGCGGGCGGGTGCAAAGGTAACCGCGGTCGAGAGAGACCGTCGCTGCCTGCCGGCGTTGGAGGAACTTTCTACGGCATTTCCAGGTCAGCTTCGCGTGATCGAAGGCGATGCCATGAAGGTTGATCCGGCTGCCGAAATTGGCGATCCATTCCATATCGCATCCAACCTGCCCTATAATGTCGGCACGGCGCTGGCTGTGGGTTGGTTGGGCGGCGAGAACTGGCCGCCAGAATGGAAATCGCTGACCCTGATGTTCCAGCGTGAGGTCGCGGATCGCATTGTCGCCAGGCCGGGAACCGATGCTTATGGGCGTTTGGCAATTCTGGCTCAATGGCGTTGCGAAGCGCGGATTGCGATGCCGGTGCATCGAAGCGCTTTCACGCCGCCGCCCAAAGTCATGTCAGCGGTCGTGCATCTCGTCCCGAAAGAGCAACCTGTTGGCGTACGCATGGCGATGCTCGAAACTTTGACAGCTGCCGCCTTTGGTCAGCGCCGCAAGATGCTGCGTCAGAGCCTGAAGCCAGTGCCAAAGGCGCTCGATGCGCTGGAACTCGTCGGAATTGCCGCTGATCGTCGTCCGGAAACGGTGACAATCGAAGAGTGGATCGAGCTTGCACGAAAGATAGACACGCTCCGCTAGGGGTGGCGCTTTCGGCTTTGCCTCGCTAGAGGTATCAAATGCAACCGCTTTCCAAATCGGAACTCGCCGCGCTCGAAAGGCCCGACCATGATCGGATGCTTGCGCAGGTGCAAATCTGGTCAGAAATCAATAGCGGCACCGGCAATCTGAAGGGCCTTGCCACAACGGCCAGCCTGCTGGCCGATGCCTTTTCGTCGCTTCACGGCGAAGTTGAACTGGTTGAGCCAGCGCCGGTTGAGAAAGTGCTGGCTGACGGTTCAATCGTAGAGGTAGCGCATGGGCGTCATCTGGTCGCAACCGTCCGACCCGAAGCGCCTATCCAGCTCTTGCTGACCGGCCATATGGATACCGTATTTGCGGTCGATCACCCCTTCCAGCAATTGCAGTGGCTGGATGAAGGCGTGCTCAATGGCCCCGGTGTTGCCGACATGAAGGGTGGCATTGCGGTGATGCTCGCGGCGCTGTCCGCTGCGGAAACGGCACCTGAATTCAGAAGCGTCGGTTATCAGGTGATGATCAACAGCGATGAGGAAACCGGTTCGGCCTCGTCGGCGGAATTGATCAAGCACCTTGCCCAAGGGAAAGTTGCGGCACTGACATATGAACCATCAGCACTACCTGATGGCACATTGGCGGGCGCTCGTGCAGGGAGTGGCAATTTCTCGATGATTGTAACCGGGCGCAGCGCGCATGCGGGCCGCAATCCACAAGAGGGGCGCAATGCCTTGTTGGCCGCGGCCGATCTTGCACTTCGTTTGAAAGCGCTGACCCGCGATGGGCTATCGGTAAATCCGGCAAAGATCGACGGAGGCAGCCCCAACAATGTTGTGCCCGATCATGCAGTATTACGTGTCAACTTCCGGCCGCACGATCCTGCGATGGAAACATATGCACAAAATGAAATCAAACGCTTGATTGATCTAATTCAGGCAGAGCATGAGGTTTCCATCCATCTGCATGGGCATTTTAACCGACCACCCAAGCCGCTGACGCCCGATGCCGAACGCCTATTTGGCTTGGTCAAGAAATGCGGCGAAGATCTGGGGCTATCGATCGGGTGGAAGTCAACCGGCGGCGTTTGCGATGGCAACAATATCGCTGCCTGCGGCGTACCGGTGGTCGATACAATGGGCGTGCGCGGGGGCAGCATTCACAGCAGCGACGAATTTCTGATTACCGAAAGTCTGGTCGAAAGGGCGAAACTTTCCACGCTGACCATGCTTCGGATCGCGCAAAAAGGGGCCATATGAAGTTCATTATCCGTCCGGCGAACCCGTCGGACCTGCAACCCATGTATGAAATGGCAAAGCGAACGGGGGGCGGATTTACGAACCTCCCGCCTGATCGCAAGGCGCTGACGGCCAAGTTGGAGCGCTCTGCCGAGGGCTTTGCCAGGATTGGCGAAGGTGTGGGTGATGACCTTTTTGTATTTGTTCTCGAAAATCTCGAGACCGGCGAAGTTCGCGGCACCTGCCAGATTTTCTCCGCAGTTGGGCAGAAATGGCCCTTTTACAGCTATCGCATCGGCGCATTGACACAGCACAGCGTCGAACTCGATCGCACCTTCCGTGCCGATATCCTGAACCTTTCGACCGACTTGGAAGGTGCAACCGAAGTCGGCGGCCTATTCCTCCACCCGGGTGAGCGGGCCGGTGGTCTGGGCATGCTCATCGCGAGAAGCCGATATCTGTTCATCCGCAACCATCGCGAACGCTTTGCCGACCGCACGCTTGCCGAACTACGCGGGGTGATTGATGAGGCCGGCGGATCGCCTTTTTGGGATGGCGTTGCGGGCCGGTTCTTCGGGATGAATTTCCAGGATGCCGACGAATTCAATGCCAAGCATGGCAATCAGTTTATCGCCGACCTGATGCCCAAACACCCGGTTTACATCGCGATGCTATCCGAGGCGGCACGCCATGTGATCGGCGTCCCCCATCCCACAGGACGCGCGGCAATGCGCATGCTGGAGGAAGAGGGTTTTGCCTGGGAAAATTATATCGACATATTTGATGGCGGCCCCACCATGACTGTGCGGACCGACCAGATCCGCAGCGTACGCGAGGCAAAGGACGCCCAAATCTTGACATTGAGCGGCACGCTCGGCGATCCGCACGAGGGCAAGTCAGGCGGAACCAAGATGCTGGTCACACACGGCCTGTTGCAGGATTTCAGGGCCTCGTACGGCTGGATTGAGCAGCACGACAATGGCGTCATTCTCGACACCCAATGTGCGGCCAATCTGGGTGTCGGCACCGGCGATACCGTCACTTTCGTTCCCCGGTGGTGACCATGGCATTGGTTGAAATCAACTTTGACGGCATCATCGGGCCGAGCCACAACTATGCGGGATTGAGCCCGGGGAATATCGCGTCCGCCAACAATGCCGGTGCAGTTTCGCAGCCGCGTGCTGCGGCCTTGCAAGGCATCGAAAAGATGCGCGCCAATTTGCGCCTTGGGCTTGCCCAAGGATTTTTCATGCCGCTTGACCGGCCCAACAAGGCTTGGCTGGCCGGGCTTGCGACCGATATGACCACTGCCGACCCGCACATTCGCGCTGCGGCCTTTTCGGCATCGGCAATGTGGGCCGCAAATGCCGCAACCGTTTCGCCTGCGCCCGACACGACGGATGGCAGATGCCATCTTTCAGCCGCCAACCTGCTGACAATGGCGCATCGCAGCCATGAATGGACGGGAACGCTGGTACAGTTGAAATTGGCCTTTGCTGATGAACGCCATTTTACGGTGCATGGACCCGTCCCTCCGCCATTTGGCGACGAAGGCGCAGCAAATTTCATGCGGCTTTGCCCTTCGCACGGCGAGGCCGGGCTTGAAATCTTCGTCTATGGCAAATCGGGCGGCCCCTTCCCCGCCCGGCAGCATATTGAGGCGTCGAAAGCGGTGGCGCGCGCGCATCGGCTTAATCCCGAACGGACATTGTTCATCCAGCAATCTGAAGTCGCAATTGCTGCGGGTGCATTCCACAACGATGTAGTTGCTGTCGCCAATGAACGTGTGTTGTTCACCCACGAACAGGCCTTTGAAGCACCAGAAGTCGCCTATGAAGCGGTCAAGGCGCGGATGCCAGAGGCGGAGATTGTGATTGTTCCGGCCGAACGCGTCAGCCTTGCCGACGCCATCCAAAGCTATTTGTTCAACGCCCAGTTGGTCACGCTTCCCGATGGCGGTGGAATGGCCCTGATCCTTCCCACCGAAGCGCAAGCCAACCTGAATGTCTGGGGATGGCTGGAAGAACATGTTGCGGGCGACGGCCCGATCCGCAGACTCGTTCCGGTGGATGTGCGCCAATCAATGGCCAATGGTGGTGGCCCTGCCTGTCTGCGCCTGCGCGTCGTGGCGGATCCCACAACGGTCGACCCGCGCTTCATTGCCGATGAAACAAAGCTGGACCGGATGGCGGATGTCATTGCCGAACATTGGCCCGAAAGCATTGCACCCGATCAGCTTGCTGACCCAGCCTTGGTTGAGCAGGTTCAAAAAGCCCGATTGGCGTTGCTTGATGCCTGTGGATTGGGCGAACTGCGATAATGTCGGAATAGTTGACAAACCGATCCAGCGTTAACCATCTTTTTTGGTAAATATGCTGGACTGGCACGGCATTTGCGTGTTCGTTCGTTAACCTATGAAGAAAATCGCGCGCCTTTTCCAGATCAAGACCAAGACTGAGGTCTTCCTCATTACCTATGCCTTGGGCCTTGGTGCCGTAAAGCGCGGCGAAGCCTATCTGACGCAGTATCCGGGATTTGGCGGAAAATTGCTATTCCTCTGCTGCCTTGGCGCAGTTTTTGTAGCCGCCGCGAAAATGCTAGAGGCGGTTGAGCTGCAGCGTATGTTCGGGAACGAATAGGTCCCCGGATTCTGTTGCCCGGCTCCGGGGGGCCGCTGTAACCTTTCTGTTGCCCGGCCGGTCCGGCCGCGTTCTTTTAGAATAATTCTAGACCGTGAGGCCCGGAATTATGCTGCGAGAGCAAGTGCTTCGTTATCGTTGGCACTTATGAGTTGTGAACCATTTCACGGCTTATTCATGCCGGGCAAAAACAATGCTTTTCAACGCACGTCGATCCTAGTTCAGCCCCGTCAATTGCCCCGCAAAACGGGGTAAATGGTGGAGCTGCCGGGTACCGCCCCCGGGTCCGCTGCATCTATTGCACATCGCAATTTATCGCCATAGTCCGGCGAACCGGACCCTCCCTATATAAGCGATTTTGGGTGAATGGGAAGTGAAGGGGATCAAATTCCCTGCATATTGCGGCTCTCGGCGGGGATGTGAACCACCAGCCCGTCCAATTCCTCAGTCAGGTCTATCTGGCATGACAATCGGCTAGTGCGCCGTGCGCCGCTGGCCAGATCAAGCATGTCCTCCTCATCCTCGCTCGCAGGGCTAAGCTTTTCAAACCATTCTTTTGCGATGATGACATGGCAGGTCGAACAGGCCATTTGTCCTTCGCAGGTTCCCTCAAGCGGTTGTCCGGCATTTTGCGCGATTTCGAGCAAATTGTCGCCCGGCTTGGCCTCCACGGTCTGTGTGGTTTCGCCATCGGGGCTGATGAAATGGACCTTCATGCCAATTGCCTTTCAGCCGCTGCATTGATCGAATTTGCAGCGCGTTCGATCTCTTCGAGCGTCGTATAGCGTCCAAAGCCCAAGCGAATAGAGGATTTTGCCTGTGCATCGGCCAATCCGATCGCGCGGAGCACATGGCTGGGGCGGCCCGAACCGCTGGCACAGGCGCTTCCGGCTGAAAACAGCACATCGCGACATTCCGACATCAAGCGCCCGACATCGAGGCCTTCACGGCGAATATTGAGATTGCCCTTATAGCGCTGCTCGATTGAACCATTGATGGTCCAATCGGCAAACAACTCAACCGCGTGATCCCAGAGGCGGCACACATGTTCGGCATCTACCTCCAGCCGTTCACTTGCCAGCATCGCCGCCGCGCCAAAACCTGCGCATAGTGCGGGCGATAATGTACCCGATCGCACCCCTTGCTCCTGCCCGCCGCCATGGATCAGCGGCTCAAGCTCTATGCCGTCGCGCACCCACAGCGCGCCGATCCCTTTGGGCCCATGGATTTTGTGGCCTGAAATCGCGATTAAATCGGGTCCGTCGGGGATAGCGACACGGCCGAAACCCTGCACGGCATCGCACAACAACAGCCCCCCACGCGAATGGACAGTCGCCGCGATGTCAGCAACGGGCTGAATGATGCCGATTTCATTGTTAACCAGCATTGCGGCGAACAGCCCCGGTTGGGATGGCATTTCTGCAATTCTGCCATCGGGATCGACCGGGATGATGTCTCCACGAAGATATTCTACACAATCGAGCACCGCTGCATGTTCGCTTGCCAAAGCCGAAACTGGCAATCCGCAGCCTTTTATTGCCAGGTTGATCGCTTCGGTAGCACCGCTGGTGAAAATCACGCGCCCATCTGGTGGCAGCAAGCTAGCCAGCTGAGCCCGCGCAAATTCGACTGCCGCGGCAGCCTTACGTCCACCGGCATGCGCGCTGTGCGGGTTCCAAAACTGTTCCTTCAGCCAAGGCTCCATCGCGGCAAACACCTCAGCTGCCAACGGCGCTGTTGCCTGATAGTCCAGATAGATGGTTTCGCTCATGCTGCTTGGGCCCGCTCGTAAATGGCTTTCCACGCTGCGACGAAGCGGTCGATGTCAGCATCGCAGGTTTGCGGGCCAAAGCTTACGCGGACCACCTCACCTGCCGCTTTTGCATCCCAGCCCATAGCGGTCAGTACATGGCTGGCTTTCAATGTGCCCGACGAACAAGCGCTTCCCGCAGATATAGCGATACCGGCAAGGTCGAACGAGATTAGCTGGCTCGAAGCCGAAATCCCGGGCATCCGGTAACTGCCAATGGTTGCAAGCCGTGGAGACATCTTGCCCACAACCTCGCCCCCCGCAGCCTCGATCTCCGCATCGAGTTTTGCGCGAAGCCGGCTCGCATTTTCCATCCAGTCGAACCCGGTTTCCAGCGCGGCAGCAAGGCCCATCACCGCCGGCAAATTCTCTGTCCCGCGCCGATACCCCTTTTCCTGCCCGCCTGTAGGTTTGAGCAGACCCAGATCGCGAGTCAGCAACGCACCAAGGCCGGGTGGCCCGCCAAGCTTGTGCGCCGATAGGATGATGATGTCCGCATCGGGCAATGGCAGTTTCCCGGCACCTTGCGAACAATCGGCCACCAATAGCCCGTCACCGTCGTGTATGATTGGTGCCAGTTCGGCCAGCGGTTGGATAATGCCGGTTTCATTATTCACCTGCTGGATTGCATAGCGCCTGCCACTGGCTATCGAGCCCAGCTTTACGATGCCTTGGCCGTCAACCGAAATGCGTGCCTCATCGCCAACGGCGGCAAACACTGCGTCATGCTCTACCGCGCTTGCCACCGCATCAAAACCCTTCAGGGCCAGTGCAATTGCTTCGCTGGCGCCGCTGGTGAAAAGGATTTCGCCGTCCCAATCCAATGCACGGCCAATTCGCTTTCGCGCATCTTCCAGCGCCGCACGCGCCGCCCTTCCCTCGCCATGCGGGCTCGATGGATTTGCCCAGCGCGACAGAGCTTCGGCCATCGCCTCACGCGCGACCGGCACCAGCGGTGTCGTCGCAGCATGGTCCAGATAGAGACGATCAGGCTTCATTATGGGCAATACTGTCCGTTAAGGTTGCGAAAATCGCATTCGCTTCTATATAGCCGGTCGACCGCTGCCTAGCCCGAAGGGTGATGCAGCCCTATAATTCCTCAGGTTAGAAACACCTTATGCCCGCAATTGCAATTCCCGGTCCCGAAGGCCGCATCGAAGCCCGCTTTTCGCCGCCGCCGCGCCCACGCGCGCCTGTTGCGATGATCCTGCACCCTCACCCGCAAGCAGGCGGCACGATGAATGACCGCATCACGCAGGCGATGTACAAGATTTTCGTCGCACGCGGCTTCGCCGTTCTCCGTTTCAACTTCCGCGGCGTCGGACGCAGCGAGGGCGAATTCGATAACGGCATTGGCGAACTCTCCGATGCTGCAGCAGCGCTCGATTGGGTGCAGGCATTCCATCCCGAAGCCAGCTCAACCTGGATTGCAGGTTTCAGCTTTGGTGCGTGGATCGGCATGCAGTTGCTGATGCGCCGCCCCGAAGTGCGCGGTTTCATCTCAGTCTCGCCGCCCGCGAACATGTATGATTTCAGCTTCCTTGCCCCCTGCCCCTCATCGGGCATCATCATCCATGGGGCGCAGGACGAGGTGGTTTCGCCCAACTCAGTCCAGAAGCTGGTCGACAAGCTGCGCACGCAAAAGCACATCACGATCCACCATGATGAAATTCCGCGCGCAAACCATTTCTATGAGAATGAAATGGAGTTGCTGCTGGCGTCGGTCGAAAATTATCTAGATATGCGGCTCGATCCGGCCTGCCCGATCAAGTGATGCATTCAGGGCTGGTCGGTGGATTCCACCAACGACTGGCCCTTGTCATCGGGCACCGTCCAGATCGCGACATTAGCGAAAAGGACAAGCGCTGCCGCAACCATGAGCCAAACTTTCTGGCTGTTGCCTTCGCGCTTCCATAGTTTCCAGGCGCCCCAAAGCAGCGCGAACCCGCCCAACATGGCGATCGAAAGAATGGCAGAAGTCATCAGGCTTCGATAAAAGCTGTGGAAGGTCGCGGTCAAGCTGCGATACCGCCCAAATTCGGCATGGCCTTTTTTGCGCCCCTCCACTAGAGACCGCGCATCCCGACTCACCCGCGCGGAAAGACAGGCCCATGCGCATTGCAATTGCTTCCGATCATGCCGCCATCGCGCTGAAATCAGCGCTTGTTGCGCATATGGAAGCCGCGGGTCATGAAGTTGAAGACCTTGGTCCATATGATGAGAGCTCGGTCGACTATCCAGATTATGGCTACAAGCTGTCAGACAGCGTCGCCTCAGGCAAAGCGGACTTTGGAGTTGCGCTTTGCGGTTCGGGTATTGGCATTTCAATCGCAGTGAACCGCAATCCCGGTTGTCGCGCGGCCCTTGTCTCCGAACCGCTTTCCGCAAAGCTGGCCCGCGAACATAACGACGCCAACGTTATCGCCATGGGCGCACGCCTGACGGGCATCGATATGGCCAAGGCCTGTCTTGACGCATTTCTCTCAACACCCTTCGCCGGTGACCGCCATGTTCGCCGCGTAGGCAAATTATCCAATCCCGACTTCGCAAAGGATCCCGCATGACCGCCTCTGCCGCCAACGACGTCCAGCCGGACGGTTTCTTCACCCAGAGCCTAGCTGAGCGCGATCCCGAAATCGCAGGCTGGATTGCGCAGGAGCTGAAGCGCCAGCAGGACAAGATCGAACTGATCGCTTCGGAAAACATCACCTCCCGCGCGGTGCTCGAAGCAACGGGTTCAGTGCTGACCAACAAATATGCCGAAGGCTATCCGGGCAAGCGCTATTATGGCGGATGCGAATATGTCGATGAGATCGAAACCATCGCCATCGAACGCGCCAAGAAGCTGTTCGGTTGCAATTTCGCCAATGTGCAACCCAATAGCGGAAGCCAGATGAACCAGGCGGTGTTCCTTGCGCTGCTGCAGCCGGGCGATACCTTCATGGGCCTCGATCTTGCCGCAGGCGGACACTTGACGCATGGCAGCCCGGTCAACATGTCGGGCAAATGGTTCAACCCGGTTTCCTACGGCGTAGATCGCGAAAGCCACCGCATCGATCTGGACGAAGTTGCGCGCATTGCGCGTGAAAACAAACCTAAACTGATCATCGCAGGCGGTACGGCCTATTCGCGCACCTGGGACTGGGCTGCTTTCCGTGCCATTGCCGATGAAGTCGGTGCGTACCTGCTGGTCGATATGTCGCACATCTCCGGCCTTGTCGCAGGTGGTGCGCATCCGTCGCCGATACCGCACGCGCATATCGTGACGTCGACCACGCACAAGTCGCTCCGCGGTCCGCGATCGGGCATCATTCTTTCGAACGACGAAGCCATTGCGAAGAAGATGAACTCGGCAATCTTCCCCGGCCTTCAAGGCGGCCCGCTGATGCATGTCGTTGCTGCCAAGGCCGTTTGCTTTGCTGAAGCGATGCGTCCCGAATTCAAGACCTACGCCGCCAGCGTTGTCGAGAATGCGAAGGCGTTGGCTGCAAGCCTGCAGGAACAGGGCCTCGATATCGTATCCGGCGGCACCGATAACCACTCGATGCTGGTCGACCTGCGACCCAAGCAGGCCAAGGGCAAGCATGCCGAGCATGCGCTCGACCGTGCGTCGATCACGTGCAACAAGAACGCCATTCCTTACGATCCGGAAAAGCCTTTTGTTACCTCGGGCCTGCGTCTTGGTACCCCGGCGGGAACAACGCGCGGATTTGGCCCGGCAGAGTTCCGCGAAATTGGCCGCATGATTGCCGATGTCGTCGAAGGGCTTCGTAAAAATGGAGAGGCTGGCGACGGCCAGATCGAGGCACGGGTGAAGGAAGAAGCGGAGGCATTGTGTGCCCGCTTCCCGATTTATCCGTCCTGAGCTATAATTGCACTTGAAACGGGCAAGTGACTTACTCATCTAATACAGAGATGAAGGGAGGCAAGTGATGTCCCAAATGTGCAATGAATGTTCGGCTGAAATCTCCGAAGGCATGAAGTTTTGCCCGAAATGCGGTGCGAAGACTCCTGAGAAGCTCTCGGAGGAAAGCATCGCCAACCAGGCGAAGCATTATGTTGGCGAAGCCGCTGACGAACTGTGGGGCGCGACCAAGGACGCCTATCACACCGGAAAGCATCTTGCCGATCAGGATACGGTGAAAAAAGTTGCAGGCGGCGCGGCGATCGGTGCTGCGGCCAGCATTCTGGCACCGATCGGCCTTGCAACCGGCGCAGTTATCGGTGCAGGCATCGTGGCCTATCGGCACGTGAACAAGAAAAAGAACCAAGAAAAAGAGAAATAATGCGCTGCCCTTTTTGCGGACATGATGACAGCCAGGTCAAAGACAGTCGCCCCACCGAGGATGGAGCTGCCATTCGCCGTCGGCGTCAGTGCGAAGGGTGCGGTGCGCGCTTCACGACTTTCGAGCGTATCCAGCTCCGCGAATTGACGGTTCTGAAAAGCGAAGGACGGCGTGAGCCATTCGAGCGCGAAAAGCTGGAGCGTTCGGTGGCCGTTGCCTGCCGCAAACGCCCGATTGACCAAACCCGGATCGACAAGCTCGTCTCCGGCATCCAGCGCCAACTGGAAACCTTGGGCGAAACCGAGATCGAATCTTCGCGTATTGGCCAATATGTGATGGATGGCCTCAAAGGCCTCGATACCGTCGCCTATATCCGCTTCGCCAGCGTCTATAAGGAATTTGAAGAAGCGAAGGATTTTGAGGATTTCGCGAGCAACGTCGCCGAAGCCGCCAAGAAGTGACCTCCGCACCCATTATCATCCTTGTGCGCCCGCAACTGGGCGAGAATATTGGCAAGGCGGCCCGCGCCATGCTGAACTTTGGCCTTACCGAGATGCGGATCGTGAATCCGCGCGACGGCTGGCCCAATCCTTCTGCTGGCCCTGCTGCATCCGGGGCGGACATCGTTCTTGAACGGGCGGAAGTGTTCGACACGCTTGCAGAGGCAACCGCAGACATCAGCCACATCTATGCGACGACTGTCCGCAAGCGTGGGGTCACCAAACCGGTGCTGACCCCCGAAGAAGCAGCCAACGGAATGCTGTCGGCACAGGGCCGATCCGCCATCTTGTTCGGCGCTGAACGTTCCGGGCTGGAAACCGACGAAGTAGCGGTGGCGCGGACCATCATCACCGTGCCCATCAATCCGGAATTCGGTTCACTCAACCTTGCGCAGGCGGTCATCCTCTGCGCTTATGAATGGTCGAAACACCAGAGTCTTGAAAGCCCGCCCAAAGTTGAACTTGATCCGCCCGCCCCGCAGGAGGAACTCGACGGAATGATTGGGCAGCTTTTCGGACTGTTGGAGGAGCGCGACTATTTCTTCCCGCCGGAACGCACCGGGGCCACGAAGCTCACTTTGCGCAACCTTTTGACCAAGCCGGGTTGGAACAGCCTTGAAATTCGTACGCTTCGCGGCGTGTTGAGCGCGTTCAAGGAACGCAAACGCTAATCAACCGCGCAGAGCGTCCCATCGGGCAAACTCGTAAGCAATCGAGCCTTCGACCAGCGTTTCCCACATATCAGAAACGACGTCCTGCGGGATCCGAAGTTCAAGCGCTGCTTTGCGTGCATTTGCAATGACCTGCGCTTTGCGAACTTCATCGCGCACCGTGTCGCGATCCTGTTTGATGCGGGCAGCGGCATCCATGTAGCCAAAACGCCGGGCAAGCAGCTGGACAATCTGCGCGTCAACATCATCCACACCGGCGCGGACTTCTGCCATATCGGCGCAATCAGCCGGATCTTTTACAGCATTGGGAGAATTTTTTAGTGTCATGCCCCGCGCCATTAGGATTACGGCGCCATTCTGTCGAGCCGATACTTGACTTTATCCACACTCCCCGCCATAGGCGCGCCTTCGCAATTGGCCCTGCACCCCGGTGAAGCAGTGGCCGCAAACCGCAAATTGGCGGTTTGGTGCGGTTCCGGGACCAAAAATGACAGCAAATTGAAAGGACTTTGACACATGTCGAAGCGTCAGAATTCGAAGTATAAAATTGACCGTCGTCTTGGCGAAAACATCTGGGGCCGTCCGAAATCGCCGGTAAACCGCCGCGAATATGGCCCGGGTCAGCACGGCCAGCGCCGCAAGGGCAAGCTTTCCGACTATGGTCTGCAGCTCCGCGCAAAGCAGAAGCTGAAGGGCTATTACGGCGACATCACCGAGAAGCAGTTCAAGCGCGCCTACCAGGAAGCTGACCGCATGAAGGGCGATACCTCGCAGAACCTGATTGGTCTGCTCGAGCGTCGTCTCGACATGGTCGTTTATCGCGCCAAGTTTGCACCGACCATCTTCGCTGCCCGCCAGATCGTCAGCCACGGCCACATCCGCGTCAACGGCGTGAAGTGCAACATCGCCAGCCGCCTGATCCAGCCCGGTGACGTCGTTAGCCTCGGCAACAAGGCCAAGGAAATGGCGCTCGTTATCGAAGCTCAGAGCCTGCCCGAGCGCGACATCCCTGATTATGTCAGCACCGATGGCAACGACAAGGTGACCTTCACCCGCGTCCCGACGCTGGACGAAGTGCCTTATCCGGTGAAGATGGAGCCCAATCTGGTCGTCGAATTCTATTCGCGTTAATCAGCGGTCCATCGCAAATGTTCGAAAGAGCGGCTTCGGCCGCTCTTTTTTTGTCTCCCGTCGATGGTCGTTCGTCGAATAGAGCGTCGATTCTGTGGTAATATTACAACATATTTTGGTCTATTAATTACAATTCCGCATAACATTCATTTGCGAGCAAGCTTTGCCTTCCTAGATCAGGAGCAGCCACTCAGGTGGTTTATCTCCCTTAAATCAAGGACATAAAAAATGAAAAAGCTTATCGTTCTCGCCGCAGCAGCTGCTGCCGTTATCGCAACCCCGGCCATGGCTGCCGGTGAAGGCCGCGTCGAAGGCCGTGCGGGTATTGCATGGGGTGGCGGTGCCGAAGACTTTATCGGCGGTGTTGCTGCCGGATATGACTTTGATCTTGGCGAAACCGTATTTGCCGGCCCTGAAGTTTCGTACGACACCGACTTCGAAGGCGCGGACCTCGTCAATGTCGGCGGCCGCCTGGGCGCCAAAGTTGGCGAAAAGGGCAAGCTCTATGTCGCCGCAGCCTATGACGTCGCCGATGGCGATGAATTCAATGCTGGTGCTGGCTATCAGCACAGCTTCACCGACAAAGTCTATGGCAAGGTTGAATATCGTCGTTACTTTTACGACGGCACCGATGCCAATGTTGCTGGCGTCGGTATCGGCCTGAAGTTCTGAGCGCCATAGCGCATGAAATTGGGGGCGGTTCCTGAATAGGGAGCCGCCCTTTTTCGTTTGAGCCGCCGCGCGCTGTCTGGCAGAAGCGCGGTCAATCAATATTGGAGAATATCATGCGCCTGTTGACGCTTGCCCTTGTTACTGCGCTCGCCCTTTCGGGCTGCAAGAAAATCGACGGAGCCGATGTGGCTGAAATGCCCGAAGTCAGCGTGCCCGACCTTTCGGAAGCAACGATGAAAGATGTCACGCGCATTTTGTCTTCCGACGAATATGAAGGACGTGCGCCGGGATCGGCAGGCGAAGAGAAAACCGTCGCGCTGATGATCGAAAAATTCAAGGCGGCTGGCCTTGAACCGGGCAACCCCTCCAGCACAAAAGACGGCGGCTGGACACAGGACGTCCCCCTCGTTGAAATCGCTGCGAAGAATTTCACTCCGCTGACCATCACTGGCAAGGATGGCAAAGCCATGAGCTTTGCCTATGGCGACCAGTTTGTCGCCGGCACCTATCAGGAGCAAGCCAAGATAGACATCAAGGATAGCGACGTCGTGTTTGTCGGCTACGGTATCAACGCCCCTGAAAAGGGCTGGAACGATTATGCCGGCGTGGATGTGAAGGGCAAGACGGTCCTCATCCTCGTCAACGATCCCGATTTCGACACCCCGGGTCTGGAAGGCCCCTTCGGCGGCAAGGCGATGACCTATTATGGCCGCTGGACCTACAAGTTTGAGGAGGCAGCCCGCCAGGGCGCAGCAGCTGCACTCATCGTCCACGATACCGCACCCGCAGCCTATGGCTGGAATGTGGTAAACTCAAGCTGGACCGGCCCACAATTCCTTGCCCAATCGAAAAATGGCGGTGCTGACCAGACAAAAGCCAATGGCTGGGTGCAGAAAGACGTTGCTGCGCAGATCATGGCTGCTGGCGGACAAGACCTTGCAAAGGCGATGGCCGCAGCAAAGAAGAAAGGCTTCAAGGCATTGCCGCTCAACCTCAAAGCGGGTGTGAGCTTTGAAAATGCAATCTCGAAGAAGAATAGCCGCAACATCGTAGGCGTTTTGAAAGGCGCCAAGCGGCCAGACGAATATGTCCTCTATACCGCGCATTGGGACCATCTGGGCCGCTGCACACCGGTTGACGGCGACGACATCTGCAATGGCGCAGTCGACAACGCCACTGGCACGGCAGCCCTTGTAGCACTTGCAGAGGCGCACAAGAAAGCCGGCGCGCCCGACCGCAGCATCGTTTTCCTTGCAGTAACCGCAGAGGAATCCGGCCTGCTAGGTTCAAAATATTACGCCGAAAACCCGATCTACCCACTCGCCAAGACCGTTGGCGGTGTGAACATGGATGCCTTTTCAATGACTGGCCCGGCCAAGAACCTCACCGTGATCGGAATGGGCAAGTCTGACCTCGACAGCTATTTGAACGCAGCCGCAAAGATTGAGGGCCGCACCCCCGATCGTGAGCCAACTCCGGAAAAAGGCTTCTATTATCGTTCTGACCATTTCAGCTTTGCCAAGCTGGGCGTACCGATGGTCTACTTCGAAGGTGGGGACGATCTGGTGAATGGCGGCAAGGAAGCAGCTGAAAAGGCAGCTAAAGATTATGAGGAAAACCGCTATCACGCGCCCGGTGATGAATTTGACGAAAGCTGGGACTGGTCAGGTGTCATGGCTGATCTACGCCTCTATTACCGCGTTGGCCGGATGCTTGCGATGACCACGGCTTGGCCGAACTGGGTTGAGGGTGACGAGTTCCGCGCCATTCGCGACAAGAGCCGGGCTGCAAAGTAAACCGGTCATGGCAATTCGAATGCTGCCCGAATGGGCACCGCACGAACGCGTCTGGATCGGCTTTCCCTCCGATGCGCAGGCTTGGGGTGAACCCTTGGCCAAAGCTCAGGAGCAGATTGCTGCATTCGCCAATGCCGTTCATGATGGTGGACAGGGCGAAACCGTCCACTTGATTGCCAAAGGCGCAGAGGCGGCAGCACGCGCCCGCGATCTTTGCGAAGCGGCGGTCATCGTCGAAGACCGGCTGATCGGGGATGTCTGGCTGCGCGATACCGGATGCATCATCGTCGGCAGTGGCCTTGCCCGCATCGCCCGCAATTTCGGGTTCAACGGATGGGGCAACCGCTTTGATTATCAGGGCGACCAGACGATCGGGCGTGAGCTTGCCGAAGCCAGCGGCTTTGCTGTCTCCGACTGCGACTGGGTGCTGGAAGGCGGTTCAATCGATGTCGATGGCGAAGGACTTGCGGTGACGACGGTTGATTGCCTGCTCAACCCCAATCGCAACCCTGCCCTTGACCGCAGCGCGATAGAGCAACGCCTCGCCCGCGATCTCGGCGTGGAACGGCTGTTGTGGCTGGGCGATGGGCTTGCCAACGACCATACCGATGGACATGTCGACAACCTCGCCCGCTTTGTCGGGCCTGGCCATCTGGTAATCCCGGAGGCACGGGATGCAGACGATCCCAATGCCGGAGTTTATGCCGATGCGCGGGCCCGGGCAGAAGAATTTGGTTGTCGGGTAACCACCCTACCCTCGGTCGGCCGCTTTGAGCAGGATGGGGAAGCTGTCCCCGCGAGCTATATGAACTTCTACATCGGCAACGCTGCCGTTGTGGTTCCAATCTATGGATCTCGCTATGATGACGAGGCGCTCGCAGCTCTGGAACCCTTGTTCCCGGGCCGCAAAATCGTCGGCATTCTGGCCGATGCGGTGCTTACCGGTGGCGGCAGTTTCCACTGCTCCAGCCAACAAGTGCCAAATTGACTGTATTCCCTTGTAAACAAAGCTGGCACATAAGGCGTTCAGTATAAAAACAGGAGAGCCCCCCGATGAAAATGAAGCTTTTTCTCTCGCTCGCCGTCGCTGCTGCGTCGATGCCTGCTTTCGCACAACATCATGGCCATCATGATGCAGCGCATGAAGCGCTGCACAAACAGCATAACGAAAAGATGGCCAAGATACTCGCCGATCCGTCGCGCGCCGAAGACAGCAAGCGCGACAAGTATCGCCATCCTGCCGAAACCTTCCAGTTTTTCCGCATTCATCCCGATAATGTCGTCGGTGAATATGCCCCTGGAGGCGAATGGATTTCGCGCATTCTGGGTCGTTATATGGAGCCGGGCAAGTTCAACGGCATCTATTTCAGCACAACCGTTTTCGCCGACGATGCCACACGCGAACGCGTGAAGGCAGGTGCAGCCTCATTCGCAGACGATGTGGCGAAAGTAACCGGACGCCCAGCCAGCGATTATCGCGGCTTCACCCTCGATGCAGCACCAGAGGGTTCAAAAGGCACCTTTGACCGCATTATCGTGATGCGCATGATGCACAATCTGATGCGCTGGAACATGGCGGATCAGGAAATCAAGCGTCTGCGTGACTTACTGAAGGATGATGGCCTGCTAGGCATCGAACAGCACCGTGCAAAAGCCGATGCGGCTTATAGCTATGCCGACGGCAGCAAAGGCTATCTGCGCGAAGCCGACGTCATCAAGTTCATGGAAGTGAACGGCTTCGAATTGGTCGCCAAGAGCGAGATCAACGCCAATCCGAAAGACACCGCAGACTATCCCGATGGTGTCTGGACTTTGCCGCCTGCGTTGCGCCTGAAAGAGGTCGACAAAGCCAAGTATGAGGCTATTGGCGAGAGTGATCGCATGACGTTGCTCTTCAAGAAACGGCCATAATACGCATGACCACGCGCGCCATCACCGTCGCCGCACTTCAATTGCCGCTCCGCGGCAGCGAGACGGAGAATATCGAAGCTGTTTCCGAATTGATTGAAGCGGCGGCGAATGATGGCGCGCAAATCATCCTTCCGCCTGAGCTGTTTTCCGGCCCTTATTTCTGCAAGACGCAGGAAGAAGCGCATTTTGCGCTTGCCCGCCCTACGCTTGAGCATCCCTCGGTACAGGCGATGGCAAAGCTGGCCAAAAAGCTGAAAGTCGCGATACCGACCAGCTTTTTCGAACGCGAGGGCTCGCATTTCTATAACACGATGGCGATGATCAATGCCGAAGGTGAAATCCTTGGCACCTACCGCAAAAGCCACATTCCAGATGGCCCCGGCTATCAGGAGAAATATTATTTCCGCCCGGGGAATAGCGGTTTCAAAGTCTGGGATGTTTTCGGCACACGCGTAGGCGTCGGCATCTGCTGGGATCAATGGTATCCGGAATGCGCGCGGGCCATGGCCCTGATGGGCGCAGAGATGCTGTTTTATCCAACGGCAATAGGTGCAGAGCCGCAGGACGACACGCTTGACACCCGTCATATGTGGCGACGGGCGATGGTCGGCCATGCGGTGTCAAACTGCATGCCTGTTATCGCGGCGAACCGCGTCGGCAGCGAAGATGACCATGGCGGCCCTGCCCAAAATTTCTATGGCACCAGTTTCATCGCCAATGAATGGGGCGATATCGTCTGCGACCTGGATGACAGCGAAACTGGAACGTTGGTTGCCAGTTTCGACCTTGATCAGGCACGCCTGCATCGTGCCAGCATGGGTTTCTTCCGCGATCGCCGGCCGCAACTTTACGGACGATTGGTGGAAGACCTCTGAGCCAGCATCTCTACCTGATTGCACTGGGATCAAACCAGTCGCACGCGCTGGCGGGAAGACCGCGATCGATCCTTGAGCAGGCTATTGAAGCGCTGGAAATGGAAGATATCGATGTCTTCGCACAGTCACGGATCATCGATTCTCTGCCATTGGGCCCGTCGCACCGCAAATATGCCAATGCAGCGGCGATAATCGCAACCGCACTTGAACCAGACGAGCTGTTGCAACGCCTGCTCATGATCGAACAGCATTTTGGACGTGACCGATTGGGACAGCGTTGGCGGGCCCGGCCGCTCGACCTCGACATCATCCTGTGGTCTGGCGGGATATGGGAATCGGCAATCCCGCCTTTGGCCATTCCGCATATTTCATTTCGGGAACGGGCATTCGTGCTTGGCCCAGCAGTCGAAATCGCCGGGCATTGGCGCGATCCGATCAGCAACCAGACTTTGCACCAACTTTTTCATCGCCTGAACCGCCCCAAGCCGCTTGACCGCCGCCAAGCAGCACATTAGGGGGAGCGCTCCTGAGTGCGCCGGACTGTCCGCGCCGCGATGGGCCCTTAGCTCAGTCGGTAGAGCAACTGACTTTTAATCAGTAGGTCGCTGGTTCGAATCCAGCAGGGCTCACCACCTTCCTTCCCGATTTTGCCTTCAGTGCACCCGCCTTGCGGGCAACAAGCGTTGCCGAAAAACTTACGCGTGTAGACTCAATTTAATTGCGCGATTAAATTTCATGGCTATTCTGGCGCTATCACGAAAGCAGACAGGATAACGGGAGAAGGACGTGAAGATCGATAGCAGTATCGCCGCGGTCGTTACCGGCGGCGCATCGGGCCTTGGTCGAGCCAGCGCAGAGGCACTTGCCGCGGCGGGCGCAAAGGTTGCCATTTTCGACATCAACGAGGCACAAGGCGAAGAGATCGCGGCCAAAATTGGCGGCATTTTCTGCAAGGTGGATATCACCAGCGAAGAGAGTGTTGTCGCAGGCTTTGAAAAGGCGCGCGCTGCACATGGGCAGGAACGCATCCTCGTCCACTGCGCGATGACATCCAAGCGCGGCAAGACGCTGTCCTTCGACAAGACTACCGGAAAATATAAGCGCACCCCGACCGAGGATTATGCCTTTGGCGTCGAAGGCATCCTTGTCGCCTCCTATCGCCTCGCCTCCTTGTCGGCACTCGGCATGAGCGAACTCGAACCGATGGAAGATGGCGAGCGCGGCTGCATCACTTTGACCGCATCGGTCGCGGCGCAGGATGCGCAGATCGGCCAGGTCATCTACGGCTCGGCGAAGGCCGGTGTGAATGGCCTCGTCCTGCCGCTGGCGCGTGACTTGATGGACCTTGGCATCCGTTGCAACTCGATCATGCCCGGCATTTTCGCAACGCCACTGATGCTCGGTGCGCCGCAAAATGTGCTCGACAGCCTCGCCGCATCAGTGCCCTTCCCCAAGCGCCTCGGCAAGCCGGAGGAATTTGGCAGCCTAGTGCTCGAACTCAATCGTAACACCTATTTCAACGGCCAGTGCCTACGCCTCGACGGGGCAATTCGGATGGCCCCCCGCTAATTTACACTGAAAGGATAATCCCATGGCAGAAGCCTATATCATTGACGCCGTCCGCACCCCGCGCGGGGTTGGTAAGCCCGGCAAGGGTGCCTTGTCGCACCTGCATCCGCAGCATCTCGCTGCAACCGTGCTCAAGGCGATCAAGGATCGCAACAATCTCGACACCTCTACCGTCGATGACATCATCTGGTCGACATCCAGCCAGAATGGCAAGCAGGGCGGCGACATGGGCCGCATGGCGGCCCTGGCTGCCGGCTATGACATTTCGGCATCGGGCACCACGCTTGACCGTTTCTGCGGCGGCGGCATCACTTCGGTGAACCTTGCGGCGGCAACCGTGATGTCGGGCATGGAAGATTGCGTGATCGCGGGCGGCACCGAAATGATGAGCTTCACCGCGGCCTATGGTGCCGAACTTGCCAATGCCGGCATCAAGCCGCTTGGCATGGGTTCGGGTAATGCCGCGCTCGATGCCATGCACCCGCAGAGCCACCAGGGCGTCTGCGGCGATGCCATCGCCAGCATGGAAGGCATCACCCGCGAAGAGCTCGACGCGCTTGCGCTTTCGAGCCAGGAAAAGGCAGCCCGCGCCATTCGCGAAGGCCGTTTCGACCGTTCGGTCGTCACCGTTTACAACGAAGATGGCACCGTCGCGCTCGACCATGAAGAATTCCCGCGCCCCGAAACCACCGCTGAAGGCCTCGCTTCATTGAAGCCGAGCTTTGCAGGCATGGCCGATTTCGACCTCGGTGGCGGCAACACTTTCCGCAAGCAGATCAACCGCCGCTACCCCGATCTGAAGATCGAGCATTTCCACCATGCCGGCAACAGCTCGGGCGTGGTCGATGGCGCGGCTGCACTGCTGATCACTTCGAAGGAATATGCAGACAAGAACGGTCTGAAACCGCGCGGTCGCATCGTCGCCTATGCCAATATCGGCGATTGCCCGACACTGATGCTCAACGCCCCGGTTCCGGCTGCAAAGAAGGTGCTCGAAAAGGCTGGCCTTAAGAAGGACGATATCGACGTCTGGGAAATCAACGAAGCTTTTGCCGTCGTCGCTGAAAAGTTCATCCGCGACCTCAATCTCGATCGCGACAAGGTGAACATCAATGGCGGCGCTTGCGCACTCGGTCACCCGATCGGCGCCACCGGTTCGATCCTGATCGGGACGGCGCTTGACGAACTTGAGCGTTCGGGCGGCCGTTATGGTCTGATCACCATGTGCGCCGCGGGCGGCATGGCCCCGGCGGTTATCATCGAACGGATCTAAGTCTTAAAAAGGGGGCGGCCATTCATTGGCCGCCCTTTTTACAGCGTCTTGATGATCGCCGAGAAGTCGAGACCGCCCTGTCCGGCCTTTTCAAAGGCTTCGTAGAGCGCAGCCGCTTTCGCACCCATGGGTACATCGGCATCGACCGAGGCCGCAGCCTCCATCGCCAGTTTCAGATCCTTCAGCATCAATGCGGTGGCAAAGCCGCCCTGATAGCCATTGTCTGCAGGCGATTGCGGGCCGACGCCCGGGACGGGGCAATAGCTCGTCATCGACCAGTTCTGGCCCGATGCCTTGGACGAGATGTCGTAAAAGGTCTGGAGGTCGAGGCCGAGTTTGTCGGCAAGCATGAACGCCTCACAGGTCGCGATCATCGATGCGCCAAGCAGCATATTGTTGCAGATCTTCGCCGCCTGCCCTGCGCCTGATGCGCCCGCATGGATCACCGCCTTGCCCATCGCGGCAAGGATCGGCTCAGCGCGCGCAAAGGCGCTGTCGCTGCCGCCGACCATGAAGGTCAGTGTGCCGCCATTGGCCGCAGCAATGCCGCCCGATACCGGCGCATCGACCATTTCATAGCCGGCTGCAGTCGCATCTGCGGTTACCTTGCGTGCGGTGGCAACATCGATGGTCGAACAATCAAGCAGGATCGCGCCCTTGGGTGCATGACCGATGACATCGCCTTCATAGACGGTATCGACGATCTTGCCATTGGGCAGCATCGAGACAACGGCCTCGGCATCGGCCACCGCATCGCGCACGTTGGTAAAGGTCGCGCAGCCATTGTCCTTGGCGCGCGCCAGTGCCTCGGCCGACAGGTCGAACGCGTTGACCTGATGTCCTGCTTTCACAAGGTTCGCGGCCATCCCGCCGCCCATATTGCCGAGACCGATAAAGGCTATTTTCATTGGCGTAACAAATCCCTTCCGACGATCATCCGCATTACCTGGTTGGTACCTTCGAGGATCGAGTGGACGCGCAGGTCGCGCCAGAAACGCTCGATCGGATAGTCGCGCAAATAGCCATAGCCGCCAAAGAGCTGCAGCGCCTTGTTCACCACCTCGCTGCCATTGTCGGTCGCAAGGCGTTTGGCCATGGCGGAGAAGCGGCTCTTGTCGGGCGCATTGGCGTTCACCTTGCACGCCGCCATATAGAGCAGCGCGCGCGCCGCCTCGAGGTCGGTCGCCATATCAGCGAGCATGAACTGGGTGTTCTGGAAATCGGCCACCGGCTGGCCAAATTGCTGGCGTTCCTTGGTATATTTGACCGCCTCGTCGAGGCAACGCTGCGCGCCGCCCAATGAGCAGGCGCCGATATTCAAACGCCCGCCATCAAGCCCCGCCATTGCAAAGCGGAAGCCATCACCCTCTGCGCCAACACGGTTGGCAACGGGCACGCGGCAATCCTCGAAGATCACCTGCGCGGTGGGCGATGCATTCCAGCCGAGCTTCTTCTCCGGCGCGCCAAAGCTGAGGCCCGGCGTATCCTTGTCAACGACAAGGCAAGTGATGCCCTTCGCCTTCTCATCGCCGGTGCGCACCATCACGACATAAATGTCATTATAGCCCGCGCCCGAAATGAACTGCTTGGTGCCGTTCAAGACATAATGGTCACCATCCAGCCGCGCGCTGGTCTTGAGCGCGGCTGCATCCGAACCCGAACCGGGTTCGGTCAAACAATAGCTGGCGATCTTCTCCATGCTGACCAGATCGGGAAGGTAGCGCGCCTTAAGCTCTGCCGAGCCGAAGCTGTCGATCATCCAGGCCGACATATTATGAATCGAAATGAAAGCGCTGGTCGCCGGACAGCCATAGGCCATCGCCTCCATGATCAGTGCGGCTTCTAGGCGTCCAAGGCCAATCCCGCCATTTTCTTCCGAGATATAGATTGCGCCAAAGCCAAGCTCGCCAGCAGCCTTCCAGACATCGACCGGATAATGGCTTTTCTCGTCCCATTCGCTCGCAAAGGGCGTGATGCGATCGGCGGTGAACTTGCGCGCCATATCCTGGATGGCTAGCTGGTCCTCTGTAAGGTCAAACTGGGTGGTCATCGCTTACCCCATGGTTGGAATGATGAAGGCGTTCGACCCATCGCCGCCGCCATCGGGCCAGCGAGCGGTGACTTTCTTCACCTTGGTCCAGAACTTGATCCCTTCCATGCCATATTGGTCGGTGTCGCCAAAGCCCGAGCGCTTCCAGCCGCCAAAGCTGTGATAGGCAACCGGTACCGGGATTGGCACGTTGATGCCGACCATGCCGACATTGACGCGCGACGCAAATTCGCGCGCGGCGTGGCCGTTGCGGGTGAAGATCGCGACGCCATTTCCATATTGGTGCTTGCTGGGAAGGCTCAATGCCTCCTCAAAATCCTTGGCGCGTACCATCTGCAGCACGGGTCCGAAGATCTCTTCCTTATAGCTTTCCATGTCGGTGGTGACATGGTCGAACAGGGTTGGGCCGATAAAATAGCCTTCTTCATGCCCTTGCAGCTTGAAGCCGCGCCCGTCGATGACAAGCTCTGCACCTTCATCGGCGCATTTCTGGATCCAGCCTTCAACCTTCGCCTTGTGCTGCGCGGTGACGACCGGGCCATAATGTGCCTCATTGTCGGTCGAGATGCCGATCTTCAGCGCGTGGATCGCCGGGATCAGCTTTTCCTTCAGCCGCTCGGCGGTATCATTACCCACCGGAACGACGACCGGAAGCGCCATGCAGCGTTCACCCGCCGAGCCAAAGGCCGCGCCGGTCAGATCATTCACAACCTGGTCGAGATCGGCATCGGGCATCACGATCCCATGGTTCTTCGCCCCGCCCATCGCCTGCACGCGTTTGCCCGCAGCAACACCGCGGTTGTAGACATAATGGGCGATGTCGGACGAGCCGACAAAGCTGACCGCGCTGATCGCGGGATGATCCAAAATCGCGTCGACCATTTCCTTGTCGCCATGGACGACCTGGAAAATCCCCTCGGGCATTCCGGCTTCGAGGAACAGCTGTGCAATGCGATTGGGTACGCTGGGATCGCGCTCCGATGGCTTGAGGATGAAGGCATTGCCGACGCTGGTGGCGACCGCGCCCATCCAGAGCGGGATCATCGCCGGGAAGTTGAACGGCGTGATGCCCGCACCAATCCCCAATGGCTGGCGCATTGAATAGACGTCGATGCCCGGACCCGCGCCCTGCGTATATTCGCCCTTCAGCACATGCGGCAGGCCGCAGCAGAATTCGACAACCTCCAGCCCGCGCTGGATATCGCCCTTGCTGTCGGCAATCACCTTGCCATGCTCGGCCGAGAGCAGGTGCGCGAGCTCGTCCATATGCTTTTCGATCAGCGCCTTGAAATCGAACATCACGCGCGACCGGCGCTGCGGGTTCATCGCTGCCCATGCCGGCTGTGCCGCCTGCGCAGCCGCAACCGCCTGGTCGAGCACTGCCTTGTCGCCTAGCGCTACACGCCCCTGCACACCGCCATTATTGGGGTCCATGATATCGCTGAACCGCGAAGCCGCAGGCGCACCGCCCACCAGGAAATGATCTATCTGACGCATATCGTCTCTCTTCTCATTAGACTCGTTGCAGCCGCCTTAGTGCAATTGCCCTTGGCGCCAAAGCGGTAGTATCAATTATGCCGTCACAAGGTCTTTCAACGGCACCGTCGCGTCGGCCAGTTGTTGGGCGAGAATGGCGGCACCGGCTTCGACCAGCTTGCGTCCTTGGACATAATCTTTGATCATGTTCACGCAATCGAGCGCGATGACTTTGCCATCCTTCAGGTAAATCACCGAAAAACTGCGCGTTGCCGGATCACCACGAAGCACGGTTGCGTCATGTCCGCTCGACAGGCCGACAGTCTGCAATTTCAGGTCATATTGGTTCGACCAGAACCATGGCGTCGCCTTGTAGGGCTGAGCGTCTGCGCCGCAAATCGTCTTCGCGGCGACAGTTGCCTGGTCATTGGCATTTTGCACCGATTCCAGCCGGATTGTCGCGCCACCCGCAAAGGCGTTCGCATGCGCAGCGCAATCACCGATCGCGTAAATATCGGGCAGACTGGTGCGGCAAAATTCGTCAACTTCAACACCATTGCCGCCCTTAGCCCCCGCCGCGAGCAATGGTTCGACCGCAGGGATGATGCCGATACCGACAATCACCATCTGCGCAGGAATGACGCTGCCATCGGCAAGCCGCACGCCGCTCACTTTCTCATTTGCGCCTTCCAAGGCCTCAATCGCCACATTGGTGCGCAAATCGACGCCATGCGCGCGATGCTCGGCTTCGTAAAAGGCCGATAGTTCGGGGCCAGCTACGCGCGCGAGCACACGTGGCAGGGCTTCAAGGAGCACCACCTTTTTGCCGAGCTTGGTGAGCACCGCCGCAGCTTCCAGTCCGATATATCCGCCACCAATCACCGCGACCTGATCAACGTCGCCCAGTTCGGCCATTATGGCGTCGGCGTCAGCACGGTTGCGCACGCAATGAACGCCTTTGAGATCACCGCCCGGCAGCGGCAATCGCCGTGGATCGCCGCCCGCAGCCCAAATCAAGGATGCATAGGAACGCGTTGAACCGTCATCGAGCGTGACCGACTTCGCCGCAGGATCGACAGCCTCGACCGAATGGCCAAGCAACAGTTCAACCTGCTTTTCTTCCCAAAAGGCGCGCGGGCGGATGTAGATGCGCTCAAACTCCTTCTCGCCCGCCATATATTCCTTGGAAAGCGGCGGGCGTTCATAAGGCGGCTCATCCTCACGCCCGATGATCGTCACGGGCCCGGAATAGCCATTTTGCCGCAAAGCGATGGCCGCTTGTGCACCGCCATGGCCGCCACCAACTATGATTACGCCTGCATCCTGCCCCGTCATTTTACCCTCATTTGAAATCTGGAATTATTCCGGCTTTTTGCGCTGCAGTCCGGATCGTTTGCAGGTGGCGACGATGTCCCCCCGCTGGTTAAACGCTTCGTGCAGGAACGTGACGATCCCCGCATCAGGACGTGAACGCGATTCCCGCAACTCGATGACCGTCGTCTTGATGTTCAGCGTGTCGCCTATGAAGACCGGCTTGGGAAAGCGAACCTCGTCCCAGCCCAGATTGGCGACCGCTGTACCCAATGTGGTGTCGCCAACCGAAATCCCGACCATCAGACCCAATGTAAAGCAGCTGTTGACGATCCGCTGCCCATATTCGGTGCCTTTCATATATTCTTCGTCGAGGTGGAGCTGCGCCGGATTGTGGGTCATCGCGCTGAACAACAGATTGTCCGCCTCGGTCACCGTGCGCCGGATAGGGTGATCGAATGTCTGACCGACGCTCAATTCGTCGAACCAAAGTCCTGCCATGGAACGGGCTCCCTTCTCGCTGCGCCGAAACCACAAAGTGGCGGTTTATGCCAGTGCTAAAAACCGGGCGCGTCTATTCATCAACCTGCGCCAGCAATTGCTGCGCGCGCGACAGGAAGGGCCGATCGAGCATGCCACCCTTCCAGCCGATGGTGCCGACACCTGGATTGGCGGCGAACAGCGCAACAATTTCGCGTGCTTCGGCAATTTCCTCGGCACTCGGGGTAAAGGCTGCGTTGATCACGTCGACCTGCGCCGGATGTATCGCCAGCATGCCGCGATAACCATCGCGTCGCACCTTTTCGGCGCGCACGCGCAGCGCATCCAGATCCTTGAAATCCGCACAAATCGTCTCGATGGCGGGAACACCTGCCGTCGCCGCGCCCAGCAAAGTCAGGCTGCGCGCCATTTCATAGGTGAAGCTATAACTGCCATCGGCATTGCGGTTTGAATTCGCACCGACCGAGTCCGCGAGGTCTTCGGCTCCCCAAGTGAGTGCTGCCAGACGCGGCGCCCCTTTGTAATCACCGGTGTGAAACATCGCTTCTGCCGTTTCGGTTGCTAGAACGATGACAGGTGTCGCGCCCCGTTCGAGCCCGTGCGCTGCCTCAAAAGCCGTCAGGTAGTGGTCAAGCAGATCGACATCCTGCCGGCCATTGGCTTTGGGAAGCATGATGCCGCCCGGATTGGCTGGCATGATCGCGACCAGATCGTCGAGTGTATGCGGACCATCGAGCGGATTTACCCGAACCCAAATTCGTGCGCGGGATGCAGCATTGACGTCCAGGAATTCATGTACCAGCTTGCGCGCCGATGGCTTGTTCTCGGTCGCAACCGCATCTTCAAGATCGAGCAGTACGATATCTGCCGGACCTTCAAGCGCCTTTGCCATTTTGCGTTCGCTGTCACCCGGGGCGAAAAGCCAAGACCGCATTTTCATATTTGCCACTCCGCGTCCCTATAAGGTGCTGAACCGTCTCTGGCCCCTAACACCCAGTTCATCGGCATAGCAAGTATAGTGCTTATGGGATGACTGCAGTGAACAGCAGAAGGTTAGTCCTGATGGAAACTACAACTAACAATTCAACAACCGATTCTTCCTAGAGCGTTCCGAAATTCCGTGTAGGGAACGCAAAACAAAATACAGGAATATAGCTTCCCTATGACCCGAAATCTGACGCATCTCGAAAGACTTGAGGCTGAGAGCATCCACATCATGCGCGAGGTGGTGGCCGAGGCGGAAAAGCCAGTGATGCTATACTCCGTCGGCAAGGATAGCGCGGTCATGCTGCACCTCGCCCGCAAGGCATTCTACCCCTCGCCGCCGCCCTTCCCCCTGCTGCACGTCGATACGACCTGGAAATTCCAGGACATGTATGCCTTGCGCAACCGGATGGCCGAAGAAAGCGGGATGGAGTTGCTGGTCTACCAGAATCCCGAAGCTATCGAACGTGGCATCAATCCGTTCGACCATGGGCCTTTGCACACCGACATGTGGAAGACCGAAGGTCTGAAACAGGCGTTGGACCTTTACGGCTTTGACGCAGCCTTTGGTGGCGCGCGCCGCGACGAAGAAAAAAGCCGTGCGAAGGAACGCATTTTCTCTTTCCGCACCGCTTCGCACGGATGGGATCCGAAGAACCAGCGGCCGGAGCTGTGGAACCTCTATAATGCCCGGAAAATGAAGGGCGAGAGCATCCGCATCTTCCCGATCTCGAACTGGACCGAGCTCGACATTTGGCAATATATCCACCTCAACGATATTCCGATCGTGCCGCTATACTTCTCCGCACCGCGCCCGACGTTCGAATATCAGGGAGGTCTATTCATGGCCGATGATATCGACCGGCTGGAAAAGGTTATGGGTAGGCGGCCGGAAATCACCACGCGGAATATCCGCTTCCGCACACTGGGATGCTTCCCGCTAACCGGCGCTGTCGAAAGCGACGCGAAGACCCTTCCCGAAGTCATCCAGGAAATGCTGCTGACCACCACCAGCGAACGGCAAGGACGCGTTATCGACAAGGATGGCGGTGATGCTTCGATGGAGAAAAAGAAGCAGGAGGGGTATTTCTGATGGACCCCATCTATAAAACTGACGCGTTGATTGCCGAAGATATCGACGCATATCTCGAGCAGCACCAGCATAAGAGCCTGCTGCGCTTCATCACCTGCGGATCGGTCGATGACGGCAAATCAACGCTGATTGGCCGATTGCTCTACGATTCCAAGATGATCTTCGAAGACCAGCTCGAAGCGTTGCAGAGCGACAGCAAACGGGTCGGTACGCAAGGGCAGGAAATCGACTTCGCGCTTTTGGTCGACGGACTGGCTGCCGAACGCGAGCAAGGTATCACCATCGACGTAGCGTATCGCTTTTTCACCACTGAAAAGCGCAAGTTCATCGTCGCCGATTGCCCGGGGCATGAGCAATATACGCGCAACATGTTTACCGGCGCGTCGACCGCAGACCTTGCTGTCATCCTGATCGATGCACGCAAAGGGGTGCTCGTCCAGACTCGCAGGCACAGCTATTTGTGCAATCTTATTGGCATCAAGAACATCGTCCTCGCCGTCAACAAGATGGACCTGATCGATTATGACCAGGCCAAATATGACGCCATCGTCGCGGACTATGCCGCGTTCGCCGAAGAAATCGGTATCAAGGCTTTCACTGCCATGCCGATCTCGGGCTTCAAAGGCGACAACATCACCACCAACAGCGCGAACATGCCCTGGTACACAGGCAAGCCGCTTATCGAACATCTGGAAACGGTTGAGATTGACAACACAGCTGACCAGTCCAAGCCGTTCCGACTGCCCGTCCAATGGGTCAATCGCCCCAATCTGGACTTTCGCGGCTTTTCAGGCCTGATTTCAGGTGGCTCGGTCAAACCCGGCGATGCTGTGCGCGTGCTCCCAAGTGGGAAGACTTCGGTCGTCACCAAAATCGTCACGCTCGATGGCGAACTGGACGAAGCCGTTGCGGGCCAGTCGGTAACGGTTTGCTTTGCCGATGAGGTGGACTGTTCGCGCGGCAATGTGATTGCAGCGGCTGACAGCCCGCCGGAAGTATCGGACCAATTCGAAGCCACTATCGTATGGATGGATGACGATGCCTTGCACGTCGGTCGCTCTTATTGGCTGAAGCTTGGCACCCAAATGGTATCTGCAACGGTACAGCAACCGAAATATACCATAAATGTCAACACGATGGAGCACCTTGCTGCTAAAACGCTTGAACTGAATGCGATCGGCGTTGCGGAACTGGCAACCGACAAGCCGTTGGTGTTCGAAGCCTATGAGGATAGCCGGACGCTCGGCGGCTTCATCCTGATCGACAAGATCACTAACCGCACTGTGGGTGCGGGGATGTTGCACTTCTCGCTGCGGCGCGCACAAAATGTTCACTGGCAACCGACCGACATCGGGCGGGAAGAGCATGCCGCACTCAAGAACCAGAAACCCCGCGTGCTTTGGTTCACCGGGCTTTCGGGTTCGGGTAAATCCACCATCGCCAATGAGGTGGAAAAGCAGCTTCATCTGATGAACCGGCACACCTTCCTGCTCGATGGAGACAATGTCCGTCATGGCCTGAACCGTGACCTGGGCTTCACCGAGGCCGACCGCATCGAAAACATTCGCCGCGTTGGCGAAGTCGCCAAGCTGATGGCCGATGCGGGACTGATCGTCCTCACCGCCTTCATTTCGCCCTTCCGTGCAGAGCGCGATATGGTCCGCAAGATGCTTCCCGAAGGCGAGTTTATCGAGATATTTGTTGATACCCCGCTGGAGGTTGCCGAAGCGCGGGACGTAAAAGGCCTCTACAAGAAGGCGCGCTCAGGACAGCTCAAGAACTTTACGGGCATTGATAGCCCCTATGAAGCGCCCGAAAATCCGGAAATTCGTGTCAACACCGTGGAAATGACGGCTGCCGAAGCAGCCGAGCATATCATCCGCAAGCTGCTGCCGCTAAAGTGAGCAAGATGACTGACGCTGAACTCGCCGCCCATCTTGCCCATGTCGCAGGTCGTATCCTCCTTGAGGTACGCGATTCCGGGCTGATCAGCGGAAAAGCCCTGGGCGATGCAGGCGACAAAACCGCCAACCAGTTTCTCTGTCATGCCCTTCGCGAGCAGCGGCCTGATGACGGCTTGCTCTCGGAAGAAGAAAAAGACAGCGCAGAAAGGCTCTCGAAATCGCGCGTTTGGATCGTCGATCCGGTCGACGGGACGCGGGAATATGGCGAAGCGCGCACCGACTGGGCGGTGCACGTCGCGCTCGCCATCGATGGCAAGCCCGAAATCGGCGCTGTCGGCTTGCCGGGCCTCGGCATCGTATTGCGTTCGGACCAGCCATCTGCCCTGCCCGCCGCAGCGGCAAAACCGCGCATGGTTGTCAGCCGCACCCGGCCTGCAAAAGAAGCTGTTGCGGTTGCCGAACATATCGGCGCCGAACTCGTCCCCATGGGAAGCGCTGGCGCCAAGGCGATGGCGGTAGTCCGCGGAGAAGCCGAAATTTACCTCCATACAGGCGGGCAATATGAATGGGACAGTTGCGCCCCCGCTGCAGTGGCTGCGGCGCACGGGTTGCATGTCAGCCGCATCGACGGCAGCCCCCTTTTGTACAACCAGTCCGATGTCTACATGCCCGACCTTTTGATATGCCGTCCTGAATGGGCAAGTCGTGTGCTGCAGATTGTCGGCACATTGGCGTAGAACCAGCAAATAGCCGCATTTTACCGCTTCGACATCCGACGAACAGCTGTCGCAATCCTGTTCGGCAATGCTGTTGAGCATTGTTCGAACTTGATTGTCAGCCTGTTATGTGGCACCAAATTGAGAACGTTCACATAATCAAGCGGAGAATCGGGATGTTGCGGAGGAAATCAGGAGCCTTATTTGTCACTTTGCTGGCATCGGTTGCTCCCCTCTCACCATCTGTTGCGGCATCTGCCCAGAATGAAGCGGCGCTGGCCACCCCCTCTGTTTGGCCATCGGCTGCCAGCCCGCAAAGCATCACCGATCCTGCCACCGAAGAGGCGATCAGCCGAACCATCGCAGAAATGACCCTCGAGCAAAAAGTCGGGCAAGTCATTCAGGCAGATATCAGCGCAATTTCGCCCAAGGATTTGAAGCAATATCCCTTGGGTTCGATTCTGGCGGGCGGCAATTCTGGCCCTTATGGTGATGAGCGTGCAACCGCGCAAAAATGGAAACAGTTGGTCGATGAATTCCGGGCTGCATCGCGCGAAAGCGGGGCTGGCATCCCGATCCTGTTCGGCGTGGATGCCGTGCATGGCCATTCGAACCTGCCCGGCGCGACAATATTCCCGCATAATATCGGCCTGGGTGCCGCGCGCGACCCCGATCTGATCCAGCGGATCGGCGCTGCGACAGCCGCGGAAATTGCCGCCAGCGGTATAGAATGGACTTTTGCCCCAACATTGGCTGCACCGCAGGATGTTCGCTGGGGGCGCACCTATGAGGGTTATTCATCAGACCCGGCACTGATCGCGCGCTATTCGAGCGCGATGACGCTGGGGCTGCAGGGCGCTCTTGTGGAAGGCACGCCATTGCCCGCCGATCGGGTCGCAGCGACCGCAAAACACTACCTTGCTGATGGTGGCACGTTTGAAGGCCGGGACCAGGGCGATGCGCGTATTTCGGAGGCGGAACTCGTCGCCACTCATGCGCAAGGATATCCGCCCGCGATCAATGCCGGTGCGCTGACGGTGATGGCCAGTTTTTCAAGCTGGAACGGTGTGAAGCATCACGGCAACAAATCGCTCCTCACCGATGTTCTGAAAGATCGAATGGGCTTTAAAGGGCTGGTCGTTGGTGACTGGAATGGCCATGGCCAGGTTGAAGGCTGCACCGCCACCGATTGCCCCGCTGCGATCAATGCCGGGCTCGACCTGTATATGGCGCCCGATAGTTGGAAGGGGTTGTACAATAACACCCTTGCCGCGGTTCGCGATGGTCGCATCCCTGCCGCCCGTCTTGACGACGCGGTTCGGCGGAACTTGCGGGTGAAATACAAGTTGGGCCTGATGGGTCCGCAACCTATCGAACGCGGCAATCCCGATGTCATAGGGTCGGATGCGCATCTGGAACTCGCGCGCGAAGCGGTTGCGAAATCGCTCGTCCTGCTGAAAAACAACAGGTCCGTCCTGCCGATCCGCAATGGCGCATCGATTTTGGTGGCCGGATCGGGTGCCGACAATATGGCCATGCAAGCCGGTGGCTGGACGGTTACCTGGCAAGGCACCGACACCAAGGCATCGGATTTCCCCAAAGGGCAAACCATTGGCCGTGCTCTTGTCGACGCTATTTCTGCGAACGGCGGAAAAGGCGTAATTGCGCCGGATGGCAAAATCGCCGGCAAGCCCGATGTTGCGATCATTGTGCTCGGCGAGAAGCCCTATGCCGAATTTGAGGGTGATATCCCCAATCTCGCTTTCACGCCGCAGGCGGAAGAGATTGAGCTGATCAAGCAATTGAAGGCCAAGAAGATCCCGGTTGTGGTTCTGTTCCTTTCCGGGCGTCCGATGTTCACAAGCAAGCTGATAAATCTTGCCGATGCGTTTGTTGCAGGCTGGCTTCCCGGCTCACAAGGTCAAGGCGTGGCGGATGTGCTGATTGCCGGAGCCAATGGCAAGCCGCGCCGCGATTTCACCGGGCGCCTGCCTTTTGCCTGGCCCGCCGATGCCCGGTCGCCGATTGGAAAACCTTTGTTTCCGATCGGCTATGGCCTGGATTATTCGAAGCGAATCCGGCTCGGTCGGGTGAACGAAAAACCCGGCATTGACCTTAACGCCAGCGACGGCACATTGCTGTATATGTTGCGCGGGAAAGTCTCGGCCCCCTGGCATCTAGGCGTCGACGGTTCGATCGCATCGCGCGCGATCGACATCGGTGCGCAGGAAGACGCCCGCCAATTCAGCTGGAGCGACAAAGCCGGGATGTCGATTACCGGATCGGCTATCAACTTGAATGGCAAGCTACCCCAACAGGCGGCGCTTTCTATCGATTGGCGGATCGACCGCAAAAATGACCAGCCGGTGCGTATTTCCTTTGGCGGCGCACCGATCGACCTGACCGGTTATGTGCGATCATTGGCCGACGGCAGCGCCAACGCGCTGCGGATTCCATTGCGCTGCTTTGTCGAGAAGGGTGCGAAACTCGATGCCGTCGCTGCGCCTTTCCAGATCGAAGCCGCGCGCGGATTTGTCGCTTCGATCCGCACCATCAGGGTTGAGGCTGGAGCGGCAGATTTGCCCTGCCCGAATTAAACCGCGGAACTGGCAGGCCGTTCTGGCATTTTGAACAGCAGTAGGCTTGCCAGCATGGCAAGCACTGCAAGCAGCAGGAACAGCAGATCAAAGCCATAGCGCGGCACCAGTGCGAGGGTGAGCCCCGGCATGATCAACGATGGAACCGTGTTGGTGAGGTTGAAAATGCCCATGTCCCGTCCGCGTCGTGAAGCGCGGGGCAACACCCGCAAGGTCTGGCTCGAATGCAGCGCAAGGAAGATGCTGCTTGCGATGCCGAAAGTGACATAGCCAGCAATCGCCATCGGCAAAGTTGGCGCCAAAGCCATCAATGCCAAGCCAAGGGCAGCCGTGGCAGCGCAGGAAACAAGAGGTACGATTGGCCGATCGACGCGGTCTGACCAGCGGCCGATCAATATCGCAAACACCACGGCTATACTAAGTACGAATGCGAAAATATTGGCGACTTTATTCTCATCAAATTGGGGATCGAGGCTGCGAAACCACATCAGCAAGAATGCGAACAAGGACGCCTCGGCAATTTGCACCATGAGGCGTGCAGACCACATTCGCCACACCGCCATTCTGGCCGAGTTATCGGCATTCTTCGCCATTACCTCTTTTGGGCGATCGACCAGCAATTGCGGCATTTTGATCGGCTTGCCGAACAGCAGTAAAGGCCCGACCATCAGCAACATGAGCACCGCCACCCAGTACAGCCGCTCATCCGCAGTCGCCAGACCTTTAAACGTGATAAACGCCCCGGAAAGCGCCCCCAATGCAGGCGCAAATGCCAGCAAACCCCCGAGCATCCCCTTTTGGGCATCGGGCACCACATCCCCAGCCCAAGCCGATAAGGGGCCCAACATCATGTTCAACGCAATTTGCCAGCAAATGATAAGAGCGATCAAAAGCGGTGGACTGCTCGCAAATGGCACGAGAAGCAGCAGGCAGCTTGAAAGCACCAGCCCTGCACCAATCCAAGGACGGCGAGTTTTGGTGATATCGCTGAGCCAGCCAAAGCCGATATTTGCGATACTCGCCGCGATAGCACCGGCAAAGGTGGTGTAAGACAAGACAGCCAGCGCATCCTGCCCTGCAAATTCGGTAACGCGCAATGGCAACAATATCGTCAGGAAAGGCACATAAGCCACTGCGCCGCCGGCAGCCGCCAACGCATACAGATAAAGAAAAGGCGCAGTCTGTTTGGCTTGGGCTTTGGTATCAGGCACGCGGTTCGGTGCCCGGGGGCGCAGTACTGCCGCGCTCGATCAAACTTCCTTCGACGCGCACCGGCTGAGGCTCAACCGTCTCATTCGCATGCTCGATCAACAACTCGACCGCCTTGGAAAAAGTGGCGGCGATAGGCTGGTCGATTGCGGTCAATTGCGGGTTAGTGAAACGCACGACGGGCGTATTGTCGAAGCTGATAAGCGAAAGATCGCGCGGAACCGAAAGGCCTTGCTTTATCGCTGTGTCGAGCGCTGCCAACGTCATCTGGTCGCTGCTTGCGATGATTGCAGTCGGGGGTTCAGCGCGGCCAAGCAGTGCCTCGGTTGCGGCAACACCGCTGTCATATCCAAAATCGCCCCGGACACAGAGCCCATCATAAGGCAGCCCTGCCGCCTCCATGGCCAATTTCCAACCCGTCTTGCGCCAATCGGAAAGGCTATACTCTTCAGGCCCCGCAATAAATCCGATGCGGCGATGACCAAGCTTGATAAGATAGTCCGTTGCGAGACGTGCCGATGCCTCATCACCCATGGTCATCGCAATGCCCGGCCCGCTCGCTTTCGATCCGATACGCGCAAAAGGGATGCCATGTTCGGCGAGCAGGCCCGTAATCAGCGGATTTTCCGAGTGTGGCGGGGTCAGGATCACACCATCAGGCTGCAAGGCCGCAATGGCCGCGCCCAGTTCGCGTTCAACATGGTCGCTGTGCGTATCGACCAGTTCGAAGATCATCCTGTAGCCATATTCAGAGGCCTTCAGCATCCCGCCCAAAAGCATCTGGTCGACCCAATCACCACCCTGCCGCGCTCGCCAATCAGCGATTGTGCGATCACGATCGTTGATTGCAAGAATAAGGTACGACCGCGAGCCGCTCATGCGCTGTGCAGCGATCGACGGAACATATCCAAGCTTGTCGATTGAAGCCTGCACCCTGTCCTTCATCGCCGGCCGGACATTGGGCTCGTTGTTGATGACGCGGCTAACCGTCTGCAGCGAAACCCCTGCATCGGCGGCGACATGCTTGATCGTTACGGCCTGGCGGCGTCTCGCCATGTGCTGTTATTCCCCCTTGACGCCTTGCATGCAGGCCAGACCCTCTTCTTCGTCTACCGGGCACTGGTAAATCCGAATCCAGTCGATTGCAAATTCAGCTGGTGCCACATTTGCGGCAACGCCCTTGTCATTATTGTCCTCAGCCAATTTGCCGCCGATCGCAAGATTGGCCATGATGTAAAAGGGCTGGTCGAATGGTGCGGCAGGATTGCCTGCCCCTTTGGGCGATGCGGTTTCCCAATCTTTAGACGTCAGTTCCCAATATTTGCGGCCATCGAGGTAAAAGCGCATCAGTCCCTTACCCCATTCGAGCGTCCAGACATGGAAGTCATCGGACGGCAAGGCACGCGATGGCAAGGCCACACGCGTATCTCGGAACTTGTTCTTGGGTGCATAGTCTCCAAAATGGATAGCGCTGATCATCCGGTTTTCACCGACACCGCCTTCGCATTGCGGGCAAGATGCTCCCAAATTGACGCCTTCAAGAATGTCAATCTCACCCGAACGCGGCCAACCGCCATATTTGTTGTCCGACGGCATCATCCAGACTGCAGGCCAGGTCCCCTGCCCCTTTGGTGGCTTTGCCCGGAATTCGACTTTGCCATATTTCCAGCTTGAGAGCCCCAAGGTGCGGATCTTTCCCGATGTGTATGGCTGGGCCCGCTTGGGATTTGGGTTCGCCGCGATTTCCGGTGGTCGATCCGGCCCTCGGAATTTTTCCTTATGGGCGATCAAGCGCAACACGCCGTTTTCGACGCGGATGTTCTTCGTCCTGTCGGTATAGCATTGCCGTTCATTATTGCCGCCGCCCCAACACGACCGTTCCGGTATCCACTTGGAACGATCGAGCTGGTTACCATCAAATTCGTCTGACCAGACCAGGCTCCATTCAGGCTTTGTTTCAGCCGCTTTCGCAGTACCGGTAACGCTGGCAACCATTGCAACCGACGATAGCAGGCATGGGAACGACCGATGCATGGCAAGATCCTTTTGCTAAACCGGCGACGAACAGCGTCCGCAGATTAATCGCCACTTCGGTGGCAGCCAAGCGTCGCCTTGTTCAAAAAAATGGGCGAGCCAAGGATATACCCGAGGCTCGCCATGAAGTTGCATACAGGACAGGATTAGAATTCGAAACGGGCGAGGAACGTAAATCGCCTGTCATTGCGGAACGCAGACCGGGTCGACCGCGTGCCATCAAAATCGATCACCTGCGAAGTACGGGTGACTTCATCGAGCAAGTTTACGCCCTGCACACCCAATTTCACGCCGTCCATCACTGTGAAGAAGATCGAGCCGTCGAGTTGGCCAGTGCTTTCGCCATAAATCGGTGAGAATGGGAAAATCACGTCGCGCGGCGTCTGCAGGAAGTCGGAGCGCCAGTTATACGCTACGCGGGCAGATATCGGCCCCTTTTCATAGAAGGCAACCGCGTTGACCGTGTGTTTCGAAACACCAGCCAGCGGCAGACCGCCTGCAAAGGGACTTTGCTCGGCGCCCAGCGTCGAGTTGTTGAAATCACCGGCATCAACATAGGTGTAGGTCAACTGCGCACCCAAACCGCTGAGGAATCCGGGAAGGAAATCATAGGTTTGCTGGTAAGCGACTTCGACACCTTTCAGCGTGCCGCCATCGCTGTTGACCGGACCATTGACGATCACATCAGTGGAGACTCCGCTGGGGCTGGTGAAGTTGCGGACATTTGCACCGCCGTTGACGATTCCCTTGATGTCTTTCAGGAAACCGGAAACGGTGAGCGAACCCACGTCATCCCAATACCATTCGAATGAGAGATCGTAGTTCCAGGATTCGGTTGGACGCAACAAGCGGTTACCGGTGAAGATCTGGAACAGCGGTCCCGTTTCAAGTGTACCGGCAGCTCGCAAATTAGTGGTGTTATCGAAAATGGCACCACCCGTAGCGAATGCGGACATATCAGGACGTGAAATCCCCTTCGAAACCGCTGCACGGACCAGCATACCATTACCGAAATCGAGTTTTGCATTGAAGCTGGGGAGCCAGTTCGCAAATTTGATATTGGCACTGTCGTCGATGATTTCGCCGGTGAATACCGATGCGAATTGGGCCTGCCGTGCGGCGGAAAGGCCGCAATAGCCGGGAGCTATCTGTCCAGGTTGGACAGCACCGCAAGCAACCTGCAGTTCTGCGACACTGACTACACCGTCACCATTGCCGCCCGGGGGCGTATCGAAGAACTGCCCGGTCGGGAATGCGATGGTACCACCGCTGCGAACCACAGTTTCGACATAACGCAGGCCGAAATTGCCGCTCAGCTTGGTGTTGCTGCCCAGATCGGTTCCGAAATCGACGCGGGCATAGGCACCAAAGGTGCTCTCCTCGACATCCGAAATCTCACCGGCAGTCCACGGGCCGCCGGGCAAGGCATTGCCGCGTGCTGAAATCGGGAACCATGCATTGGGGGTCAGGGTATAGGCAGTGATTGCCGCAGCCTGTGTACGGATTGCACCGCTCAGATAATCGGCGACCATATTGTCACCGCCAAAGAAGAAGGCCGAGCCATCACCCATGGGGACCGGCGCGTTGCCGCGCTGGAAGCCGCTGCCAAACGGATTGCGCAGATTTGCCGAATTCGGGAAATCACGGACATAGGCGCCGCCGCAACCAAAGGCCTGGAAGTCACCGCAGTTCCAGTTGCCGCCGCGACCGGTCCAAGGCGCGCCCAAATTGCCCCAGTTGGAGAAGTTGGCATTGCGGGTCACGCGGTTGCGATCACCCCAACGCGCCCCGAAACGGGCCTTTTTGAAGAAGCCTTCGTCGCTGACATCATATTCAGCGTCGAAGCGCATGCTCGTAAGGTCGCCTTCATTCTTGACCTGGTTGTCGAGCAGGAACCAATAGAATGTCCGCGCAGGGTCGTTGAAATAGGACGCGGGCGAAGTCGCCGTGCCGGGTTGCAGGAATTCGACCTGCGGCGTGCTGCCCGAATTGTCGATGCGCACGTCGGTATAGGTCTGCATCGCCGAAATGAAGCCATCTTCGGTGCGGTCAGACTTGATGTGCTGCACCTCGAAATTCACGCGCAAACGATCGGAAGGATTGAGTTTCAGGTGCGCCGAGAAATCCTCGGTCATCGCGGTGTCTTCACGCTGGAAGCGGAGAAGTTCGGTGGGAATGCCACGGCCGCCAGTAAAAGGCTGCAGCTGCGTCAGCGTGCCCGAAACAAACTGGCCATTTTCGATAACAGCCGTGGTTCCGGGTGCAACAACGGGGAACAATCCATCATCGTTGACGAGCGCAAGTACGGCATATTCGTTCAGCGTCGCTTCGGTTTCGGCACGCAGATATTCAAGCGTTACGAGTGCGCTGCCGTCGCTGCTTTCCCACTGGCCGACTGCCGAAAAGGCGTTGCGATCACGGGTCAGGTCTGTGGTGCGAACACCGGCGCCTTTGGGAACGAAAATCGCGCCCGCTGGCGGGAAGTTAGATTCATTGAACTGCTGCGATCCGCCAAAGCCGCCTGAGCCGACCGGCCGAACGCGAATACATGCGGCATCAAGCGACGGCGCGCGATAGCAGGGATCGGTGATTTGCGAAGCGTCGGTCTTGGTCACAAGCTCCGACTGCGCATATGCCAGCTGAATGCCAAACGTACCGGCACCAGTTTCAAAGGTGGACGAACCCAGGATCGAGAAGCCAGGCGACCATTCCTTGGCCATGTCGCCATAATTGCCTTCGATGGTGCCCGCGATGTGCATTCCCGGCTTATCAAGCGGCTTGCGGGTGACGAGATTGACCGTACCCGAAATACCGCCGTCGATCATGTCGGCAGTGTTGTTCTTGAAGACTTCGACACGACCAAGAAGTTCAGGAGAGACATCGTTGAACGAGAGTTCGCGTCCGCCATTGGCCGAAAAGATATCGCGCCCATTGAGTTCGGAACGCACAAAGGGAAGACCGCGGATGATGACGCCCGATCCTTCAACCGAGAAACGGTCAGGGTCATTACGCTGTTCGAAGCGCGAAATGTTGACGCCCGGTACACGCTGCAACGCTTCGGCGACCGAACGGTCTGCAAGCGCACCGATGTCTTCGGCAGTAATCACATCGACGAATGTGTCGGCTTCCTGCTTGATGCCTTGCGCATTTTCGAGCGACTTGCGGAAACCGGTGACGATAATTTCGTCTTCAGCCTCTGCCGCAGCTTCTTCCTCTTCGGCCGATTGTGCGAGGGCAGGCTGCGAGGCCAGCACACAGAGCGCCAGGCTGGAAGCCGTCGAAAGCGCCGCAAAACGGCTGGTACGCGCGAATTTTGACATGGTGGTCAAGCAGTCCTCCCTAAATCCTCCTGCGGGGGTATGATTCCCTCCGTCATTTTGACACATAATGCCAATTGAGAGCGTTCACAAGATATAAAATGAACGTTCACAATTTGCGCAAAGCTATTATATCGCTATGCAGCTTTGAGGAGGAAAAGGCGCATGGCCATCGAAAGAATCGTCATTGTTGGTGGAGGCACCGCAGGCTGGATGGCCGCTGCCGCGCTATCCAAACTGCGCGCGGGCCGGGATGTGGCCATAACGCTGGTCGAATCGGAGATGATCGGCACAGTCGGCGTCGGCGAAGCGACGATACCGCCCTTCCTCGATTTCAACCGCCTGCTCGAAATTGACGAACGCGAATTGCTGTCTGCAGTTCAGGGCAGCTTCAAACTGGGCATCCAGTTCGTCAACTGGGGAAAACTGGGCGACAGCTATATCCACCCCTTCGGAAACTATGGCTACCAGATGGAGGGGATTTCGTTCCACCATGTCTGGCACAAATATAAAGCAGCGGGTGACAAACGCCCGATCCAGGTTTTCAACTTGGAGACCATGGCTGCGCATTTCGGCCGTTTCGCCCGCACCGAAGACTATGCTCGCGAAGACTTGCCACCGGTCAACTATGCCTATCACATCGACGCTGGCCGATATGCCCAGTTTTTGCGTGGCTATTCGGAAAAGCGCGGCGTCGTGCGGCGCGAAGGCAAGGTTTCGGATGTGCAACTCGATGGCGAAAATGGTTTCGTATCATCAATTACGCTCGAAGACGGTACGATCATCAAAGGTGACCTTTTCATCGACTGCTCGGGTTTTCGCGGCCTGTTGATCGAACAGGCCCTGAAAACCGGCTATGAAGATTGGACCAATTACCTGCCCTGTGACCGTGCAGTTGCCCTGCCCTGCCTGCGCGAAGTTGGTAGTGGTCCCCTGCCCTATACACGGGCCACAGCGCATAGCGCTGGATGGCAATGGCAAGTGCCGTTGCAGCATCGCAACGGTAACGGCCATGTCTATTGCAGCAGCTTCATGTCCGATGATGAAGCTTTGGATATTCTGGTAAATAACATCGCCGGAAAACCGGGTGCCGACCCCAATTTCCTGCGCTTCACCACAGGTAGGCGCAAGAAATTCTGGAACAAGAATGTGATCGCGATCGGGCTTGCCGCCGGCTTCATGGAGCCGCTCGAGTCAACCTCGATCCATCTGATCTATACCGGCATCAACAAGCTGATTGCGCTGCTTTCGCTCGATGGCATCACGCATGCGCAGGAAGACGCCTTCAATCGGCTAACCGGCAAGGAATATGCGCGCATCCGCGATTTCCTGATACTGCACTATAACACCACCAGCCGCGACGACAGCCCGTTCTGGAACCATTGCCGGACAATGGCCGTGCCCGACAGCCTGACTGAGAAGGTCGAACTGTTCCAGACCAATGGCCAGATATTCCGCGAGGATGACGAGTTGTTCACCGAAACCAGTTGGGCCGCGGTAATGATGGGGCAAGGCTTGGCGATGAAAGGACATAATCCGATGGCGGATGCCATCGACAAAATGTCGATCCGGAAGGAGTTTGACGCGATCGAACAATCCATCCGCTTTGTTGTCCAACATATGCCGACGCACCAGGATTATCTTAACCGATATTGTCCGGCGAGCGCGTGATCTGCACTGGTGGCATTGCCCAAAGCCGTAGATCACTATTCCCGCAAGCGCATTGACCTGCGAATAGGCGCAGAATTGCTTTAGTCCGGTCTTACGGAAAAACTTGGGCGCGCATTGAGCGTGGCAGGGTCGAATCCGGCGATCTTCTTGTAGAGATCCGCTATTTCTTGGCGTTCCGCGTGTGGAAGGACCGATGCCAGCGCGCCGCCTGCTTTTAGTCGTTCGGCAGCCAGATCGAGCACTTGGTCAGGACCTTTTTGACGGTTCATCAATACTATCCTGGCGGTTGCCTCGCGGCGGTCGGATTCATATGCGGCAAGCGCAGCCGGGATCGAACTGGCCCTCGCCAGATGCCAGGAGAGCACCCGGGCATCAATGATGCTTTGGGTCGCACCGTTGGAGCCGATCGGATACATCGGGTGAGCAGCATCGCCCAGCAGCGTAGCTTGGCCGAATGTCCACTGCGGCAGTGGATCGCGGTCGATCATCGGAAATTCGTAGATCGGTCCAGCCGCTTCAACAATGGCCGGTACATCCACTCCGTTCCAACGCCAGTTCGCAAAGCGCGGCAGGAAATCGGCTCGATCGCCCAACTTGTTCCAGTCACGTGGCGGAGGGCTGTCGACCTCGGCCACCTTGAGGTCGCAGATCCAGTTAAGCCGGGGCGCACCAGTGACCGGATCCGGCCCAATCGGGTAAGCAACGAACTTCTGCGCGGCGGTGCCCGCCCAGATCATCGCTCGGCCGCCCATTGGCGCGTCGATTGGCGCGGTCGAGCGCCAAAGAGTGATACCGTTCCAGAGCGGACTGCCCTCATCTGGATAAAATGCACGGCGAACCTGTGAGTGGATTCCGTCGGCGCCGAGAAGCAGGTCTGGAGTGATGGTCAGGTCGGAATCGCTTTCCCTGTCATGAAGATGCGCGCGTGGGCGGGGCCCATCCACTTCCAAACTACGCAACTCGTGACCCAAGCGAACCGATTGCGGGCCAAGTCGTTCGCGCACCTTAGCAAGCAGGAACATCTGCAAATCGCCTCGATGGATGGCGATTTGCGGCCAATTATATCCGGCCTTGCTGCCACGCGGCTCATGCCAGACCAATTCGCCTCCGGCGGTCAGATAGTTGAGATCGTGAATCTCGAATCCGATTGCGCGTAGTTCATCCAGCAGGCCCAGTTCAGCGAGCTCGCGCACAGCATGGGGCAGCAGATTCATCCCGACGCCAAGCGGAGCTGGAACGGCTACGGATTCATATACCATTGGATGGAATCCAGCCGCATGCAGGCTGAGTGCGGCCGTCAGCCCTGCAATCCCGCCACCGATAATCGCAATGTCGATATCGCGCTGCATGAATCACATCACCTCGTAAATGATGATCCGAACGCCATCGGCGCCCCGCTCCCCCCGGGCGACGCCCATGATACGGTTGAGCCGGTCAAGCGCCGGAGCAGTGGTATAAAAACGGATCGCGGTTCGGAAGTAGTAATCATCCGGATCAACAGTTTCGCCTTTTGCAAGTCTGGCGAGGATTTCGGGGTCGCCACTGCGCAAACCCGTTGAACGAATTTCCACCTTCCCCTCTGCAAGATCGAGCACATAGCGGGCATCAATCTCGATCGTGCCATCCGAGGAAATGGCCTGCCAGTCGGCGCCTCCGGGCAGAACCTGTCCCGAATATTGGCCGCTAACTTTGCCGCCGGTTATGGCGATGCAACGCCGTCCGCCCAGATCCACGGGCGCAGCCACGTTTAGGCTGAGTTCAAGCAGCGGAGCCGCTGAAAGCTTCACGCCCGTTCCACCGATATGATCGCCAGCGTCATTCGGGCGACGCACACCAGACGGTCTTGATCGTCGAGAATACGGATCGACCAGACTTGCGTGCTGCGTCCTAACGCTTCGGGCCGGGCGGTGGCATGTACCAATCCCGACTTAACCGGGCGCAGGTGGTTGGCGTTGATTTCCAAACCTACTGCTGCCTGCAGCGACGGATCAAGTGTCAGATTGGCGGCCGCCGAAGCAACGGTTTCCGCCAACGCGACCGACGCTCCGCCATTGAGCCGGCCATGGATTTGGACTGTTCGTCGGTCGACGGGCATCGTCGCGGTCAGATGATCCGGACCCATCACGGTAAAGACGATGCCAAGATGTCCAGTCAGCGACTCTTGCTCACGCGCTGTCAACTCGGCCGGAGTTGGCGGATCAGGAAACCAGATCGCTGATGCAGGCTCGGTCATTGCTATTCGGTTTTCAAACGAATTCCGTCTTCACGTCGCCAAGGCCCTGGTCAAAGCGTGCGACGACGGAATCACCCGCCTTAACCGGCATGGCGCGGACAAAGGATCCGGTAAGGATTGTATCGCCAGGTTCAAAAGTCACGCCGAACTCGCCCAGCTTGTTGGCGAGCCAAGCGACCGCAGTGACGGGATTGCCGAGCACAGCTGCGGCGAGGCCGCTCTGCACCACTTCGCCATTGATCACCATCTCTCCGCGCATCGTGCGCAGATCAAGCTGGTCAAGACGCCGCGGATTGGCGCCCAATACTGCCGCACCGCAGGCCGCAAGATCGGCAACCGTATCGGTGATGGTCATGCCGGGGCCTGGTCCAACCCGAAAATCCACAATTTCGATCGAAGGCAGGGCGAAATCGGTTGCCCGGATTACGTCGACCGGCTGTATGCCGGGTCCTTTCAATGCATGCTTCATCACAAACGCGACTTCGATCTCGATCATCGGATGAAAGAAGTTAGCCATGTCGAGCGGCGTGTCTTCGGGCACGAACAGATCGTCGGTCATGCTGCTGAAATCCGGCTCAGTTGAGCCCATGGTTTCCTGCATCGCCTTTGAAGTCAGGCCGACCTTGTAGCCCTTGATCCTTCGTCCGTCTGCTATCCGTTGTGCAATGAATTCCTGCTGGATTGCATAGGCATCTGCGATCTCAATCTCCGGATAAGTCTTGGTCAGCAGGGGCAAAGGTTTGCGCGTCTGATAGACGTTGTTGATATCCGCCAGAATTTTCGTACGGGTTTGGGCGTCAAGCATCCGAAGTGTTCCTTTCGATTTCTGCGCGGGCCGCGGCCAGACTTTGGGCACCGGCGATTGCCAATGCCTGGCTGTCGGTAATCACGGAAATCATCTGGAATCCCTGGCTGGCCCGAAGAGGAGCCAGCGTTTGATTGGACAGCACCGAAGTTGCGATGCCATGCGCGCGTGCGGCAGCGTTGACCCGCGCAATCGCTGCATCGAACGCAGGCTTGCCATCATTGTCTCCGGGAGGAAGCCCCAAGGCGAGCGAAAGGTCGAATGGCCCTACGAACAGCGCATCAACCCCCTCGACTGCGGCGATCTCCTCGACAGATTCAAGCGCTGCCGCGGTCTCGATCATGGGTATGACGCAGACCCGCTCATTCGCTGTACCAACATAGCCCGCGCCATCGCGCGCGCCGACCCGGATCGGGCCGAGGCTGCGCCCGCCGGCTGGAGGATAGCGGCACGCGCGGACCAGTTTGCGTGCATCCTCGACGCTATCGATCATGGGTGCAACGATCGCCATGGCACCCGCATCGAGCATTCGGCCGATTATGCCGGGTTCGTTCCAAGGAACACGAACAATCGGCGTGGCTCCAGACAAATCGATTGCGCGGATCATGTCCACCGCCGTTTCATAGTCCATGCAGCCATGTTGCATGTCGACCAGCACCCAGTCGAAACCGCCCTTGGAAAGGATTTCAGCTGTAAGCGGGCTCGGGACCATGAGCCAGGCACCCAGCGTTACTTCACCCCGGCGCCATCGTTCCTTGATCTGCATTGGTCACCTCACCTCCTTGATCGCTTCTAGCGACTCTCGGATTACGGTGACTATAATCAAATATGATTGCAGTCAACTTTAGTGCTTAGACGCTGCACAGCGCGCGGACTTGTTCTGCTGTGAACTTCAGGAAATCCTCGCGGCTGACGCTGTTGCTAAGCCAGCGGAGCAACCCAAAATAGTAAAGTGCGAAACAAGATCGTGCGGTTGTTGCCGGTTCAAGTTGCTCTCTTATTTCCCCTTTGGCCTGCCCGCTGCGAATGATCTGTTCCAGTCCTCCGAAGATAACACTCACCAGTTCATTAACTTCAGACTGGCGAGCATCATAGGGAATCAACAACTCACGCAACAAGATCCGGGAAAGCTCCAGATCCCTTTCATGGTAATCCACCATATGTGCGAATACCGACATGATACGCTCGATTGCCGAGCGCTCCTCGGGCGGCTCGGTGAAGGACTCCTTCGCAACTTCCAGCATCTCGTCTTTGAAGACGAGTATCAACAGGTCCTCTTTCGATCTGGCATAAAGAAACAATGTGCCAGTGCCGATATCCGCTGCTTCGGCAATCTGGACAGTCGTGGTTTCGGCAAAGCCTTGTTCAGCAAACAATCGTCGCGCCGCAGCCACAATGCGAGCGCGCTTCTCAAGTTTGTTCCGCTCGCGTCGCCCCATTCTCGGCGGTGTCGGATCGACACCGGATGCCATAGGTGATTTCGTCTTGGTTTCAGCCATGCCCAATTTTCCCGCCTGCACGAAGCGATGTCAACGTTCTACACCAATAGCACCAAAATTAAATTGACTATAGTCATTATTGAGCGATATCAATTAAGCGAATCGCGGAAAATGCACACTTTTAATATGGCGGTGCAAGCCGGGATGAATGGGGAGAGGCAATGTCTGACAACCACGCACAAATCGCGGGAGTATCGGTTTCACTCGATCATTGGATTGACGGTAAGCGTGTAGCCGGAGCTGATCGCTTCGCGACTGCCTCGCCGATCGATGGTAGCCATCTCGCCGATGTCGCGGCTGGCGGACAGGCTGATGTGGACATGGCGGTTGATGCTGCAAATCGCGCCTTTCCCGCTTGGGCCGCACTTGGCGCAAAGGGACGGCAACCTATTCTGCATGGCTTTGCCAAGGAAATTCTCGCCCGGGCTGACGATCTTGCGGCTGTCGAAACCGCCGACAATGGCTCATTGTTGCAGGGCAATCTGCACCGCATGGTGCCGCGCGCGGCACAGAATATTTCCTTCTTCGCCGATTGGGCGCTGACACTGCTGGATCACAAGATCGAGCATGAAGAAGTCACCAACAATGTGCGTTATGATCCGGCCGGTGTCGCGGCGCTGATAACGCCCTGGAATGCGCCGTTGATGTTAACAACATGGAAGGTTGGCCCGGCACTGGCCGCTGGCAATACAGTGGTGATCAAGCCGCCCGAATGGGCTCCATTGACCTGTTCGCTGCTGGCAGAGATCGCCGAAAAGGCAGGCTTGCCACCAGGTGTCCTGAACGTTGTCCAAGGCATTGGCGAAATAGCTGGCGAAGCTTTGGTCAACCATCCAGACCTTGCCCGGATCAGCTTCACCGGCTCTGTGCCCACGGCCAAGATAATCGGCCAGGCAGCTGCCCGTTCGGTCACCCCAATGAGCGCGGAATTGGGCGGAAAATCCCCATTCATTGTTTGCGCCGACGCCAATCTCGATGCTGCTGCGCAGACAGTGGCTGGGCAATATATCAACGCTGGACAGGTTTGCTTGGCCGGGACGCGTATCTTGGTCGAAGCGAAGATCGAACAGGAATTTCTCGCCAAGGTCCGGGCTGCGGTTGCGCAAATGAACGTGGGGGATCCACGTGCTGCGACGACGCGTGTGGGCCCGCTCATCCACCCCGAACATTTTGCGCGCGTTAGCGGCTTTGTTGATCGCGCCAAAGCTTCGGGAGCGGAGTTGCTCTGGGGAGGATCGCAGTCCGACGCCGGTGCATTATATTTCCAGCCGACCATGTTTGCAGGTGTCGCACCCGATGCCGAAATCTCCCAGCAGGAGGTGTTCGGGCCGGTCCTGACTTGGCAAACCTTCACCGATGACGAAGAGGCGATCGCCGTCGCCAACGGCACCCAATTTGGCCTCGCGGGAACGTTGTTCTGCGGAAACGAGGCGCGCGCCATGCGGATTGCCTCGCAAGTGGTCGCCGGCACTTTGTGGGTAAACTGCTTCTTCGTCCGCGATCTGGCTGCGCCCTTTGGTGGCAGCCGCGTGTCCGGCATTGGCCGCGAAGGCGGCACGTGGAGCTTCGATTTCTATTCCGACATCAAAAATATCGCGGTCCGCAAAGGATCGTTCACGGCAGGAGGAGCCTGATATGAGTGAAGTCACTGAACTGGGCTATGTGACCATCGGAGTGAGTGATCTTGCAGCGTGGGACGCGTTCGCATCACAAATCCTTGGATTGGAAGTTGTGGCAGGTGAGACCGCCAAGACGCGCTATCTCCGCATGGATTACTGGCACCACAGGATCAAACTGATCGAGGACGGCACCGACGATCTTGCCGCCATGGGGCTCCGTGTTGCCGGCGTACTGGAATTTCGGGAAATGGCTCAACGGCTGGAGGCAGCCGGCATTGCCGTGAAGATTGGATCGAAGGAAGAGGCTGAAGCCCGCCACGTGCTGGAGATCATGTTCCTCAAAGATCCGAACGGCATTCCGATCGAGTTATTTCATGGGCCGCTTGTCCAATATGACAAGCCATTCCACCCCGGCCATCGAATGCATGCCGGTTTCAAAACCGCAGGCGGTGGATTTGGCCATATGATGGTCAATCGCCGCGCAGAGTTCGACGAGATCCACGCTTTCTACACTCTGCTCGGCTTACGCGGTGGGGTGGAATACAAGATTCCGATGCCGATGATGCCGGAACCAGTCGAACTGATGTTCCTGCATTGCAACCAACGGCAGCATACACTGGCCTTTGGTCCACCCGAGGATAAGCGCATCAACCATTTGATGTTCGAACTCGAGCGCATCGAAGATGTGGGATTGGCGCACGATCTGGTCAAGCGAGCAGGAATTCCTGTGGTGATTGAACCCGGCAGCCATGCAAATGATCATAACTTCTCCTTCTACTTCAAAAACCCGTCGGGCTTCCTGAATGAACTTGGCTGGGGTGGACGCCAGCCAACCGGGCAATCGGAATATTACCAGCGTGATGCCTTTGGCCACGATCCAGTGATGGAAAACATGAAGGGCTTCATGGTTCCGGCCTGACGGCCAAAAAACAATATTTGGGGAGAGAGAGCATGTCGGTACTTGATGGACCGCGCGAGGAATGGCGCCGAATTCTATTGGAAGGAACCCCGCAATGGGTTCGCCCGGAAGATGACAGGCTGCGGCTGGGTGATGGACGCACCGTCGCCGAGGCCGATGCAGTCTACCTGCCCCCGTGCGATCCCAGCAAGATCATCTGCATCCATCTCAACTATGATTCCCGCCGCGTGGAGTTTCGCGCACCCGAATTGGTAACGCCAACCTATTTCCAAAAGCCGCTGACGACGCTCAACGGACACCGCGGAAAACTGTCACGCCCGGCCGATTGCCAATATCTCAACTATGAGGGCGAAATCGGCGTCGTCATCGGCAAGCCCATGCGCAATGTCGGCCCGGCCGATGCTTGGGATTACATCGCCGGTTTCGCACCGGTTAACGACGTCGGCGCACAGGATTTCCGCGACACCGATGCTGGCTCAATGCTGCGTGTAAAGGGCCAGGATGGGTTCTGCCCCATTGGCCCGGGGATCGTCCGGGGGGTCGACATCCGTGAACAGGCTGTGCGAACCTACATCAACGGAAAGGTCGTGCAAGAAGGCGCAGTGGCCGAGATGACCTTCGATATTCCCTACATACTGGCTGACTTGTGCCGCCACATAACGCTGCTGCCGGGTGACCTTATACTGTCCGGCACGCCGGCAAACAGCCGCCCAATGAACATCGGCGATGTTGTCGAGGTTGAAGTGACCGGCGTCGGCAGGCTCACCAACACAGTCCAGGAAATCCCCGCACCAATCCATAATGTCGGACACGGCCCCACAGACAGCGAGGCCGTGGTCCGTGTCGCCCGTGGCGGCGACTGGTGGGCCGAGCAGGACGCACGCAAGGACTGAGGCCTGAATAGATCAATAGACATCAGAGTGAGCGGAAAGTTTGAAATGAGCAGCTTGATGGAAACCAATATCCTTGACCCGGAAATTTTTCCTGCAGAGCAAGGCCCGCCGCACCGCCTGTTCGACCATTGGCGCGAAAATGATCCGGTGCACTGGAACCCGGCAAATCCCGGCTACCTGTCGCGATTTCCAGACTCATCGGGGGTCAAATCCTTTTGGGTGCTGACACGGTACAAGGATGTTCAGGATGTCTCGATGAACCAGGAACTGTTCAGTTCCCACGAGGCAGGAATTGTTGTCTGGGCGGTTGAGGGAGAGGCGCTCGAAAGGCAGCGCGCGAATTTCATGATGATGAAACCGGCAGATCATAACGCCGTCAAGAAGGTCATCATTCCGCCCTTCATGCCAAAGGCCCTCGCTGAGATTGCCCCTGAGATCGAGCGAATGGCTGCCGAAATCGTGGCGTCGGCCGCCGAAAAAGGTCAGTGCGAATTCGTATCAGAGGTTGCAGCCCGCCTGCCCATTTACACATTCTGCGAATTGATGGGTATTCCTCCCCATCTGCGTGAACAGGTTGCCGAATATGGCAATGCGCTGGCCGATGTTGAAAACCAGACGGAACAATCGCTCGATCCTATGATGGGCCTTTTCGCCCTCGCGCAAGAGCTTGCGGAAGAGAAAAGGCGGAACCCCGACGGCCGCTTGCTGAGCGCCATGGTCAACGACACGACGCTCAATCTCGATCCGATGCAGATCAATCAGTTTGTGCTGGTCTTTGCAATGGCAGGGCACGAAACCACACGATCCACCGCCGCGCACTTTGTGTATCTGATGCATAAGCACCCGGAGCAATATGCGCTTCTGCGCAGTGATTTCGACGCCCATATCGACAATGCCATCGATGAGGTCCTACGCTTCACTTCGACCACAACCAACTTCACCCGAGCAGCCACCGAAGATACCGAAATTGGCGGTTATCCGGTAAAAAAGGGAGACAATATCTATCTGTCTTATGCCGCGGCCAACCGCGATCCTTCGATATTTGAAGACCCGCACCGCTTCGACATCACCCGCCCCAATGCAAAGCGCCACCTTGCCTTTGGCGTCGGGCCGCACGTTTGCATAGGCGCGCGACTTGCAAAGATGCAGCTTCGTGCGCTGTTGAAAGAAGTCGTGACCCGCATGCCGGAAATCCGCCTAATCGGCGAACCGGAATGGCTGCGCTCCGTATGGTTCAATGCGATCATCAAGATGCCCGTCCGCTTTTGACGGCATACAGCCATTGAACCAAAGGAAGGGATTCCCAGCATGTTCCTGCGGTTTTTCAACCGTTAGTGAACATTGCTGAACGAAGAAATGGTGCCCAGAAGAGGACTCGAACCTCCACGCCCTTGCGAGCGCCAGCACCTGAAGCTGGTGCGTCTACCAATTCCGCCATCTGGGCACGGGATGCTGGGGACAAAAGCGTCTCCGCATCGGGTAGGCGGGCTCCTTTAAGGCTTGGTGCGGCTTTGTCAACGCCTGCGCAGGGGTGATGGCTAAAAAAGTCGAACTGCCTGCAACAGGCAAAATACTGTACTGGCGTCTCGCCACGCCATGTGGCAATTTCACAGCCTCATAAGGGTCGCACACCCTTGCGCGAAAAGCCAAAAGACTGTCGCGCGAGCCTTAATCTTTCGAGAGGGAGAAGGCATATGAACAAGTCGACAATCCTGCTGCTGCTCGCAACCGGCGCCGCAGCACTTACCAGCGCCAGCGCAGCCCAAACCGACAAGATGGCCCCGATCGGGCGCGGCGAAGCCACCATTTATAGAGATCCGGGGTTCCAGGGGCCGGCGGTCTTCGTGGGCGAAGCCAAATCCAACCTTGAATTGCGCTGGTCGGTGCGGTCGATCCGCGTACGATCGGGCACTTGGGAATTGTGCGCCCGCAGCCGTTTCCGCGCGCCATGCATTACCGTATCGGCGGACGAGCCCGACATCCGTCGATTTGCTCCGCAAATGTACATGGTCCAGTCGATGCGCCCCTTGGGCTATGCGCCGCCCGCCATCATCCACCCGCCTGCAGGCACATCGTTGCGCGGAATGGCCGCTGAATTCTTCCCCGCACCGGGCGGGCGCGATGGACGCCGGCTGCTATCTTGCGAAAATGGAGGGGCGACTTCCAGTTGCGCAGCCGCCACGGCAGACCGTTTCTGCAAATCGATGGGCTGGAGCGGATCGGCAAGCCAGCGGCAGGAGACCGTGAATGGACGCGTCTATCTGGCAGACGTGCTTTGCACCCGCACCGGATATTGAGGCAATGCGGAAATTGGCAACGATAGCGGCGACCACCATTGGTGTGGTCGCCTTTGCCCCTGCCGCTTTCGGTGCAACGCCGGCAAGCTGGATGCAGGTTGACAAGGCATCGCAAGCCGCATGCCTGAAGGCAGCAGGGCTTAACGATGCAGTCACGGGCCCGCCCATCCGCTATTCGGACAGGCTGTTGATCGACGCGCGTGTCGTGAGCGGCACCTGGCCGCAACCGCATATGAAGGGGGCGAAGGCAGAAATGCTGTGCCTGTATCACCGGCGAACCAAGCGGGTTGAGGTACAGGAAATCGGCCATCCTCTTCCGCAGGAGCCAACCGTCGCCATCAAGGATATCTGGTGGAAAGCGGTCAGCATCGGCGGAAAACCCGTCATCAGCGGCAGCGAAGTGACACTTTCGCTTGGTTCAGATGGCAAGGTTGGCGGCAAATCAGGATGCAATGGCTATGGCGCCAGCTACCAGCTCGATGGTGTACAATTGAAGGTCTATCCGCCGATGATAACGACCAAGATGGCCTGCGCGCCGGCTTTGATGACGCAAGAGCAGGCGTATCAGGACCTGCTGGGCAAGGCGATGACGGCGAAGGTTGGAAATGATGGCCGGCTGTCCATAACCACGGCAAGCGGCCAGACCATCCGCTTCATCAGGAAATAGGGGGAGAAGGAGCACCCTCCCCCCTTGAATCCTGACCGCGCCTCGTGCAAAGCGCTGCCCATCAATTCTCCCCCCAATATAAGCAAATGGGCAGGCAATGAGCGAACTCAACGGTAAATTGGTCACCGTCTTTGGTGGCGGCGGTTTTGTCGGGCGTTATGTGGTGCAGGCGCTATGCGCTGCCGGTGCGCGGGTGCGCGTCGCGGTGCGCCATACGCGCACCGCAGAGCATTTGAAGCCGCTTGGCAATCTTGGCCAGGTTTCGCTATGCGCCGCCGATGTGACCAAGCCAGCGACGGTCGCCAACGCCCTGATCGGTGCGGATATGGCGGTGAACCTTGTTGGCAGCTTCGACAATCTGGATGCGATCCAGCGCCAGGGCGCCGCGAATGTCGCCGAAGCTGCAGCCGCAGCCGGATTGTCCGCGTTGGTGCATATGTCGGCCATCGGCGCGGATGCGAACAGTGCCGCTGAATATGGACGCAGCAAGGCAGGCGGTGAGGCTGCGGTGCGCGCTGCTTTCCCTACCGCGACTATCTTGCGCCCCTCGATCATTTTCGGCCGTGAGGACCAGTTCATCAACCGCTTTGCCGGCCTGATACGCATGCTGCCGGTTGTTCCCGTGATCGGCGCGGATACCAGGTTCCAGCCGGTGTTCGTTGGCGATGTCGCGCGCGCGGTGGTTGCCGCGTTGCAAGGTACAGGTGGTGAAACGCTTGAACTGGGCGGGCCGGAAACCTATTCGATGCTGCAGCTCAATGAATGGATTGCCAAGGCGACCGGCCATCGCAAGCTGTTCGTGCCGGTGCCTGATGCTGCGGCCAAACTTTTGACCTTCATTCCGGGTGGGCCGATTTCCGGCGATCAGCTCAAGATGCTGGCGAGCGACAATGTGGTGACGGGTACCAATGGCCTCGCCGCGCTGGCCATTGTCGCGACCCCGCTCGATGCAGTCGCGCATGATTGGCTCAATATCTACCGCAAGCATGGCCGCTTTAGTGATGCGGCAGCGGCTTGAGGCACAACCCTATTAGTGCAGACAAAACCGCAGCCCTGAGCCTGTGACAGCAGGCTCGGGGCTGTGGTGCTTTTTCGACTGACTTGATAAGGCAGAAAACCGATGAGTGAATTCTGGACCGCCGTGATCCTCGGCATTGTCGAAGGCATCACCGAATTCCTCCCCGTATCCTCCACCGGGCATTTGATTCTCGCGACTGAGCTGATGGGTTATGACGCCAAGCGCTGGGCCTTGTTCAACATCGCGATCCAGCCGGGCGCGATACTTGCCATTGTCGTGCTCTATTGGCGGACCTTCTGGGAAGTGTTCACCGGACTGTTCAAATGGGACGCAAAGGCAGTGGCCTTTACACGCAACCTGTTGCTCGCCTTCTTTCCCGCCGTCGTCCTCGGCCTCGCCTTTGGTGATGCTATCGAACTGATGCTGGAAAATGCGGTGATCGTGGCATGGGCGCTGATCATCGGCGGCTTTGCGATATTGGTGGTGGAGAAATATGCCAAGCCGCAGGAAATGGGCGGTGTGGCGGAAATTAGCTGGCAACGCTCCGCCATGGTGGGCGTGGTGCAATGTCTCGCCATGATCCCCGGTGTATCGCGCTCCGGCGCGACGATACTCGGGGCAATGGCGATGGGAGTGGATCGCAAGACTGCGGCCGAATTCAGCTTCTTCCTCGCCCTCCCCACGCTGACAGGTGCGACCGTGCTGCAGCTCTACAAGCATCGCGCCGAGGTGAGTGCCGATGATCTGGGCTTATTGGCGGTCGGCTTTGTGGTTTCGTTCCTTGTTGCCTGGGCAGTGGTGAAGGCCTTCCTCGCGGTGGTGACGCGATATGGCTTTGGGCCTTTTGCCTGGTATCGAATCATAGCGGGCACCGCTGCTTTGATATGGCTCGGGATGCGATAAGGTCCATATCGGACCTAATAGATTGAAATAAAGTTGCAGGCGGAACTAACTTGGTTTCAAATGCCATAAATTAGGTCAGTTTATTTGTCCTAAATATGTCGATAGGCCTTGAAAAGGACCTTTAACGACCGCTATGGCCGCGCCATGGCACAAGAACGCATGCTCAAATTTGTCGGCAAAGGCCAATCCTTTCCTGAAAAGCGGGAGCCCAATCTGCGCGCCGAGGACTTTCGCGAAATCGCCAATCGCTATGCGCCGGAAAAGGCTGCAGAGCAGGCCTCGCGCTGCTCGCAATGTGGGGTGCCCTATTGCTCGGTGCATTGCCCGCTTGGCAACCACATCCCGGATTGGCTGCGCCTGACTGCTGAAGGGCGGCTGCGCGAAGCCTATGAACTTTCAAACCTGACCAGCAGCATGCCCGAAATCTGCGGTCGCATCTGCCCGCAGGATCGGCTGTGCGAAGGCAATTGCGTTATCGAGTTTTCGGGTCATGGCGCGGTTACCATTGGCAGCGTCGAAAAATACATCACCGATACCGCCTGGACCGAAGGCTGGGTCGAACCAATCGAAGCAGGCCCTGCCCGCGGCCAATCGGTCGGCATCATCGGCGCAGGCCCGGGTGGACTGACCGCGGCCGAGCAATTGCGCATCGCCGGTTATGAGGTTCACATTTACGATCGCTATGATCGCGCAGGCGGCCTGCTCACTTACGGCATCCCCGGTTTCAAGCTGGAAAAAGATGTAGTGATGCGACGCGTCGATCGCCTGCAAGTGGCGGGCGTCGTATTTCATCTCAATTTCGAGGTTGGTCGTGATGCTTCGCTCGACGAGCTGCGCGCCAAGCATGACAGCATCCTGATCGCCACCGGCGTGTACAAGGCGCGCGATATCAAAACACCCGGCAGCGGACTTTCCGGCATACACGCAGCGCTCGACTACCTCACAGCATCCAACCGCAAAAGTTTTGGCGATGCCGTTCCCGCTTTCGATAATGGTACATTGAATGCCGAGGGCAAGAATGTGGTGGTCATCGGTGGTGGCGATACCGCGATGGACTGCGTGCGCACCGCGATCCGCCAAGGCGCGAAGTCGGTCAAATGCGTTTACCGACGCGACCGGGAGAATATGCCGGGGTCACAGCGCGAAGTTGCCAATGCCGAAGAAGAAGGCGTTGAATTCGTCTGGCTCGCCGCTCCCAAGGCATTTGACGGCACAGAGCGCGTCGAAAAAGTCCATGTCAGCAAGATGCGGCTCGGTGCGCCCGACGCCAGCGGTCGCCGATCGCCCGAGCAGGACCCGGAAGGCGATTTCATCCTCGACGCCGACATGGTGATCATGGCGCTTGGTTTCGAACCCGAAGACCTTCCCGGCCTTTTCGGCTCGCCAGACCTAAACGTCACGCGTTGGGGCACGATCCGTGCCGATCATGTCACCGGCATGACCAACCTCGAAGGCGTTTTTGCGGTTGGCGATATCGTGCGCGGGGCAAGCCTCGTCGTCTGGGCAATCAAGGATGGCCGCGATGTGGTCGAACATATGCACCGCTGGATGGCCGCCAATGTGCGCACCACCAAGGCGGCTGCGTGATCGGGAGGGATAAAATGGTGCGCAACTGGATTTCGGCAATCGCTTTAGCCGCAAGCACGCTGGCCCCGGCTTATATGGCGCGGGCGGATGATACAGCCTCAACCGCGGCGCAGCACTCCCCGCAGGCCATGACGCTTGCGCGCGTTATCATCCCGTTTGATCTGTTCATCGCGCAAAACCGGGATTCCTTCGTTTACGGATTTGACGCGACCACGAAGAACGACGCACAGGCGCAGGCGCTGTTCGCCGCCTATCCCGGCGTTCGCGAGGCGATAATCGCGACCCAACTTGCGGAGTTGGAGAGCGCGCTGACAACCGAGCATCCTGTGTTGCTTGACCGTTTCGCGACCCATTTCGAACAGACCTACACACCTGCGGAGATCGTAACCATCAGCAACTTCCTGCAGACGCCGCTGGGGCAGAAGGTGCTGCGACTCGAATACATATCGATCGACCAGGATCAGATGCTGAAGGCTGTGACCAATGGCGATGGTCTGACAAAGTCCGAAAGCGACCAATTAAACGCGCAGGTGCCGCAGAAGATTTTCATGCAGCTGACACCAACTGAGCGGATCCAATCGACCAAATTCTGGATGTCGGCAACCGGGCGTAAGCTGAATGCGAATTCGGCCAATGTTCAGGAAATCGTTCGTCTGTGGCTGAACGGTGTCACCGAGCAGTTTGAAAAAAGCGCAGCTGATAGCGTGATCAATACCGTTCGCGAATTCATCGAAAAAGCCGATTCAAAGGCCGCCGGCTCATAGAATCCCCTCTTCCGGAAACGGCAAAGACATGACCCAGTACTTCCCCACTCCCGAACATGAGCGCCTTGCCCGCGAAGGCATGTATTATCCGGAAACCGAGCGCGACGCGTGCGGGGTTGGCCTGATCGCCGCCACCGATGGCAAGCCCTCTCGCCGGGTGGTCGCAGCTGGCATCGAGGCGTTGAAGGCTGTGTGGCACCGTGGCGCGGTTGATGCCGATGGCAAGACCGGCGATGGCGCGGGGCTGCATGTCGACCTGCCGGTCCGTTTCTTCGACGATGCGATCACGGCCGCGGGGCACAAGCCGCGTCCCAACCGGCTAGCGGTGGGTATGGTGTTTTTGCCGCGTACCGACCTTGGCGCGCAGGAAGCGTGCCGCACCATTGTCGAGGCCGAAATCATTGAGGCTGGCTATACCATCTATGGTTGGCGGCAGGTTCCCGTCGACGTATCGGTGATTGGCGACAAGGCACAGCGCACCCGGCCCGAGATCGAGCAGATCATGATCGCCGGGCCAATGCCCGACGATGTGGACGCGACCGAGTTCGAAAAGAACCTCTACCTCATCCGCCGCCGGATCGAGAAAAAGGTCGTGGCCGCCCAAATCCGCGATTTCTATATTTGCAGCCTCTCGTGCCGGTCGATTGTCTACAAGGGCCTGTTCCTCGCCGAGAGCCTGTCGATCTTTTACCCCGACCTGCAGGATGAACGGTTCGAAAGCCGCGTGGCCATCTTTCACCAGCGTTATTCGACCAATACATTTCCGCAGTGGTGGCTGGCGCAACCTTTCCGCGCGCTTGCGCACAATGGCGAGATCAACACGATCCGCGGCAACCAGAACTGGATGAAGAGCCACGAGATCAAGATGGCCTCGATCGCGTTCGGCGATCATTCGGACGATATCAAACCGGTAATCCCTGCTGGCGCCTCTGACACGGGCGCACTCGACGCCGTGTTCGAAACGCTCATCCGTTCGGGCAAGGAAGCGCCCACGGCAAAGCTGATGCTCATCCCAGAGGCATGGCAATCCAACCCAAACCTGCCTGCCAACCACAAGGCGATGTACGAATATATGGCGAGCGTTATGGAGCCATGGGATGGCCCCGCCGCGCTGGCAATGACCGATGGCCATTGGGCGGTTGCGGGCGTTGATCGCAACGCGCTGCGTCCGCTGCGCTATAGCCGCACCAATGATGGCTTGCTGGTGATCGGATCCGAAACCGGGATGGTCATCGTTCCCGAAAACACCATCGTTGAAAAGGGTCGCCTGGGCCCCGGCCAGATGATTGCCGTGAACCTCGACGAAGGCAAATTATACCGTGATGGCGAACTCAAGGACCGGATTGCTGCGGAGCAGGAATATGCGGCGCTTGTCCACGGATTCCGCAGCATAGCCGACTTGCCAGAGGGCAAGGACGCACCTCTCGATTGGACGCGCGCCGACCTCACCCGGCGACAAGTGGCGGCTGGTATGACGCTCGAGGATATGGAAATGATCCTCAGCCCCATGGTTGAGGATGCCAAGGAAGCGGTCGGATCGATGGGCGATGACACCCCGCTTGCCGTGATTTCGGACAAGCCACGCATCATCAGCCAGTTCTTCCGACAGAATTTCAGCCAGGTCACCAACCCTCCGATCGACAGCTTGCGCGAGCGGCATGTGATGAGCCTGAAGACGCGCTTTTCCAACCTTGCCAACATCCTCGATGAAACCGGCCAGAACAGCGACGTCCTTGTCCTCGATAGCCCGGTTTTGACCAATGGCGAATGGGGGCGGTTGAAGGCCGCGTTTGGAAAAGCAGCCGCCGAAATCAACTGCACCTATCCGGTCGCTAATGGCCAGGAAGGCTTGCGCGCCGCGATCCGCCGTATCCGCGAAGATGCCGAGGCTGCCGTGCGTTCGGGGCAAACCGAACTGTTCCTGACCGATATCAATATTGACGCACAAAATATTGCAATACCAATGATTTTGGCCGCAGCCGCTGTGCATACGCACTTGGTTCGCGCGGGTCTGCGCAGCTATGCTTCGGTCAATGTCCGCTCGGCGGAATGCCTTGATACGCATTATTTCGCTGTGCTGATCGGCGTAGGCGCGACGACGGTAAACGCTTATCTTGCCGAGGCCTCAATTGCCGACAGGCATGCACGCGGCCTGTTTGGCGATATGCCGCTTGCAACAGCGGTTGAAAATTATCGCACCGCGATCAACGAAGGCCTGCTCAAGATCATGTCGAAAATGGGGATCGCCGTCATCTCCAGCTATCGCGGCGGCTACAATTTTGAGGCTGTCGGTTTGAGCCGCGCGCTGGTCAACGACTTCTTTCCGGGAATGCCCAACAAGATTTCGGGCGAAGGCTATCAATCGTTGTTCGTCAACGCTGCCGAACGCCATGCCGAGGCATTCGATGCCGCCGTGGCGCGCTTGCCCATTGGCGGCTTCTACAAGCAGCGCAAGGATGGCGAGGCGCATGCCTATTCGGCAGGCCTGATGCATTTGCTGCAAAGCTCGGTCGCGAAGGACAGCTACTCGACCTACCTGCAATTTTCTGCAGGGGTGCGCGAATTGCCGCCAATCTATTTGCGCGACCTGATGGAGTTCAATTATCCCAAGGAAGGCGTGCCACTCGACGAGGTTGAGGCGATTACCGAGATCCGCAAGCGCTTCGTCACGCCAGGCATGTCGCTGGGCGCGCTTTCGCCAGAGGCGCATGAGACGCTCGCCATCGCGATGAACCGCATCGGCGCAAAGGCCGTATCGGGCGAAGGCGGCGAGGATAGCAAGCGCTTCAAGCCCTATGAAAATGGCGACAATGCCAACAGCGTGATCAAACAGATTGCCTCAGGCCGGTTTGGCGTTACCGCCGAATATCTGGGCGCGTGCGAGGAAATCGAAATCAAGGTCGCGCAGGGTGCAAAGCCCGGCGAAGGTGGCCAATTGCCGGGCTTCAAGGTGACCGAGATGATCGCGCGACTGCGCCATTCGACACCGGGGGTGACATTGATCTCCCCTCCCCCACATCATGACATTTATTCGATCGAGGATCTGGCGCAGCTGATCTATGACCTGAAGCAGATCAATCCGCGGGCGCGGGTGTGCGTCAAGCTGGTCAGTGCAGCGGGCATCGGCACGATCGCAGCGGGCGTTGCCAAGGCGCATGCCGACGTCATCCTTGTCTCCGGCAATGTTGGCGGCACGGGTGCAAGCCCGCTCACCAGTATCAAATATGCCGGGACGCCATGGGAAATGGGCCTTTCCGAAGCCAACCAGGTGCTGACACTCAATGGCCTGCGCCACCGTGTGAAACTGCGTACCGATGGCGGCCTGAAGACAGGCCGTGATATTGTGATCGCGGCAATCCTCGGTGCGGAAGAGTTTGGCATCGGCACGCTTAGCCTGGTTGCCATGGGCTGCATAATGGTGCGGCAATGCCATTCGAACACCTGTCCTGTCGGTGTGTGCGTCCAGGATGAGCGCTTGCGCGCCAAATTCACTGGCACACCCGAAAAAGTGATCAACCTGATGACCTTCATCGCCGAAGAAGTGCGCGAAATATTGGCACGCCTCGGCTTCCGCTCGCTCGACGAAGTTATCGGTCGCACTGAGTTGCTCCGTCAGGTCAATCGCGGTGCCGAGCATCTTGACGATCTTGATTTGAACCCGATCCTTGCCAAGGTCGATGCTCCCGATGAAGCGCGACGCTTCCATATCGAGGGCTTCCGTAATCCGGTTCCCGACAGCCTCGATGCGCAAATCATCAAGGATGCCCAGCCGGTATTCGACCGGCGCGAGAAGATGCAACTGACCTATAATGTGCGCAACACGCACCGCGCGGTAGGAACGCGGCTCAGCTCCGAAATCACCCGGTTGTATGGGATGAAGGGGCTTGCTGACGATCACGTCCATGTCCGGCTGCGCGGATCGGCGGGTCAGTCGCTGGGCGCGTTCCTGTGCCAGGGCATCACGCTCGAAGTTTTTGGTGATGCCAATGACTATGTCGGCAAGGGCCTGTCGGGCGGCAAGATCGTCGTTCGCCCGACTGTGAGTTCGAACCTTGAAAGCCATCGCAACTCGATCATCGGCAATACCGTGCTTTACGGCGCAACCAGCGGCAAGGTCTTTGCAGCCGGGCAAGCCGGTGAACGCTTTGCCGTGCGCAACTCGGGGGCGGAGGTCGTCGTCGAAGGCTGTGGTGCCAATGGTTGCGAATATATGACCGGCGGCATCGCGGTCATCCTCGGTGAAACCGGCAGCAATTTTGGTGCGGGTATGACGGGCGGGATGGCATTCGTGCTCGATCCTGATGGCAGCTTCGCGTCACGCGCTAATCCCGAAAGCATCATCTGGCAAAGGCTCGACAGCGTCTATTGGGAAGCGCGGCTCAAGGCCCTGATCGCCGAACACGCTCAGGCGACCGACAGCATCTGGTCCAATTCGATCCTTGAGGATTGGGAGCGGCGTCGCGGCGAATTCTGGCAGGTTTGCCCGAAGGAAATGCTGAGTCGGCTGGAACACCCTCTTTCGGATGCTGTTACGAGTGTCGCCGCCGAATAGGCGGTCAATTCGTCCCGCAAGTTACAACCATTTACCTTATTTGCTCGAATCTGACCGCTTTGTTCAGTGCGAGGTCAGCCTGCGGTTGCTAAATGCGCACCCGTTCAGACCCGGATGAGGTCTGTCACGATATCCGCCCAGAGGCGGTTATTGGATGGGATTAAAGCGATGCGTGCAATTGATTTGCGGGTTCCGGCCCTGGCTGGTTTGGCAGTGCTATTGCTGGCCTTTGCGCCGGGTGCAAAAGCGGCCGACACCGATATCCAGTTTGTCGCAGGCACGGGTGAACCGGCTGGCAATAGCCCGGCCCTGCCCTATTCCGACGATCACAATGAAGGACCGAGCACAGATCAAAAGCTGGACAAACTTTCACGCGATCTCGCCAATCCGGTGATGCAGGATGGCGTTGCGGCGATGGTCGAGCAGATCGGGGAATCGATGCTCGACCTGCCCGTGGGGCAGTTTGCAACCGCAATCGAAAGGGCGCGCCCCGGCACGGTTCGCAGGCATATCGACGATGATGCCACGGTCGCCGATCTGGCTGGTCGCGATGCAGACGATCTTCCACGTGCCCTCGGCCAGGGAACAAAACAGATGATGGCGATGCTCAGCGCTTTTGCCGGTGCATTCGCCACCATGGCACCGCAGTTTGAACAAATGGGTCGCGATCTCGACCGCAGCATGCAGGATATAAAGACTCCGCGCGACTGAGCGATCCAAAATGTTTCTCGTTAACAGGGGTTCTCGTTAACGGGGGGAGGGGCGGTGCGAGGGTCGCGCACTGCCCCTTTTGTCTCAGTCCTCCAACGACAGCAGCGAAGCATTGCCACCTGCACTGGTGGTATCGACGCTGGTAGTCCGCTCCGCGCAGAAACGGTGCAGGTAATTGGGTCCGCCCGCTTTGGGTCCGGTACCGGAAAGCCCCTCGCCGCCAAACGGCTGGCTGCCAACGACCGCGCCAATCATCGACCGGTTAATGTACAGATTGCCCACACGGGCACATGTTTCGACCGTTTCTGAAACCCGCGCGATGCGGCTATGAAGCCCCATGGTAAGCCCAAAGCCCTTGGCGTTTACCGCCGCAATTGTCTCTTCCAGTTTTCCAGCGGGCCAAGTGGCAACATGGACTATGGGTCCGAACCATTCGGTATTGAGCTGATCCAGACTATCGAGCCGCATCAGCGTTGGCGGCACGAAATGGCCAGTTGCGGGCACGGGAACCTCATGAATGATGCGGGCGGCATTTTGTGCGCGATAGGCCATCAGCTTCTCATAGGCGGCCTGATCGATGACCGGGCCGATATCGTTCGCTGGATTGGCCGGATCGCCCACCACCAGTTCGCGCATTGCGCCAACCAGCATCTCGATCGTATGTTCGGCTATCTCCTCCTGCAGCAACAAAAGACGCAGCGCCGAGCAACGCTGGCCGGCCGACTGGAAACCGGAAATCACGACATCGCGCACAACCTGCTCCGAAAGGGCCGTCGAATCGACAAACATCGCATTGAGCCCCCCCGTTTCGGCAATCAGCGGAACGAGTGGGCGAGCATCATCGGCCAATAGGTTGCGGGCGATTGCCTTTGCAGTCGGAACCGAACCGGTGAAGACAACGCCAGCTATGCGCAGATCGCCGGTCAAGGCTGCACCCACATCACCGCCGCCCGTCACCAGTTGCAATGCACCGCGTGGAATGCCGGCTTGATGCGCCAGTGAAACCGCATAACGGGCAATATCGGGGGTCTGGGGCGCAGGTTTTGCAACCACCGTGTTGCCCGCGACCAATGCTGCGGCGACCTGCCCAAGGAAGATAGCCAACGGAAAATTCCATGGCGCAATTGCTGCCCATACGCCGCGGCCTTCGTGGCGCAGCACGTTGCGTTCGCCGGTTGGTCCCGGCAGTTCAACCGGGGCAAGGTCATGGCGCGCGCGCGCCGCATAATAGCGGCAGAAATCGACCGCTTCGCGCACTTCCGCCAATGCATCGGGAATGGTTTTCTTTGCCTCCTGCACGGCGATCGCCATCAAGGGGGCACGGTGCTGCTCCAGCAAGCTGGCCAAGCGATCGAGGCAAGCGGCGCGCTGTTCAACCGGTGTTACCGACCATGCCGGATAAACAGACTGTGCATTGGCAATTGCCGACGCGACATCGCTATCCATTCCGGCAGGAACGGACGGCATCTCCGCAACCTTGCCGCTGATGTCGGCCAATATCGCCGAATCCTCCAGATCAAGCCCTTCACTGTTCGCACGCTCTGGCATGAATAATTCCGATGGCAGGCGGATTGCGGGATGGCGGGTTCCACCAACTTCCAAGACCTTCTCGACTGGATCGGCAAGCAGTTCGTCTTCGCTGATATCCTCATCTGCCAGTTGGTGGACAAAGCTGCTGTTCGCGCCATTTTCTAGCAAGCGGCGCACGAGATAGGCGAGCAGGTCACGGTGCCCGCCTACCGGCGCATAGATCCGGCAATGATAGCCTTCATCCTGAACGAGTTTCTCAAAAAGCCCCTGCCCCATTCCGTGCAGCCGCTGGAATTCGAAATCGCGGGTTTGGCCAGCCCATTCGAGGATGGTGGCAACGGTCAGCGCGTTGTGCGTCGCAAAGGCCGGGCGAATGTTCGATGCGCGCAGCATATCCTTGGCACAAGCCAGATAGGAGACATCGGTCGAAGGCTTGCGGGTGAATAGCGGATAATCGGCTAGGCCGCGTTCCTGCGCCCATTTGATTTCGCTATCCCAATAGGCACCCTTTACCAGGCGAACCTGCATGATCCGGCCTGTATCCTGGCCCATTGCATCCGCCCAGGCGAGAACGGGGCGTGCGCGTTTCGAATAGGCCTGCACCGCCATTCCCAGACCATCCCAACCTTGCAGCTGCGGATCGCGAGCAGCCGCCTCGATGATGTCGAGGCTCATTTCCAGCCGCGCTGCTTCTTCGGCATCGACCGTCAATTGCACGCCTGCAGACGCAGCTTGTCGCGCAAGTTCAACCAGCATCGCAGCCAATTCAGGGACGCAACTGGCCGCCTTCGCGGTTTCATAGCGCGGATGCAGCGCCGATAGTTTGACCGAAACGCTATGCCCGCGCGCCGGATTTGCCCCGACAGCAGCGACCGCTTGCTGATAGGCCTCAAAATAGCGCTCAGCATCGGCACGGGTGCGCGCAGCTTCACCCAGCATGTCGAAGCTGGCCGTGAAGCCCTTATTCTCGGCCGCATCCATGCGCTTGATCGCTTCATCGATAGTGCGGCCCATCACGAACACTTGGCCCATCAGGCGCATCGCGGCGCCCACCGCCTGACGGACGAAAGGTTCGCCTGCACGCGAGACCAATTTGCGCAACACACCGCGCCCATCTTCGCCGACCATCGCCTTGCCGAGGACTAGGCCCCAGGTGGCGCTGTTCACCAACATACTCGCAGATTTGCCGCTGTGCGCGCGCCAATTGGCATCACCAAGCTTGTCGGCGATCAGCAGGTCGGCGGTATCAGCGTCAGGCACACGCAAAAAGGCTTCTGCCAGAGACAGCAGAGCGGTGCCTTCCTCGGTGCCGAGGCGATATTCCTGTAAGAACTGGTTTACCCAGCCATCGGTTTGCGCCGATCGTAATTCACCGAGTAGCCCCTTTGCCCGACCGACAATCGATGCACGTTCCAGAATGCTTAGCTGCGCTGAAGCGACAAGCGGGGCCAGGGTTTCGGGTTCAGGGGCGCGGAACATCGGCCGGATGGCCATGCGCGCGGATTCGACTGGATTTGCCATGCCGCCGCATAGCGCCACTGGCTATACGGCGACAAGTTTCAATTGTTACCAATTAGCGATAACGGCGGCGGCAGTTGCTATCCGACTTGTCAATCGCACGCCCTGCCAGTGCGCCAACTGCGGCGCCGATGATGGCACCTTCGGTACGATTGCCACGGCGGGCAATTTCACGTCCGGCAAGACCACCCGCGACTGCACCGATCACAGTACCACCAGTACCCTTGTCGCAACGATATCCACGATCACGGCGATAGTTGCGGTAATTGTCACGGTCACGATAGCTGTAATAGCCATCATCGTCATAATAACGATGAGCAACCGCAGGCGTAGCAGTAAAGCCAGTAACAAGCGTTGCGGCGGCAACCAGCGCTCCGAGCGATTTCTTGGCATTCATAGTCTTTCTCCTTTGCACTGGCGGATCTTGTTCCAACCCGCCTCGAAATCTTTCCCTGTTGATTGCTGGATAAGCGATTCGATTTGAGCGGTTGCTGAATGCGGATGTTATCTGTTGTTCAGGCTTGGGCTTTTTTTGATGAACGACTATGTGCCTTGGAATGCAGCGCAACTTCGTCCGCATCGCCTTGCTCATCCTTCTCGCTCTTTTCGCCATAGGCGGGGAGCGGCGCTATTCACTCAACAGCAGCCAATCAATCAAGCTTGTACCCTTGCCGCTGGATGCGAACGATCCCGAACGACGCAAAGTCGGTGCACTGACTTTCCTGAATGGCTGGGAACTGCGCAGCGACAACAGCGATTTCGGCGGCATTTCTGCCCTGACCTCTTTGGGCGATAACCGTTTCCTCGCGGTTAGCGATGCCGGAACGTTGATCGGGTTCACTTTGGCCAATGGCAAAATGGAGCGCAGTTTCATCGCTGCGCTGCCGGGGGCACAAGGCGAACAGCTCGATTATCGCGACAGGGACAGCGAGGGGATGGCCTATGACGCTACATCGGGCCACATCTGGATAAGCTATGAAGCACGCCATGCGGTGCGCCGGCTCTCTCCTTCATTAGGGCGGGTCGATGGTGTCAAGCGCTTGCCTTTCACCGAAGGTTGGAAGGCGAATGGTGGGGTGGAAGCTATGACGCGCCTCAATGATGGTCGTTTTGTCCTGTTATCCGAGACGCATCAGCGTGCCGATGGCAGCAACAGCGGCTATCTCTATTCGGGTGATCCGGTAGAGCGAGGTGCGCGCTACATATCATTCGGCTATCGCGCACCCGAAGGCTATCGTCCTACTGACGCGACCGTATTGCCAGATGGACGACTGCTGATCCTCAACCGCAGGATCGGTTTTCCGCAGGGTTTTTCAGCAAAGCTCGCAGTCCTCGACCCCTCTGAAATCCAAAGCGGCGAAGTCGCAACGCCAAAGGTGATAGCAAGCATCGCCCCGCCCCTGCTGGTCGACAATATGGAGGGGTTGGCAATCACTCAGCAAAATGGGCGGATCATTGTCTGGATGGTTTCCGACAATAATTTCACTGCGTTCCAGCGCACCATCCTGATGAAATTTGCGCTCAACTTGCCCAATAAAAAACCGGAGGCGGAAACCGCCCCCGGCTTTGAAACTTTATAGAGCCAATTGCGATTAAGCGGCTGCAGCCTGCTTCTTCGAAATCGCCTTCTTCACCTTGCGAGCGTTGGTGCTCAGCTTCTCGTCCGAAGTCTTGAGCAGCCAGTTGTCGAGACCGCCAACATGCTCAACCGAGCGCAGGCCCGAAGCCGAAACGCGGAACTTGAATGCCTGCTCGAGGCTGTCCGAAAGCAGGGTGACATTCTGCAGGTTGGGCAGGAAGGTACGCTTGGTCTTGTTGTTAGCGTGGCTCACATTGTGGCCAACCATGCGACCCTTACCGGTCAGTTCGCAAATGCGCGACATCTTCAAATTCCCTATAATTGACGAATAACGGGAATCGCTGTTCCCGGAAAGTGGCTGCCCCTAACCTTGTGACCGCCAAAGGTCAAGCCTTTGCGGACCTTTTCCTCATGCGAGCAACAGGTCCGCCAGTTTCTTCCGGTGCCATGCAGCATCGCCATATTGCGAGGCGTGGAAAATCGCTGCCCGGCGGTGGAGACCCGCGTCGCAATCATGGGTGAAACCGAATCCGCCGTGAAACTGGATAGCCCGGTCCGCGGCATAGCTATAGGCGCCATCGGCGGCCGCCTTCGCCATGCGCACTGCAACTTCCCCCCTACCCTGGTCAGAAAAGCTGTGCGCTGCGCTGTAAAGGTGGGTGCGCGCCTTTTCATAGCCGACATAGGCGTCAACCATCGGATGTTTGAGCGCCTGATATTCGCCGATCAGTTTGCCGAACTGCTTGCGGGTACGCAGATAATCGAGCGTATAGTCGATCACCGCCTGCGACCCGCCGCACATTTCGGCGGCTTGAAGGAGGTTCGCCGCCAGCTCGATCTGTGCAAGCGCAGCGCCAGCCTTTGCCGGGTCGAGCAAAGCAGTCTCCGGCACCGAAATTCCATCAAGAGTGAGTGCAAAACTGCGTTTCGTCTCATCCACAATGATTTCGCGGCGCAACACTCCCGCCTTAATGGCGGATTTTTCAAGAAGCAGCAGTGCAGGCTTTCCATCGAGCAGCACCGACACGACGTAAACATCGGCACTGTCCGCCCAAAGCACGAAATGCTTGGTGCCTGAAAGCTTCAACACCCCGCCTGCCCGCGTTGCGGATGCAGCTATGTTGCCTAAATCCCAATCACCATTCGATTCACCCAGAGCAAGCGCTGCAATCTCTCCAGCGGCGAGGCGCGGTAACCACTCGGCCTGCTGTTCAGTCGAACCAGCGACAAGCAATGCCTGTTGCGCGATGATCGACGGCACAAAGGGCGAAGCGAGAAGATTGCGGCCCATCTGCTCGACCACGGGAACGACCTCAGCAAGCGAGAGGCCGACGCCGCCATGGGATTCGGGGACGGCAATCGCCGTCCAGCCCAGTTCGACGATTTCCTGCCACACAGCTGCATCAAAGCCGCTTTCACTCTCTAGGAGCGCACGCACCTTTGCGATCGGCGATTTCTCACGGCAGAACTCGCTCGCAATGTCGAGCAACTGGATTTGTTCCTCGCTATAGCCGATGCCTGCAAATTCCATTGGGTGTTCCTCTCTTCAGACTAAGTCTTTGAGTTAATCGCACGATTAAATCAAGCGGCAATGGCTTGCTTCAGGCTGGCTCTTTGGAAGGCGGTTGGCTGTCGCCCGCTCCCAGTGCCCTCTGCATATAAACCGAGTCGAGCCAGCGCCCGAATTTGCGGCCGACCGATCGCATCCGGCCAACATGTTCGAAACCCAAACTGGCATGCAGCGCGACTGATGCAGGCTCTCCTCCACCAATAACCGCCAGCATCTGACGAAAACCAAATGCCTCGGCCGCGTCGACCAGCGCGGACAGCAAAAGCTTGCCGACGCCTTTGCCGACATGATCGGGATGGACATAGATCGAATCTTCGCATGCCAGGCCATAGGCGGGGCGATCACGGAACTGCGTGGCATAGGCATAGCCAAGGATGGTGTCACCATCGGCACAGACTAGGAAAGGCCAGCCGTGCGCATCGCATTCGGCGATTTTCGCAATTGTGGCCTCGATCGAGCGCGGTTCGGTATCGAAGCTTGCGGTGCCGTTGCGCACATGATGGGCATAGATGCCGGCAATCTGGGCCGCATCCCCTTCACTTGCCGGTTTGATGGTCGGTGGGTGGGTCATCCGTGCAGATTGCCGAATGATGATGAAACGCGCAATCCGATTGAATCACATCGCCTTCACACCTAGTTGTAAAACCAACAGGGGAGAAAATGATGACAATTTACCGCACGCCGGATGCGCGTTTCGCCAATCTGCCCGATTGGCCGTACCAGCCCAATTATGTCGAAATTTCGGGTGGCCTGAGGGTGCATTATGTCGATGAGGGCGGGGCCGATGTCCAGCCGGTGCTGATGCTGCATGGCGAACCCACTTGGAGCTATCTCTATCGCCACATGATTGGCCCGGTGAGCAAGGCAGGTTTGCGTTCCGTTGCGCCCGATCTTATCGGTTTTGGTCGTTCGGACAAACCATTGGAGCGCAGCGCCTATAGCTATGCCGCCCAAGTCGGCTGGATGCGCGAATGGGTAGAGGCACTCGACCTTAAAAACATAATCCTCGTCTGCCAGGATTGGGGATCGCTGATCGGATTGCGTCTGGTTGCTTCGATGCCCGAACGCTTTGCGGGGGTCGCCCTTTCCAATGGCGGCCTGCCTGCCGGAGAGGACGCTCCGCGTGCCTTTGCCATCTGGCGCGCCTTTTCGCGCTACAGCCCGGTTTTCCCGATCGGCAAGATTGTCGCGAAGGGCAGCAAGCGGGGATTGAGCGAGGCTGAAATCGCGGCCTATGATGCCCCCTTCCCTACCCGCGCATCGAAGGTCGCAACCCGGGTCTATCCGTCATTCGTGCCGTTGGGCGATAATGTTGCGGTGCCGGACCAGCTTAAAGCATGGGAAGTGCTCGAAAAATTCGACAAGCCTTTCCTGTGCTGCTTTTCCGATGGCGATCCGATTACGCGTGGCGGCGACCGCAAATTCCACGAACGGGTACCCGGCACCAAGCGGGTTGCCCACCGCACTTTGCACGGCGGGCACTTCATCCAGGAAGATGACCCCCAAGGCTTTGTCGACGCCATTTTTGACGTCGTCAAAGCCGGGAGTTAATGATCAGTCGGCGAAGGGATCACGCACCAGGATCGTGTCTTCACGCTCCGGAGAGGTGCTGACAAGCGCCACCGGGGTTTCGATCAGTTCCTGGATGCGCTGGACATATTTGATCGCCTGCGCAGGCAAATCAGCCCAGCTGCGTGCGCCGGCCGTCGTTTCCTGCCAGCCGGGCATTTCTTCGTAGATGGGCTCGACATTGGCCTGATCAGCGGCATGGCTGGGCAGGTAATCGAGGATCTTGCCATTCAGGCGATAGCCGGTGCAGATCTTGATCGTTTCAAACCCGTCGAGAACGTCGAGCTTGGTAAGGGCAATGCCGGTGACGCCCGATACCGCACAGCTTTGTCGAACTATCACGGCATCGAACCAGCCGCAGCGACGCTTGCGCCCGGTGACGGTACCGAATTCATGGCCGCGCTCGCCAAGGCGTTGGCCGATTTCATCCTCAAGCTCGGTCGGGAACGGGCCGGACCCTACGCGGGTGGTGTAGGCCTTTACAATGCCGAGGACGAAGCCGGTGGCATTGGGGCCAAGCCCGGATCCCGAAGCCGCCGTGCCGCTAACCGTGTTTGAGCTTGTGACGAAGGGGTATGTGCCATGATCTACATCGAGCAGCACGCCCTGCGCGCCTTCGAACAGAACGCGGGCGCCGGCCTTGCGAACCTTTTTCAAGCGTTTCCAAACGGGTTGGGCGTACTGCAACACAAAAGGTGCGATTTCGCGGAGGTCACCCAGCAACCGTTCGCGATCTACCGGCGGTTCACCGAAACCGGCGCGCAAGGCATCGTGGTGCGCGCACAACCGATCGAGTTGCGCATCAAGCGCGTCGAGATGCGCGAGGTCGCAGACACGGATGGCGCGCCGCCCGACCTTGTCTTCATAAGCGGGGCCGATACCACGGCCAGTCGTGCCGATCTTGCCGGCACCGGCAGCCGCCTCGCGCAGCCCATCCAGATCACGGTGAATCGGCAGGATGAGCGGGCAATTGTCGGCGATTGCGAAATTCTCAGTGTTGATGACAACGCCCTGCCCTTCGAGTTTTTCAATCTCGGATTTAAGGTGCCAGGGATCGAGCACCACGCCATTGCCGATGATCGACAGCGTACCGGTGACTATGCCGGAGGGAAGCAGCGATAATTTGTAGGTCTGGTCGCCAACCACCAAGGTGTGGCCTGCATTATGCCCGCCTTGGAAGCGGACTACAGCATCGGCGCGGCTTGCCAGCCAGTCGACGATCTTGCCTTTGCCTTCGTCGCCCCACTGGGCGCCGATTACGGTAACATTTGCCATTACGGGTTTCCCGAAACAACACACGCTACATTGAGCGTGGTGGCCTTTTTCTGCGCAGAAGGGATTTTCCGCGAAGGGATTCGCCGTAGGCCCCGTTATGACGATGGACGCCTCTCGTCCACCCTAAAGAAAGTCGAAAGGGAAATTGATGCGTAACTGGATAATCGCCGCCTCAACCATCGCGCTGGTGGCTACCGCATGCCATGCGCAACGCGGTGAGCGACTGAGCCCTGAATGCCGTCGAGCCGTCGTGGAATTGTGCGGGATGAACCGCGGCAAGCTTCGCGAATGCTTGCAATCGCGCAGTAGTGAGCTTCCGGACAAGTGCACCGGCGAATTGCGCGAACGCATTCAGGCACGGCTGGGTGATGACAAACGTACCGCAAACCCGACCAATGATCGGCAATTCCAGGCGATGAATGGCGTCGAATATAGCTATGGCAGCGATGCCCTGCAAAAGCTGGATTTCTATCGCGCAAAGACCGACGCCAAAAAAGCGCCGCTTCTGGTGTTCGTCCATGGCGGCGGATGGAAACGCGGGGACAAACGCAACGCCACAGGCACTGATAAGGTGACGCATTACACCGGATTGGGTTACCATCTGGCGACAATCAATTATCGCCTCGTTCCAGCCGCGACCGTTGAACAACAGGGCGCAGATGTTGCCGCAGCGGTAGCCTATCTTCTCAAAAATGCCGAAAAACTCGGGATCGATCGTTCACGCGTGGTGCTGATGGGGCACAGCGCCGGCGCACATCTTTCCGCCCTTGTCGGCACCGATCCGCAATATCTGCGCGGTGCCGGGCTGGGCCTTGACGCATTGTCTGGTGTCATGCCGATTGACGGAGCAGCCTATGATGTTCCCGCACAAATGCGCGAGGGGGCCCAGATTATGAAGCAAACCTATGTGCAGGCGTTTGGCACCGATGCGGCCCGGCAAAAGGAACTTTCACCTTATTGGCACGCACAAAGCCCCAATGCCCCGGCATTCCTTATCCTCCATGTCGATCGCGCCGACGGCAAGCGCCAGTCAGAAGCACTGGCGGACGCGTTGCAGAAATCGGGTACCGATGTGCAGCTCAACGCATTTGAAGGTAAAGGCTTGAAGGGCCATGGCGATATCAACCGCAAGCTAGGCGATCCATCTTATCCGGCGACGCCGGTTGTGGATGCCTGGTTGAAACACGTTATTGGCCTTTAGACCGGCTCGGGCCGTCCGTTGCGCAGCACATGGGTGCAAATCTGCGCCTCCGCGCTGTCGTCTTCGGTCAATTGCGCAACGGTAACCCAGCCTTCTGCACGAAGGCTGGCGGCCTTTTGCGGCATGGTGCCGATAGGGAGGAACAAACGACGGCGCTCGCCCCGCGCAAGGCCGGCATCGATCAAGGGATCAATATAGGCCGAAAAGCCGATCGCCGGCTCCTTGCCAATGCGATAGGCCCCGCCGCGTCCGATTTCGCCCGAGGCCTGCGCCGAAAAGAGCGAGAAACCGAACCAGGTCTGGTACTCAAAGCCATGGCGTTCAGTGGGGTCGAGCGTGACGCGAATATCGGCGGGAACTGCGGCGGCAATCGCCTCAATGGCGTCTAGCCGTTCCTTGAGCTTGCCTTCTTTGTCAAACGCCCGCATCCGATCGAGCGCATCGGGCAACGCACCTGCCGCGGCAATCAGCGGCGCGAGTGCGGCGGGAACGGCGCCTGCGTCCTTGGCATCAAGCGCCGCCTTCAATTCTTCGCGATCGCCTTTTGGTTTCAGCAGGTCGAGTAGGTCGGGCATGGTCAGGTCGAGCGTGATGTCCTTGACGCCCGCAGCCTTCAGTCCTTCGATGGCAACGGTCACCACTTCGATTGCGGCGGTGACGTTATCGAGCCCGATAAGTTCCGCACCGACCTGCATCATTTCGCGCTCGGGGCGAAGTTGGGTCGCGCGGAGCTTCACCACCGGGCCGCCATAAGAGAGGCGCACTGGGCGCGGATGGTGCCCCATGCGAGTCGAGGCGATACGGCCAATCTGGCCGGTAATATCGCTGCGCACCGCCATGGTTTCACCCGATACCGGGTCGACAAAGCGCAGCAGATCGCGTGCCGATGTGCCGAGGCTGCCGGTCAGGCTCGCCTCATATTCGGCCAATGGTGCCTGCACGCGCTCATAACCATGGCTTGCTGCGGTATCGAGAATGGCGCGCACCAGCCGAGCCGAAGCATCGGCCTCTGGCGGCAGGCGGTCACGAAATCCGGTGGGTAGCAAGCTATTGGTCATGGCGCGCGCCTTAGCACATCAGAAGCGAAGCGCCATCGCCCGCTTCACACCCGGCAGGCTGTGAATGGTTTCAAGCACAGCGGTCGGCACCGGCGTATCGACCGAGAGAAGCAATACGGCAACGCCGCCTGCTTCTTGGCGACCAAGGTGGAAGGTGCCGATATTGATATTGGCTTCACCCAAGGTGGTGCCAAGGCGACCAATAAAGCCGGGCGCATCCTGGTTGACGATATAGAGCATATGGCCTTCAAGATCGGCCTCAACCTTCACGCCGAACAGTTCGACGAGACGCGGCGTACCATTGCCGAACAGCGTACCGGCAACCGAACGCTCGCCGATATCGGTCTTCACCGAAACACGCAGCAGCGTGTGGTAATCGCCTTCGCGATCGTGGCGAACTTCGCGCACGTCCATGCCACGTTCCTTGGCGAGATAGGGCGCGTTGACCATATTCACCGCATCAGAGAAACGGCGCATGAAGCCTGACAGTACGGCGGCGGTAATCGGCTTGATGTTGAGTTCGGCAGCGGCCCCCTCAACCTCGACGCTGATCTGTGTCAGGTCGCCATGGGCAAGCTGGCCGATGAGTGAACCCAATTGCTCCGCCAATGCCATATAGGGCCGCAGTTTCGGTGCTTCTTCGGCGCTGAGGCTGGGCATGTTGAGTGCGTTGGTGACGCCGCCACTGACCAGATAGTCGGCCATCTGTTCGGCCACCTGCAACGCAACATTGACCTGGGCTTCGTTGGTCGATGCACCAAGGTGCGGCGTGCAGATGAAGTTGGGAGTACCGAAAAGCGGGCTTTCCTTCGCCGGTTCGGTTTCGAACACGTCGAGCGCTGCACCTGCGACATGGCCGCTGTCGAGCGCGGCTTTGAGCGCGGCTTCATCGACCAGTCCGCCACGCGCACAGTTGATGATGCGCACGCCCTTCTTGCATTTGGCGATGTTGGCAGCGGAAAGGATGTTGCGCGTCTGGTCGGTCAGCGGCGTGTGCAGCGTGATGAAATCCGCCTTGGCAAACAGTGTGTCGAGATCTGCCTTTTCAACACCCATTTCGATGGCGCGCTCGGGTGTCAGGAAAGGATCGAAAGCGACAACCTTCATCTTGAGGCCCAATGCACGGCTGGCGACGATGCTGCCGATATTGCCCGCACCGATAAGGCCCAGCGTCTTGCCGGTGACTTCGACGCCCATGAAATCATTTTTCGGCCATTTACCAGCCTGGGTCTGTTCATTCGCTTCCGGGATCTGGCGGGCGAGAGCAAACATCAGCGCGATCGCATGTTCCGCCGTGGTGATCGAGTTGCCGAACGGCGTGTTCATCACGACAACGCCTTTGGCCGAAGCGGCAGGGATATCGACATTGTCGACGCCGATACCGGCGCGGCCGACAACCTTCAAATTGGTCGCAGCTTCAAGGATTTCTTTTGTGACTTTGGTTGAACTACGAATTGCAAGGCCATCATATTGGCCAATTATTTCTTTCAGCTCGTCCGGAGTCTTGCCAGTGATAACATCGACATCGCAGCCGCGTTCTTCAAAAATCTTGGCTGCATTGGGGTCCATCTTGTCAGAGATGAGTACGCGGGGTTTGGTCATGATAATTTTCCTAAAATACCGTAAGGCTGAGCCAGTCGAAGCCCGGCTCTCGGCTTAGTAGCGCCCTTCAACAAGCTCAGGGCTACGGTGAATTTTATGCGTTTAGCGTTTCGAACGCCCAGTCGAGCCATGGCCCGAGGGCTTCGATATCGGCTGTATCGACGGTCGCGCCGCACCAGATGCGCAGGCCCGGCGGGGCATCGCGATAACCTGCGATGTCATAGGCCGCGCCTTCTGCTTCGAGCAGGCCAGCAAATTTCTTGATGAAATCCGCATCAGCGCCTTCGACCGAGAGGCAAACGCTGGTCTTCGAACGGATGCCGCTGTCGACGGCAAGGTGGCTCAGCCAGGCGCGTTCGGCGACAATCTTATCTAGTGCATGCGCATTTGCGTTGCTGCGTGCTTGCAGACCTTTGAGACCGCCAAGTCCTTTGGCCCATTCGAGCGCAAAGATGGCGTCTTCTACAGCGAGCATCGAAGGGGTGTTGATTGTTTCGCCCTTGAACACGCCTTCCGCCAATGCGCCTTTCGACATCAGGCGGAACACCTTGGGAAGCGGCCAAGCCGGGGTATATTCCTCAAGGCGCTGCACCGCACGAGGGCCGAGGATGAGAACGCCATGTGCGCCTTCCCCACCCAGAACCTTTTGCCAGCTGAAAGTGGCAACGTCGATCTTGTCCCACGGAATGTCATAGGCAAAAACCGCGCTGGTGGCGTCTGCGAAAGACAGCCCTTCACGGTCATCGGGGATCCATTCGCCATCCGGAACGCGGACACCGCTGGTGGTGCCATTCCAGGTGAACAGAACGTCGTCCGTCCAATCGACCTTGTCGAGATCGGGCAGCTGGCCATAATCGGCGCGGTGCACCTTGGGCTCGAGCTTCAATTGCTTGACGGCATCGGTTACCCAGCCTTCGCCAAAGCTTTCCCATGCGAGTGCAGTCACGCCGCGCGCGCCGAGCATTGTCCACATGGCCATTTCAAAAGCACCGGTGTCCGATCCGGGAACGATGCCGATGCGATGCGTATCGGGCAGCTCAAGCACTTCGCGCATCAGGTCGATCGAATATTGCAGGCGCGATTTGCCGATCTTGGCACGGTGCGAGCGGCCGAGTGATTCGGTAGCGAGTTTTTCAGGGGACCAGCCCGGCGGTTTCGCACAGGGACCGGAAGAGAAAAAAGGACGCGCAGGCTTGCCCTGCGGTTTGGTAACTTCAGTCATGTAATGCTTCTCCTTGCAGAGAGCACGCGCGGCGTTGGGACCGCGTGGCCCGGAGCCGCCTTTAGGGGCGGCCCCGGGAATGTCAACGACTGTTTAGTAACCTTGCTTGCGGAAAAGCACTTCGCCGCGACGCGCGACATAGAGTTTTTCCAGCGTCACCGGGTGGAAATAGGCCTCAACGCGGTCACCTTCGGGGGTGGTGCCATAGACTTCATAGCAGCCGCCATCGACTTTCGACTTGCGCACTGTCCAGCCTTCCTTGACGAGCTTTGCCTTGAGCACTTCCTGCGTCTTCCAGCTCGACTGCGGGGTGGGTTTGCACTTGATGGCACCGGTGGCCGAAGCAGGGGCTGAGGGAAGCACGGCAATGGCCGCAGCAGCGATGGCGAGAGGGATCAATTTACGCATATTCAAACTCCTAGCGGTTTCATTTGGGAGAGGGGTTTCTTCAAAAAGCGAGCGAGAACGAGAAGCCCGAGCGGAACAAAATGGACCAGCGCACCGGCATAGCTGTTATGCACCCAGATCCAGTGCAAAAGCGTGAGGATCGCAGCAGGATAGACAAGCTGTTGCAGCTTTTTCCATCCCGCTTTCAACCAGCGCATCGATCGATCATTGCTCGTCAATGCAAGCGGCAGCATAAGGCCAAAGGCGGCCCAGCCAGTCCAGATTCCGGGCGCCATCCATTCGGCGAGGATGTCATCCAGGTTACCCATGTCGATCAAATAGAAAATGAGATGCAGAAGAGCGTAGCCAAATGCGGCAACACCAAAGGCGCGGCGGCGCGCCACCAACCAGTTGAGCCAAGGTTTGGCCCCCAAAAGCGAAACAAGCGGACTGAGTGCCATTGCTATTATCATGAGTCGCGCCGACCATTCGCCCGTTGGGTGGAGCATATCCATGCTGTCGATGCGGCCCTGCCACCATCCGAGAACAAGCAGGAATGCCGGCAATGAGAGTAGCAACCAGAAGGTCAGCTTTTTATTGAGAATCGTTCGCATTAATTTTCCGCTAGCGGCCTTGCCAATTGCGGTCAACCGTTTCCCACGTTTACCGGCTGTTAACCATAGCACTTACATTTTATTACACATGGTTCGCGGCGCTTTTATCCTGTTCCTCGCGCTTCTGGTTACCGCCTGCGGTGGCCGGTCCGAACGCGAGGTCGTCCGCCGTGACAATGATGTCTTCCGAAGCGAACCCGCTCGCCAATGCCTGTCGACCCTGAAGGCAGCGAATGTCCGTTTCACACCCCTGCCCAACCAGAGTTTCGCTGGTGGTTGCCGCACGATTGATACGGTCAAGCTAATGTCCTTTTCGACAGAGGCGACAAATCTTGGCGCGATGACATGCCCGCTTGCAGCCAATTTCACAGCGTGGGCGAAACATGCGGTCGAACCGGCGGCGAAGGCCTATCTGGGCAGTGAAGTAGTACGGATCGAGACGATGGGCACCTATAATTGCCGCAACATCAATGGCGGCAGGAGCGGCCGACTATCGGAACATGCCAGCGGGAACGCTGTCGATGTTTCGGCCTTTATCCTGAAAAATGGCCGCCGGGTTTCGGTACTTTCGGGGTGGAACGGCAAGGCAGATGAGCGCGCTTTCCTGCGCCGTTTGCACCAATCGGCCTGCAAGCGCTTTGGTACCGTTTTGGGCCCGGATTACAATGCAGCGCATGCCAACCATTTCCATTTCGACATGGGGAAATCGATGAAAGATGGCAGCGCCTTCTGCCGCTAGGGGTGGCTATTCGTGCCTAATCGTCTATCTATTGGGCATGACACAAAAAGACTTACAAGACAGGCGCTTCTACAAGGCACAGCAAGAAGCGAAATTCGCCAAGGAACTTAATCCCGAAACCCCGCAGACGCTCAGCAAATCCTATAAGCTGGCTTTTCAGGATACCGAATTCCTGCTGCGTGAAGAGCTGCGCCCCGTGCGGTTCCAGCTCGAATTGCTCAAACCCGAAATGCTGCTCGATGAGGCTGGTGTTGCCTCAACCATGGTGATCTATGGTTCGGCGCGTATCCCAGAGCCCGAGGCCGTTGATGTTTTGTTCGCAACCGCCAAGGATGAACGCGAACGCATCATTGCCGAGCGGATGAAAGAGAAGTCCCGCTATTATGAAGAAGCGCGGAAGCTTGGGCGGATTGCCAGCACATGTGGCATCAAGGATGAAAGCGGTAACCGCCATTTCGTCGTCTGCTCGGGCGGTGGGCCATCGATCATGGAGGCGGCAAATCGCGGTGCACGCGATGTGGACGCCGATACCATAGGTCTCAACATCGTACTACCGCACGAACAGGCGCCCAATGAATATGTGACTCCTGACCTGAGTTTCCAGTTTCATTACTTTGCCTTGCGCAAGATGCATTTCCTGCTGCGCGCGCGCGCTGTCGCGGTGTTCCCGGGCGGTTTTGGTACCTTTGATGAGTTTTTCGAACTGTTGACGCTGGTGCAGACCGGCAAGATCGAGCCGATGCCGATCCTGCTGTTCGGCAAATCCTTCTGGAAACGCGTGGTCAATTTCGAGGAATTGATGCTCGAAGGTGTCATCAGCCCGAAGGATCTGGAGCTGTTCCAGTTTGTCGAGACGGCCGAAGAGGCCTGGCGCGAAATCGCTATTTTCTACGAACTTGAAGACTGCGGTTAAAAAAGAAAGGGCCCGTTCTAGCGGGCCCTTCTTCTATTCGGTTTTTTCAGATCACTTCTGCTCTTTGAGCCAGTCGATCAACGCCTTGCGTTCTTCAGCATTGTTGATGCCAGCGAAGGCCATCTTGGTGCCTGGAACAGCTTTACGCGGGTTTTCAAGATAGGCATCGAGTGTTGCTTCGTCCCAAACCCCACCTTTCGCCTTCATCGCCGGCGAATAGTTGAACCCATCAACCGAAGCCACAGCCTTGCCGACAATGCCATGCAGGTTGGGTCCGACGCCGTTGGGTGCATCCTTTTCCACTTTGTGGCAGGCAGCACATTTGGCAAAGCTCGTTTCGCCGGCAGATTTTTCAGGCTGCGCCGAAGCAGTCTCGGTAGATGCTGCGCTTTCCGTATCTGCAGCCGGCGAATCGCTTTCGTTCGATCCGCCACAGGCGGCGAGCACAAACAGTGCGGGTGCAATCACGAGAAATTTGCGCATCTATTCGACTTTCTCTTACTTGGCCGGAGCGGCAGCAGCCTCCTTGGCGGCTGCATCGGCAGGAGCTGCTGCAGCGGCGTCACCACCTTCTGCAGGCGCGGCGCCTTCAGCGGGAGCGGCTTCAGCAGCAGGTGCAGCAGGAAGCGGCAGGTTTGAACCCATCGAGTTGAGGTAAAGCAACAGTGCCGCGCGCTCTTCAGGATTGCCAAGGCCGGCAAAGCTCATCTTGGTGCCCGGCGCATATTTTTTCGGGTTGGCCAGCCATTTGTCCATGCCTTCCCAATCCCAGTTGCCCGGAACGCTCTTGAGCGCATCAGAATAAGCGAAACCTGGAACATGGCCGTGCGGCTTGCCCATGGATGCCCAAAGATTCGGGCCAACGCCATTGGCTCCGCCCTGTTCGATGGTGTGGCAAGCCTTGCACTTTGCAAAGACAGCTTCACCCTTCGCAGGATCAGCAGTCGCAAGAAGGGTTGCGAGCGGAACTTCGGCAGCACCACCGCCTTCGCCGCTTTCAACGCCTTGGATCACATAGCCTTGCTTGCCCTCACCAGGCACTTCGCCATGGAAAATCTTGCCGAAAACGATGCTCGAGCCGAGGGCGACGATGCCCGCTGCCAAGGCCCAGCCTGCGATGGTGTTGTTGCGATCTGCCATGATGAAACGCCCTGAATATTCGCTGTGGCCCGCACGGATGCGCGGTGCCGGTTGATTCCCCTCGCCCCTCTAGTTTGCTATGCAATGCGGTGCAATAGCCCAAATCCTGCTTGCCCGCGCCTTTTGACTGCCCTATCGGCCAGCCCCGATATGGAGAGCTTCCCAAAGAGCGCCCTCGCCCGCGTCGAGGAAATGAGCAAAGCCGCCGCTGCCGAACCCGCACGTGCGGTTTCCTTTCAGGGTGCGCCCGGGGCAAATTCGCATTTGGCAGCACTTGAGATGGATCCGGACTGCCTGCCGCTGCCATGCTTTTCCTTTGAGGACGCAATCGATGCGGTGAAGGAAGGCCGTGCTGCACGTGCGGTTATACCTATCGAGAATTCATTGCATGGCCGCGTGGCCGACATCCATTTTCTGCTACCCGAAAGCGGCCTCTCGATCATTGGCGAGCATTTCATGCGCATTCGTCACTGCCTGATGGCAAAGCATGCCGATGCGAAGCTGACCACCGCGATGAGCCATCCGCAAGCGCTGGGCCAGTGCCGCCATTATCTGCGGGCGCATGGCATAACGCCTATTGCCTATGCCGATACAGCCGCAGCTGCCGCCTATGTCGCCGATAGCGATGATGAAGGCGCCGCAGCGGTCGCCCCGCCTATTGCCGCCAGCATCTACGGCCTGGAGATGATCCAGGAAGGCATTGAGGATGATGATCGCAACACGACCCGTTTCGTGGTGCTCTCTCGCGAACCAGCGACTTATGCATCCGACGAAGGCACGTTGATGACCACCTTCATTTTCGAGGTGAAGAACATACCTGCGGCTCTTTATAAAGCCATGGGTGGCTTTGCGACCAACGGCATCAACATGACGAAACTGGAAAGCTACCAAAATGGAGCCAGCTTTTCGGCGACTGAATTTTATGCCGATATCGAAGGTGCCCCTGGTGATGCGGCAGTAGACCGTGCACTCGAAGAATTGCGCTTCCACTGCAACAAGGTGCGCCTGCTTGGCACCTACAAGCAGGAACGCAAACGGGGTTAGGCTACCAGCTCGTCCTTCTTGCTGGTTTCGCCAAAGGACAAAACCGGTTCTCCGCCAAGTTGCTGCGCCTCGGGCAGCCCGACCGGGCGGTTCTTGTCGCGCCGCTGGATGTTCCACACCAATCCAAGCCGGCCCAGCATGTCGATCGTCCAGCCGTTAAAGTCGAGCTCCCACCAGCTGATATGATTGCTCGCGGCGCGCGGCTGTGCATGGTGGTTGTTGTGCCAGCCATCACCCAGCGTCAGGATTGCAATAAACCAGTTGTTGGTGGCTTTGCCGACATCATGATAGCGTCGATAGCCGAAATAATGCGCCAGACTGTTGGTGCCCATCACCCCGTTGAGGAAGATGAACGTCCTCAGGAACCCGCCGACGAGGATCGTGCCCACTACATGTTCCGGCCCTCCAAAAGCCAATGCCCAAGCGGCAGGAAGAATGACGAGTGAAAAAGCGACCCAGAGCCAGCGCGTACGATGGCAGAATTCGACGACCGGATCGCCCACCAATCCTTTGCCATAAAGCCGCATATCGGTGTGGGCATTATCCCATAGCCAGCCGAGATGGCCGATCAACAAGCCCTTCACTGGCCCCATTTTGCGGCCATGACCGTCTATGTGCGGGCTATGGATATCGCCCAACTCATCCGAAAAGGCATGATGCCGCCGATGGTCCGCCGCCCATTTCTTGACCGATCCCTGGCACGCCATCTGCCCGCAAATGCCAATCAGGTAACGCATCCACAGCGACGTTTCGAAGGAGCGGTGGGTGAAATAGCGGTGGAAGCCGCATGACAATCCATAGTTGATGATTAGATAGCCGGAAATGAAGGCCGACCATTCGACCCACCCCGTTGGTTGCGTAAACAACCACCAGATTGCAGCCATGGCGCCGCCAACCTGAAGCACGGCAAGGATGCTATATTCGATTTGCTTCGATCGCGCACCGGGGCCGCCAATCAATACACCGGGATGCGGCGAGCCTTTGCCCTCAAGTTCCCATTGGCGATCGCTGGGATATAGCCCTGTTGTCTGCGGCATCCGTCCGTCCCCTGATAGCGCGTTGTGCTTGCGCGCTGTTGTGCCACCGCGTGCAAAATTGCGCCTTCAAATCGGGCGCGTCAATTCCGTTAACGGCATTTGTGCGACGAACCGTTGACCCGGAGCTTATGCTGTATTATGTATGCAATACAGCATAAGAGGATTTGCAAATGAAATACGCACTTATCGCTTTGCCTCTGGCCATTGGGCTAGCCGCATGCGGCAGCAAGAATGAGCCGGACGAAGGAACCACTATCAGCATCGATGCCACTTCGGAAACCGGCAAAAAGGTCGAAATCTCGGCAGATGGCAAATCGGGCAATGTCGGCTTCAAAGTTCCTGGCTTCGACGCCAATATCCGACTTCCCAAAAAGCTTCTCGACGATAGCAATTTCGATATCGACGGCGTGAAGCTGTACCCCGGCTCCACGGTCGAAACCGTCAACATCACCGCCAACAAGCAGGCTGGTAAAGGCGAACAGGCCGATGTCCGCATTGGTTTCACTTCGCCGGCAGACCCCGCCAAGGTCGGCGATTGGTTCAAGGATCAGTTCGGCAAGGAATCGATCAAACTGAACGACGAAGGCGGAAAACTGACGGGCATAACCAAGGATGGCGAAGCATTCACCATCGAACTGGCCGAAAAGGATGGCAAGACGGCTGGAACCGTCATTGTCCGGAAATAAGATCTAGCCCGGTTGTTGCGTCACCCGAAGCAACCGGACGTCATAGCCAAGCTCGGCAGCGCGGCGCTTCATTGCATCAAACGTCGCGGTGCCGGGATTGGGTTGGCGGTGCAGCAGCCATAAATAACGCCCGCTGGGCTCTCCCACGATCGACCAGCTATAATCCTCGGCGCGGTCGAGCACCCAGTAGTCGCCATAAAATGGGCCAAAGAACGAAACCTTCAGCTTTGCATCACCGCTGCCAGAAACAATCTTTGCCTTGCCTGTTGCTGTTTCGATTTTGCCGTTTATCGAACCCTTGCGGCAAGCGTTGACGACCTTGATCCTAGCAGACGCAGTCAGGCTGTAATCGGCCGTCACCGCTTCGCAATCCTTCTGGAAACCAGCTTCGTAGCGCGCCAGTTCATACCAGCGCCCCAGATAGCGCTCGACCTCAACCGGCTTGGCTGGCTGGGGCACCGAAGTGTTGCCCACTGGACCGGCTTCGAAGGTGGAACAACCCGCCAATGTCAGTGCGGCGAGCGTAAGGGCGAATGATTTTGTGACAGATTTCATGCCATCCAAGGTGGTGGTTCGCACCCTTGCCTGCGAGACGGGATAATCGCGGTATCTTTCCGTCAGTGTGCCGCGCCCCAACTTGGCCCCGTGCCGATCTCGACACCCAATGGCACCGACAATTTGACCAGCGGCTCGGCGGCACTCGCCATCACCGATTCTATTACCCTGCTTGCTTCGGCGACATCCGCTTCGGGCAGTTCGAACACCAACTCATCATGCACCTGTAGAAGCATCTTCACATTTGGCAGCCCTGCTTCGAGCAGCGCCGGCCCCATGCGCACCATTGCGCGTTTGATGATGTCCGCACTCGTGCCCTGAATCGGTGCATTGATCGCCGCGCGCTCGCTGCCCTGGCGCTCGGCCTGGCTTTGCGAACTGATACGCGGAAACCAGCATTTGCGCCCAAACAAGGTTGTGGTGAAGCCGCATTCCTTCACGCTTGCCAACGTTTCCTGGATATAGGCACTGATGCCGGGGAAGCGGGCGAAATAGGCGTCGATAAGGTGTTGCGCTTCCTCTGGCGTGGATTCGAGCCGCTTGGCCAACCCCCAGCGCGAAATGCCGTAAAGGATCGAGAAATTGATCGTCTTTGCGCGACCGCGCGTGTCGCGGTTCACCTCGCCAAACAGTTCCTGCGCGGTGCGCGCGTGAATATCCTCGCCATTTTCGAATGCTTCGCGCAACGGTCCGACATCGGCCATGTGCGCCGCCAGTCGCAATTCGATCTGGCTATAGTCGGCGGAAAGGATGACATTGCCCGGCTCAGCCACAAAGGCATCGCGGATTTGCCGCCCGACTTCGGTGCGAATGGGAATATTCTGCAGGTTCGGATCGGTCGACGCGAGCCGCCCGGTTTGCGCGCCCACCAGGCTGTAGCTGGTGTGGACCCTTCCGGTCTTGGGATTGACCTGTTGCTGCAGCGCATCGGTATAGGTCGATTTCAGCTTTGCCAGCTGCCTCCAATCGAGCACCTTGCCGGCAATCTCGATCCCCTGCCCTGCCAGGTCTTCCAATACGGTGACATCGGTCGAATATTGACCCGATTTGCCCTTCTTGCCGCCTTTAAGCCCCATATTGTCAAAAAGGATGGCACCCAGTTGCGCCGGGCTGGCGATGGTGAAGGGTTGGCCTGCGAGCGCGTGGATTTCCTTTTCCAGCGCAGCCCCGGCCTCCGCAAATTCTGCGGACAATCGGGCAAGTACCGATTTGTCGACCTTGATGCCGGTGCATTCCATCTTGGACAGCACCGGAACGAGCGGCCGATCAACCAGTTCATAAACACGGGTCACCTTTTCGGGCGATAGCCGCAGTTTGAGATAGTGCCAGAGCCGCAACGTCACATCGGCATCCTCGGCGGCATATTTTGTCGCCTCGGAAAGCGGGACTTCCGCAAATCCGATCTGGCTCTTGCCCGTGCCAGTGACCGATTTGTAGCTGATGGGTTTGTGCTCGAGATACAGCTCAGACAATTCATCCATGCCATGGCCTTGCCGCCCAGCATCGAGGGCGAAGCTCATCACCATGGTATCGTCAAACTGGTGAACCGCGATGCCGTGCTGGCGCAGGACCGACATGTCATATTTGAGGTTCTGCCCGACCTTGAGGACGCTCTCATCCTCCAGCAACGCCTTCAGCCGAGCCAGAGCGGCATCAAGTGGAATCTGATCGGGGCGTTCGGCAAACATATCGGTGCCGCCATGCGCCAAGGGCACATAGCAGGCTTCTCCCGGAGCGACAGCAAGGCTGAAGCCAACCAGCTTAGCCGTGACCGCCTCAAGGCTGTCGGTTTCAGTATCGAACCCGACTACACCAGCCTTGGTAGCACGGGCGATCCAGTCATCGAGCTGCGACAGGGTCGTAACGCAGGTGTAAGCATCGACATTAATTGGCGACATCGGTGCGGGCATAGCCGGCTTGCCAGCTTCGATTGCCGCAACGGCTCCATCGCCTTTACGTTCCGCCTTTGGCTGGCCTGCAATAGCCTTATTGGCGGCGGCCGTATCGCTCGTCTTGCCAATGCGGTTGAGAAGCGAGCGAAAGCCATGCTCTTCCAGAAATGGTCGCAACGGCTCTTCGGGAATCGGGCCAAGCACCATTTCCTCAAGCGGTATAGGCAACGGGCAATCGTCCTTAAGCGTCACCAATACGCGCGATAGCCGGGCCAGTTCGGCATGCTCGATCAGATTGTCGCGCATCTTCGATGGCTTCATATCAGGGGCAGCCGCCAGCACCGCATCAAGGCTGCCATATTCGGTAATCAGCTTGGTCGCGGTCTTGGGGCCGATGCCCGGGACGCCGGGGACGTTGTCCGAACTGTCGCCCATCAGCGCCAGCACATCACCCACCAGTTCGGGGCCGACACCGAATTTCTCGATGACTTCTTCGCGCCCAATGCGCTTGTCCTTCATCGTGTCGAACATGTCGACACCATCACCGACCAACTGCATCAAATCCTTGTCGGATGAGATGATCGACACATCCCACCCCTGCGCACGCGCAGCCTTGGTATAGCTGGCGATCATATCATCGGCCTCGACATTCTCTTCCTCAATCATCGGGAGCGAAAATGCGAGCGTCGCATCGCGGATCAGCGGAAATTGCGGGCGCAGATCCTCTGGCGCAGGCGGACGATTGGCCTTGTACTGATCATAGATTTCGTTGCGAAAACTGGTCCCTGCCTTGTCGAGGACAACCGCCATATGGGTCGGCCCGTCGGCCGCATGCAGGTCGCTCGCCAGTTTCCACAGCATGTTCGAATAGCCCGCAACCGCGCCCACAGGCACGCCTTGCGGATTGGTCAGCGGCGGCAGGCTGTAATAGGCACGAAAGATGTAGGCGGAACCATCGACGAGGTAGAGATGCTTGTGGTCGGACATGTCGGACCGGATAGCAGCGACGATGCCAAGAGTCTTGCCTAATCAGGCATTTTCGAGCGCTGGTGACGGCAGATTCATCCGCATTATCGGCGGCGCATCGCGATCAATACGAACAATCTTGGGGACGCCCTGCGCCATATATTGCCAGCGGAAGAACCGCACGGTCGTGATGTGCCCCACAGTCGCCGATTGCATCCGCCGGTGAGACAGCAGCGATGGCAGATTATAATCCGCAATCCAGCTCATCGACCATTTGCGGCCCCGTGCCGCCATCCATTCAGCCGTGCCTGCCCAAAGCGCGGCGAATGCACGGCCCAAGCGGTGGTCAGGGTGGATCCATAGCCCGGTATCCCAGATTGCCATATCCGGAACTTCGAAACGCAAATGCACCATGGTTTCTTCAAATGGCGCGGTACCAACCCAGGTAATTCCCACAAATTCGTCACGTGCGTTGTAGGCGGCAAGGCAGGTCAGACCTTGATCGAAACGACGGGCCTGTTCCTCAGAATTTGCGTCAATTTCCAGAGTTGCCAGTTTTTCTGGCGCTATCGGCTCCACCCGATAACCACGCGGCATCTTTGGCATGCCGGCTATCGGCACGGCCACCAAAGTGTAGCGGTTATAGCCGACAACCCCGGCCTTGGTCGCCAAACGCGCCACGCCATAGGAAAGCACGCCAGCTATTCCGAGCAATTTGAGGGCAGTATAATCAGGCACGCAAAATTCCTTTGGCCGCCCTTTTAACCGCGTAATTCAAATATTTCCTAAACGCGGATCAGGGCACTTCCTCGCCCCAGATGCGGTCGGTCTCGATATAACCTACACGCCCCGCGACATCGAGGCGGCACCATCCCTTTTGGCAATCGTCGATCCGGCCGACGACGCCCTTTTCGGCGCGCCACGAAATTCGTGCGGAAGCGGAGGGTTCGTCGCGCAAAGCAGATATGCCCGGCGCAGTGATGATTGCCGTCCGATCAGGGCTGAGCAGCCGGACATGCATCCAGCCTTGATCACCATCCGGGTCTTCGACCTTGCGCCATACTTCGTGCACCGCGACAACCTTTACCGGCAGATATTGCCGCTTATACACCCATTTGACCGGGAATTCGGTGCTCGGCCCGGTTCGGGTCCGTGCCTCTGCCTCATCAATCGAAGCCCAATAGGGCGTCTTTTTGGTCGCCTGCGCCGTGGCCATCCCCCCAATGGTGGCCAATGCAACGATCAGAACCGATTTTACGATATTTTTCATTGATTCCAGTAACCTGTTGCCCCCACCGCCTACCTATAGTGTAAGCCGTACCGACAGTTCAAGGGTGATAGCTTGACGTTGTGTTTCTTCACGCCATAGGGTTGCAATCATGACCCAATTTCACCGCATCGAACGCCCGCGCGTTGCCGTAACCCGCAAGCTCCTACCGCAAATCGAAGCGCGCATGGCCGAATTGTTCGATTGTCGTTTCAACGAAGACGATCATGAAATGTCAGCCGATGAAATCGTTGAGGCAATGCGCGATGCCGACATTTTGGTGCCGACCGTAACCGATCGAATTGATGCCGAACTCATTGCACGCGCACCTGCTTCGGTGAAGATGTTTGCCAATTTCGGTGCGGGTGTGAACCATATCAATCTGGCAGCCGCCAAGGCCAAGGGCATTTTGGTGACTAACACTCCCGGCGTGTTTACGGATGATACCGCCGACTTGACCATGGCTTTGATCCTCAACGTGCCTCGCCGCTTGGGCGAAGGACACCGCCTGATGCGGTCAGGCGAGTGGAAAGGCTGGACACCTATCGGGATGCTCGGCCATCGCATTGGCGGAAAGACGCTGGGCATCATCGGTTATGGTAGGATTGGCGAAGCGGTCGCTCTGCGTGCCAAGGCATTCGGCCTCAACATCCTTTACAACAAGCGCCACCGGCTTCCCGCAAGCGTCGAAGATGAAATGGGCGTAACGTTCGAACCCGATCTCGATCGGCTGGTGGCCAAGAGCGACATCATATCGTTGCACTGCCCGCTGACCGCTGAAACGCAAAAACTGATGAGCCGCGAACGCATCGGGATGATGAAACGCGATGCCTATCTGATCAACAGCTCGCGCGGCGAACTGGTTGATGAAGACGCCTTGATCGAAGCACTGACCCGGGGGCGGATTGCAGGCGCAGGCCTTGACGTTTACAACCACGAACCGGCCATCGACCCCCGCTTTCTTGCCATACCCAATGTCATCCTGCTGCCGCACCTGGGCAGCGCGACCTATGAGGGTCGCGAGGCTTCGGGCGAGAAAGTGATTGCGAATATCCGGATCTTTTCCGACGGCCATCGCCCACCCGATCAGGTGCTCGAAGGCTGGGCGTAATATCCTGTCGAAAAGCGGGGCTGACGCCTAATTAACAATTGCGGGCGGGTATCGGCTCGCTTACAGACCTGCCCAAAATATTGACAATGTGGGGAGGTCGGGCGTGCGCCATTCACTCAAGATTGCTGCTTTTTTCAGCACATTGCTTTTAGCGGCTCCGGCTTTTGCGCAGGAAGTCGTGGCGGAAGCCGTTCCCGACAGCGGCGATACAGCCTGGATTTTGACGGCGTCCGCGCTCGTCCTGATGATGACCCTGCCCGGCCTCGCGTTGTTTTATGGCGGCTTGGTGCGCACCAAGAACTTCCTTTCGGTCCTGATCCAGTGCGGAGCGATCGCGGCGGTTTCATCAGTGATCTGGATCGTCGCGGGATACAGCCTTGCTTTCTCTGCCTCTGACGGGACGGTCATTGGCAATTTGCAGAACATCATGTTCTCCAACATGTTTGCGATGCGCGATGGCCAGACAATCGGTGAACTTGTTTTCGGTCTTTTCCAGATGACCTTTGCCATCATCACACCGGCACTGATTGTCGGCGCATGGGTGGAACGGGCCCGTTTCGGCTGGGTTGTAGCCTTCAGCGCATTGTGGAGCCTACTGGTATATGTACCCGTTGCCCGTTGGGTGTGGGGCAATGGCTTCCTTGCCAATCAGGGTGTGATTGATTTTGCCGGCGGCATCGTTGTCCATACGACTGCGGGCGTTTCGGCGCTCGTTGTTGCATTGATGCTTGGTAAGCGTATCGGCTTCCCGCGAACTTTGATGCTGCCTCATAGCCCTGCCCTTACTGTTGCCGGTGCCGGTCTGCTGTGGGTGGGCTGGTTTGGCTTCAATGGCGGATCGGCGTTGGCAGCCAGCGATGATGGCGCGGCGACGGCGATCATTGTTACCCACCTTGCAGCGTCGGTCGCGGCATTGGTCTGGATGCTGATCGAGAAGATCAAGGTCGGCAAGGCTACTGCAGTTGGTTTCGCCACGGGTGCAATCGCGGGATTGGCCACCATTACGCCCGCTTCTGGTTCAGTCGGCCCGCTGGGTGCAATCATCCTTGGCGTCCTTGCTGGCCTAGTCTGTTTCTATGCGGTGCATCTCGTCAAAGGCAAATTGCAGATCGATGACTCGCTCGATGTCTTCGCCGTCCATGGCGTCGGCGGCATAATGGGATCGATCCTGCTTGCCGTACTCGTATCCCCGACTTTCGGCGGCAATGGCTATGCCGAGGGTATGGCGATGGGCAGCCAATTGTGGGCGCAGATCAAGGGCGTCGGCATCGTTGGTGTCTATTCTGCCGTTGTAACGTTGATCATCGGCTACATGGTCTCGATGGTGATCCCGATGCGTGTCAGCGAAGATCAGGAACGCGACGGCCTCGACATTTCGAGCCATGGCGAGCGGGCGTGGGATATGGACTGAGCGCGACCCGCGCTCAGGCAAATACCAGCGTCAACGAACGGAAAAGATCGCGGGCGATTGGTTCGTCAAAGCGGCAACCCAGCTTGCCGTCTTCGCACCACACCGCGCTGGCGGCGATAGCGTCGCCGCCAGCAAGCCGCAGCCATAGCCGTTCGCCTGCCGCAAACTCGCCATCGATGGCAAGGCGGCAGCCATAGACCGACAGATCGTCAAGAACGGCATCAAGTGGCTGGCGGCCATGGCCGCGCACGCTGGCGCGCTTCACCACAACCGGGTGGCGGATGGCGGCGCGCTGCTCAAGCTTCGCCGGTGCGACTTTGCGGTAAGCGGATGTAGCTAGACCCATGCCCTGTTCCCCATAAGCCGAAGCATAGGGGAACAAGGTCAAGGATTGGTAAATGTAAAACGCTGGCTCAATCGCCCGTGCGGATGCGGTCGATCAACTGCTTCACCGTCGGTACAAAACCGTTCGAATAAAAGGGATCGCGGCCAAATTCATAGGCCGCGTGGCCGGCAAACATCAGATTCTCGTCAATCGGCGCGCCGTGCGCAATGTTCTGCAAAGCCTTCTGGATGCAGAAGCTACGCGGGTCGGCAAGTCGGCCTGTTGAGTTGTTGTCATGGTCTTTCCATGACGAGAATCCGCAATGCGATAGGCAACCCATGCAATCCGCCTGATCCTTGCGGATCACGCCACCCTCTTCGGGTGTGACGAAGACGAGCGTATTGTCAGGCGTCTTGAGCGCCATGGTATAGCCGCGCGCATCCCATTCACGGGCGCGTTGCAAATCGTGCGGGGTAACCCAGAAATTCTTGCCACGCACTCCCACGTCAAGCGTGGCGGTATGGTCACCGGCCTGTTCGGTCGAATAGGGAATCTGCCGTTCCGAACGTGCCTGCAATTCGCGCAGGAACGGGTTGATCACCGCACTCGAATAGAAACCGGTGGGCGAGAATTTGTGCAGCAGCACGCCGCCTTCCGGAATCTTGGTCAGATGATCCTTCCACGCCTGAGGGATCGGGCTTTCCTGCGTCAACAGGGGCCGCGTGCCATACTGAAAAGCGATCTGCCCCAGCTCGGGATTATCGATCCAGTTTTCCCAGTCGCGCAGATACCAGACGCCGCCGGCCATCACGATCGGGAGTTCATCGGGAATGCCTTCCTCGCGCATTGTGGCACGAAGCGCCTTCACGCGCGGATAAGGATCCTCGGGCTTGGTCGGGTCTTCAGCGTTGGAAAGGCCGTTATGCCCACCTGCCAACCAGGGGTCTTCATAAACGACAGCGCCCAGCCATTCAGGCACCTTGCTGTAGGCGCGTTTCCAGAGCGCGCGAAAGGCACGCGCCGAACTGATAATCGGCAGGTAATAGACGCCATATTGCGCCGCAATTTCTGAAAGCTTGTAGGGCATGCCAGCGCCGCAGGTGACGCCGGTGACCAGACCCTTGGTCTTTTCAAGAACGCCGTGCAGGATGCGCTGGGCTCCGCCCATTTCCCACAAAACGTTGATGTTGATCGTGCCCGTCGGGCCGGCAATATCATAGGCGCGCTGGACCTGCGTTATCCCGCCGCGAATGCCATATTCGACGAGCTCTTCATGGCGTTCCGCGCGGGTGCGGCCCTTGAATATCTGAGGGATGAAATCGCCATTGTCATCATAGCTGTCGGCATTGACGGCCGAAACGGTACCAATACCACCTGCTGCGGCCCATGCCCCCGAACTTGCATGATTTGTGACAGCTACACCTTTGCCACCCTCAACCAGCGGCCATACTTCGCGACCGCCGTAGATGATGGGCTTCAGACCCTTGAACACGTAATTCTAACCCCTAATCAAAATGCACCGTCTGGTGCGCCTTCCCCATGAATTTCGCGCTAGCTGATTGCCTCAATCTTGTCGCGCAAAATCGGCGCGACGCATGGTTGCACCATAAAGCTGCTGATATCGGGCCAACATTTCTGCTTCCCCATATTCGGCCAACGCGCGCGCATAATTGGCATGCGACAATTCGATACGCAACTCAGCGTTGCCACCCAGTTCGCGCAAAGCATCGGCAAACCCTGCCTCATCATCGCGATCGATAATGAAACGACGATTTTCACGCGACACCATCGCCGCGACATCGCCAACATTGGTGGCGACCACCGGCCGCGCCGCCGCCATCGCCTCAACCAGCGAAATCGGATACTGCTCGCTGTCCGAAGAAAGCGCAAAAATATCGAACAGCCCGACAAAGCGGGCGGGATCTTTAAGGAACCCCGGCATCATCAATCGGTCAGCAATCCCCACGCGCTGCGCCTCAGCCAATATGGCGTCGCGTTCCGGCCCTTCGCCAGCAATCGCCAGCCTGAAATTAGGGCCCGCTGCAGCCACGGCGCGCACGAGCCGGGGCAAATTCTTAACCGCACGCAACCCGGCAATCGTTCCCACGATGATTTCGCCATCTCGTTTCACATAGCCTGGAAAGCAACCGCGTTGCGGCTTCTTGTCATAGCGATGAACGTCGACGCCATTGGGGAAGCGATAGACCTTCTCGACCGGCTGGTGCCACACCTGCTTGGCGATCTTTTCAAGCGATAGCGAGGGCACGACCAGCGCCGCCGCGCGCTGCAAGGCAATGGTGCGGAACCAGTTGCGTTTCCAGTTCAGCTTTTCCCATTCGTCTTCGTTGAAGCCATCTTCATGGTGGATCAACGGCGGCAAGCCCATGCTCGCGCCGAGCAATGTGCGCGCCATCACTCCGTCCATCGCGCCCCAATTATAGCTGAGCACCAGATGGAATTTCTTCATATATTGGGCCAGCTTGCGATAGCGCCCCATGCTTGGCCGACCGTGCAGCGCCGGCGCAGTATCGCCGGGAAACTCAACCTCAATCTTGCGATCAATCGCCTCGCGCGCACTGATTGCATCGGGGACTGCGGAGAGCACAACATGTTTTGCCTTGCCACCGAAATGGTTCATCAAGCGCACCGCGCGCGCCTCCTTCCCGCCAAGGTCGAAGCTGCTGAAAAGATGGAGAATGCGGACTTTTGACATGACTTACTTGATCGTCTTCAAAAACTCTGTAATCGCCGATTGAGCATCATCCTCATCGAGTGACGGGGCGTGGCCAATACCCTTTACCGTCACAAGATTCGCCTGCTTCACCTTCTTCACCATCTTGGTCGCTGTCGCTTTTTCGAGGATATCCGATTTCTCCCCGCGCAGGATGAGCATCGGGACGTCTTCCAGCATGTTGAACAGGGGCCATAGATCGACCCCGGCTTCGCCGCCGGGCTGCTTGAACGGCTCCGATATCTTCATGTCATAATCGAAGACGATGCGTCCGTTCGACGCCAGCTTGCAGGTGCGTTTTGCAAAGCGCAGCCATTCCTCAAGCCGGTAACCCGGGTAGATATCGCCCTGCGCCTCGGCCAGAGCTCTTGCGGCGTGCATCCAGGTCTCAAAACTGCGCCCCTGCCCGACATAAGACCGTATCCGTTCCGCCCCGGCCTTGCCGATTTCCGGGCCGACATCGTTGAGGATGACGCCTGCGAGCTTGTCCTTCCATTGCGGCGCGAGCAGCATCGAAACGATGCCGCCAAGCGAGGTTCCGAACAGCACGAATTTCTTGAGGTCCAAATCGCGCAGCAGGATATCCATATCCTGCGCATAGGTGACCGGAAGGTAGGTCATCGGGTCTTTGGCATAGGCGCTTTCGCCCCGCCCACGAAAATCGATAGCCAGCATCCGCCTTTTACCGCCAAGCAGTTTTACCACCGGTTCAAAATCGCGGGCATTGCGCGTCAAGCCCGGCATGCAGATCAACGGCGCGCGCGAGGCAGGCCCCGGATAATCGCGGTAATGCAACCGCAATTCGTCATTCGATGACCAATAACCGTCTTCGAAATCGGCCATGCTTGCCTTTCCTGCCGCATGCCCCCAGACATTGCGAACCATGAATGTGAATCCCTCCCCCGCCCCCTACCGCGCTGATCCGAAAATCACCAGCCTTGGCGACAAAATTGGCGATCCCGTTCGGCCGGCGAATTTTCCGCAAACCATATTGCGGTTTCGCAACGATCGCTGGGCGGCGACAGTGGGGCTCGACAAGCTTAGCGATGCGGAGTGGATCGAGCATTTCGGCCGCTTCCAGCCTTTACCCGAAAACCTGCCACAACCGCTAGCTTTGCGATACCATGGGCACCAGTTTCGTGTGTACAACCCTGAGATCGGCGACGGACGCGGTTTCCTTTTTGCCCAGTTGCGCGACCATCTTGGGCGGTTGCTCGACCTGGGTACCAAAGGTTCCGGAACCACACCTTATAGCCGCCAGGGTGACGGGCGACTGACACTGAAAGGCGCGGTGCGCGAAATCCTTGCGACCGAAATGCTCGAGGCTTTGGGCGTCGAAACCTCCAAAACCTTTTCGGTGATCGAAACGGGTGAAGAATTGCACCGCAATGACGAGCCATCACCGACACGATCAGCCGTGCTGGTGCGGCTCAACCACAGTCATATCCGCATCGGTACATTCCAGCGCATCGCCTATGAAGATGATGCCAAGCGGATGCACGCATTGGTCGATTATGTGCTGCGCAATTTGTACGACGTGGAGCCGGACGATAACCCTGCCGCGCAATTGATGCGACTGGCGGTGCCGAGGATCGCCGACCAAGCGGCGGCATTCATGGTCGCAGGCTTTGTCCATGGCGTGCTCAACAGCGACAATATCAATGTGACGGGGGAGAGCTTTGACTATGGCCCATGGCGGTTCAATCCGACTTGGAACCCGGCGTTCACAGCCGCCTATTTTGACCAGAACGGTCTCTATGCCTTTGGCCGCCAGCCGGAGGCGATGCACTGGAACCTTGCACAACTAGCCATATCGTTGCGGCTGATCTGCGATTCCCCACCACTGGTGGAGGCATTGGAGGGATATCCGGCTGCATTTCAATCGGCGCTGGTCCGACGTTTCCTATGGCGGTTGGGCGTGGCATCGCGCGGGGAGGAAAGTGATCGCGCCTTGGTCGAAGCATCGGAAAGGGCAATGATCGAGGCATCAATACCCATTGCAGACTTTTTCCATTTTCACCGCTTTGGACAAGTGCTGGAAGAGCTATATTCGGGGGAGCGTTATGCCGCCTTCGCCGCATTGCTCAGCGAGTATGCCGCACCCGGCAATGCCCAATATTGGCAGGCGCATAAACCATGTTCGATGCTGATCGATGAAGTCGAAGCAATCTGGTCAGCCATTGCCGAACGCGACGACTGGACCCTGCTTTACACCAAAATCGATGCAATTCGGCTGTTCGGCGAGGTGCTGCGAAGCGTATGATTTTACGCCATTTGACGCTGGTTATTTACTTGAATTAAAGGTTCCTGCGGTCAAATATGGTTAACGGCAACATGGGGTCGCACCAGCGCTTTGACCTTGAACGAACTTGTCTCTTACGAACCGGCGACGGGAGCGCAGCTTTGGCGCGGCAACAATGGCGACGTCGATGCGGCCGTTTACGCTGCACGTGGTGCTTGGGCGCGTTGGGCAGCGGCACCGTTGAGCAGCCGGCTGGAACGGGTTCGCGGCTTTGCCAGCAGAGCCAAATCCGATCTTGAGAAATTTGCCGATCTCATTTCGCGCGAAACCGGCAAACCGTTGTGGGAATCGCGCACCGAAGTTGAATCGGTGATCAACAAGGTCGATGTCTCGGTAAAGGCCTATGCCGACAGAACATCGCAGCGCCGCTTTGATGGCAAGCCCGGCACGCGCAATGCGGTCCGCCATAAGCCGCATGGTGTACTCGCGGTTCTTGGACCCTATAATTTCCCCGCACATTTGCCCAATGGCCATATCATCCCGGCGCTGATTGCCGGGAATGCAGTGGTCTTCAAACCTTCCGAAAAGACACCGGCTGTCGGCCAATTCCTTTTCGATCTTTATCGCAATGCCGGAATTCCCGAAAGCGTCATCAATATTGTCCACGGCGGAGCGGAAACCGGCAAGGCGCTGTCCATGCATGAAGGCATTGATGGCTTGCTCTTCACTGGCTCGGCTTCGACCGGGGTTGCGCTCAATCGGCAGTTTGCCAACCGGCCGGACAAGATCCTCGCACTCGAAATGGGCGGCAACAACCCGATCATTGTGTGGGACACGCCCGAATTGTACAGCGCCGCTGTGCTGGTCGCGCAATCGGCATTCCTCTCTGCAGGACAAAGGTGCACAGCTGCGCGCCGCCTGATCATCAAGAATAGCCTGTACGATGTGTTCATCCCTGAATTGAAAAGGCTAGTGGACAGACTTGTAATCGGGGAACCGCATGGCGAGCCCCCACCGTTCATGGGGCCGGTCATCGATAATGATGTCGCAGACGGACTGACCGAAAGCTTCCTCGCGCTGATGAGCCACGGCGGACATCCAATACGCCATATGACCCGTCCCATCGAAGGTCGTCCCTTCCTCTCCCCTGGCATCATCGATGTTACCGACATGAAAGAAAGGCCCGATATCGAGCTTTTCGGGCCGCTGTTGCAGGTGATCCGGGTTTCCGATTTCGATGCGGCAATCGATGAGGCCAACAACACCCGCTATGGCCTTTCGGCGTCGCTGATCGGCGGTACGGCGGAGCAGTATAACCGCTTCTGGTCAAACAGTCGCGCTGGCGTGGTCAACTGGAACCAGCCAACCAACGGCGCTTCTTCAGCCGCCCCGTTCGGCGGGGTCGGGCTTTCAGGCAACCACCGTCCCAGCGCCTATTATGCCGCCGATTATTGCGCTTTCCCTGTGGTATCGTCCGAAGCCGACACCCCCAAAGCGATGATCGGCATAGGCCTGCGCGACGAAGTCGTGGCCTCACCCAAAACTTTACATTCGCCCGATTCCCGATAATTCGACCGCATGAAAAATGCGGATATCTTCGAATTCTATCGCCGCCTAGCAGAGGCCAATCCCGATCCGCAGACCGAATTGGCCTATGGCAATGACTATCAATTGCTGGTTGCGGTAACGTTGTCGGCGCAATCGACCGATGTCGGCGTGAACAAAGCAACGCGAAAACTGTTCGAGTTTGTCAAAACACCTGCCCAGATGCTGGAACTGGGCGAGGACGGCTTGAAGCAGCACATCAAGACGATCGGTCTGTTCAATTCGAAGGCCAAGAATGTCATCGCGCTTTCCGAAATTTTGGTGCGCGACCATGGAGGCGAAGTCCCCGCCAATCGCGACATACTGGAAACGCTGCCCGGTGTCGGCCGCAAGACTGCCAATGTCGTGATGAACACGGCATTCGGCGCCGAAACCTTTGCCGTTGACACGCATATTTTCCGCCTTGGCAACCGGACGGGCCTTGCCAAGGGCAAGACCCCGTTGGCGGTAGAAAAGCAACTCGACAAGAAAACGCCCGCACCTTTTCGCCGCGGTGCGCACCACTGGCTGATCCTGCACGGCCGCTATATCTGCAAGGCCCGTACCCCCGAATGCTGGCGTTGCCCGGTAATTGACCTGTGTGCCTACAAATCCAAAACGCCGTCGCCCAAAGCGAAATCGGTCAGCAAGGGTTAAGCTGCATTTGGTCAAGATATTGTAGCATCAGTGGAATGTGGAGGCCGATATGAAACGACAGATATTGTTCCTGACCGCCGCGATTGCGGCCATTGGTGGAATGTCAGCCACGGCCATTTCGGGCGGCAGCATCAGCGAGCGCCGAGCGAAAGCATTGGCGGCCTACGAACCCGCCGGCGAACCGGTTGACTGCGTCACATTATCGCAGGTGCGTTCCTCCAGAGTGATTGACGACCGGACGATCGATTTCACGCTGGCGGGCGGCAAGGTGTATCGTAACACCCTGCCTTATAGTTGCCCCAGCCTTGCCAGCGAAGAGCGCTTTTCGCACCGCACCAGCCTGAACCAGCTGTGCAGCGTAGATACAATCCGCGTGCTGCAGTCGTTCGGCGGAGGATTGCAGGAAGGTGCCGGATGCGGCCTTGGCAAGTTCCAGCCGATGCAGAAGATACAACCGCGCTAATGGCGTTCACCTGATTGCTTTGATCTCGCGCAATGCGGGATCGAAGCAAGCGCTGCATTCTGTCTTTGTTCAAACAAGCAACAAGGACAGAAAATGACCCACGTTTCGCACGAACTGCACGACGAATTTCCTGCTGACGCCGAGATCCTTCACAAGTTGAAGGTCAGCGATGCGCATTTTGCCAAGCTGGCCGACCATTATCACGAGCTAAACCGCGAGATTCACCGCGTCGAAGCCGGGATTGAAGCTGCCTCGGATGCTCGCACCGAAGATCTTAAAAAGGAACGCCTGTCGATTCTCGACCAGGTTTCGGCTATGATCACTGCCGCAAAGGCAGGAGCGTCTACATGACCGATCTATCAACCGTGAAAGCCAGCCTCGAAAGCCGTCTGGCCGAGTTGAAGGGGCGGGTTGAGCGTATCGAGGCCGATCTCGCCGAACCGCACAGTGCCGATTTCGCCGAACAGGCTACCGAGCGCGAAGATGACGATGCGCTTGAGGGGCAGGATGCTTTGCTGGGGCGGGAAATCACGGCCATCAAGGCAGCGCTCGGCCGGATTGAAGATGGTAGCTATGGCGAGTGTACGCGTTGCGGTGAGCCCGTGGGTGAAAAGCGGCTGGAGGCCTATCCCGAAGCTGCCTTGTGCATTTCCTGCGCCCGTGAGCTGGAGCAGCGTTGAATGCTATGAATGATTGGCAATGGCCCTGTTTTCGGTGAAGATTTCCCAAGCGGATATGAACATCGCAGCGATGACAGGGCCAACGATCAGGCCGTTAATCCCTAAAACGCTCAACCCGCCCAGCGTTGAAATCAGCACGACATAATCGGGCATCTGCGTATCTTGGCCGACCAGTATCGGGCGCAAGACATTGTCGACCATGCTGATAACGAAAAAGCCAAGCAGCAATAAGGTGAAGCCTTCCCAGACGCTCCCTGTCGCGAGCAGGTAAAGCGATACGGGCACCCAGACGATACCGGTGCCAACCGCAGGTATCAGCGAAAACAAACCCATTACCACGCCCCACAGCACCGCTGCACGGATATCGAGGAAGGCGAAGATCAATCCGCCCAATATGCCCTGCACAATGGCGACAACGATGCTTCCCTTCACCGTCGCGCGGATCACGGTAGTGAATTTGTCGAACAAGGCGCGGCGCTGATCTGCCCGGAGCGGAATCGCCTCGCCGATACGGCGCGTAATATGACGACCATCGCGCAGCAGGAAAAAGGTCAGGTACAGCATCACGCCCAGCGCCATTGCGAAGTTGAAAGCGCGCTGCCCCACAGAAACGGCCTGCCCGGCAATGATCTGTACACCCGTTGTAACAAAAGAGCTCAGTTTCGACTGGATTTCCTGGATATCGGTTTCGATATATCGCCCGAGTATTTCCTGCCAGCGCTGCGGCACAAGCGCCTGCAATTCATGGCCCAAAGCGGCGAAATCTATCTCCCTTGTCTGCAGCGAGTCATAGGTTCGGATAGCTTCATCGACCATCAATGAACCGACAACAAATGCGGGAATGATGACCAATGCGATCACCAGCAACAAGGTAAGTGTCGCGACCGTGTTTTTTCGCGCCGGCATTTTGAGAAGCAGCCGATCATGGACCGGGGCAAAAGCAATGGTGACGACAAGCGCCCATAAAATGGCCCCGAAAAAGGGCCAGCTTATCCATGCCATTGCCAGCGAGACGAAGAGCACGAACCCAACAAGGACGCGATCTTCGAATTGTGTGCTGTGCGCCGCGCTATGGGATGCCGGTTGGGGTTTGTCGCTCATGTCGCTGATGGATAACGCGCTTTTCGCACGCTGTCATGCGCGGAGTGCACCCCATGCACGGCTCCGATCAATTCGCAGCAGCATGCCCCGCAATCAGCTCCACCATACGATCAACCTGTGACGGCGGCAGATCGTGAGCCATTTCGTCGATAATCTCCAGCCGCGCACCTGGCACGTGGCGGGCAATGTCGACGCTGCCATCCTTGGGAACCAGCGGATCGGCACCGCCATGGATCACCAAAGTAGGTGTGGTGATCGTTTTCAAACGCTCGACCCGGCTGCCATCGGCTATGATCGCCAGCAATTGGCGCCTTGTGCCGATGGGATAATAGCCGCGGTCAAAGGCCAGCCCGGCTATTTCGGCATGGGCGTTTTCCGGGCGGGCAGGATCGGGGTAGGAAAAGGACTTCACCAGTTCCGCGCCAAAGGCCACTGCTTCCTCCCGATTGGCACCCGATGGCCGTGCCGCCATCATTTGCCGGCGAATATCCGCACGCGGGCCGGGTAACCCGGGTGCACCGCTGGAAGACATGATCGATGTCATGCTCAACAGGCGTTCGCGGTGGTTCGCAGCCATTAGTTGTACGATCATCCCGCCCATAGATGCGCCGACAACATGCGCCTGTTCGATCCCCAACGCATTGAGCAGCCCGATCCCGTCCTTCGCCATATCGGACAGCGTATAGCCGACGCCGAGCGGGAAGCCGAAACGTGCCTTGAGCATCGTCCACACCAGATTGGGAGTCGCAGCCTGCTCCATACGCTGCGACATGCCGACATCTCGATTGTCATAGCGGATTACGCGAAAACCCTTGCCGACGAGGCCATGTACAAACTCGTCCGGCCAGGCAATCATCTGCGCGCCCAACCCCATGACCAACAGGATTGCAGGCGCGTCGGATGGGCCGTGGTCCTCGTAATGTAGTTCAATCCCATTGGCTGTAATATTGGGCATTATTCCCCTCCCCCATGATAAAAATCATATACTGTTTGCGCCACCGCGGCTGATACGCCAGGCGCCTTCTGCAAATCCTCAAGGCTCGCGCTGCGCACCGCGCGGGCGGTGCCGAAGTGGAGCAGAAGCGCCTTTTTGCGCGAAGGGCCGATGCCGGGCACTTCGTCGAGCGGACTGGCGGTGATCGCCTTGGCGCGCTTGGTGCGGTGGGCGCCGATGGCGTAGCGGTGCACTTCGTCGCGCAGGCGTTGCAGGTAGAATAGCACCGGAGCGTTGACCGGCAGGGTCAGTTCGCGGCCGTCGGGGAAGTGGAAAACCTCACGCCCCTCGCGCCCATGATGCGGCCCCTTGGCGATGCCAATGAACGGCACATCCTCGATCCCCAGCCGCTCAAACACTTCGCGCACTGCGCTCACCTGCCCCTTGCCGCCGTCGATCAGGACGAGGTCGGGCCATTCGCCCTTATCACGATCCGGGTCCTCCTCCTGCGCGCGGGCAAAGCGTCGCTCCATCAATTCGCGCATCATCGCGAAGTCATCATTGGTGGCTGCCTGCTTGATGTTGAATTTGCGATACTGGCCCTTGATGAAGCCTTCCGGCCCCGCGACCACCATCGCGCCGAGTGCGTTACTGCCCTGAATATGGCTGTTGTCGTAAATCTCGATCCGTTGCGGCGGTTCGGAAAGATCGAACAGCTCGGCAACCTCGCGCAGCAATTTGCCCTGCGTCGTCGTTTCGGCCAGTCGCCGGTCGAGCGCCTCCTCAGCATTGCGCTTCGCCTGCGCGACCAGCCTTACCCTGTCACCCCGTTGCGGGACGGCAATCTCTACCTTGCGCCCTGCCCTTTCGCTCAGCGCCTCCGCCAGCAAGTCCGCTTCGGGCAACTCGCGGTCGAGCAGCAGCAAGCGCGCTGGGGGCACCTCCTCATAGAATTGGGCGAGCACCAGCGTCAGCACCTCTTCCTCGCTGCTGTCCTGAATGTGCGATGGGAAGAAGGCGCGGTGGCCCCAATTCTGCCCGCCACGGATGAAAAAGGCCTGGATGCCGATCACGCCCTGCTTGTGTGCCAGCGCAAAGATATCGGCATCGCCAATCCCCGCTGCATTGATCGCCTGTGACCCCTGGATGAAGGTGAGTGCCTTCAGCCGGTCACGCAGCAGCGCCGCGCGTTCGAAATCGAGCGCCTCTGCCGCGCCCTCCATCTCCTTTGCCAGCTTCGCCTGCACCGCAGTCGATTTGCCGCCGAGAAAAGCCTTGGCGTCTGCCACCAGCTCGGCATAGCCCGCCTTGTCGATCCGCCCCACACAGGGCGCGGAGCAGCGCTTGATCTGGTAAAGCAGGCAGGGGCGGTCGCGGTTGTTAAAGAAGCTGTCGGTGCAGCTGCGCAGCAGGAACAGCTTTTCGAGCGCGTTCAGGGTGACGTTGACCGACCCGGCGCTGGCAAAAGGGCCATAATATTCGCCCTTATGCCGTCGCGCCCCGCGATGTTTCTGGATGCGCGGAAAATCATGGTCGGCGCGCAGCAGGATGAAGGGGAAGCTTTTATCGTCGCGCAGGAGGACGTTGTAGGCCGGTCGGTAGCGCTTGATCAGTTGCGCCTCGAGCAACAGCGCCTCTGCCTCGCTGTTGGTCGTGACAATCGTCATGCTGCGCGTCAGCGAGACCATCCGCCGCAGCCGGTTGGGTAGCCGTTCAACCTGCGTGTAATTGGTCACACGGTTCTTGAGCGCCCGCGCCTTGCCGACATAGAGCACATCGCCGCGCGCATCGTGCATGCGATAAACACCGGGTTTGGCCGGCAGCGTCTTCAGCACATTGCGGATCGCCGCCACCCCGCCCTCAAGATCGGGCTGGTCTGCCCCGCGCACGGCATAGGTCTGCGCCTCTTCATTGAAGCGTGATGCTGCGTTGGGAAGGTCTGGGCGGTCGGCCTTTGACATCTAGTTTCAAAATGCTACTTAAATTGCGAGTAGAGGAGACATTAGATGCAAGTTTCGGGAAAGACCATATTGTTGACTGGCGGCACTGACGGAATTGGCCGCCAACTCGCCGGGCAACTCAAGGCCAAGGGCGCGACCGTGATAGTTACCGGGCGAACGCCGGAACGGATCAATGCCGCGAAAGCCGCCGGTTTTGAGGTCATCAAGGCTGACCTTTCATCACGCGATGGTGTCGATGCGATATTGGACGCGGTTAAAGGAAGGCCTATCGATATCCTGATCAATAATGCAGGCCTTGGCAGCGACCATGATTTCCGCGAGGCCGAACCCGATCTCAACGACAATGACCGCTGCATCACAGCTAATCTAAACGCGCCCATCCACCTGATAACCAGGCTAATGCCGGTGCTCAAATCCCGGCCCGAGGCAATGATCGTCAATGTGACGTCGGGCCTCGCCATTGCGCCGCGTTCGGGCGGGCCAATCTATTGCGCAACAAAGGCTGGTCTTCGCAGCTATACCATGGCGCTGCGCCATCAATTGCGCGGGACGGGCGTCCATGTGCTCGAAGCGCTTCCCCCGGTGGTTGAAACCAAGCTGACAGCAGGACGCGGCGGCAAGAAGAAAATGCCGGCATCCGAATGCGCCGCACAAATCCTCGATGCGATTGAAACCAATGCGGACGAAGCCAATGTCGGTATGACCAAGCTGCTGCGGATTGCCGAAAGCATCTCGCCCGCTTTGGCACGCAAGATCATGATCAATTTTTGAGACAAAGAAAAAGCGCGGCTCTTTCGAGCCGCGCCTTTTCGCTCAATTCTCCCTCGTAGCGAGGGATGAAGCTTAGTTCAGCTTTGCAATCGTCGCATCGACGAGGCCGGCATCGGCCTTTGCGTCATGATGCGCCGCGATCAGGGCTTCGGCGGCAGCTGCTGCAGCTGCAGCGGCCTGAGCGCGAACGTCAGCAATAGCGGCACGTTCAGCTGCGGCGATCTTTTCCTCGGCCGCTTTCGAACGACGTGCAATCAGCGCAGTTGCATCTGCCTTTGCCTTGGAAACGATCAGCTTGGCTTCTTCAGCGGCATGGGCCTTCATCGCTTCGGCTTCGGCGGCAGCCTGCTTTGCCTTGGCTTCATAGTCGGCCTTGATGGCTTCAGCCTCCTTGCGAAGGTTGGTTGCATGATCAAGCTGTTCCTTGATGCCGGCAATCTGTTTGTCCAAAGCAGCACCAATCATCGCCGGTACCTTTTTCCAGACAGCGAGCGCGATGACGATGAGCATCGCGAGCGCCACCCACATCGTAGCATCCATGCCGAGCGCCTTGGGCTTGGCATGCGCTTCCGGGGCGGCATGCGCTTCGGTCGTGGCGTGCGTTTCCGCGACGGGCGCACCGTCGACGGTGGTGTCGTCGATAACGGCCTTTTCGGTGGCCATTGCTTCGGGGGCTGCTGCCTGTGTCATCAGCTCAATACCGCCTTCACTGCAGTCGCTGCCTGTGCAGCACTTACCTTCGCACCCGAAACCTTGGCGACGATGTCCGCCGCGGCTTCGGCTGCAACAGTTTCAATGCCCGACAATGCCTTGCTGCGCGCCTTGGCAAGATCCGCTTCCGCGGCAGCCAGCTTGGCAGCAATTTCTTCGTCCGCCTTGGCGAGACGCGCTTCGGCTTCCTTGGCAGCCTTGGCCTTGGCGGCTGCCGCCTTGGCCTGGGCCTCGCCACGAGCAGCGTTCAATGCATCGCTTCCACCAGCAACCAGACCCTCCGCTTCGGCACGTGCTTTTTCAGCAGCAGCTAAGTCATCAGCAATCTTGCGATCACGTGCTTCGACATTGGCGTCGATTTTCGACACCATGCCGCGGCCGATCACGAAATAGAGAATGCCGAAAACCAGCAGCATCCAAAAGAACTGCGAGGCATAGGTTTCCAGAATCTGGGCGATTTGAGGCATTTTATCCGCTCGCTAGAAGGAGGGTTTTATAAGGTCGGGCCATCAAGAACGGGAAGTGGCCCCCGGCGTCAAAGCGCCGGGGTGTCCTCCCCTAAAAGCTCTTAGGCAACGAAGATCAGGATCATCGCGACGACGAACGCGAGCAGACCCAAAAGTTCCGCAGCCGCGAAGCCGATGAAGAGACGGCCCTGCTGGCTGTCAGCTGCTGCCGGATTGCGCAGTGCGCCCTGGAGGAACGAACCGAAGACGTTACCAACGCCGCCAGCTGCGAGACCCGCACCGATAGCTGCGAGACCGGCACCGATCAATTTTGCTGCTTCTGCTTCCATGATACTAACTCCTGTTAAAACTCAAACTTGGTTGAAAAAACTCAGTGCAGGTTGACCGCGTCGTTGATGTAGAGCGAGGTCAAAAGGGCAAAGACATAGGCCTGGATCGCACACACTAGCAGTTCCAGCAGGGTGATACCGATCATCAGGATGAACGAAGGCAGGCTGACCAGAGGTGCAACCCAAAGCGCTTCCGCATTGAGGCCGTTGATCACGAAGCCTGCGAGCACCTTCATCAGCACGTGGCCGGCGGTCATCGCGACGAAAAGACGCAGTGCGAGGCTGAAGGGGCGGATGAGGAAGGAGAAAAGCTCGATCAGCGGGATGAGCCAGAGCAGCCACCAGGGCGTGCCGTGCGGCACGAACAAGCTGAAGAAATGCAGGCCATGACGCCAGAAGCCGACGACGAGAACCGTACCAAAGCTGAGAACCGCGAGAACCGCGGTGACCGTGAGGTGACTGGTCACAGTAAAGGCGTGCGCGCCGGGGACGATACCGATCGGCATCATGCCCATGAAGTTGGCGAAGAGGATGAACATGAAAAGCGAGAAGACCAGGGGCACATATTTCTTGCCCTCGGGCCCAATGCTCGAGCTCATCATGTTGTTGATGAAGCCGGTGACGCCTTCGACCGCCATCTGCCAGCGACCGGGGACGAGCTCGCGCTTCATGCCGCCAGCCATGAAAATCCAGATCGCGCCGAGCACGACCAGCATGAACAGCGAAGAGTTTGTGAACGAGATGTCGTAGCCGAATAAATCCAGTTTCGCCAAAGGCTCGATCTGGAACTGGTGCATCGGATCGATTTTGCCGCTTTCGCCTGCCACTTTTCCCGTACCCTGCTTATGCCAACAGCCCCGCAAGCGGGGCCGTGTTTATACGACCGAAGCGCCCAGTTGCCGCACCTGTGGTGCTACTCCGGACGCTCCTGCGAAATCCTGTAAATATTCCTGAAGGCGACTGCTATTCCGAGGAACATACAGACCAACAAGAGCGCTGGCGCGGTGTCAAACAGTTGGTCAAACAACCAACCGACTAGAGCACCACCCGCAGGACCGGCGATCAGTTCGGTCAAGACCCGGTTCCCCTGCCGCATTCCTTTGGCGGGGGGCACGTCCTGCCCCGTACGTTCTGCCTCGGCCTTCCGGACCTTTTTCAGCTGCATGTCTAACGAATCGAGCCGAGGGTCTTTTGTGCCGTTGCCATCCTGCGCGGGATCTTCTGAAGCCATGCAATTCCTCCTGTTTCGAAAAGGGAGAACCACCAAGACTCCGGGCAACCCCGCCAAGGCACGCGCCCTTTAGGAGAGGGTCTTGCCCAAGTCAACTGCCATGCAGTGGCGGAACAGCAAAGGCCCGGGATTTGCGCCCCGGGCCCCTGCAAAACGATTGCTCGCGTTTGTTATGGGCAGCGCACATCCAATAGCGGCGGGCTTGCGTCGCGTGTTTTCCAGCTACCGTCAGGCGCCTGATATTTCTCACCCGGAACCGTGCGCTCCTTGATCAGACGGCACCCCGTGCGGAAAGCCATTTCCTCGACGGTTGCACCATTGGCGAGCGCCTCTTCGGTGTACTTCGCCTTGCGCTTGATGTTGAGGTCTTCAACCAGCGCACGCACCGCAGGAGACGGTGTTGAAACAAATCCGAGATAGCCATCGGTCTTTTCACCGATCAGCCCTTCGGAACGCGCCTGCTGATAGGCTGGATCGCGCTGCGCCATGGCGCCGCTGCCGGCAACAGCCGCACCAATCAGCAACGCTGCTGCTGCCATTTCGAGGCGGTCTTTTATTTTTTCGCTTATAGCCATCAGAATATCTCCGAATTCTCTTCAATCACTTCTTTCGAAGCCTGGTCCAAGCGGTAAAGCACCTCTTGCCGGATCGCGATGTTGAGGTTGATCACGATAGGCTTGTCGGGCGCCTGAACCTGCACACAACCCGCAAGGGCCGATGCGGACAGACAAATGAAGAGAAACGCTCCTTTCTTCATGTTGGGACGGATCGCACCATTGCCAACCGCCGTCAATCTGTGTCGCATATAGTCCTCCCTCGCTTTCGGCAGGCTGAATGGATTGTTCACCGTGCGATCAATTGATTTCATTGTTCTGCCTCTGGCTTTTTGTCTGGGTCCTGCCCCTCTGCATCCTGGCTTTCGATGAGGCTGCGTCCGCGCTGAAGGGCATAGTCGGCGTCGTATAATCCCCTGATCGAACTGATCAGTTGAAGGAATTCCGCCTCTATCCGCACATTGAACTGGATCGGTATTTTGGCGAGTTGCTTGGTAATGAAATTCTGCTTGGCGAGGCTGCCCTGTTGCAGCCCATCGAACGCCACGTCGGTGATGATCTCCCCGTCGAGTTTTCCATTCACGCCAATGCGCATTTCCTGAAAGCGAATGGAGCGCAGCGCCTGAAACGCGAAATTCGCAAATACTCCCATATCTTCATAGGTGAGTTCACCGAGATAGCTTAACTCCCCTCCCCCCTGCCGTGAAACCAGCACCCCACCAACGATGCGACCACCCTCTTGGTTGAAAACCATCGGCAGAACGCCGTCGAATACGCCTGAAACTTGCAAATTTTCGAAGTCGTAACTGGCCAAGAACTTTGCAGCATCTAGGCCGACCAATCTGAAGGTCAATTTTCGCTCTGCCTCCACATCAAAGTCGATGACCGTCGGCTCCAAAATCAGTTCGCCACCAAAAAATGGCCAGCGCCCCTCCTCTATCCGAACCTGTTGGTCGGGCAGCAACTGGTAACGGATCACCCCATCGAGCGCCTGAATGCCTGGGTTGAGCGATTTGACCCGCGCGATCTGCCCCGGCTTGGTGACCATTCCGAGCAGGTCGGTGAATTCAATTTCGGTATCCAATCCTTCGACCGGGCCGAATGCCGCGGCAAGGTCGGTCGTTGCAATGTTGAACCGTCCGGAACTGCGAACGCCTTCGGCATCCCACTCAATGCGGCCATCGCCGCTGATCCGACCATCGACATTGGCGATATGCCCTAGCGTCAGTGGTGTGAGCATTTCGGGCTGCAATTGCTCATTGAAACGCAAGCCATCGACCGAGAGCAACGCATTTCCTGTGCCCCTGCCCAAATTATGTTCGATCTGGGCATCCGCGACCTTCACGCCGCTTTCGGGCTCGTGCAAATTGCCGATGGCCGTGATCTGATTGTCGGTGAGCGTAAGCTGGAAATCGGGCACACGAAGCGGATTGAAGCGGTCCACTTGCTCTGCATCGGAAACGAACAAGGTGGCATCGAGCCCCAGGACGCTATCCTGCCAACTCCAATTTCCGGCCGCATCGCCAATCAGCAAAGGCACATTACCAATCTGCCCTGCCCCGCCATTGATCGTGCCATAGACGCCCTCATCACCCAATCGTCCATCAAGCCGGGCGACAGTAAACTTGCTGAGAGCGTCGCTGTCTCCGAAATCAACGGCGACATCATTCGCCGCAAATCCCCGCTCCAGATCGAAACTGATACCGTTACCGCGGGCTTTCAGCGGTGAACTGCCCAATCGCCCTGCCACTGCCAGCGAAGGAATGGTCAATGCAAAACTGGTCTGCCCGTTGGTGATGCGCAGGATCGTCCCACGCTGCGGGCAGGCCCGCACGGCACCTGCGGGCAATCGCAACGCCCCGGTTGCCAGTCCGCTATAGCGCAAATCGGTGCACGAACTGTTCATGGCGAGGTTGCCATCACGGAAACTTCCGTCGATCGGGAAACGCAGATCGGTGATGGTTCCGCCGAGCAAAGGCCCAGTCAGCAGGGCCTGGCCGGAAAAGCGCCAACCTCCATTTGCTCCACCCCTGAAGGCCAAAGTCGGTATCGCGATGCTTCCACCCGGAGCCGAATAGGGCGACAGGTTGAGTGTACCTGCCCATCCGCGACCTTCGGGCCGCAGGGACAGCCGACCGGTGGGCATATCGCCGCCGGTCAGACTGAAATTCACGGCATCCGCCAGACGACCATTGGCTGCATTGAACGACCCTTGCTGGCGCAGGATCATACCGCTGGCGGAACGGACGAACAGGTTTTCGATTGCGACTTTCGAACCAGCGGGCGTTGTGACGATGTCGAAACGGGCAGTTGCATCAAAGTCGCGAAGTGCCTGTCGGGCCGCCCGATCCAGACGGCCGACGACCGGGCCGATAGGCGTGGATTTGGTACCCAGCACCAGCCGATCCATCGAAGGCAGAAGCGAAGGCGACAGCGAAGCACCATTCAGCGCCACATCCCCGCGCGCCGAGAGCGCCAGCCCGGCATCGGAGAAGGAAAAGTTTCCATATGCTTCACCTGCTAAGTTACGCGCGCCGATATCCGGCATGCGCAACCGCGCCTGCGACAGCGCAAGCCTATAATCGGATCGCCGCTGCGTGCCATTGAAAGCAAGTGTGGCCGAAATATCATCTGCAAACCGTTTGTCGGCATTTGCCGATTTGGCGCTGATGGCAACTTCGCCCAGCCAGCGGTCGAATGTCTCGGTAAACTCAACCTTTCCATCGATCCTGGGACGGGCCAACGCCAACTTCTGATTAGCGCACGCCGCCAAGTCTGCTGACAGCGGGCCAATGAATTCTGGGTGGACGTTCCGGATGCGAACCGCGCCATTATAGCGCACGCCCCTTGCGGTGCAGCCAGCACCAGACAAGGAAGGCGAACGTGCAATCAATTTGCCGTCGAAACGGTTGCGCAGATTGCCCTTGCCAACCACCGCAAGCCCGACCCCCCCCCAGGGCGTCGCAAGCGAAAGTAGCGCGTCGGTGAGCTGCACGTTGATATCGGGCAGTGCCAGCGGCTCCTCGCTCTCCATGTCGCGGAGCTTGTCTAGCTCGCCCAGATAAAGCTTTCCATTTGCGAAGCGGCCTTTCACGCGCACACCGTCGGCGCGGATGGCGCGCAAGGACGGTGTGCCAAAACCTATCGCAAGGTCGATATCGATGGTCTTTGCAGTCAAATCGGGTTTGGCGGGATCGCCGATGACAATATTGCGGATACGCTGCGTGCGAAAACCTATGTCCTGAATTTGATAGCTGGCTTGAACGCCATTTTTTTCGAGGTAATCACGGACGTAACGGTCAGCAATATCAATACGTTGCCACCAGGCATAAGCCAAAAGCAGAAGGATGAGCACCAGAACAGCGCCAAAGACGTAGCGCATCCGCCAGCGTCGGCCCCGGATTACTTCGGGAAGCTCATCTTCCATCGGAATATAGATGCGCCAAAGCCCCACCGCTTGCAACGTCGATTTCTTCCAAATGCCTTGCAGCAAAGGCAAAATTGCGAAACAAGCTTAACCAATGTCAACTTCGACCGGCAAAGATGATGGATATGGCGAGGGGCACCGGGAACGGTTGCGCGAACGCCTGCTCAATCAAGGCGGCGATGGTTTACTTGACCATGAGTTGCTCGAATATTTGCTGATGCTCGCCATTCCGCGAATCGATACCAAGCCGATCGCAAAACAACTGATCGCCCATTATGGCAATCTCTCTTCGGTATTTACCGCAGATGCCTATAGCCTGCAGAACCAGAAGGGTATTGGCGAAAAGGCGGCGGCGGCCGTCAAACTGGTACACGCATTGATGCTGCGCATGGCGTCCGAGCCGGTGCGCGAACAGCCGATCCTTTCGAGCTGGCAGGCTCTGCTCGATTATCTCCGCCTCGATATGGCGCACCTGACGACCGAGCGCGTGCGTGTGCTCTATCTCAATACCAAGAATATGCTGATCCGCGACGAAGTCGCGGGCGAAGGATCAATCGACCAGGCACCGATTTACACGCGGGAAATCATCCGTCGGTCGATCGATCTTGGCGCGGCTGCCATCATCTTGGTGCACAACCATCCCAGCGGCGACAGCTCACCCAGCCGGCAGGATATAACGATGACACGCGAAATCATTGAAGCAGGCAAAAGGCTGGGCATATCCGTGCACGACCATGTCATCATCGGCAAGGACGGGTTCACAAGCCTGCGCAGCGCAGGCTTGCTTTAATTTCGCTCATGCTTTGGGAACGCGCCGGATTGGCGCGCGCCTTAGTCGCCCTGACCGGGATCGGGTGAGAAGAATTTCTCGAACTTGCCTTCGACACCCTTAAACTCATCGGCATCTGCCGGAGTTTCGTGCTTGGTCGTGATGTTGGGCCATTCGGCGCTGTACTGCGCGTTGAGTTCGAGCCATTGCTCAAGACCATTTTCGGTATCGGGCAGGATCGCTTCAGCCGGGCACTCGGGCTCGCAAACGCCGCAGTCGATACATTCGTTCGGGTTGATTACGAGCATGTTCTCGCCTTCGTAGAAGCAATCTACGGGGCAAACCTCGACGCAGTCCATGTATTTGCATTTGATGCAGGCATCGGTGACGACGTAGGTCATTGCTCGGTTTCTCCCCTAGGCAGTTCGGTTTGTTGACCAACGCCTATTGTGCCTTTGGCGCGCAAGTCAACGGGGGAAATGTTCTGTGCGATCAAATTTCGTCGTAACAGGCCTGCGCTTCGGGTGCGGGACCACGCCTTGGCGGTATCGAAAGCAGCCGGATGGCGAGCGCGCCCTGCCCTCGCGGCAACGTGATCGTATCGCCGACCTTGACCTCTAAACTCGGCTTTTCAACACGATTGCCATTGAGCCGAACATGGCCTTCGCCGATCAATGCCTGGGCCAGGCTGCGCGATTTGGACAGGCGCAAATGCCAGAGAAGCTTGTCTATCCGCAGCGACGTGCCCGCCAAAGCCTAGCCGCCCATCTTGTCCTTGAGCGCTGCAAGTTGCAGCGCGAGCGCCGAGGGAGCCTCATTTTTGGGCTTTGACGGTGCAGGCGCAGCCTTCGGCGCATGCGTTGGCTTACCGCCCTTTTTGGGCTTTCGGTCATGCGCCTTGGCCGGGCGCGGTGCGGGCTTTGCCTTGCGGATGCCGATCCAGCGCCAATAGGTCAGCTTCACCGGTTGTTCGGTTGCAGTAACAGGAGTGGCGGTTTCCGGAACCGCTTCGCTTTCTGCAACAGGTTCTGCGGCGACGGGTTCGGTAACAGCGGCCTCTTCGGCTATTGGTTCGACGACGGCTTCCTCGACTGGCTGCGGCTCTGTTTCGGCCACTTCGGCACTCTCGCCCTGCTCGGTCGATTCAGCGGCAGGAGCCGAAATCGATTCGATGCGGCGGAAACCGGCATCGCGCATCAGCGACTGCAGCCCTTCCTCGCTCAGCCCCAATGATGTGGCAAAGGCCATGTCCATGCCGAACTCCAGCGCTTCACCGCGCGCCTCATGCGCCTTTTTGATCACGCGTTCGGCAAGATCGATGCGAACATATTCATTGCCGATCTTGCGATAACCGGCATTGCGGCAATCGGCTGCAGAGGCGAAATTCCATTCCTTCAGATGCACCGCGCTTTCGGGTGGCAGCTCCGGCATCGGCTTTTCGGTCTGCGCTGAAAACAGCGCTGCGCGCCAGCGTGCGGCTGCAGGCTTCAGGATTGCGTGATGGTAGACATCAAGCGCGCCGAAAACGATCCCCGCCTTGCGCGCTATCGCCCTCGCATCCTTGGGAAGCGCGGTTAGTGTGTCGGCAAGGAATTGCCGCCCTGCAATGCCACCGGCATCGGCCAACCGGGCCGCGAGGGCACGCACAACACCATCGGTGGCAGCGTCAGCCGCGAGTTGGTTGAGCGCGACGAGCCCACCCATATGCTTTGCAAGTTGCGTTTGGATCCATGCTTCGGCCCGCTCGGTGATCGCACGCAGGTCATCACCTTCGATGCCTGCAACGGCACGTGCAGGTTTGAACAGCGGCTGCAGCAGGCTGCGCCCGCGCGCCAGATGGCCAAGCACGGCACCCTGCCAGTACAGTGCCGGGCGACCTTCGCCATCGCGTCCAAGTGAAAACTCTTCGTTTTCGGCCATTACCACCGCCCTTGCCTTTTCTTTCAGATATGCTGCCAGATGCCGCTCGGCTGCTGCAAGCAACAATTTGCGTTCGCCGACTCGTGCCGAGGGATCGACGCGAAAGGCAAATCCGTCAAGTTCGCCAATATGTTCGCCATCGACGAACACCTGATTATCCGCATCTACCTGCACGGGAAGCAGACTTTCATCCTTGCCGCCCTTTCGCATCAACATCGATGTGCGTCGATCGACGAAACGTTGGCGGAGTGCGCTGTGCAAAGCGTCCGACAGCTTTTCCTCCAGCCGGCGTGATCGCTCTGCCATGGCGGGCGGATCTTCGACCCAATCGGCGCGATGCGCGACATACGACCACGTCCTCGCAGCAGCGATCCGGGCCGAAATCGTGTCGACATCGCCCTGTATTGTATCCAACCGTGCAAGTTCGCCCGCAACATAGCTGTGCGGAAGAATGCCAGCGGTTGCGATATGTTCCCAGAGCCCCGCGACAAAGCGGCTGTGATGTTCCGCGCCAGTCTGTCGAAAATCGGGCAGGCTTGCGACTTCCCAGAGCCGCGCAACGCTTTTCGGCCCGGCAAGGTGCCGGGTCACTTGCGGCATGTCAGCGAGGCGTTTCAATACAGCGAGATCAATAGCTTCAGGAGCCGCGCGCAAAGGTGGGCCATCCGGTTTCGCCTCAAGATCGGCAATCAATTGCTGGAGGCTGTCGAAGCGCGGTGCAGCTTCGCGCCAGTACATCCAATCGAGTGCGGGGAATTGGTGGCTTTCAATCGCCAATACTTCTTCGGCTGTGAATTCGCCTGCTTCACCAGCCACTGTGCCAAAGCTGCCATCGCGCTGATGCCGCCCAGCGCGGCCTGCAATTTGCGCCATTTCGGCGACGGTTAGCCGCCGCGTCCGGTTACCGTCAAATTTGGATAATCCAGCGAAAGCAATATGCTGCACATCCAAGTTAAGACCCATTCCGATAGCATCCGTGGCGACCAGATAGTCGACTTCACCCGATTGGAACATCTCGACCTGGGCATTGCGCGTGCGGGGGGAGAGTGCGCCCATCACCACTGCCGCCCCACCGCGCAGGCGACGCAGCAACTCGGCCACCGCATAAACCTGCTCGATCGAGAATGCGACAATTGCTGAACGCGGTGGCAGGCGGGAGAGCTTTTTAGGGCCCGAATAGCTGAGGGTGGAAAAGCGCGGGCGCGAGATGATCTCCGCATCGGAAAGCAACGCGCGAACCATTGGTCGCAGGCTTTCCGAGCCGAGAATCATCGTTTCTTCACGCCCGCGCACATGCAGCATCCGATCCGTGAATATATGCCCACGCTCGGGATCGGCGCCCAATTGGGCTTCATCCAGAGCGGCAAACGCGAATTGCCGTTCCACCGGCATCGATTCGGCGGTGCAAAGATACCAGCGCGCGCCAGGCGGTTCGATCCGTTCCTCCCCGGTTATCAGCGCCACTTCCTTGGGCCCTTTGATCGCGACCACACGATCGTAAATCTCCCGCGCCAGCAAGCGCAGCGGAAAGCCCATCACACCGCTCGAATGCGCGCAGAGCCGTTCGACGGCGAGGTGCGTCTTGCCGGTGTTGGTGGGCCCAAGCACGGCCTTTACGGTATCTTTGGGGGAGGACATTATCGCGCCTGCCTATCAGCCCCCTTCCCGCGCGGCTAGACCGGATTTAGGCTGTTCCTCACGGCTCGCCTTAAATAGTTGCAACTGAAATCTTTGCAGGGCATTTGCGATTGCATGAGCAACCTTCCCACACTCGATTTCGCTTTGGGCGAAAATGCGGAGATGATCCGCGACACAACTTATCGTTTCTCGACCGACAAGATTGCGCCGCTGGCGGCTAAAATCGATGCCGACGACTGGTTCCCGCGCGAAGAACTCTGGACCGCGATGGGCGAACTCGGCCTGCACGGCATCACCGTCGAAGAGGAGGATGGCGGGCTTGGCCTTGGCTATCTGGAGCATGTCGTCGCGGTAGAAGAAGTCAGCCGCGCCTCGGCGTCGATCGGGCTGTCTTACGGCGCGCACTCCAACCTGTGCGTCAACCAGATCCGCCGATGGGCCAACCCCGAGCAGAAGGCAAAATATCTGCCCAAGCTGGTGTCGGGCGAGCATGTTGGCAGCCTTGCCATGTCTGAAGCCGGCGCCGGGTCCGACGTCGTTTCGATGAAGTTAAAGGCAGACAATGTGCAGGGTGGTTTCGTACTCAATGGCACCAAATTCTGGATCACCAACGCGCCTTACGCCGATACGCTGGTCGTCTACGCAAAAACAGCCCCCGATGCAGGCTCGCGCGGGATCACTGCTTTCCTTATCGAAAAGGGTGATGAGGGCTTTTCCATCGGCCAGAAGATCGAAAAGGTCGGCATGCGCGGCTCGCCAACCGCCGAACTGGTGTTCAACGATTGCTTCATCCCCGAAGACCGCATCATGGGCCCGCTGCATGGCGGCGTGGGCGTGTTGATGAGCGGGCTCGATTATGAACGCGTGGTGCTTGCTGGTTTGCAGCTCGGCGTGATGCAAGCCTGCCTCGATGTCGTGTTGCCTTATGTCCGTGAGCGCAAGCAGTTCGGCAAGGCAATCGGCAGCTTCCAATTGATGCAGGCCAAGGTCGCCGACATGTATGTCGCGCTCAATTCGGCGCGCAGCTATGTCTACAATGTCGCACGCGCGTGCGATGCCGGACAGACGACCCGTTTCGACGCAGCAGGCGCTATCCTGCTCGCCAGCGAAAGCGCGGTGAAGGTCGCCGGCGAAGCGATCCAGGCGCTGGGCGGTGCTGGCTATACCAAGGACTGGCCGGTCGAGCGTTACTGGCGCGATGCCAAGCTGCTCGACATTGGAGCAGGCACCAACGAAATCCGCCGCATGCTGATTGGCCGGGAACTGATCGGGGCGGCATGAGCGCACGTCCCGTCCTCGGCGTCATCGCGTGCAACCGCATCGTCGGCACCGAACCGGCGCAGGCAGTGATGGAACGCTATATCCGCGCGGCGATGACCTATGCCGATGTCGCAGCGTTGATTGTCCCCTCACTTCCCGACCTGATGACCGCAGCGGAGGTCGCGCCGCGTCTGGACGGCATATTGCTGACGGGCAGCCCATCCAATGTCGCGACCGCGCGCTATGGCGACGATGGCGGCGAAGGCCCTTTCGATGAAGGGCGTGATGAGATCGCACTGTCGCTGATTGACCGGATGATCGATGCGCAGAAGCCGGTTTTCGGGATCTGCCGAGGCTTTCAGGAAATCAATGTCGCGCTTGGGGGTACGTTGCGCCGCGATACGAGCGCGAGCGATGAACTGCTGCGCCACCATGCGCCCGATGGCGTCTCTTTCGATGCGATGTTCGACCATCGCCACCCCGTGGAACTGGCTGAAGGCGGGATGCTGGCCTCTGCCTATGCGAAGCCCGCGCTCGAGGTGAATTCGGTGCACTATCAGGGTATCGGCAAACTGGCCGAAGGCCTTACTATTGAAGCGCGCGCACCCGATGGTTTGATCGAAGCGTATAGCGCCCGCCCGAATGACGCGCCTTTGCTCGCCGTGCAGTGGCACCCCGAATGGGGAACTGAAAATGATCCGGACTCGCAGACCTATTTTCACCTGCTCGGAAAGGCGTTAAGAGGGCAACTGTGAATACCAAGGTGACTCGATATAATCGTTACCAGGCGAGGATCGGCTTCTCGCCTTAGACTTCTTTTGATTGAAGCGGAGACGCAACAAGGCGGACTGACGAAGTTCCGCTTTAGGATTTTCTCCGCACTTCCGCCCCCACGCGAGAACATCATTCAAAAGGATCAAGAAATGCCCCGCAATTACGACATCGCCGAACTCCGCCGTCTCGACATCGCCCATCACCTGCCCGCCCAAGCCGATTGGCAGGAAATCGAGAATCTGGGCGGCAGCCGCATCATCACCCATGCCGAAGGTTGCTATATCCATGACGGAGACGGTAACCGCATCCTCGATGGCATGGCGGGCCTTTGGTGCGTCAATGTCGGTTATGGCCGTGACGAACTGGCGGATGTCGCTGCTGAGCAGATGCGCGAGCTGCCTTATTACAACAGCTTCTTCAAGACGGCGAACCCGCCGACGGTATTGCTGGCGCACAAGATTGCAGGTCTGACGCAGAACCGTTTGCCGCATGTCTTCTTCAACAGTTCGGGCAGCGAGGCCAACGACACCGTCTTCCGCCTGGTCCGCCAATATTGGAAGCTAAAGGGCGAACCCAAGCGCAAGGTCTTTATCAGCCGCTGGAACGCCTATCATGGCTCAACCGTCGCCGGCGTTTCACTTGGCGGGATGAAGGCGATGCATCCGATTGGCGACCTGCCGATCCCGGGTGTCGAGCATGTCCGCCAGCCCTATCAGTTTAACGAAGGCCGCGACATGACGCCCGAGGCATTCGGCACCGCATGTGCCGAAGCGATCGAGGCCAAGATCCTCGAAGTCGGACCTGAAAATGTCGCTGCGTTCATCGGTGAACCCGTTCAGGGTGCTGGCGGTGTCATCATACCACCGGCCAATTACTGGCCGCAGGTTGAGGCCATCTGCCGCAAATATGGCATCCTCCTGATCTGCGACGAAGTTATCTGCGGATTCGGCCGCACCGGCAATATGTGGGGCCATGAAACGATGGGCGTTAAGCCCGACATGATCGCAATGGCGAAGGGCCTTTCGAGCGGTTACTTGCCGATTTCCGCCGTCGCCGTGTCGGACGAGATCATCAAGGTCATGAAGACCGGGGGCGATTTCGTCCATGGCTATACCTATTCCGGGCATCCCGTTTCGGCGGCAGTGGCATTGCGCAACATCGAAATCATGGAGCGCGAAGGCTTGGTCGACAAGGTCCGCAACGAAACCGGGCCCTATCTCGCTAAGGCCTTGGCATCGCTCGACGACCACCCTCTGGTCGGCGAAACCCGTTCGGTCGGATTGCTGGGTGCAGTTGAAATCGTTGCCGACAAGGCGACGGGTGCCCGCTTTGGCGGCGCAGAAGGAACCGCCGGTCCGTTGGTGCGCGACATCTGTATCGCCAACGGCCTGATGGTGCGCGGCATCCGCGACAGCATCGTGATGTGCCCGCCGCTGATCATCTCGACCGCACAGATTGACGAACTGGTTGGCATCATCCGTAAGTCACTCGACAAGGCCGAGCCGCTGCTCCGCGCGCTCTGAAGGGTTGACGTCCATGCCCACCTGATTCATTTAGGTGGGCATGACAGACAACAGCGACGATCTTCCGCCCGACAACGAAACCATGCGCGAAGTGAAGCGTGCCAAAGCGCGCAAGGAAGCCGCAGATAATAAGGGCGGCATTGGCTGGAAAACCGCTGCTGGCATCGGCATTGGTTCTGCCGCGCTTGCCGCCGCGTTGATCTATGCCAACAAGGCACGCAAGAAAGATAGCGACTAAACCAGAGCAGACTGGACTTTTCAGGCGCTTCACCTACCGCTGGCGCCATGAAAAATCTGAAACCTGTCGCTGCCTTGGCGGCTCTATCGACCGCCTTCTCTCCCATCGTCTTTGCAAGTCTCGCGATTGCCGCTGAGCCCACCGCGGCGAAGCCGGTTTTGACGTGCAAGATCAAAACTGCCGAGGGCCTGTCTTACACCGTGATCAAGGCGGGTGCGGGCGAGAAACCGGGCGCAGATGCGCGGGTGGAGGTCAATTATAGCGGCCGCCTGGCGTCCGATGGCAGCGAGTTTGACGCTGGCCAGGGCGCAAAGTTCAAAATCGGCGGCGTGATCCCCGGCTTTGCACAAGGATTGAAACTGATGCAGCCGGGCGGAAAGTACCGCCTCTGCATTCCGGCTGCGCTCGGCTATGGAGCGGAGGGCAGCGGGCCGATCCCCGCCAATTCCGACCTGGTGTTCGAGGTAGAGCTGCTCTCTTTCACAACGCCCTCACCAAAGCCGGTGATCGCGCCTGCGGATCGCACCTGCAACCAGACGACCGCGTCTGGCCTTGGCTATGCTGTGATGAAGGCGGCGCAAGGGCGCGTGGCTACTGATGCCGATATGGCACTGGTCGATTTTTCGCTGTTCGATGCGGAAACGGGCGTCGTCGACCAGCAGCGCCAATGGGAGAAGATTCCGCTGGCCATGGCAACTCCGATGTTTGCCGAAGCGCTCAAGCTGATGCCGCTGGGTTCTACCTATCGTTTTTGCATGCCGAGCAGTGCAGCGACCGAAGCCGAACCGGCGACCAACATCATCGTAACGCTGATCGACCTTCGCCCTGCCCCACCGGCGGAGGATTGAACTTAGCTGAGCAGTACCACCGGGCTGTCCGCGCGCCAGTGCATGCTGACGCGGTCATCCCAGGTGAAATCTTCCTGGTCGTGGCGTGAGAGGTTGGGTCGCGAAACGCGGATCATCTCCCCGCTGTCGAGCTTGATCTCGTACAGGGTGATGTCGCCAAGATAGCTCATTCCCTTGATCACGCCGCGTGCGAAATTGTGCCCTTCGGGCGCATCCTTGGCTGCGGCGCGCACCGCTTTGCCCTCACCCGGAACGTGGAGGTAGATTTTCTCCGGCCGCAATGCGACCCAGACATCGGCCCCATGTGGGCCGGTTACGCCATGGTTCAGATACACCATGCCAAGCCCGGGGCAATCGACCGCCGCCTTGTCGGGCTCATCGAGCGTCAGTTTGCCTTCGAAAATATTTACCGAACCCACGAAGTCGGCGACGAAACGGTTAGCGGGGAATTCGTACAGATCTGATGGCCCGGCCAGCTGCGCGACTTCACCCTTGTTGATCACGGCAATACGGCTGGCCATCGACAGCGCCTCATCCTGATCGTGCGTGACGGTCACGAATGTGATGCCGACCTGATCCTGCAGGTCCGAAAGCTCAAATTGCATCTGCGCGCGCAATTTGGCGTCGAGCGCCGAAAGCGGTTCGTCGAGCAACAACACCTTGGGCCGCATCACCAGGCTGCGCGCAAGCGCGACGCGCTGGCGTTGCCCGCCTGACATCTGGTCGGGCATGCGGTCTTCAAACCCGCCAAGTTTGACCAATTCCAACGCCTCGCGCACTCGTTCCTCGCGTTCACCCCGGCCGACGCCGCGGATTTTTAGGCCATAAGCGACATTGTCTGCCACCGACATGTGCGGGAACACGGCATAGCTCTGGAACACCATATTCACTGGCCGCTTGTTGGGCGGAACGTCGCTGACATCGACGCCATCGATGATGATCTGGCCTTCGGTGGGCAATTCGAACCCGGCGATCATGCGCAGCAGCGTCGTCTTTCCACAGCCCGAAGGGCCGAGCAAAACGAAGAACTCGCCCGCCATGATATCAAGGTTGACGTTGTCGACCGCGGTCACCTTGCCAAAGCGTTTGGAGACGTTGCGGATCTGGATGATGGGTTGCTGGTCGGACATATCAATGGGATTCCGCAATGGCTTTCACACCCTGCAGCTTGAGCGCGACAGCGGTGAGGACGATGGTGAGGATGATGAGGATGGTCGAGGCGGCGTTTACTTCCGGCGTGACCGAGAAACGGACCATCGAATAGACCTTCACCGGGAAGGTGATCGTATCGGGCCCACTGGTGAAGAAGGTGATGACGAAATCGTCGAGGCTAAGCGTGAAAGCTAGTAGCGCGCCCGCGATCAAGCCCGGCTTCATGTGCGGAAGCAGGATGTCGCGGAAGGTCTGCCATTCCGACGCACCCAAATCTTTTGCCGCTTCTTCCTCTTCCTTGTTAAAGCTTTCCAGACGCGAACGCACGACCATCGCCACGAACGGGAAGCAGAAGGTGATGTGCGCAATCGTGATCGCTGAAAGATTTAACGGCCAAGGAAGATCGGTCGGCCACGAAATCTTGGCAAAGAAGATCAGGAAAGCGACGCCGAGGCAAATCTCTGGAACGATGATCGGCAGCGACATGGTTCCTTCGACCGCTCCCTTGAATGGAAAGCGGAAGCGCCAGAGCATGACAGCCGCCAATGCGCCAAGAACAAGGCTGAACACCGTCGCCAATCCGGCAATGGTAAGCGAATTGACCATCGCCTCCACCAGCGAGTCATTGTTCATCGCCTTTTCGTAATATTTGAGCGTGAAGCCCTTCCACACAACGTTGCGCTTGCTGTCGTTGAAACTGAAAATCATCAGGATCAGCAGCGGTGCGTAGAGGAAGAACATCGTCGCACCGACCCAACCGCGCATCCAGGTCTTGCGGGTATATTCGAGCGGGGCAACCGGTGTGCGTTTGAACAGCGCCATCAGTGCGCCTCCCTTCCCTTGTCGCGCCGCATCGATTGCAGCGCAATCAGGATGAACATCGCGTAGATCAACAGGAAGGATAACGCCGCGCCAAAGGGCCAGTCGTTGGCGCGCTTGAACTGGCGCTCGATAACATTGGCGATCATCTGACTTTCAGTGCCCCCCATAAGGTCAGGCGTCAGATAGGCGCCCAATGCAGGGATCAGCGTAATCATCACACCCGCCAAAATGCCTGGCCCGGCGAGCGGCACGACAATCTTCATCAGCGTGCGCAAATGCCCTGCCCCCAGGTCAAGGCTCGCCTCGATCAGTGATTTATCCAGCCGGTCGAGCGCGGCGTAGAGCGGCAGCACCATGAAAGGCAGGTGGACGTAAACCAGCCCGAGCACCACCGCGAAATTATTGTAGAGCAGTTGCACCGGCGTCCATGCCTCAAGCGGTTGCATGCCAACCAGCGTGCGCAGCCAGCTTGCCCCCTCCCACAACGCACCCAGCCCTTTATTGGCGTAGCCGTTGGTACCCATCAGCATCATCAGCGCATAGGTGCGGATCAACAGGTTGGTCCAGAAGGGCAGCATGATGCCAAGCAGCAGCCAGGGCCGCCATTTGGGCGAAGCGAAGGTAATCGCCATCGCCACCGGGAAGCCGACAATCAGGCAAATCAGCGTGACCAGCGCGGCGACCGCCAGCGATTTCAGGAATATCGATAGATACAGCCATTCGGTCGCACGTTTGTAATTTTCAAGCGTGCCCGAAATCGCGATGTCGGCTGGCCCGGCATTTTCGCCAAAGCTGTAAAGCCAGACAATCGCCATCGGTATGAGGAAGAAAAGCAGCAGCCAGAAAAGCGGCGCCCCCGCAATCGCTGCGAACGGCCGCTTATGCTGTTTCCAATCCTGTAGCCCCCCTGCCACGGATCAGGCGGCCCGCACGCGGGTGAAGGCCTCCTCATATTTCGCCTGAAGTTCAGGATTGAACTTCGCATATTCGCACTTGGCGAGAACATCCGCTGGCGGGAAGATGACCGGATTATTCTTGTAATCGTCGGGCATCAGGGCCTTGGCGGCGTTATTGGGCGTCGGGTAAAGAATGGTTTCGGTGATCTTCTTGCCTGCCTCTGCATCAAGCAGATAGTTGATGAAGGCATGCGCATTTTTGGGGCGCGGCGCGCCTTTGGGAATGCAGAGATTGTCCGAATTGAGCTGGCTGCCTTCCTTGGGAATGACAAAGCCGATATCTTCGTCCTCGACCATCGCCTGCGCGATATCGCCATTATATTCGAGCACGACATCAACCTCGCCCTTGAGCAGCAGGTCCTGGCCATTATCCTCGTGGAAGGCCTTGATGTTGGGTTTCTGCTTGATCATCAGCGCTTCGATGGTCTTGATATCGGCTTCGGTCAGGCCGTTGACTGACTTGCCCAGATATTTGCCATAGAGACGGAACATGTCGCCCGCTTCCGAAAGAACGGCGATGCGGCCCTTATATTCGTCGCTGTCGAACAGCACTTTCCAGCTATCGGGCGTGCCCTTCACCTTCGACTTGCGATAGCCGATGCCAAGCGACAGCCAGGTGTAAGGCATCGAATATTTGCGCTTCGGATCATAGGGCACATCCTTGAACTCGGGCGCGACATTTTTCTCGAAATTCGGGATTTGCGCGAAATCGAGCGGCATCAGCATGTCGGCAGCGGCCATGCGCTCGACAAAGTCATTCGACGGCACAATCACGTCATAGCCGGGATTGCCAGCCTTCAACTTGGCAAACAGCTCGTCATTGCTGGCGAACAGCGTCATGTTGACATCAACGCCGCTGGCACCCTTGAAATCCTCAAGCGTGGTTTCGCCGATATAGGTGTCCCAATTGTAGAAGTTCAGCTTGGCTTCCTCACCATTGGCGAGCTTCTTCGCTTCCTTCTCTCCACATCCTGCAAGTGCGCCTGTAAAGGTCAAGCCGACAGCGGCGACCCCCATCCCCTTCAGCAGCGACCGACGGTTCTGTGCGTTATCCAACAGCGTCTTGAAATCCATGGCTTTACTCCACCTTTTTATGCGTTCCCTCGATTCCGGAGACTGACGCAAAAGTGGCGAATTTCAAGCCATTTTTTTGGATTTAGGCGTTTCTTAGATACCAGTCATAATCAAGACGGGGTACTTCGCTGAAATAGCGGTCCTGCTCGACGCGTTTGACGATTGAATACATGTCCACGAAGCGTTCGCCCAGATAGTCGCGCATGATGCTGGAGGCATGGAAACGGTCGACTGCAGCAAACCAGTTGCTCGGCGGCTTGTCATCGCCCGAACTGTCTCGATCATAGCCATTGCCGACCACCGCAGGGCCGGGATCGGTCTGGTTCGCCATGCCATGATGCATGCCTGCGAGCACGGCAGCGACTGCAAGATAGGGGTTGGCATCGGCCCCACATGCGCGGTGTTCGACATGGCGGGTCTTGGGCGCACCTGCCGGAATGCGGAACGAAACGGTGCGGTTGTTCACACCCCAGGTTGGAGCAACCGGCGCATAGCTGTTCGCCTTGAAACGGCGATAGCTATTGGCATTGGGCGCAAACAGCGCGAAGCTATCCCCCACATTTGCAATCATCCCGCCGATGGCGTGGCGCAGCGCATCGGTGCCCTCGGGATCTTCGCTGGCGAAGATATTGTTACCATCGGCATCGTTGACCGAAACGTGGATGTGCATGCCGCTGCCCGCCTGATCGGCAAAGGGCTTGGCCATGAAGGTGGCTTCCAGCCCATGGCGCTGGGCGGTTGCCTTCACTAGGCGCTTGTACATGATTGCGTCGTCACAGGCGCGCAGCACATCGGGCTTGTAGCACAGCGTGAGCTCGAACTGCCCCGGAGCGAATTCCGAAATCGCGCTTTCGAGCGGGAGCCCCTGCGCATCGCAAAAGGCATAGAGATCATCGAAAAATGGACGGAAATCTTCAATCTCGCGCAGGCCATAGACCTCTACATTGCGCGGGCGATCCTTGCTGTAGCCGGGCGCTGCAGGGCGGATCAGGCCGTCTCGGGTACGCTTTGGATCGACAAGATAGAATTCGAGTTCGACCGCGACCGCAGGCACCAGGCCCTGCTCCGCATAGCGATCCACGACCCGCCCGAGCACATGGCGCGGATCAAGGTCGTGCGGGGTGCCGTCGAGTTCGTAGAAATCGACCAGGAACTGCGCGGCATTCTCCCCGGCCCAAGGCGTTTTGACCAGCGTACCGGGCACCGGCTTCATCGATCGGTCAGCATCGCCATCTTCCCAGACAAGGCCAGTTTCGACCGTATCCTGCCCGGTGATATCCACCACCGTGATCGATCCCGGAAACATCCGTCCGGTTTCGTATACGGCAATCACTTCATGCTGGCGCAACCGTTTGCCACGGGGCACGCCGCCCATATCGGTGTAGATCATGTCGATCGCATCGATATGCGGATTGGCCGCGAAAAACGCTTCCGCTTCGCTCTTCGGCGCGATCACGGCCGAGGATTTGGGATGATGGCTCAACTTTATTACTCCAGAAATTCGGTTACCGCGGCGTCGAGAATATGCACCAACCGGTCAACCTGCCCCTCTTGCGTTGCCGGCGACAGCAACATCATATTGTGAAACGGCGCAAGCAAAATGCCGCGATTGGCGAGATAGAGGTGGATTGCCGCCTCCAATTTGGGATGCATCGCAGCGCGTGCTTCGCTGCCATTAGTTGATGGGCGGTCAGCGCAAACAAACTCCACCCGCGCACCTACATTCACCACGTGCCAGGGTAACCGGTGGGTTTCGATGACGCTCTCGATGCCCTTCACCAATCGTCGTGCCAGTTCGAGCATGTGACGATAGGCATCATGAGTGATAACCTTGCCGACCATCGCATGCATCGCCGCAATCGCCAGCGCATTTGCCGATAGCGTAGTGCCGATGCCGCTATGGCCGCTCGGCCTGCTGGCATTGAGTTTCGCCATGCGTTCAGCAATCTCATCGCTGAACCCGTAAACAGCGGTCGAGATGCCCCCGCCAATCGACTTGCCGATCACCATCATGTCCGGTTTCGGGCCAAAGGCATTGCTGTGCCCGCCATAACCGGAGGAAATGGTATGCGTTTCATCGAACACCAATATTGTGCCGGTTTCGCTGCACAACCGGCGCAACGCTTCGAGATAACCGGGGGCATCGCGCACCATCCCGACATTGGTCATCACTGGTTCGGCAAGCACACAGGCAATGTCACCGCGTTTCAGTGTGCGCTCGAGAGCTTCGAGGTCGTTGAACTCAATCACCGAGGTGGTCGGCAGGATATCGTGCACTTGCCCGATCAGGCTGGCGCGCATTTTCGGTTCCCAACCTGAAGGATGGGCGCGCAGGTCGACAAATACATCGTCGACGGCTCCATGATAACAGCCATTGAAGATCAAGATTTTCTTGCGCCCGGTAATCCCGCGGCACCAGCGGATCACAGCCCGGCTTGCTTCGCTCGCCGTGGTCGTAACCTGCCAGCGCGGCAGGCCGAACATCCTGGCCAGCATCTCACCCAGTTCAACGCCTTTTTCGGTGGGGAGCATATAGCTGAGCCCCTCGCCCGCCTGCTTTGCAATCGCATCAGCCAGCGGCTTGGGCGAGTGGCCGAACATGCTGGCGGTATCGCCAAGGCAGAAATCATCGAGCTTGCGACCATCAACCGTGGTCAGCACAGCGCCCTGCGCATGGGCGGCGACCAGCGGTGCGGGGCTTGGCCAATCGAGCATCCAGTGAAAGGGAACACCCTGAAACCAGTTGGTCGACGCCTGCTGGGCAAGCGTCAGCGATTTGGGGTTGGCCGCACAAAAGGCGGCCGCTTCACGCTCAGCAGTCCTGTCGATAGAAGCGTCTGTAATCATAGGCGATCCCTTAGCGCGTACCAAAGCAATCCCAAAGTGGCGAGTGGCCGCGCGAACAGCCGTCCGCCGGGAAAGGGTTGCTGCGGTAGGTTCGCAAAGACATCGAACCGCTCCATCGTCCCGGTAACCGCTTCGGCCAGCAATTCCCCAGCCAGCGTCGTGACGAGCGCGCCATGTCCGGAAAAGCCGTGGGCGAAGAAGACGTTCCCCTTGCGCCCCATATGCGGCAACCGGTTCATGGTTACCCCCACTGCGCCACCCCAGGCATAGTCGATCGGTGTTTCAGCCAGCGAAGGGAACACGTCGACAATATGCTTGCGCACAAAGGCAGCAATATCGGCAGGCGGTGACTGAACATACTTCTCTCCGCCACCAAAGATCAGGCGCTTGTCGGCGGAAAGGCGGAAATAGTTGAGGACGAAGCGGCTGTCGGCAACGGCTGCATCGCTGGGCAAAAGGCTGTCGGCATCAGGCAGCGGTGCTGTCGCGATATTATAATTCATGATCGGAACAGTGTAGCCGCCCAATGCACGATCCAGATCGCCCATCCAATTGTCTGCCGCAAGCAGGATGGACTGTGCCGTCGCAATTCCATTAGCCGTGCAAGCCTGATTTCCCGCAATCTTTAAAACAGGGCTGTGCTCGAATATCACAACACCTGCATCCAACGCCGCCTTTGCCAAGCCAAGTGTATAGTTCAAAGGATGGAAATGCCCGCCTTGGCGGTCGTAAATCCCACCATGATAACCGCCACCATTGATATGCCTGCCCATATCCTTTGGGTCGACGATTTCGCTCTCCCAGCCAAATTCCTTGGCGAGATATTCGGCGTCGCGCTGCATCGCGCGATAATGATCAGGCTTGAATGCTGCCTCTAAATGGCCTGCCTTCAGATCGCATTGGATGCCATCCTTGGCGATCCGGCTTTTCACACGTTCAACCGCGCCATAAGCGAGATCGTAAATCGCCTGCGCGCGTTCGCGGCCGAATTCCTCGTCAATCTCTCGCATCGACCAGCGCAAGCCGGGAATCAATTGGCCGCCATTGCGCCCTGATGCTCCGAAACCGATCGAATGCGCTTCGAACAACGCGACCTTCAGCCCCTTTTCGGCGCACGCAAGGGCCGCCGACAGACCCGTGAAGCCGCCTCCGATAACGGCTACGTCAAAGCTTTCATCACCCGAGAAAGCAAGCCGACGCTCCCAAACATTGGCGGTCGCACGGTAATAGCTGTTTGCCAATTGGTCGGGCATCACACCCTCAACAGCAGATGCTCGCGCTCCCAGCTTGAAACCACCGACTGGTAGTTGAAAAGCTCATGGTCTTTCACTGCATAATAGATGTCGAAGAAATCCTCGCCGAGGATATTGCGCACCGGTTTGCAGCTGGAGAAACGGTCGAGAGCCGCTTCAAGCGTACGCGGCAAAGTGCGGGCGCGGTTATAGGCGCTGCCTTCGATTGGCTTGGGCGGCTGCAGCCGTTCGACCATTCCCACATAACCGCATACCAGCGACGCCGCGATCGCCAGATAGGGGTTTGAATCGGCACCCGGCAAGCGGTTCTCAACGCGGCGGTTGTTGCGATCCGATACCGGGACACGGAAACCGCAGCTGCGGTTATCAACGCCCCACTGTACGTTAATGGGCGCGGCACTATCCGGCCGCATCCGGCGGAAACTGTTCACATTGGGCGCCCAGAGCGGCGCGACCTGCGGCATATAGCGGGCAAGACCCGCAATGAAGCTTTTGAACAAGGCGCTATCGCGGCCATTGGCATTGGCGAACAGGTTCTTGCCCGTTGCCGAATCCACAACCGATTGGTGGATGTGCATCGCACTGCCCGGCTGCCCGGCCATTGGGTTTGCCATGAAGGTTGCATAAACCCCATGCTGGCGCGCGACATTGCGCACCACCCGCTTGAACAGGAATACCGAGTCCGCAAGCGCGAGCGGATCGCCATGGATGAAATTCACCTCAAGCTGGGCGGCCCCCATTTCGTGGATCATCGTATCGATATCGAGCCCCATCAGCTCACAATCGTCATAGATATGGTCGATGATTGCTTCATATTCGTTCATCGCCTCCAGCCCGTAAGGCTGGCTCGCGGTTTCGGCGCGGCCACTAGAACCTGTCGGCGGTACCAACGGGAAGTCGGGGTCGACATTCTGGCTGACGAGGTAGAACTCCACCTCGGGCGCGATGATAGGTTTCCAGCCCTTTTCCTCATAAAGCCGCAGGACTTTCTTGAGGATGGCGCGTGGCGCCAGCTCAACCTCCGTGCCATCACCATGATAGGCATCGGCGATAACAAACGCGGTCGGGGATTTGAAACCCGGCGCAATGCAAATCGTCTCCGGATCGGCGATCAGGGTCTTGTCCGGATCTTTGTCCCAGATATCAGCGATATCTTCCGGATAGTCACCATCGATTGTGCAAATGAAGACGCTGCCGGGGATACGGAGCGACTTGTCACGGACCGAAGAGAGGAATTTTTTTGCGGGCAAAACCTTGCCGCGTTGCACCCCGTTGATGTCGGGTACGATACATTCGACTTCGTCGATATTATGTTCGGCGATCCAGCTCGCCAGATTGACAGACATTGTTTTTCACCGGTTTAGGGCCGGAAACTGGCCTGCCACATAAGGACATGCCGGGCTTGAACAGTCAAGCCCGGCATTCAGTTTTACCTTTTGCCAGCCTGAAGCCGGCGAGATGTCAGAAGCCGTAGCTGATCGAGAAGACGGCACCCGCCTTGCCAAGACCGCCAACAAACCGGTTGGTATCGACATAGGATGCGCCAAGTGTGAAGCCTTTGACTTCCGCCGTTACACCAAGCGACCAGTCAATCTTGTCATCGCCAAATGCGCCATCTTCATAGCCGATCGAACCGCTTAGCGACAACGGGGTATTGGGGATACCGATCGAGGCATTGGTGCCCAGATAGAAGTTGTCGGTGTTGCCCGTGCCGTCCTGGCTTGGTGCGTAAGCAACCATGCCGCCGAGGGTTACCGGTCCCACGGTGGTACCGAGCTTGCCGATGAATTCAGCATAGTTGAAGGCCGAAACGCCGGGATACATATAGTAGGTGACGCCCAAGTCATAAGTGACGGTGTCACCACCAGCGAAACCGGCATAAAGATCGACTTCAATATCTTCGCCCGGGTTTTCCGCAATATTCGAACCCCAAACACCAACATAGAAACCCGACTCGTGGCTGACAGTCAAAGTCGGCTGGACCGCAAAATCCTTGTCCGACAGCGAAACACCGCGGAAACGATAGTCGGAAACTACCGCAATACCGCCCGAAACGGTGAACGGGCCTTCAGCTTCTTCTGCCGCTTCGTCTTGTGCGAATGCCGGCGCAGCTGCCGACATGCTGCCCACGACGACGCAGGCTGCTGCCAGCTTGAAAATTGACTTACGCATATTTTTGACCTTTCTTCACTTAAACTCGCTGACAGCGGACGCGTAGGCCCCTGCCCCCTAGATGGCTGTTCTTTCCCGCGAGTTCTGCCAGCTTCCTGTTTTGATATGGTTAATGGCGCTGCCAGTGTGCAGGTGCACAAAAACAGCAAGCCGCATGGCAATCAAGCAATTTTATGTCTGCAACATTGTCCTTTTTATAAGTTGTGGCATATCGGTCACAGTAGCATGGTGCCGGTGGGTACCCAGCAAGGACCGAATTGATGCGTGAAAACGACCCGCTTGCGGCATTCTGGATGCCCTTCACTGCCAACCGAGCCTATAAGGCACACCCGCGCCAACTGGCTGCAGCGAAGTACATGCATTATTGGGATGTCGCCGGGAACCGCATTCTCGATGGCACTTCGGGCTTGTGGTGCAGCAATGCCGGGCATTGCCGCACCCCGATTGTCGAAGCAATTGCAAAAACCGCGGCATCGATGGATTTCGGCCCGACATTCCAACTCGGCCACCCCCTCGCCTTTGAACTGGCAAGTCGCGTTGCCGAACTAATGCCTGAGGGGCTGGATCGTATCTTTTTTACCAACTCGGGCAGCGAGTCTGTCGATACGGCGCTCAAGATAGCGCTGGCAGCACAGCGCGCACGCGGCCAAGGCACGCGCACCCGATTGATCGGGCGCGAGCGCGGCTATCACGGCACCGGCTTTGGCGGAATTTCGGTGGGCGGTATCGTCAACAATCGCCGCTGGTGGCAGGGCCTTCCGGGGGTGGACCATTTGCCGCACACGCACGACCTGTCCAGGAACGCCTTTTCGAAAGGCTTTCCGCAGCATGGTGCCGAACTGGCAGACGATCTGGAGCGGCTGGTTGCCCTGCACGGGGCGGAAACCATCGCCGCCGTCATTGTGGAGCCCATGGCCGGCTCAACCGGTGTACTGATACCGCCGGTCGGTTACCTGCAACGGCTGCGTGATATCTGCACCAGGCATGGCATCATCCTTATCTTTGACGAGGTCATCACTGCATATGGCCGTGTGGGCGGAGCCACCGCGAGCGGCACCTGGGGGGTCACGCCCGATATCATCACCATGGCCAAGGGCCTTACCAATGCAGCGGTTCCCATGGGTGCGGTGGCAGTGCACCGTTCGATCCATGACGATGTCGTCAACAACGCGGCGGATGGTATCGAGTTGTTTCACGGCTATACCTATTCAGGCCATCCGGTCGCCTGCGCCGCCGGGATAGCCACGCTCGATCTCTATCGTGATGAAGGCCTTTTCGAGAAAGCAGAGGAATTGGGCAGCTATTGGGCCGATGCTGCGCACAGCCTGAAAGGAAAGTCGCATGTCATCGATATAAGGACAATCGGCCTCGTCGCGGGAATCGAACTGGAACCACGCGCTGGCGCACCGACCAAACGCGCGACCGAATTGTTCCACGCCTGTTTCGACAATGGGCTCCTCGTGCGCGCCACGGGCGACATATTGGCGCTCAGCCCGCCGCTGATCATGGAAAAATCGCATATCGACGAGATGTTCGGAAAATTGGGGGACCTCTTGGCGACTATCGCCTGATTTCGTCAGAACAGGATCGCGACGAGGATCAAGAGCAAGATCAGTCCGCCAATGCTGATGCCGATGTTTCTGCCAATGTTCATTCTCCTTCGGGAATAGAACGCAGGTGCAGGCTTACTGTTCATTCATTCGAACAGCCTCGGCGGGACGGCACGGTTAACGACTTCGCGCAACGCAAATGCCGTCTCGATGCGTGCGACCCTTGGCAGGCGGGCAATCTCCTGGCGGTGCACGCGCTCATAATCCTCGATCGACGCCGTCCGCACCGTCAGATGATAATCGTTGCGGCCGCTCATCAAGTGACATCGCAGGATCGACGGACTGACGGAAACCGCGCTTTCAAAAGCTTCCATCGCCTCTTCGCTCTGGCTGTCGAGCGTGATCGTCACCATCACAGTCGCGGCCATGCCCAGTTTGCGTAAGTTCACATCGGCCCGATAGCCGCGCACTATGCCAGCGTCTTCGAGGGCCTTTTGCCTTCTTGAAGCAGCACTGGGGGACAGGCCGGCAGCCTCGCCCAATTCCTGCTGCGTTGCCCTGCCATTGGCGACAAGGGCGCTCAATATCTTACGGTCTATGCGGTCAATCTGCATTTATTCGTCGCCTTTTCGATATATTGCGCTGCTTTATTGCATTAAATTCATTCTACTGTCCATAATTTGCGCATTTTAGCTGCGCACTAAGTGCTAAAAGCGGTGCAGACCGCTTTCAACTTTGGAGAGAGACATGCGCATCGGCGTCCCCACAGAGATCAAGGTTCATGAATATCGCGTCGGGCTGACGCCTTCCGCCGTTCGCGAATATGTTGCGCGCGGGCATCAGGTTATGGTGCAGTCAGGCGCGGGCGCGGGCATCATGGCCGGGGACGAGGCATATAAAAAGGCGGGTGCCAAGATTGTGAAATCCGCCGAGGAAATCTTCGCCAAGGCGGAGATGGTTGTGAAGGTGAAGGAACCGCAACCCAGCGAATGGGTGCAATTGCGCGAAGGGCAGTTGCTTTTCACCTATCTCCACCTTGCCCCCGATCCCAAGCAGGCAAAGGGACTGATCAAATCGGGTTGCACCGCGATCGCCTATGAAACCGTCACCGACGACAAGGGCACCCTGCCATTGCTCGCCCCGATGAGCGAAGTCGCCGGGCGACTGGCAATCGAGGCCGCAGGAGAGGCAATGCGCCGTTCCGAGGGCGGTGCAGGCATATTGCTGGGCGGCGTTCCGGGCGTTCCCGCTGGTCGCGTGACCGTATTGGGCGGCGGTGTAGTCGGCACCCATGCGGCGCGCATGGCGGTTGGCCTTGGCGCCGAAGTAACCATCGTCGATCGCTCGATACCGCGCCTGCGCCAACTGGATGAACTGTTCCACGGCCGGGTCCGCACCCGATATTCGACGCTCGACACGATCGATGCCGAAATCAGTGCGGCCGATGCCGTAATCGGTGCGGTGCTGATCCCTGGCGCCAGTGCGCCGAAGCTGGTTACCCGTGCGATGCTTAAGCATATGAAGCCGGGCTCGGTACTCGTCGATGTTGCCATCGACCAAGGCGGCTGCTTCGAAACGTCAAAGCCCACAACGCACGCAGAGCCCACCTATGTGGTCGACGGCATCATCCACTATTGCGTTGCGAACATGCCGGGTGCGGTGCCACAGACCAGCGCGGCAGCATTGAACAATGCCACCCTGCCCTATGGCCTGGCGCTGGCGGACAAGGGACTAGAGGCCTTGCACGCCCACAGCGAAATCGGGCGCGGACTGCTCGCTGGCCTCAATGTCCACAAAGGCAAGGTTACAAGCAAGGCGGTTGCCGAAAGCTTGAACCTGAAATTCGTTGATCCTGAAGTCGCATTGGCGGCGTAATAAGGCGACAACTGCGGTCGTAGACCGCCAGACTTCAGCCCCACAAAAGAAAAAGCCCAGTGCCTAACGGCACTGGGCCTCAGTTGTGGGGTGGCGTAATCCCCTGAGGTCGCCAAAGCCCAATCACCACGAAACGGTTAAGATTGCATTGACCTTTGTCAACAATCGCAACCGGATGTAAATTATATTGGGAGCATCCCGCAGGTTTCAGCATATTGCGGGATAAATGGTGGCAGGGCTTGTATCGAACTTTCAGTCTAAATATCTGTATTTTTGTTTTTCATGTGCGATATGACTTCATTCCCCCACATCTACCCCCACACTCTTGATGCTGGTCCTTTAGAAATGTGACCGGCCCCCATTGAGTGGTCCGTGTTGATTGTTAGTGCATGATTGCCTCCTTGGCCAGTGCTGGTC
>NZ_JBHUEL010000005.1:0-42277 GCF_042680825.1 Sphingorhabdus buctiana
GGGCATGCCCCACCCCGGAATACACCATCGCCTACACCGGAAATTACACCACGAGCGCGGACGCTAACTCCCATGCGCACGGGCGACCCGTTCGACGACAAGGTCGAGATAGACGGGCCCCTCACGTTCGATGACCTCCTCGACGATTGTTTCGAGACGTCGCTGATATGCATCTTCATAAAGCAGATCGCCATCACCTTCAGGCACTGAAAGTTCGGAAAATTGGTACTCTTGGCCCACCTCGTGAGGAGGCAAACGATAAACCGTTTCATGCGGTTGCCGTGATTGATCACTCGAAATGTGCGTCTCATCTTTACCGCATGAGGATGTAAGCTGGTGCAGCCCCCTGCCTCGACTTTCGACCAAACCGCGCGAATGCAAAGAGTTGCTCCGGGATGGGGAGAGCGCGTTGTTTACAAGCTCCTCCCACCTCTCCTCATGCGGCCTGAAAGCCGCAGGTGCGCGGTCTGCTGACGACAGCGGGAGGTGGTCAGGCAACGCTTTCTTCAACTGGGAATTACTCCAGACTTGTCCATCTGACATCAGCTGCAAGATCTGCTCTTGAACCTGAGCTTCAGTAACCCGAGCGGAGTCCTGCTCCTCATCGTCAGAAGGCACAACGGTAGCAAGTTCTTCGCTCGAATGGTCTGCTTGGCCCTCACAATTCTCAACGGGTTCAGTAGGTAGATCGACTTCGTCTTGCGCGTCATCCTCAGTCGAGTCAGAGGAACGCCAAGCTCTTAGTTCTACATGTCGACTGGTCCACTCATCTGAACCGCCAACTGGCTGGATACCACGCTCGGATAGGAACCCGACCAGTTCCTCCATCACCTGTCTTTGATCCCTGACGAAACGAGATGCGAAGCACCTCCAAACTGTCCAACCAGCCCTTTCCAAGATGCGCTGCCGGTTCATGTCGGAGGCCCAACGATCAGGTCCGTGATATCGGTCGCCATCGCATTCGATTGCGACGCGGCGGTCATTCTCACCTTCGACCACGAGGTCGATCCTAAAATCGCCTACTTTGACTTGGGTGTCGACTCTATAGCCTCGCTCAACCAACAGATCGTACATCTCGCGCTCAAAATCGGACTCGCACTTTTCCCGCCGGTCCTTGGCCTCTTGACCATCAGACGGGAAGGGCATCCGGAAATGGTCCAGCAGCGCGCGGCGAAGCTGATCGGCATGTCCAAGGGCTTCAACGTCTACTGAGCGAACCAAATACGTTCGATCACATGCTCGCGAAAGGGCGACGTTGAAGCGTTGCTCAAATCGGACTCCCGACAGAGCGCTACCACCCGCTTGAGCAACCAACGATATGAACATGATGTCTCGCTCGTCACCCTGAAAAGCTGTGGGATCGCCCACGCGCAGGTGGTGCTGTTCGATCACCTCTGGTCCGAGTTTTTGCTCGATCAGGCCATAAATGTGAGCTGCCTGCTTTTGACCCAATAGGGTTGTTACGCCGATTGTCCGCGTTGCCATCTTTGGGTCGGATGCGATTCTCTCAATCTCTTCGACGATATATGCCGCTTCCGGAGGATTAATGTCTCCCTGTCGATATCCGTCTTCAATTCGAACGTCGATCAAGGGAGGATCAAGCCGTTCCGAAGCAGTCGGTAGCCGCAGAGGATTCAGCCTGTGATTGTAGAACTGCGCCTTGGAAAATTCGATGATGGGCGCGACACAACGGAAATGTTCGGTAAGCATGATCGCCCCACCGGCGAAGACCACCTTGCCAAGATCGTACAGCGATTGTTCCTCGCGTAGCGAAGCCCGATAATCGGGGACTTGCCCAGAAAGGTGTCGTACCGCGAGTTCATCTGCACGCGTCTGGTCGCGTCCGACAAGGTCCGGACTGACCTGCTTATCATCGCCAACGATGAGGATTGTCTTGGCCCGTAGTAGGGCGGGTAATGCCGCTACCGTCGATTGCGATGCTTCGTCAACGATCACGAGATCGAAGAGTCCCAAATCTGCTGGAAGGGACTCTGAGACCCGGTAATGCGGCATAATCCAGCATGGCAAAGCGCCCTTGGCGCGATCGGATGCCTCACGCGCCTGGCGCCTGTATCGGCCAGCACGTTTCCCAGTACCTCGTCCAATTCTTCGAACTGCATCTGCATAGGCGGCAAGTGCCGCCTTGACCCCATCACTAGCCTTCTTGCTGAGCTCCAACCAGGTTCGCAGTTCAATCGAGCGTTCGTATGCTCGTTTGAGGAGAACCTCCTTCTCGCTGCGATCAGTGCCGAGTTCCCTAAGGCGGTGATGCTTGTCGTTCGTATCCAGCCACCCCTCTAGGCGACGAAGACGCCAACGGTTTTCCCAATCACCGGGTAGAAGTTCGTCCTCAACACCATTGACCGGATTGGACCTCAAGCGCCGAGCCCATTTTGGCGCACCTGACATCTCAATGAGGTCTGTCACCTCCGCAATCTTCGCGAAAGCGTCGTGTTTCCCTTTTACTTCTCTCAGACGCGTAATGAACGAATTCCACGCTTCTGCCAGTGCATCAATTGATACTTCCGGGCTGCCCAAACGCGTAGCCGCCAGGGCACGAAGCTCCGCGCTGATTTCGTATTCACAGGGCTCTAGCTCGGAGAGGAGAGAGGTCCGCAAACCTTCAGCATCAGCCAATCGATATCGCAGAAGATGAGCATCGACGGCTTCAAGCAGACCGCGAATTGCCTGCTGATCACCATCCCGCAACGCAGGGGACGAAACAAAAGTAGCATCGACCGCAGCATGGATCTCTCGACGACTTGCGATCAATGTATTAGCAGCGTCAATATGATCGAACTGGCGTCTTGCGAGTTGCGCCACGCCCAACTCTTGTCCTTCCAGACGATCACCGATCCCGCCAGCCACCACGTTGTTCCACGCTGTCTGAAATCGCCGAATTGAAGCCCGTGCTGTAACAAATCGTTGAACGTCGCTCCATTCGTCGGCAGTTGAAGCTGGTTCGCCCAATACAGTGACCTCACCCAGCTGAGCCTTGAGTTTGGAAGCGAATAACCCGCCAACGAGCCCGACTGCCGGTTTACCTTCGGCCTCTTTCTCAATCGCAACAAGAAACTTCGGATCGCTAAGCGCTTCTTCCGGCACGAAAACCGGTCTGGTCAGGAAGTATTGATACTCGGCTCCAAGCCTTAAAGCCTCTTCGCGCAAGCTCTCCAACGCGGTTAGACGGTCGTCCGGTCCGGTTTGCCCAAGACAAAGAAGCAGCTCATCAGTCCATGCAAAGGGTGCCCCTGATACCCGTTGCTCCTCTGCAGATAGTGACTTCAGTTTTGCCGTCAGGTCTCGCAGGCGCGAAACAGTGTCATCCCGGTCCTCTCGCAAAGCCGGAAGTTCGCCCTTGCTTATCCTCTCCCTTATCTGCTCGGCTTTAGACAGATCCTTGTGGGCATTGAGGAGCGTTTCGACTGTGGGAAGGCGCTCAAGGTCCGGAAGGCACGCATTCAGATAGGCGAGGTCGTCACCAACTGCCTTCCGAGCCGTCCTGAGTTCGGCAATGTCAGCATCGGAAAATGCTGGATCGCAGGTTGATGAAACCTCCAGATCATCAGGCATCCAAGCTGTTAGTTCCGGCGAGGCTGCGACCATTCTAGCGGCGCGCATTGGCTCGTAAGTGTCGCCATCCAGCGTGATTGGCGAAATTGCCGCGCGTCCGATCTTGTCGACTTCTGTATCGATTAGCGCCAATTGCCGGTGCAGCCTGTCAATCTGCTCGTCCAGATCATCAATCTCGTCCTGCAACTCATGCCGCCGCAGCCGTTGCAGTTTTTCGCCGATGATATCGACGGATTCCTGAAACTGCTTAAGGCCGTCGCGATCGCTTTCAAGGAGGCTCACTGCAAGAGGACGCACCGCTTCTGGTAGCTTGTCGCGAAGAACCCTCAGTGCGGGCGCTTTCTGAGATGTCACGAGCACCCGCTTGCCAAGGGCGAGGTAGTGACTGATTATATTTGCGATCGTGTGCGTCTTGCCGGTACCCGGCGGCCCCTGAACAACTACTCCCGGGCGCACTTCCAGTCGCTGCACCACTTCGACCTGCTCACGGTTGAACGGCAATGGAAAGAACAGATCCTTCCCCTCCCCGCTAGAAGTGGTGACGCCCGGAATGCTGGAGATGCCGCGGAACTCGGGATACTCTTCTTCGCTCACCGCATTAGCAGGCTCAACAAGCAAGGAGGCCACTGCCTTCGGCAGTTCTGTTGTCTCTTCTCCATCTTCGAGAAGCGCGCGGAACTGACGCAAATCTTCCATCAATTGAGTGGCACGACGCTCTCGCTGAAAGAATGCAAACGCATCGCCGATCCTGAACTGCGTTTCAATCGAAGGGATAATCCCGGGCTGCGCTGGATCTTGGTCGGGTAAGTACACAGCATCAGGATCAAGCAAAGCGGCGGCCTGGCGTAGCGGTGGCGCGAACGTCTCCGGGGCAAATGGAGACAGGCTTTCTTCCTCAAGTTCACCAAGGAATTTCTCAGTCGCGGAGCGCCATTGGTCCAGCACGCCCAGCCCCATCTTATCCAGCGCGTCCAATTCGAGACCGGGGTCCGCTTCCATACGCGGTCGCACCTCAATCGCGTGGGTCAACTCGTTCAGACTGATTTCCTGCGAGACCGTAAGCAGCGGATACCGCAACCGCTTCCCGTCTCGAAACAGCGTGGCAAAACCGATGCCGCAGGTCAGCTCAAGCGGGATATCGCTGACACCTTCGAGCTGTTGGCGCAGCATGAACAACGCATTGTAGAGCGCAATTGTCTCACGGCGCGGGGTTTCGGTCTCGACCCAATTCGACCAGGCATTCTTAAGCCAGTACTCGAACAAAAGCTCGACCATCTCACGCTCGGCAAAATGTTCCAAGGAAACATGCTCGGGTGCATCTTCGGCGGGGATCAGGCCAGCCTCTACAAGGACAGCCCCTGAGATTTCGGACTTAAGTCGCGGCTCGCTTTTGGGATCGTCGCGATAGGTCAGCCAGACGGATAGCTCTACGTCCTCTGGTGCTGGCGGTGCCTTCCTCGGCAGCCGGTCGACACGCAACCATATCGGATCGTCATCGCGCCCGACATCGAGTGCGACACCAGGAAATCCTTGAAGCTCCGCCCCGGTTTTGCGGAAGGCCTTGTGATCCTGATAATCCAGAACCGTTTTCAACTTATCGCGCTCGGTGGCCTCGACGTAGTCGATCAGGTTAAGAAGGCGTTCTTGCTCTGCTGTCAATCGAGGCGACTCTTCAGTACTTGGCAGCAAGGGGTCCATGTCGAAATTCGGATCATCCTCCTCATCTATCGGAAAATCACGAATATTGTTTAAATGCCCGTCGATTCTTTCGACTATCGATCGCGCCCATGGATGATGAAACTTTTCAAACTCACTTCGAACCGAATTAAGTCTCTCTGCGTCGTCGTAGTGAAACTCAACAAGGTCTTCGATCGCTTGAAGATTGTCCTCAAGGGCCATCGCGCCCGATAGGCCCAAAGCTTTCATTGCTGTCAGCAGGTCTATCCGGCTCACGCCGATACCCTTTCCTGATTAAGGCGGAAAAGGCGCGCGAGGATTTCGTCGTCAGTTAGGGTTCCAGCGCGATAGTCGTCGCCCCAGCCGTAGGCTTCGGCAACGGCTTCATCGAGCGCGCGATGGGCATGGTCGAGCCAAGCGGGGCGGGTGTTGTAGAGATTGGTGAGAGTGCGTTTTTTCAGTTCCTTCGCGGCAGCCTCGTCCTTGGGCAGGATGCGGTCGGGATAGCCTTCGACCACTTCGGGCACTCGCTCGATAAGCTCAGGCGGGTTGAGCCAGTTCTCGCGCAACTCGTTGAGCCGCGCCGCCGCTGCCGCAATAGCCTGCGCGCGTGGATCATCGGCGTAGTCGGCAGTGGGGATGTCGGGGGTCAGACCTTCGGGAAAGGGGAAGGTCAGGTACACATAAGATGCGTTGTAGCGCCTCTGATTGCCTGCCCCAATTCGATTGCCAAAGTACGTACACCAATTCTCGTGAAACCGACTTTGCAACACTCCAAAACCTTCCAATCCAACGCCAGGAAAAGCGTAGAGGCTTTTGTCAGGCACCGTCCCTGCTGGAAGAAATCTAAAGACACGATGCTCGGTTGTTTCGGCTGTGGCAAGATAATCACCAGCATTCACAAGTCGATTGCGGAGTGCAGGCCTAGCCCGATGCGGCTCCCACCACGAAGAGTTTTGGCTGTCAGTATCTGTCCGATAGTCAACATAGTTAACAAGCTCACCGTCGCGATGTGGATCATATTTCGCAGCGCGAAGGTGTTCGAACGGAAGCTCGAAAGCGCTCGCTTCGGCTTCACCAAGTCCGCTGGGAAAATCGATAAGAAAGTTCTCAGACGGGCGGCCAACAATATCATCTGTTGCGACATAAGCCGAAAGAATGGCCGAGTTGGGCACTCCATTCGGATTGGTCGGTGCACGTAGCCATTCTACCGCCCTGTCTCTGTCAACTGTTAGCGGCCCGCTCTGCTGAACACCGATGAAGACAGAGCTCGCATTCTCATTCAATCGCGCGACGGCGTTGTCAGGTTAAGCGACGCGGGGCGAGCTAAAGTGCGCTGCTGAAATTTCACCCATTTGGAGCGGACACGGCGTGCCACTCGGCGAAAGCACGATCTCGGTATTTTCGCATTGTGTTTCGGGAGACGAGGTGACGCTCGATATTGAATGTGTTGTAGATTGCTGAGTGGGTTGAGGTGAAACGCTGCGCTTGGCCCTGGGACTTGAACAGTTGCATCTTTCGCTCCCGTCTTCGCACGGGAAGGTGTGAGTTTTCCGCGCGGTTGTTATGCTTGAGTTGACCAGGTTGATGACGCTTCAAAGCGCCAAGGTCGCGGAGCGCTGCTCCGTAGGAAGCCAGGCCATCTGTGACGATAGCGTCGGGAACGAAGCCCTGATGCTTGAGTAATTTTCGTAGCAATTTCAGCGCTGCTGCCTTGTTGCGACGCTTCTGAACCAGGACATCGAGGACCTCGCCCTCCTTGTCCACAGCCCGCCACATGAACATTCTTTTGCCGCTAATCCGGACAACCATCTCATCCAAATGCCACACGCAATCAGCTCGATGGCGTCTCTTGCGAATGTTGGCAGCAATGGCTGGACCAAACTTATCCACCCAGCAGCGGATGGTCTCGTAAGTCACGTCGATACCGCGTTCAGCCATCAAGTCTTCAACATCACGCAGGCTCAGCGTGAATCTGAAATACAACCACACTGCCTGGCGGATGATGTCGGGGTGAAAGCGATGACGCTTGAATGAAAGAGGCTGCATAACTGATCTGCCCCCTTCAGAGTGGTCCAAAATCAATGTTATTTTGGACACGGAAGGGAATGAAGAATGCCATTCAAAAAACACACGCCGGAGGAGATTATCGGCAAGCTGCGTGAGGCTGAGATTGTGCTGGCGCAAGGTGGGACGACAGCAGATGCGTGCCGCCGGTTGTCGATCAGCGAGCAGACCTATTACCGTTGGCGCAAGGAGTATGGCGGTTTGAAGACCGATCAGGCGCGGCGGATGAAAGACCTTGAGAAGGAGAATGCACGGCTTCGCCGTGCGATCTCCGATCTCACTCTCGACAAGCTGATCCTGCAAGAGGCTGCTCGGGGAAACTATTAAGCCCTGCGCGACGACGGCGCTGCGTTGATCATATCCGGAAGGAACTGCCTGTCTCGGAACGCCGCATCTGCCGCGTTCTGGGCCAGCACCGATCAACGCAGCGCAAAGTCCCGCGCGGGGCGGATGATGAGCAGGCGCTAACCGAGGATATCATTGCCCTGGCACGCCAATATGGCCGTTATGGCTATCGGCGTGTCACGGCTTTGCTGCGATCTGCGGGTTGGCATGTGAACCGCAAGCGCGTGGAGCGCATCTGGCGACGTGAGGGTCTGAAGGTACCGCAGAAGCAGCCCAAGCGCGGACGGCTGTGGCTGAACGACGGTTCGTGCATCCGGCTGCGCCCTGAATATCCGGGACATGTCTGGGCTTACGACTTCGTCGAGGGCCGAACCCATGATGGCCGCAAGTTCCGTATCCTTGCGATCATCGACGAGGCTAGCCGGGAGTGTATAGCCTTGTTGGTTGCACGCCGGATCAGAAGCACGGACGTGCTTGCGATGTTGGCTGATCTGTTCATTCTCCACGGCCCGCCAGCGCATATACGGTCCGACAATGGCCCCGAGTTTATCGCTACCGCCGTCAAGGAATGGCTGGGACAGATCGGTGTCCAGACGCTTTACATCACACCTGGCAGCCCTTGGGAGAATGGCTATTGTGAATCGTTCAACGGCAGCCTGCGCGACGAACTGCTCAATGGTGAAATCTTTTACAGCCTTGCCGAAGCCCAAATCCTGATCGAGGCATGGCGGAGACACTACAACACAGTCAGGCCGCACAGCTCGCTTGGCTATCGACCTCCCGCGCCAGAAGCCGTTCCTTTGCCAGTGCTGTCCTCCGGTTCCGCTACGCTCCACCTGCGGACAGCACTGGCCAAGGAGGTCATCATGCACTAACAATCAACCCGGACCACTCAATGGGGGCCGGTCACCTCAATCAGGCGCCGCCGAAGCGCAACATCACGCTGCGATTGATATTCAAGGAGATTTTCGAAACCCTGTCCAACCGCGCCTTCCTTGCAGTGTTTCTGGCGGCGATTTTGGGAGCGGTTGCATTGGGGCTGAAGGCTTCCTTGCACCTCTATTTCGTTTCCTATTTCTGGGAATTCACAGCGTCCGAGACAGGCTATCTGTCCCTGGGAATATTTGTATCGGCAGCGATTGGTTTTGCGCTTGCCCCCGTAGCGACAAGACATCTTGGCAAGAAGAGGGCTGCCATCATCTTGGGTATGGTGGCGCTTCTGGCGCACCCGATACCCATCTGTCTCAGGCTGCTTGATCTATTGCCGCCAAATGGCGATCCGTTCATTTTCTGGTTCAACCTGATATTTGGAATTGTCGATCTCGGCCTCATCATCTGCTTCAACATCCTTGTCGCTTCAATGCTTGCCGATCTCGCTGAACAAAGCGAGCTGGAAACTGGGCGTCGGTCAGAAGGGGTTTTGGCTGCGTCCATCACCTTTGCAAAAAAGAGTGTTCAGGGGCTTGGGATCTTGATCGCGTCTTTTGTGCTCTATCTGGCGAGCTTTCCAAGACAGGTCGACGCGAGCGCAGTCCCCGACGAAGCCATCTGGAGTTTGGGTGCGTATTATGTGCCCATAGTGACGGGTATTTATCTCGTCATGCTTGCTGTGCTGATGAACTACAATATCAGTAGGGAATCCCACGAGGAAAATTTGCGAGAACTGAAAATGAGAGCCGCTGCAAGTAGCCCTGAATCGCCGAAGTACGACGCTCATCCAGATGCTGGCAGTGATGGCAAGGGTGCAGCCGCAGGAAAGTGACTGGCGCTTGAGCGGCCAAGTTATGACCACACGGTTCTGCCAAGACTAGCGAACTGGCCGCAACTTGATTGGCAGGTTCGACGGGTCGTTTCTCAAGCCCAGGCGTTGCGAAGCGTGATACGAGACGAGGGCTGGATTTATATCAGTTACAGTCCTTGTGAACTGCCGCCCAACGTCCGCAATAGCAAGTGTGTAACCGTGGTGGATCCGTTTACCTACCGGCTGTCGAGGTGCCGGGAAAGTGGCAACACTGATCCGTGCACTTCTCAATCATTTCATCGCGCTTGAGCGAAATTGCACATAATTCGAAAAAGAATGTCAGTGACCATCTAGCTCACCTGCGACTATTTTGAGTTGTCAAAATGAAGTGCCAGATTAGCCCCAACATTGGGATTTTGGACTGCTGCGCAAGTGTGCCTAGTGACTTTGTATCGCTGCACACCAATATGGGTAAGGAACCGAGGGATGCACAAATTCGACTTTGTCGTGGTGGGAGCTGGATCTGCGGGATGCACAGTTGCCAGTAGATTGTCAGAGAATGGAAAGTATCAAGTTGCTCTCCTCGAAGCTGGAGGATCTCATAATAATCCGCTGATTTCGATTCCATTCAACTTCGCCTTCACGGTCCCCAAAGGCCCGCATAACTGGAGCTTCGAAACCGTGCCACAGGAGGGGCTGAATGGTCGGCGCGGATATCAACCGCGCGGCAAGGTGTTGGGTGGTTCTTCTTCAATAAATGCGATGGTATACATACGCGGCGCCAAGGAAGATTATGAGCACTGGGCGGCATTGGGGAATGAGGGTTGGTCATACGAAGAGGTGCTGCCATTCTTTAAGAAGGCGCAAAACAGGGTTAAGGGTGCGAACGAATATCACGCGCAGGGCGGCCCCCTAACCGTGTCCCCTCCGCGCAGCCCCAACCCGCTCAACGACATGTTCATTAAGGCTGGCATGGATTGCCAGCTGCCTTACAATGAGGATTTCAACGGCGAAACTCAGGAAGGCATTGGCTATTATGAGTTGACGCAGGATCGCGGCAAGCGCTGCTCAGCCGCGCTCGCCTATGTTACGCCAGCTGAAAAGCGCAAGAATCTAACCATCTTCAAACAAGCATTTGTCGAGAAGGTTCTGGTTGAAAACGGTCAGGCGACCGGCGTGATGGTCAAGTTAAACGGCAACTTGCAGCTAATCAAAGCCAGGCGGGAGGTCATTCTTTCTTGCGGCGCGTTCCAAAGCCCACAGTTGCTGTTGCTTTCGGGCATTGGCGCCAAGGACAAGTTGGATCCGCATAAAATCAAGGTGGTTCATGAACTTCCTGGTGTCGGAGAGAACCTCTACGACCATGTAGATTTCTGCTTAATGTACCAATCTGACAGCGAGCATGTTCTGGGCAAAAATGCGCGCTCGGTGTTTCGTGTTGCGTGGAACCAATTCAAATATTTTGCCGGAAGGCGCGGTATTTTGACGACGAACTTCAATGAATCTGGTGCCTTCTATTTCACCAATCCGGATGAGCGTTCGCCGGATATTCAGCTGCATTTTGCCTTCACATTGGTCGATCAACACGGACTAAAACAGCACGGCCGCGGCGGATTTAGCTGCCACGTTTGTGTCCTCAGACCCAAGAGTCATGGTAATTTGACTTTAGCCGACGCAAACCCGGCAACGCCGCCGCTCATCGATCCAGCATTTCTAAAGGATGAGCGTGACGTCGCAACGTTGCTTGCCGGAGTCAAACGCGCGCAACAAATCTTACAGGCTCCTGCATTCGATGAGATTAGAGGCAAGCCGGTATATGCGACCGCCAGCAATAATGATGATGAATTGATCGAGGACATTCGAAACCGTGCCGATACGATCTATCATCCGGTTGGCACCTGCAAGATGGGTCCGGACAGTGATCCGATGGCGGTTGTCGATTCATCACTTAGGGTGAGGGGCATCAGGAACCTACGCGTTATCGATGCCTCGATCATGCCTTCTATTGTATCGGGAAACACAAATGCGCCTACCATCATGATCGGCGAAAAAGGGGCGCAAATGATACTCGATGAAGCCGAATCTTACACCTAGCGCAATCGATCAACCAGGCGTCCATCCAGAATTGATGCAAGCTGAAGGAACGCCCCGGTGTGCAATGCGCGCCGCAGATCAGGCTTGAGGACAATGTGCAGACGCCGGGTGTGGAGTTCAACGCTGGAAGGTCGTGATCGTGTGGGCGCAATCACAGACACCAGGTTAGCGTATTAGTCTTGTGCCGATTTGAGCAAAAGTTGCAGCGAAGGATTAGAAAGGTTGGGATCGTGGATAGGGCAAGAGCTATTGCAAAACTTACGGCACCCGGAAGAAAGTATGAACTGCAAAATGTCTGTGTGAATGGAAACGAGGTAAAGTGGTTCGTAAACGCACCCACCTCGCTCAGACAGCTGATTAGCGAAGCGCGCTGCGAGAAGACATTTTTTGTCTATAATGATGAGCGCTACACGTTTGAGGAATTCTATCAGCGTGCGTCAAATCTGGGCAGACGCCTGATCGATGACTATGGAGTCAAACCTGGCGACCGGGTCGCAATTGGCCTTCGCAACTACCCTGAATGGGCGCTCGCATTTGCGGCGATAACTTCTATCGGAGGGATCGTCGCGGGGCTCAATGCATGGTGGGAATCGGACGAGCTTGAGTATGGCATTAGGCATATCGGGGCAAAGGTGGCCATAGTCGACCAGGAACGGCTTGACAGAGTCAAACTCCAAAGTGGTCTTGATTTTCTGACTCTTATTTCGGTCCGTTCAGAGCCATGTGACCGTGCCACACCCATCGATCAGCTTCTGCGTCAGCACGGCGAGCTTCCCGATATCCAAATCGAACCCGATGATGATGCGGTCATCTTGTTTACATCGGGATCGACTGGCCACCCCAAAGGGTCCGTCTCGACGCACCGCAACATCATTGCGGCGCTCTTGTCCTGGGAGCTTGATCTGGCAGTTTGGGCAACAATCCACGGTGGCGCGCCCAAAGGGCAATCGAAGCCGCATTATCCGGACGCAGCCTTGCTTGGCATGCCGCTTTTTCACGTCAACGGACTTCTTGCTGTATTGCTGACCAGTTTCCGCAGAAAGCGGAAGACTGTTGCGATGTACAAATGGGACCCGAATGTCGCTGTCGAGTTGGTTGAGGCAGAAAAAATTGTCAGCTTTGTTGGAACGCCCGCAATGACGGGAGACCTTATGCTGGCGGCGCAAAAGCAGGATAAAGATGTGAGCAGCTTGCTCGCCGTGGGTGGCGGCGGATCGGCGCGCGCTGAATCTCAAGTGAAGGGCATTGACGAGACATTCAAGAATGCAAAGCCGAACACCGGATGGGGGATGACTGAAACCAACTCGATCGGCACGTCGATCGGTGGCGAAGAATATCTAATGCGACCATCCAGTTCGGGCAGGGTGAGCGCGGTTCTTGAGCTCGGAATTGTTGACAGCGACGATAACTTTGTAAAGGCCGGAGAGCGCGGAGAATTGCTTGTTCGAGGAACCTCGGTGATTCACAAATATTGGGACCGACCAGATTTGAGCGGCGATTTTCTGGAAGGTGGTTGGTTCAGGACGGGAGATATCGCTTATCTCGACGAAGATGGATATCTCTACATCGTAGATCGGTTGAAACAGATCATCATTCGGGGTGGTGAAAATATCGGTTGCGCCGAGGTGGAATCGGCAATGTTAAACGATCCGGCAATTATTGAGGTCAGCGTTTACGGCGTAGCCGACCAAAGGCTGGGCGAGGATGTTGCGGCGACAATATATGTTGATCGGGAAGTAGACGTCGACGCCATAAGATCAAATCTGAAGCTCAAGATTGCCGGTTTCAAAATCCCAAAGCACATCCGGGTCACAACCGAGCCATTGGTTCGTATCGCGTCCGGTAAGATTGATAAGAAGACGATCCAAAAAGATCATCAAAAACTCCTAGATTTGGAGTGACGCAGATGAATATTCCAGGCTGTCACAATGTGACTGATTTTCATCGTCTCGCCCAGCGTCGAATTCCATTTCCAGTGTTCGATTATTTTGACGGCGCGGCCGAGTATGAAATCACGCGATGGCGCAACAGAGAGGCTTATGAGAGCTGCGACTGTTCCCCGTCAGCGTTCATGAGACAGATTAGCGGTTGAAGTTTAGGAGGGTTTTGGTTCTCGTCGTAGTGACGAAGGAACGAACATGAGAACCAAAAGTCGAGGTCGAAGCGCCCTGCCGAGTAGGTTGTAGCTTGAGCAGTGGAATCGCTAGGATGTATTCGCTTTGCGCCAACGACCGGGTGCCATTCCACCGACCCGTTTAAAAGCTCGACAAAAACTACCTGCTTCAGAGTATCCAAGCGTGTAAGCGATCTGCTCTAATGTCATGGTTGATGATAATAAGAGCTGGCAAGCACGTTCAAAAATAACTTCGGACTGGATTTGTCGAAAATTTGTTTCTTCTGTATGCAAACGACGCCTCAGAGTACTCATTGAGCACCCTAAAGCTCGACAAATTTCTGGCTCAGTGGACAGCTTTTCATTTGACATCTGCAGAAGCATTTCCTTGACTCTGTTTTTTGTACTTGAGTGGCGCCTTTCAAGGGTGTTGCTCAGCTTGTCCTCTAATCTCATGCGTGACCAACGGTCATCGAATTTCAATTGCATACGAAACAAGCTGCGATTGAATGAAATTGAATAGTTTTTCTGCCCAAATAGCGTTTCTGTTCCAAACGCCTTTCCAACCTCATCCATATTGTCCGGTCTATCGTTCTTGAATGAAGTTTGGCATGGATATACTTCGGAATTGGTTAACTCTTGGACCCAGGTAACCAGGGCAGCCATGCCTCTTGTAGCTAGAAAGTGTTGACTGAATGGTGGCAGCTTGTGCCCAAGAATCACGAATTTGATGGTGTCAGGATCTCGGACAACGGAAACTTCGTTGATCCACAAAGATATCTTGTAGAATTTGGCGCCAATCGTTAGCGCTTGTTCCAGCGTGCGGCTAGCCATCATGGCGAAACCTAGTGTTCCATAACAGGTCAGGTGTTGGCGCATTCCCAAAATCACGCCGTTGGCAGGATCATCGTCTATCTCCAGCAAGTTTTGAATTGCTCGGAGTTCTTGCCAGACCTGAATTTCGCAATATGGGTCTTCAATATCATCCAGATCTAATTCCATTCCTTTCAGGATTTCGAGGGCTGGAATGTCGTGTTCGCGCGCGAAATCAACAAGGAGTCTCAACGATGTAACTTGTCGAATATCTGAAAATTCTTTTTTGTATGAGATGTGGGTCATTTTCGCGTCACCAAAGTTGAGACCACTTGTCTCCGATTGGAGCGGCAATGACAAGACTTCACCTGACTTCGGATCGATGAACTGGGCCATAGGCGCTGACGGGGAACATTGAGATTGAAGACATTGAAGTGAATAGCGCCTAGTGATCTAGACGCCTTCATTGTTTGTTTTTTGCTGTCGTTCGAAGTTCACAGGTGACAACATGGGGTTTGTGGCGTGCTTTCGCACGGGGTTATAGAATTTCGATGTAGTCGAACTCATCCTGCCGAGCTTCTGCGCGGGTTTTTTATGTCCGCCTTCGGATCCGTTCGCGTTTGAGCAGGTTAAGGAAGCTCTCAGCGAACGCATTATCATGGCAGTTCCCGCGCCTGCCCATTGAGTGCTTGAGATTGTGGGCATGGAGGAGCCAGGTTCATTCGCGGGAGATAAACTGTGAGCCCTGATGGAGTGGATCAGAACTACGTTCTTCGGCTTTCTGCGCCACACCGCTATCAGCAGTGCCTGGCAGACCAGATCAGCGGTCTGCCGACTTTGTATCTGCCAACCAACCACCGCCGTGAATAGAGATCGATCACCACTGAGAGGTAAGCGAAGCCCTCATGCGTTCTGATGAAGGTGGTGTCTGTTACCCATGCTGCGTCGGACGCTGACACTGCAAACTGGCGATCCAACGTATTGTCGATCACAACTGATGGCGTGCCACAATAGCTGTCTGGACGCCGCTTATAGCCAACTTGAGCTTTGATCCCGGCTTGCCATGCAAGGCGAGCCACACGGTTGGGACAGCTCTGCTCACCCTGATCAAGCAGAACATCATGCAGATGCGGTTGCCGTACACCCTGCCACTCTTCCCGTGCCTCGTGGATGAGCTTGGTCTGTCGGGCATCTTCCTGCGCCCTCTGAATCAACTTATGAGACCTGACCCTGGCTGGGAAGTGTCTCGGGATCGACGCTGGAGCCAGACATGCAACGGTTCCTAACAACGAATCACTTCGCAGGCAGCGACCGCGAGCAGTTGAATTGGCTGATGGGCTTCTCGCGCCTGAACATGAGGCCTGTAGCAGCCCGCAATAGCCGAGGTTCTTGTCTGAATTTTCCAATCCAAGGGAGATCCCGGCCGCGCACGAAGTTGAATGAATCTGTCAAAAAACTGACTTCAATGGCAATAGAATAAGTTCGTCGACCCGTTAACTTCTGGTGCTCAAACTGATTTCTGAGGGCATTGAATCATGACTGAGCAAGCTGGCTACTATGGTAAGAGGCGCAAATGGCATAGCTGGGGATACGAAGACGAGGTCATTTCCCAGGCTGAGGTCAAGGAAATGGCCGTTCGCGTTGGCAAACGCCTGGGCATTGATGAGCCGGTGGTCTTGTCTGATCCAACGCTCGAGGAAATCGAGTTGAGGGAATCGCGGATCTCCATCCCTGCTTCCTTGTCGTCTTTTTGTAATTCAGACAAATGGGATCGCGTTTCTCATTCCTACGGCAAGAGCTTCAAGGACCTGACGCGCATTTTTCGGCGAGATTTTACCAATCCGCCTGATGTGATTGCCTATCCTCGCAACGAGGCCGAGGTTGCCGCAGTTTTGGATTGGTGCGGTGATAATGGCTATGCGGCAATTCCATATGGCGGCGGATCAAGTGTCACGGACGGCTTTACTGCCCCGGAGGATTGCGACGGTTCGGTAATTATCGATTTGGGGAACATGAACCAGGTGCTGGAGGTTGACCCGGTCTCCCGCTGCGCACTTATCCAGGCAGGTACGCTTGGGCCTTCGCTTGAAGATCAGCTAAAGCCGCACGGCCTCACATTGAGACATATTCCGCAATCCTGGGAGTTTTCATCGCTTGGCGGCTGGATTGCGACGCGTTCTTCGGGCCACTATGCTACCCACCTTACCCATATTGACGATATGGTGCAGAGCCTCAGGGTCGTAACGCCGCGCGGAACGATAGAAAATCGCAGATTGCCGGGATCAGGTGCCGGCCCGGATCCCGACCGCCTCTTTATCGGTTCTGAAGGCTCGCTCGGGATTATCACACAGGCATGGATGAAGCTTCAGGGGCGAGTGGTCTTCCGGGCGAATGCGACCATCACCTTTGACACGTTCTATCAAGGTGCCGCAGCCATTCGGCAGATCACACAGGCAGGCCTGTTTCCTGCGAATTGTCGTTATCTGGACGCGCAAGATGCCCAGTTTTATGGCGCTGGTGATGGCACAAAATCTGTGCTGCTGCTTGGCTTTGAATCTGCGGATCATCCCGTGGATGTCTGGCTGGAGCGCGGCGTTGAAATTTGCCAGGACCACGGCGGTGAAGTCGTGACCAAGACCGGATCGGGCGGCGATGCCTTGAAGTCAAGCCGCAGCGGCGCGCAGGGGAATTGGCGCGAGCAATTCCGTTACCTGCCGCGATTGATGCATACGCGCGCTGCGATGGGCGTGGTCAGCTTTACCTTTGAAACGGCCTATACCTGGGACAAATTCGAAGCCGTGGACACGGAAATTATTCGCCGGGTCAGCGAGGCGCAAAAAGCGCTGACCGGCGGTGGCATTGTTTGCCGCAGATTCTCCTTCCTCTATCCCGATGGGCCGGCGCCCTATTATTCCGTCGTTGCGCCTTCCACGCACGAGACGAGCCTTGAACATTACCAGGCGCTTTCCGACGTGGCTTCTGATGCGATATCGGAGCTTGGCGCGACAATCACGCACCACCATGCGGTCGGACGCAGCTTCCGTCCGTGGTACGACAAGGAAGTGGACCCGCTTTTCCGGGATATGTTGGCTGGCGCAAAGAATGCTGTTGATCCAGATTGGATTATGAACCCGGGAATGCTTCTCGACCGTTCGAATCATCTCAAGATCGTCGGATAAGGGGAGCAGGTCGCACGCTATGATCGAACTGTTTTTCTGGCCTACTCCCAACGGATACAAGGCGACGATTGCTTTGGCGGAATTGGGATTGCTTGGCAAAGTTACGCCAATCAATATTCTGGCCGGTGAACAGTTCGATCCGGCATTTCTTAAGATCAGTCCAAACAACAAGGTTCCCGCCATCATCGATCACGATGGTCCAAATGGCGAGCCGGTTGCGATATTCGAATCTGGCGCCATATTGCTCTACCTGGCTGAAAAGACCGGAAAGCTTCTTCCCAAGTCTGAAGTGAAAAGGCTGGAAGCCCTGCAATGGCTTTTCTTCCAGGTGAGTAGCATGGGGCCGATGCTCGGGCAGGCACACCATTTTAGAACATACGCGCCCGAGAAGATCGAATATGCGGTAGACCGCTACACACAAGAGGCCGCTCGCCTTTACAAAGTGCTCGATAACCGGCTGGCGGATCATGAATATCTGGCGGACGAATTTTCGATAGCCGATATAGCTACGTTCACATGGGTCAGGCCCCGAAAAATGCAGGGCCAGGACCTTGAAGATTATCCAAATGTGAAACGTTGGTATGACCAGATCAAGGTTCGCCCGTCTGTCTCTGAGGGCCTGAGTGTTCTGTCCGACAAGATGAAATGGCAAGCTAAGCCCGGTTCCAAGGAATGGAAATCGATGTTCTCCGGCTCGGAGAAAAAGTCAGATTGATCGGTCGGGCTTGCAATGCCTGCAATGAATTGCCCGAGAATCGCCCCACCGACGAGTTCGGGATTGTGAAGCAGGCAAAGTTGCCGGTCACGGCGACATTGATGATTCATCGGCATTCGGACAGAAGCCCATGATTTCACATCATATTTTTGAACAGGATTTGCCGCGATGCCTTATATCAATGTCCAGTTTACCAAGGGCGCTACCAAGGAAGCCAAGCGAGAGATCGTAAAAGGTGTCACAGATTTAATGGTGGAGCACCTCGGTAAGAGGCCCGAGCACGTCCATGTCGTGATTCAAGAAGTTGAATTTGAAGATTGGGGGTTCGCCGGAAAACTCGTTGCGGAGCTGTCAGACTAACTGTACCTGATTGAAAATTGGACCCAATTGGGTGCTGTCAGACTTGCTACAGCTCGTCTCCGATTGACAGAGCCATGGCAAGGTCGCGCTGAGATTAGGCAGCAAGAAACTGCCACTCGCCAAAATCGGCCGTTACTCGCTAATCTAACTCAGCTTCACCAGCAGCAGCTACTGCGTTCGGTGTGCACCTCTGTCCCCAGCTTAGAGGGTAGGTCCCAGTGTCACGACCTGCACGGGATCGGCGGTTTTGACGTCCCAAGACCCGGGGATGAATACCATGCCGCTCGATTGCCGATTGTGTTAAAGATCGATCGAGTCCGCCGGCAGGAAGAATGGTGTCGCGGGCACCCCACCAGGAGCATGGCTATGGCGGATGTAACACTGAGCGCGACGCCCAAAGGCAACGGATTCCAGGCAACCGTGACCTATTCGAGCGGCGTGTCGATCAGTTCGGCGGAAGCCTTTCCGACGAAGGCCGAGGCCATTTCAGCAGCGGCCATGAAGGTACTCGAGTTGCCCGATCGGCTGGAGGAAATCGATGCGTCTACCGCCGAGGGCTGATGCTGCAGGGAATGCTCGCGCGATGCCTACGGGAGCGACAATACGGGACCCGAGCAAAAAGAAAGGAGGAAGCCCTGACGGACTTCCTCCTTTTGTGTGGCATCAGAATTCATCGCTCAGCTTTCCAGGCACTGTGTCGATGACCCGGTCCAGCATGGCCTTGGGCAGTGCGCCGTAATCGCCCTCATCGACCGCGATGTAACCTGCCTCACCATCGGTCAGGACATATTGGGTGAAGTAGCTGTGAAGGGACCGGGCATGAGCCTTGTCGAGTGCGGCAACGAAGGCTGCCTGATCTGCCTGGAATGAACCCTGCGCGATATTCAGTGAAGCGTACATGATCTTTCCTCCTGATGTTCGATGCGTCGCATCAGGAGCTGCGAGGATGTGGGCGACGGGCCGGGTCAGGGACCGCGCGTAGCGCGGCCGCGAAGCGGCGATGGGGGAAACGATTTTTGCCGGGCTTGCCCGGTAAAAATGGTGGGGCCCCGTCGTCCTTGACGCGGCCCCAAAGCCCGCATCACACTTGGTTTTTCTGCGAGAGAGACCTCTCCAACGTCAGCGTGAGAAGCACTAGCATCGCGGCAAAAACCGTTTTCCTACATGGCCCCATGCTGGCACTGTCGCGCGTGGAGGGGACCAACGGCCAGCGAAAGGACAATCTGATGGCCAGGTCCAAACCGAGCGCGCGTAATGCGCTCAAGAAGCTGCGCGAGCAGCGCGAAGAACTCGATGCACAGGAGGCCAGGCTCCGTGATGAAGCAGCCGGCGAACTGGGCAAGGTTCTTCTTGAATGCGGAGCCGAGACGATCGAACCCGCGCAACTGAAGCAGCTCATCCGCGCATCGCTTACCATCGGGATCGGCGATGCTCTCAAGCGGCTTTCCCCCGCCTGACACTTCAACCGCGGCGGGGTGTGGGCTCGATGCCCCGCCCCGCCGTTCACGCCAGCGATCACAAAAAAGGCCCCGATGGCGCGAACCATCGGAGCCTTGTTGTTTGCGGAAGGCGCTCAGTCCTCATCGATGTCGGGCGCACCCTCATTGTTCGACGCCCGCCCCTTGGTGAGGAAGTCCACCTTGTCAGCGATGATCTCGCAGCCGTAGCGCTTGGCGCCGTCCTGGTCTTCCCACTGCGTATAGTGGATGCGCCCCTCGACCGTCACGAGCTGGCCCTTGGTGCAGTACTTGGCGACGTTCTGGCCGAGACCGTTGAAGCAGGTCACACGGTGGAATTCGCTGTCCTTGGCGGTGTAGCCGTTTTCGTCCTTGTAGGTCTTGCCGTCCTTGCGGGCGGGACGGTCGGTGACGACCGAGATCGAGGTGATGTTGGTGCCGCCCTGGGTAGTGCGGGTTTCGGGATCGCGGGCAATGCGGCCAACGAGGATAACGAGATTGGTCATGGTCTTTCTCCTGATCGAGCATTCCGGGTCCATCCCGGCTGCAAACCCGACTAGGAAGCGGCCCCGGCGAAGCGCACCGAAGGGAAACCTCGATTTGGTTCGGGTGGTGCGGGCAGCCGGGCGCAGCCCGGCAACTCGGCCGGACCTGATCGGGGTTGCGCGTCTCGACGGGGGTGCTTCAGGAAAGGTTTGCTTACAGGCCGGGTTGGTCCCGAGTGCCTTGCACAGGCTAAGCCATGACTTTTCGCATTGACGGGCTGCGACGTGCCCCCCCCCGACCTCGCCTGCCTTCAAGGCGACATCATATCTCGACGACGAAAGCTCCTCCCGAAGCCGACGAATGACCACCTGAAAACGCACCGCTAGCACCAGTCTCCACAGTGCCAAGCGGCATCGGCCCGTCCAGGCGATGCCCCCGCAACATCCAGTCTTGGGGCGTGATGAGGCGCCCCCAATCCGCAAAGGAAGGGATCGCACCCAAGTCCTCGCGGACGTGCTGCTCGCCTATAAGACGAACGGGCACGACACGGCTGTCGGCGTTGACGATGGTAGGCCCGAACAGCGTTTCAAGCATGAAAATGCCTTCGGCATGGTGCCGAAGGGCCCGGTGCCGCGGATCAGCAAAGATCGCCTTCGACTGGTCAAACCATTGGTGGAGCGGCAGGTAATCTTCCACCACCCCTCCCCATTTCCGGACCGACGATAGGGCGTGATAATAGCAATGAGCCATCGCACTTCTCCTAGAGATCAGTCGAATGGTCGTCGGTCGCCGTGTAACGCAGCTGGCAGTCCAGAACGAAACTCGGCGTAGCCACGTCGATGATCAGTTCGCCGCAGGCACCATCATTGATTTCCCATCCGAGATGATGGCGTTCGAGAGCAAGGTACGTCAGTTGCTCGATGGCGGAATGGAGGCTCTGGTCGTCGCCTTCTCCAGCATAGTCGATCGTCACTTCGGGACACGGAACACTCGCCCCGACGGCATCAGAGAAGACGCATTCTTCGACCGCACCGCTGTCGCCGCACCCATCGAAGCGGATTTCTACGCGGGCAATTTCGGCATTGCGCAGCGGGTCAATGATAGCTGCCTTGAGCCGTTGGATTTCACTTTGCGCCTGCGCCGCGCGTTCGGCCTGGCGGACAGCAAAGTCCGCCATGATTGCCTGAAAATCAGTCATGAGAAATCTCCTGATATGTGCGGGCAAGCACCAATCGTCTTGCCCACGATAACAAGCGATCTCTTTCCTCTGACGGGCTGCGCCAGCGCCGATAGCGCTGGCGCGATGCCCGACGCATCAGTCGGTATCCTGCGCCGCGCGCTTGGGGGAAGTGCCCAGCGGACCACGGCGATCTACAACCGTGATCCGACGGGATTTGGCTTCGATGACGAGGCGCTCCAGGACTCCGTTTCCGGGAAAGGCGACGACATAACGGGGGTCGAGCGAGAGCATACGCTCGTTGCGCTTGAAGCCTGCGCGTGCCCCGAGGCGCATGTCGAGGGAGAAGCTGATTTGCGGGATGTTGCGTCGTTCCGCCCATGAGGATGCCAGACGGTCAACACCCTTGGTATCACCGCCGTGGACAAGAACCATGTCAGGAACCCGGTCGTGGACCTTGTCCAGAGTAGCCCAGACATTGTTGGCAAAGGTGAGAGCGTCCTGCTCGTTTGGATGGCGTGTGCGGCCACCGGCAAAGATCACCGGCGTACCTTCTGGCATGGCGGCGCGGCGTTTCGCTTCGGACCGAGCTCGGACGAACTCGCGGCCCTCGACAAGCGCAGAAGTCAGCATGGCACTGTGATTGAAGCGCGAGCTCGACACAGGTTTCCACGAAGATCCGAACTCGTTGAGATAGAGGGCAGCGGCCACCTCACGCATCTCTTCGAGAGCAAGCATGGCGCCTTCGGCACACTGCGCACGCTCAACCTGGGTCTCGAGTTCATGGGTGTGAATTTCGGATCCATCGGCAGTGGCGAGGAGTGCTCGGACCTCGTCGGTTGCGCGGTCGACTGCGGCCGATTTGCGGGTCGCGGAACGATGGAAGATGTTGACGAACGCCCAACCGAGGTCCTCGGCATCGGCCTCCAGCGCAGTCCCAGAGACCATCGCAAATAGATCGGACCAGACCGCTTCGAGAGTCTGGACGACCGCTTCGTGGACCGGAAAATCATTGGTGGAAACCGGGGCAGGACCAATCGAAAAACCGGAAAGGTCGAGGCCGGCAAGTTGCTCGGAAAATGATGAGTGCATGGGTATTGTCCTCCTGACTGGCGTGAGGCTGACGCACCCGCTCATGGCTGCGCCAGCGAGAGCCCGTCAGGGCCAGCTTGAGGCAGTCTCCGCACCCGACAGGGGGAAACCCGCTTGGGCAGGCTGGCGCGGGCAGGCCAACGGCCCAAAGGGCCGGGCCAACTCGGGCCTGCGCAAGCCGGGTTGCGGCAGACTGGCGGCTGGCCCAGGGCCTCTCTCGCATGGCTTCAGACCATGAGTGCAAAAGCAAGCTTCGTCAGGGAGGACAGGCACTTCGCCACGACCAAAGTGACTGGCGCATCAGGCTACCCGTTTTGCGTAGACGCCCTCACCGTTCGACATGTGACCGAGGCAGACGTAGTCGCCGAACAACGCTTCAAAGCGGGAGGCGATCTGGGACAGCCAGCGTTGTGCCCTCGGCGATCTGGCCGTGCGCCAATCGGCATCCCAATAGGCGCCATCGTCACGCTCGACGATCCACACCGCAACCAGGCCGGCGTAAACCGACACGCCGAAATCCGCGTAGGCATTGCGCATGAGGATGCGGTCTTCGCACCCCCGCCAACCGTCGTGCGCGATCAGGGAAGGGAAAGCCCGCCCAGCGCGCTCACGCAGATCCTCGCGGAGCCATTCATATTCGAAGTCCCAGTCGTCGTCGTTTTCGACTTCGAGCACCGTGAAGGCCACGATGGCCCCGCTGGGGGAGCTAACCGATCGGCCCATGACACCCTCCTTCAGGCGGCCAACGCAGCGTCGGCAGACGCCTCGTCGGTATCTTCGGCAGAGATCCGTCCTCCGAGTTTGAGCAGAAGCCTTGATGCTTCCTCCGCCTTTGCGGCAGCGGTGAGAATGGCACGGTCATCCTGCTTCAGGAGCTTGAGCCAGTGCTCGATATAGCTCGCATGGCTATCGAGGTGGGTGACTGGCAGACCGAGCTCAGCGCCAAGCATGGCGCTCGAAAGTTCGGCGATGAGTTCCTCGGCGGCGTAAGCTGCAGAACCAAATCGATTCTTGAGATTACGGTCGAGGCGGCTGGCATGGCCGGTCCAATGCGACAGCTCGTGTGCGAGCGTCGCGTAATAGTGGTCGAAGCCCGAGAAGAGATGCGCGGGCGGCATTGTCACCCGGTCAGCCACTGGCTCATAATAGGCTTCGTCGCCCTGATGCCGCAGGACGGCCGGAACACTGGCAAAGAATGAGTCGAGTTCAGCCTGACGGCCCTCGGGTTCAACCACTTCAAGCGTCGCGGCGGGATGGAAACGTTCCGGAAGGCCTTCGACCTGATCGGCATTGAAAACCGGATAGGCCTTCAACACGCGACGACTTTCGTCGGTTTTTTCGCCGGTGTCGGGAGCTTCGACTTCCTTGGTGTAGCTCTTGTAGAAGATGGCGATGGTGGATTTTTCGCCCTTGCGCACCTGCGCACCCAATTCTTTGGCCTGATTGTAGGTCATCCAGAACGGCGAGGCGTAACCGCACATATCGGCAACCATCCAGAGCCAGAAAACATTCATGCCGCGATAAGGGACGCCGCACGCGCGTAATGGGCGCGAGATTGGCACACCGCGCCATGGCTTGATCCACGGCTTCGTGCCGGACTCGAGGCGGGCGATGATTTCCTGGGTGATACGGGCAGCAGGCGACAATCCGCTGCTTTGTCCCTTGCGATAGGCCATGTTGGATCTCCTGAAATGGCCTGACGACAGTTTCGTCGGTCAGTGCCGGAGATCCCGGAGCCCCCTCCACTCTCTTTCCATGAAGGAAGCGGCCCCCCGGCATGTGCCGGAGGACCGCTTCACGGTGGCGAGCAGCCGTTCCTGTCAGGAGGAGGTCAGGCGGCCAGCTCGCTCGGGGGCTGATTGTCGTCGTTGGCGACACAATCCGCGTCGGGACCTTGCGCTTCGTTATGGGCAGGAATTTCCGGCTGCTCGGCAAAGCGCATGACTTCGGGCACCCAGGCGAGCGCCCTTTCCCGAACTTCGACCTCGGTAATGTAGGTCCCCGCGAAGACGCGCTCGGCGCTCATCGCGAGATCGCCCTTTTTCACCGATGCGAAGCGCGAGGACAGTTCCAAACCGCCAACGTCGGTGAGCGCATCAAGGATGACCTGCTTCGAGACGCGGTCGAAGTAGTTCGCCGCGGTCGGACGCCACCATTGTGCCATGTCGATGCCGATCGTGCTGCCCAGATGATCCTGGAACGTGATCTGACGTTCGCCAGCCATGTTAAGGCTCGCCTCGAGCGTACGAGCGACGACGAAGCCGAGCCATGCTGCGCGACTTTCATCAGCGAGTGCCCGAAACATCTTGAAGCGCGACGAAGCGTCTTCGCCAGATCGCCAGCTCTCATCGAGACCCGAGCGCAGGTCCGCAAGTGATGCGCTTGCCGGCGCATCCTTCGCTTCGAACCCTACAATCGGACCCGCGGGGACGCCGCCACGCAAGGTCGTGGCCGCGTGTGACCGCCAGTCGTGGGTGTCGGCATCCGCGAGGGTGAAGACCATGATGTCGAGCGAAAGGCCGGGATCCGATGCCACGTGGAGCGCGAGCACGTCACGACGTTGCATCGCAAGTTCGTCGACCAGACGCTTGGAAAGCGTTGCACGGCGTCTGCCATCACTGCCGACACTCGCAACGACTTCGACGACATCTTCGTCACCAACGACTTCGATGTCGCGCTCGCCGTAGAACACCGGCTGGAGAACCGGTGTGCCGTCGCGCGAGAGAACGAGGATCATTCCGGCATCGGCCTTCAGTTCGGGTGCCAGCTCCGGGGGCTTTGCCCGAATGTCCTGGCATTCGCGCTCGATAGCTTCGATCGTCGCCTCGGCCGCAGCAATTGCTTCTTCGGCGCTGTCTTCGTCCTCAAGAATGGCCGCATGCTCGTCGTACGAGGCATCAAGCTCGTCAAGGCGGGCAAGTTCGGCGTCAGTCAACGGAGCCGGCTCGGCTGGAAGTCGAATGAGGCCTTCGACGAGATCGTGACTGGCATAGGCGTCAAGCGTCGGCCTTACCCAGGCAAGACCCTGCTCTGCTGCGAGCGCCTTGGCGCGCTTTTCCATCTCCTCTGCGGCGAGCGTTTCGAGAAGCGCGACATCGACCCAGGACTCGCTGTCATCGTCGTCGAAGAGTTCGCGTTCGATCCGGCCACCTGCAGCGATATAGGCTTCGCGACCTACAAGGCGGGCCCGAGCATCGCTGCCGCGAACCGTGCCGGAGAGCACCATGCGCCGGATACTGTCGGCGCTGGGCGCATAATACCCCGAGGACGCCTGTTCGTAGACGCGAGCCTGAATTTCCTGGTCGGAGGTCGCGCCGAAAGCTTTGGCGAGATCGAGAGTGATTTCACCGGATGCCAGAGCATCGAAGACGACAGGCGCGAGTGTCGCGAGACGCAAACGGCCTTCTACGAAGCGTACCGTCAGCCCGAAGCGGCGCGCGACATCTTCCGTCGAGGCACCAGCATCAATAAGGGCAGCGAACGCCTGTGCTTCGTCGGCGGGGTTCATCGCGAGGCGATGGAAGTTCTCGGCCAGGCTCGTTTCGACTGCGATTTGCGCATCGTCCTCAAGCACGAGGCAGGTAACCTCGTAGCCCTTCGGCAGGACTTTCTCTTCGGCAAGCGCTAGCAAGGCGCACCGGCGGCGCTCTCCGGCTTCGACCTCGAATTTGCCACGAGCCGCAGGACGAACGATGAGGTTCTGCAACAACCCATGGGCTGCAATGCTCGCTTTCAGTTCGGAATCTGCGGCGGGGTCACCGTAACGGCGCACATTGCGAGGGGACTGGACCAACTTGGTCAGCGGGATCGTTTTGATCATGGTACTTACTCCTGAATATGAGCACAGGCATCGACCTTCGACGCTCATTCGGCTCATTCAGAACCAAGCCCCCTTCCCTCTTGGTGACTGTGGGCGGGCCGGCCTCCGCCTGCCCGGTTCAGGACACAAGACTTAGGAAAGTATACATTCGGCCCAAACAATGGGTGGGTCCGCAATCGCCGACATAGCCGACGGGCGCCCCCAAGATTGGGCAGTTCTGAAGCTGCAGCGAGATGTGATCCCGCCTGCCGGATACGGGTCACCGGATGCATCCATTGGGATGTCTTCAAGCAGCAAACGATAGATTAGAGCAGTGGATAAATACCTCCGGGACTCAACCGCCAAAAATGCATAGAATATGGCAGTTTGACTGCAACCGGTCGCTACTTCTGGGGGATGACCTGTCTGACATCACGGTCGATGATTTGAATGCCGCACTCACCGGTGACCCGGAGGCCCTCGAAGTTCACCTCGAACTCGTCGAGCGCGACGTCGTTCTCGACGGGCATCTCGTAAAAATTCACTGCCATTGCCTGACCGTCGACGCCAATGGCCGCGTAGAACCCCATCGGCTTGCCGAGTTTATGCGAAATGCGGTGACCACCTACGCAATACCTCGGGCAAGGATGGCCGCAGCCAAGGCGCGGGACGAAAAATACAAGAGCGGTGAGGCTGTTGCAGCGTTGCACGAAGAGGCCAAGCGGTCGTTCACGGATCTCGCGCGAACCGGCGAAGGCGGTGAGATGCTGCTCTTTCTGCTGGCCGAGCGCTTTTTGAAGCTGCCGCAAATCCTCTGCAAGATGGACCTGAAGACGGATACCAGACAGCACTATCATGGCGCTGATGGTGTATATGCGGGGGTGACGGACGACGGAATTTTGAAGCTTTTTTGGGGTGAATCCAAGGTATACAAAGACGTCAGCGAAGGGATCAAAGATTGCTTCGCTTCAATTGCCCCCTTCCTAATCGAGCCGGACCACGAAGGTGCCGAGCGCGAAAAGGACTTGATCCTTCTGAGCGACAAAGCCGACCTGTCTGACCCGACTGTCACGGCCGCGCTCCGGCAGTATTTTAACAAGGACTCAAAGCAGTCAAAGCGCGTCAAATACTGCGGAATCGCGCTGATCGGGTTTGATGCAGCCTTCTATCCTAGCGACGGCGTCAAGGCGGTGGCGGAGGAAATTACAAAAGCCGCCAAGACTGAGCTCGAAAACCTGAAGACGCGGATTGGAACGCGACTGACTGCCGAAAAGCTGGATCAAATTGAGATCGAGGTGCTTTGCATCCCTCTGCCTTCAGCGGATGGGTTCCGGAAGGCATTCCTCAAAGCGATGGGGCTCACTGAATGAGCCTCGAAGAGTTGACCAAGTGGCTGGTGAACGAGGGCATCAAAGACGATGTAGCTGTCCTAACCCGTCGCACCGTTAGGACTGAGCTGGACCATCTTGAGCCTGAACCCGCGGAAGACCCCGATATCGACTGGCATCGGCTCTTGTTTGCCGGAAGTATCCTGGCTCGATCCGAAATCCGACAGCATCAGGAGATCGCGCTGCGAATTGCGACCGGTGCCGTCACGCTGGCAGATTCACAGCCCGTGAAAGATGCCGGGGCGGTCCTGCTTGATAAGCTATCCAATTTCCGCGCGGTGGCCCTCGCGAACAATCGCGAATTGCTGGAGACGGACTTGGAGGGCCGCTTAGGTCTGGGACTGCGAATGGAAGCCCAGCGCCGAAAGTTGGATCATTCTGTTCTCATGGAATCCAGCGGAAACTGGTTGCAAGTCAACGATTTCCAGCAGCGGTTTTGGGATAGCGCCACGAAAAACACATGGTTATCGGCGTCCGCCCCTACAGCTTCCGGCAAGACGTTCCTCGTCTTGCAGTGGCTGATCAATCATATGCGCTCGGCTGAAACGCGCGTCTCGGTCTATCTCGCACCGACGAGGGCACTGGTTTCGGAAATCGAGACGAACTTGACCTTGCTGCTGGGCAGAGGCGCAGAAATTGAGGTTTCATCCCTCCCGCTCCGGGAGAAATATGATGCCGCGTACGAGGGGGGAAACAAACTCATCCTCGTGTTCACGCAGGAGCGGCTTCACCTTCTTGCCAACGTACTCGGCGATGACGTCCACGTCGATTTGCTGGTCGTCGATGAAGCTCACAAGATTGGCGACAACCAGCGGGGCGTCATTCTGCAGGATGCTATCGAACGGCTCGAGCGCACTAACCCCAACCTGAAGGCCGTGTTCATCAGCCCTGCGACGCAAAATCCTGAAGAATTACTGGCGGACGCTCCAAGTGCGGCAGACGTAGATTTTGTTGACAGCGACTCGCCGACCGTCATTCAAAACCTGATCGTCGCTGAGCAGGTTCCTCGTAAACCAAAACGATGGAAGCTTTCGATACGCCAAGGCGTCATTTCTGAGCAGATCGGTGTGTTGGAGCTTAGCAGCTCACCAGGCACATTGAGCAAGAAGCTGGCCTTCATAGCGGCGGCAGTCGGGGAGCGCGGCGGCACCTTGGTATATGCCAATCGTGCAGGCGACGCCGAAGATATCGCCGACCTGATTTCCCAATTGATCCCTCCGGTCGATGGTACAGACAAGGAGTTGGTCGAACTTGCCGATCTGGCAAAAAAGGGCGTCCATCCCAATTTTTCTCTAGCATCTCTCGTTCTTAAGGGCGTGGCGTTTCATTACGGCAACATGCCATCCCTGATACGTCAGGAGGTGGAGCGCCTATTTCGTAGCGGGAAAATTCGCTTTTTGGTTTGCACTTCGACGTTGATCGAAGGCGTGAACCTGTCGTGCCGCACGATTGTCGTTCGTGGCCCAAGAAAAGGCATTGGGCATCCGATGGAGCCTCATGATTTCTGGAATCTCGCGGGACGAGCTGGCCGATGGGGTAACGAGTTTCAGGGAAACATCGTTTGCATCGATCCGGACGACACCACCGCCTGGCCCAACGGCGTCCCCATACGATCCCGTTATCCAATCAAGCGCGAAAGCGACGCCGTTCTTGAGACGGGTGACGGCATGGCCGACTATCTTGAAAGGAGGGCAGATACGCCACTGTCAGAGCTGCCTGATGTTGGTCAATTCGAACAGGTTGGTGCATACCTTCTGGCGACTTACCTCCGCTTGGGTTCGATCGAGCAGGCGGGATTCGCGAAGCGTCATAATCCCGCAACCATCGCGAAGATCGACGCGCAACTTGCCGCTTTGGCGGACACGATCGAGATCGGCTCTAACATCGCCGAACGTCACCCGGGCGTGAGCGCGCTGGGACTCCAGTCACTGCTCAATGCTTTTCGAAACTACCAAAAGGATGTCGAAAACCTGATCCCCGCTCCGGTCGAGAGCCAAGACAGTTATGATCGGTTCGTTACGATAATGCGCAGAATCAACGAGCACCTATATCCGGCTTTCATGCCTGACAGTCTGATCCCGCTCTATGTCGTCATCGTCGTGCAATGGCTTAAGGGCCTTTCGCTCGCAGCGATGATAAGGAAGAATATCGAGTATCACCATACGCATGGACGGTCTTACGTCCTGCCCACGCTGATCCGGCAAACGATGGAGCTTGTCGAACAGGTCGCCCGATTCAGAGCTCCAAAATATTTGTCAGCATACATGGACATTCTCCACCTCCATCTCCGCGAGATTGGCCGCGAGGACCTGATCGACGACTACCTGGATATCGGGACACAGCTCGAATTTGGCGTTTCGACGCGCACTCTCCTGTCATTGATGGAACTGGGCCTGTCTCGCATGAGCGCGGTAAGCCTCTACGAGAAGATTGCCAGGGACGACCTAACTAAAGAAGGATGTATGCAATGGGCACTAGAGCGCGACGCCCAGTTTGAGACAATGGACATCCCAGCTATCATCATTCGTGAAATTCGTGAGAAGCTATTGGCCGATGATAAAGATAGCCAAGACACCTTGAGTTCTTGACGTAGGAGGTTGCAAATGCCTGCCAAGCCGTTCGATTTAGGTGATCTGCATTTCGACAAGAAGGGCGACGCCGTCGATTATTTGAACACGATGCTTCACAAGTACGACGTTGGCGACAAAGTCAGTGCAGAAGATGCAAAGGTGTTGATGGCTGCGTTAGCCCGCCATCCCGAAGGTGACGAAAAAATCGGAAGCGGTGTCGCCGGGTTCAGCGTCCGGACCGCCGACTTCAATACCAAATGTTTCTGGGTGAATCGGACGGATGGCAGCACCATGAAGTTCGCGCATCGGGCCTGCGTCTACGGAAAAGTTCGGCCTGGTTGATTGCTGAACTGGCCGAACAAGCAAGCGACGGGAGCAAGGAGTCAGCCTTTTTTGAAATCGTCGATGCCTTACCGTCACGACCCAACACGGACCTGGTATTTGGAGCCGAGCTGCGCGACGAGCGCCGCCGCCTGATCCTTCTCGGAAAACGCTCCTGCGAGATGCCACAAGCGCTCGGCCAAGATATTTTCGATGCGTGCATTCGGGAACATGCCCAGAGTAATCAAATGACTGAAATTAAATCGTAAAGTTACAAAGACCGAAGCACCAAAACCTTGGGGCTGGAGCGTCATTCTACGCAGTAGCCACCACTCGAAACATCGCCCCTGTACCAGCGTCTCGAACCAGATCGACACCTGTTCCGTCCCAGTGGTAATCGAGGTGACGTCCCTGAGTGGGGTCGGATACACAATCCGGGTAGAACAAGCCGACACACTCACCACCCGGATGCCGGATGCTCGGATAGACAAGACCTTCGGCCCCGCCCCCTTTGAGTTCAACAGCGAGGGCTTGCGATGCAGCATAGTTGTCGGGATCAAGCGCGGAATCGCCTGCCGCAAGGCTCCTAAGATCGTGAAGATCGGCGCTTACCGAAAGGATGATCTCACGGAACTGTGAGGTCCAGCCTGGCGCTTCTACAGTGCGAGCCATGAAACGGGCATGGTGATGGATTGTCTCGAACAGCGCAGTTTCGAATGCATCCCCCGCGTATAGGACGCCGTAGGTCCCATCGGTGAAGCGACTTGGCCGGTCAGTGCTGACATGCGTGAACGGGGCCATCAGATAGGATGCGCCGTTGCCCCCTACCCGGCGGTCAGCAGGTACCAGATCGAGATTGCCGATCGTCGCCATAATGCGGGGATTGGTTTTTTGCTCGGCGGAGATCAGCAGCGGCCAATCTGCAGGGTCTGAGATGTCTTCGAACAGGTCGATCGGTGGAAAGGCACTGCGGATAATCCGTACAGCACCTTTCCACTCGACCTGCGCAACCGGAATCGCCTTGGGATCAATCACCAGGCACCACGTTCGGCATCAAGATAGCGACGCACCCGCATGATATCGGTCAGCTCGCCGCCAAGCATGACGTCGAGCGCACTCGCTCCGGCAAAGGCGGCGTTACCTGCCTTGATCCAGGCGTAGCCACGTTGGGCTTCGGAAAAGATGATCCTCAGCGCCTTGTGGATACCCATCAGGTTGGAGAGCCGCGCCGCACCATCGCGCGAGACACGGCCCGGCCCCTCAGCCTTCCATCGCCGGTAGGAGCGAACCGGCATGTCGAGCAAAGTCGCTGCCTGTTCGTCCGTTACTTCCCATTTCCCAAACAGGTTCAGCACGGCGCGGAACATCGCCGCTGCTTCCTCCTGGGTTACAGGGTCGGGCCGAAAGGCGTGGGGGACGGTATCAACGGGTTGCAAAGCCAGCATGACTATTCTCCATATGGCAGCATATAGCATTTTAATGCCATTTGGCAAGGTTCGTCAAAATCAGATTGCAAGCCGCGCCAAGACCGCCACTGCGTTCGTGGTCGGAACGAAAAGCCGCGTCTGATAACGGATGATCTCGGTGAAACACCCATGTGCCTTGTACCAGTCGAGGCGCGACGCCGACCAACCTGCCAGTTCGAGCCGCTGCGCGCCGTTGACGAGGCTGCGCTTGAGCGTGAGCGCTTCGCGGCTCTTGATTTGCATCGGCCGCCCGGTCCCGATCACCGCATCGACGACTTGCTCTGCCGAGAAGGCATGTTCGTCTTCAAGACCAAGCACCTGGCATAGTTCGGGCACGCAATGGAGCGGAACCTCCCGGCCTAACAGCGAGCGTCCGTCTCGCGCCGAAATCCGGCTGACGCGAACATAGTCGGAAGGGAGTTTGTCCCACACCGGAAGCAGTAGGCCGGTTGCAAGATGGAGGCGCTCGCGCTTGTGATTTGAGGCGGCGTCATCGACCTCCTCCTGCCACAGGCGGCGAAATTCGGTTGGATCCACCGTTTCCCAGTTGCTCTCCTCGAGTTGATCGGCGGTGATGTGCCCATGCTTCAAGGGACGGACAAGCTCGAAGCGGGCCACACGCATACCTTCGTCGGTGAGCAGACTACGCGCCGGGACAAGCAGCCCGATCCGGCCTGAGCGCGCATTACGCAGAAGTTGCTGACGCGCACCTGAAAAGCCGTAGAGTTCCTCGAGGCGTTCGAGACGCAAAGGCTTGAGAGCGCGGGCGATCTCGAGTTCCAGGAGATGCGTAGTCGCACCCGACAGCGCATCGGTGCGCAGTAGCGTGTCGGTCACCACCTCGTAATGCTCTACCGCAATGGTCTCGACCCCAATGTCGAGCGTGCCGGCCTGGCGTGCTGCATCGATCCGCGCTTCGACGAGGCCGAGAAACTCGTCAAATATGCCGTTTTGCAAAACAATCGGCAACGCGAGGATGCGATTGAGCCAGCGCTGGATTGTTGGCAGGTCATCGACCATCCCGCCGTCGGATCCTTCGACCCTGAGCCCGCTCAATTCCTCAAACCGAGAAAGCGTAACGGCTTCCAGCTTGCCTTCGAACAACAGGCCGAACCAGCGGTGAAGCGCCTCCTTGGCGTATGTGCTCTCGAGATTGTCGGCAGGATCGAAGAGGTTCTGCCCACCCGTCTGGCGCTGCCCGCGGGTCAGTGCGCCGAGGCTGTCTAGCCGACGTGCAATGGTCGAAATAAACCGACGTTCGCCACGCACATCGGTGGTCACCGGGCGAAACAGCGGGGCCGATGCCTGATTGGTGCGGTTGGTACGGCCAAGGCCCTGGATTGCGGCATCGGCCCGCCAGCCCGGCTCAAGCAGGAAGTGGACCCGGCGCATCTGGTTCTTTGCCGCAAGGTCGGCATGATAACTGCGGCCGGTGCCACCGGCATCAGAGAAAACCAGAATCCGCTTTGTCCCGTCCATAAAATCTCGCGTTTCGGCGACATTGGCGCGCGGAGAGCGCGACTGGAGCACCTGGCGTCCATCGCGCCCGACGATCAGGCGGCGGGTACGGCCGGTGACTTCGGCGACCTGATCGACACCGAACCGTTCGATGATCGCATCGAGCGCCGTCGCGATCGGCGGCAAGGCACAGAGCTGCTCGATCATGCCATCGCGCGCGGCAAGCGCCGAACGACAGAGAACAGGGGCACCGTTCTCATCACTCATCGGTTCGGACCGGGCATGGCCATTCTCGTCCGTAAACACGGCCATCAACCGCACCGGAAAGCTTTTGGTGAGGTAATCGACCACGTATTCGCGGGGGGAGAGATCAATTTCGAGTGCTTCACGTTCCGCATCGGAGAGATCAGCGAGGCGGCGGTTGAGCATGGCTTCGGCGGTCGAGACGAGTTGCACTACAACAGCGTTGCCGTCGGCAAGTGCCGCATCAATCGCAGGCAGCAGGCTCGGCAGCTTCATGGATAGAAGGAGCTGCGCGAAGAAGCGCTGCTTGGTGCCTTCAAACACCGAAAGCGCAGCCGATTTGGCACCTGAATTCAGGGTATCGCCACTGTCAGCGTCGACGATCCGCGTTGCCTCGAGAGCTTCGCGCAGGTTGGCATGAATGATTGCCCAGGCGTCTGCATAGGCGTCATAAACCGCTACCTGGTCGGGGGTCAGGCAATGCTCGAGAATCTCGTACTCAACTCCGGCGAATGAAAGTGCCCTCGCCGCGTACAGTCCAAGTGACTTCAGATCACGGGCGACCAGTTCCATTGCAGCGATACCGCCATCGCGAATGTCTGCGACGAAGGCTTCGCGATTGGCAAAAGCCGTCTCGGGACCCCACAGGCCAAGACGGGTGGCATAGGCGAGATTATTGACGTCGGATGCCCCGGTCGCCGATGCGTAGAGCACGCGGGCGCGAGGCAGCAGATTCTGGATGCGAACACCGGCAATGCCCTGTTCCGATCCTTTGACCGTACCACGTGAGCCTTCCCCGCCAGCGGCGTTGGCCATCGCATGGGCTTCGTCAAAGACAATGAGCCCGTCGAAGTCCTCCCCAGCCCATTCGAGAATCTGCTCGAGCCGTGTCGCGTCGCTGCGGCCCGAGCGTAGTGTCGGATAAGTCACGAAGAGTATGCCTTCGCGCATCCCGATCGGGACACCGAGCTTCCATTGGCCAAGGGGCTGGACGTCGATGGGAAGGCCGCCGAGCGCGGTCCAGTCGCGGCGGGCATCTTCGAGCAAAGCTTCGTTCTTGGAAATCCAGATGTGGCGCCGTTCGCCCCTCACCCACCGGTCGAGGATGACGGAAGCGACCTGCCGTCCTTTCCCTGCACCAGTTCCGTCACCAAGAAAGTAGCCCATGCGGTAGGCGTGCCCGTCGGCGCTCGCCTTCAAGGCGCAGCCCTTGTCGTCGGGCTCAAACCGTCCCGGCAGATCGCGGGCATGCGCGCTTGCGGCATAGATCAGGGTCTCGGCCTGCGCAGCGGAAAGGACGCCCCCAGCAATGAGGCTCGACGGAAGCTGAGGCACCACTTCGGGCACGGGTGCGGTTATCGAACCCATCGCAACGGATTCAACCAGCGGGGTCGGATGCGGGACCGCATCTGCAATTGAGATCCGGCTCGGCCGGTAGGGCAAATAATGCCCAACCTGGCTTTCGATCGGCGCAGGTGCTTCGAGCGGAGTAAAATCAAGCGGCAGGATCGACGGCGCCGCAGCGGTTGGATGGACCTTAAGTGGAACTGGTTTCGTCCTGTTCGCAACCAGCCGAAGCGGCAATGCTGGCTTGATGCCGATGCTGGGCTCGGCGGGCAGGCTTACCCGGTCAGGCAGCATATCGATCAGCAGATGAAGCTCGGCAAAGTTTGCCGGCTGGGCGATGATCGGGCTGGTACCATCCTTAGCCTTGTCGAGAACCAAGAGCCGGGTTGAGATAGATGTGCCCTGCTTGACGAAACCGCGCTCGATCGTCGCGTTGAGGCGCAACGAGACGGGACCGGCGATCCCGACAAGAAACTTCGGAAGCTCGAACCATTCGGGCATCACTGCGACCAGGCGGCCACCGGGCAGAAGGCGCTTCCAGGCAGAACGCAAGTGCCGATCGCCAGTGCGACTATCGTGGCCCCTTTCGATTCCGTGTGAATAGGGCGGGTTCATCAGCACCACGCTCGGACCCACGTCGGGCTTGAGAAGTTCGTCGATCAGTTCCCCGTCAAATCCCGTGACTGTCGCCTCTGGAAACACGGCGCCCAGGCATTCGCGGCGCAGCGGCGATATTTCGTTGAGAGCGAGACGCGCAGCTGCTTTTGCTGCCCATACGCACAGCATCCCGGTCCCGGCCGACGGTTCGAGAACCAGTTCAGCGGCAGAAATCGCGCATGCCTTTGCAGCCATCCAGGCCAGACGGGGCGGCGTCGCGAATTGTTGCCACTCGATCTGCTCGTCGCTCCGGTTGGACTGGGTCGGGACCAGACCTTCAAGGCGCGTGAAAGCCTCATCGGCAAAGCTGGGTGACATTGCAGGTGAGAATTCGGTCGCCTGCGCCAGAAAGAACACCTGCGCCAATTCAAGTGCCGCATGGGCATCGCGTACGGACCAGCGTCCTTCGGCGTCGCTACCGCCGAAGTGATCGGCCATCGTTGCATTCACAGTGAGCCGTGAAATTGCTTGATCTGCAGCGAGCCGGGCGGCCAGCGCCCTCGCCGCTGCCAGCACTGGCGGCTCGGCGGGATCGGAGAATGCGAAAGCGGTATTTGCGTGTGACATGAGAGACCTCCTGAAGAGGCCCTGGGTTTGTCCGGGTGTCCGTTCGGATAAATCCGCCCGGGGGCCTCACAAGGCCCCAAGCCCGCTTTCCTCTCACCGACATTCAGACCGCAGCTCGGACTGAGCGCATGAGCACATCATTCCAGTCGTCGCCGGTTAGCTCCGGACGCCTGGTGACAATCAGCCGCCCTTCGCAAGCGTAGGCCTCTCGCGCACGCTCTTCAGCAAGGTGCCCACCCGCATCATTGTCGACAAAGAGATACAGCTGGTGCACCGATTCCGGGATTGTGGCCAAGCCGAAGCGTTCGTTTCCCAGCGTCGCCCAGCAGGGAACCTTGAACATTTGCATCGCTGAGAGGGTCGTTTCGTTTCCCTCTGCGAGGCCAAGGCGTCCTCCATGCGGGTACGCGAAACGCACCGCCCCAGAACCGGGGCTGCCTAACGCACGCCTGGGCTGATCGAAAGAAGCCAAGCTGGTTTTGTCGAGGTCAAGGAAGGAGCGGTGCAGCGACAGAATTCCGGCATCATTGCGCACGGCCGCCACCATCGCGGGTAGAAACTGGACAGCACCCTTTGGCCCCAGCGGCATATGCGGGTGGAAACGCAGCTCCGGCGAAGAAATCGTGATGCCTCTGGACACAAGGTACTTCTCGGCGGGGCTGCCAGCGATGGTCGACGCCTCACGCCAGAGCCTCAGCGCATTGCGATTGGCGACTTCCTCGCGCGGTTCGGCCACGATCGGACCACTCGTGCCATCGAACAGGTCCGCAATTCGTATTCCGAGCCCGGCCATGGCTTCTATCACCGCCCCGTTCGTGCAGCCGGCAAAGCAATGAACAAGAATTGCGCGCTTTCCGAGTGTGATGCTTAGCGAAGGAGTGCGATCGTCGTGGGCCGGGCAGCAGCACATTCCGCGCGAACGCGACCAGGCACCGCCCAGCTGCTCGACTATCTTGCGCGCGCTGTTTTCCAGTTGCAGACCTTGGAATTGGGATGATCGGTGTTGGTGCATGGGGGCATCTCCATCGTAACTTGCCTCCACCCGCGCAGCCTCCGCTCTGCGTCGCTGACGTTTCATTTTCCTACATCAGATGTTCTATATATGTTCTTTCCCGATTCGACCACCAAAGGATTCGGGAATGAGACTGAAATGGGCAGTAGTTGCAGGGGCAACGACAGGATTTGGGTCCGTCCTCCCCGCTAACGCGCAGGAGATGGAGCCCCCTCAGATGACCGTTGCCTCGGAGTTGACGACCGACGGCTTCCGCGTTGCAGAAGGGACTGATGGCTTCCTTCTCGTCGAACATGGCATTTGGAGAAAGCCTCCAACGGCCTCGTCCGAGCCGCCGGCTACCGATGCGGGTCGAACCTACTTGCCCTATCGATATCCAAAGCCCCAAGGCAGCGCGCCATCGGGATTCCGTCGGGCAAGCTACCTTCCTCATGTTTACGCTGCTGAGGCTCAATACTCGCTACCAAGCGGCCTTCTCGACGCTCTTGTATGGACGGAATCACGATATAATCCGATGGCCATCAGCAAGGCCGGGGCCGCAGGCTTGGGGCAATTGATGCCAGGGACAGCGCGGGACCTTGGCGTTTCAAATCGCTTCGATCCCAAGGCGAACATCTTGGGTGCGGCCCGATACCTACGCCAGATGCTGGACAAGTTCGGGGTGGTTCATCTGGCCCTCGCCGCATACAACGCAGGTCCAGGTGCCGTCGAGCGCGCAGGCGGTATTCCTCGCAATGGCGAGACGCCGGCCTATGTGCGTGAAGTGCTGCGCCATTGGCGGTTTTGAACGGGGGACGTTGTGAGCGTGGGTCGAATACGCGTCTCGGGAATTTTGAGCCGTGGTAGACGCGGGTTGTTCCTGACCACGACAGACGAAGTCGTCTGGATCATCGAGAGCGAAGAACCCGAATGCGAATTCGTCGGATCAGCGGTGATTGTCGAGGGGGTTGTCGCAGGTCGAGATCGTTTGCGCGCAGAGACTGGATTGGACCGGTCTGATCGAAGCCATAGTTATCAGGCTGCGCGCTTCCCTGCCTTCTTGATGTCGATCACCTTCCCGCCGCTCAGATAGTCAGCCCAGTCCTGCATCATCCGGCGCCGGGGAGCCAGGTATTCAGCGGCATTGTAAGCTCCACGCACGTCGTTTTTCTCCGAATGCGCGAGCTGTAGTTCGACCCAATCCTCATGGTATTTCCTGATCCACATGGGCGGCTTGCCGAACTCGACCAACTGCTCATTGGCCCAGGTGCTCGCCAAGCCCCGGAAGCCGTGTACGGTTTGGCGACTGTGGTATCCGAGGCGATAGAGCGCGTAGATCATTGTGTTCTCTGAAAGCGGCTTGTTCGGGCCATTACCCGGGAAGAGAAACTCGCCAGGCGCTGCTGCTATCATGGATTTCGCGATGTGCGTTGCCTGCTGCGAGAGGGGCACCAAATGCTCTCGTCCCATCTTCATTCGCTCGGCCGGTATGCGCCAGACAGGTGATTTGCCGCCGAGGTCTTCGAACTCGGATTTGGCGGCGAAGCGGAGCTCCTTCGTTCGAACCCAAGTCAGGAGCGCAAAGAGAACTGCGTCACGGGTGATTGAGGACCGCCGTTCGCCCTCTTCCTGGTAGGCATGCAGCTTCTCGATGAATGCGGGCAATTCGCTGAGCGGCAGACGGCTCATATGCTTCACTCGTGGTCGCGGCTTTAGCGCCCCACGCAGATGTGTCGTCGGATCATTCGAGGCCAGGCCACACGCGATTGCGAACTGGAAGACTTGCCCCACCCCTTGCTTCGCACGCCGGCTGATATCGAGCGCGCCTCTTGCTTCGATTTTGCGTATCATTGCCAGGACGTCGGGCGCCGTGATTTCATGAACGAGTTTCTCGCCGATGGCTGGAAAGACATCCCTTTCCATGCGCGACCAGACGCGTTCGGCGTGCGCGGCATTCAACGCGCTCTTTCGATTTTCATGCCAGCGCTTTGCGACATCAAAGAAAGTGGCACCCTCCTGCGAGATCACTTCCCCCTTGGATTTCATTGGATCCTTGCCCTCGGCTAGCAACGCCTTTGCGGCTGTGCGCTTGGCACGCGCTGCAGCTATCCCGAGGTCTGGGTAAGCGCCGAACGAGAGCAACTTCTCCTTGCCTGCGAAGCGGTACTTCATCCGCCACAACTTTGATCCGTTCGGCTGGACGAACAGGAATAGGCCCTCCCCGTCGGCCAGCTTGTAGGCGCGATCACTTGGCTTGGAATTTCGGGCCTGAGTCTCCGTGAGAGGCATTGGGGGTATCGCTCCTTTCCGACACTCCGCGAAAATACCCCCAAAATACCCCCAAACCAAATCTGGCTGCATGTGGAAGACCATGGGCGCATGCGGACGCGAATCACCCGCAAACCTCTGCTTTTCTTTCGATTTTTGGAAAAATGCGGAAGCTAGTGGAAGCTTCCGGATCAAGGAATGGTAGCGGAGGAGGGACTTGAACCCCCGACCTACGGATTATGATTCCGCCGCTCTAACCAGCTGAGCTACTCCGCCAACCTTGCGAGTCCGGGGCAAGCCGCCGGACAGGAGGCGGCCTATAGGGTCGCACGTTCCTCCGGTCAATAGCCGGTTTGTGCGACTGCTGACTCAAAAAACACCCCGGCAGGTCGCACTGCCGGGGTGTCGCTTTGCGGGCATCGGAGGACCAGTCTCCGCCGCCCAGTGGGCTCTGGATTAACGAAGCAGGTTCAGCACGCCCTGCTGGCTTTGGTTGGCCTGCGCCAGCATCGCAGTCGATGCCTGCGAAAGAATCTGCGCTGCCGCCAGCTTGGTCGATTCCGCAGAGAAATCGGTATCGGCGATGCGCGATTTGGATTCGGAGAGGTTGGTCGCGGTCGACGTCAGGTTGTTCACCGTCGCATCCAGGCGGTTCTGGACAGCACCAAGATTTGCACGCGCGGTGGCAACCGAATCGATCGCGGTGTCGATCAGGTTCATCGCGGTGCCTGCGCCGCCCGCCGTCGACATGTCGATCGCGTCCACGCCAAGGCCGGTTGCGTTCATGCTGGTAAAAGCAATGGCAACGGATTCGCCGCTCTCAACACCGGTCTGGATGTTGAAGGTGGTAGCTGCGTTGAACAGGTTCGAACCGTTGAAATCGGTACGGCCGGCAATGTCGTCGATCTGACCGAGCAGTTCGGTGACTTCGGTCTGGATAGCGGTGCGATCCGATGCGGCTGCGGTTCCGCTAGCCGACTGGACCGAGAGTTCACGCATACGGACAAGGATGTTGGAGATTTCGCCCATTGCCCCTTCGGCGGTCTGCGCCAGCGAAATGCCGTCATTGGCATTGCGGATGGCCTGGTTGAGGCCGCGCACCTTGGCATCCATACGGGTGGCGATGGCTAGGCCGGCTGCATCGTCCTTGGCGCTGTTGATGCGCTTGCCGGTCGACAGGCGTTCCATCGCGGTGCCAAGCATGTTGCCCGCAACGCGCGAGCTGTTCTGCGCACGAAGCGCGCTGACATTGGTATTGATTACGGTCATCTGAAGTTCCTTTCGGCTTGGCTGCTGCGTTCGAAGCGGCCACGAAAGCTGTAACGGCGCGAGCTGTTCCGGCTTTAATCGCGGGCGTCGAAAATCCGTCATCACAGCCATTTGGCGCCCAGACTATTCCCATAAATTACTGATTATATATGGTTTTAATTGAATGGCATGCAAATTGCCTAGGTCAGTGCGTGTCAGGCCAGGATATGAAATGAACGCAATCGACCAGAACCGGCTGCTGCAAATGCGCGCGGCCATTGTTTCGCAGAACCAGGCCCTTCAGCGTGCTGCAGGGCTTGAATCGCAGGCACCGTCCAGTTTCACCCAGTCGCTGTCCGACGCAGTGCAGGCGGTCAATGCGCAGCAGGCCAAGGCGTCTGAACTATCGGCCGCCTATGGCCTTGGCAGCCTGACTTTGACAGTAGGTGGCGTGGCGCACAACCTGACCATCACCGCGAGCAACAACAGCCTGGCCGGGCTTGCCGATGCCATCAACGCGACCGGAAGCGGGGTCCGGGCTTCGGTTGTGAGCGATCAGGGTCAGTTCCGTCTGGTGCTGAAGGGTGAGACCGGCACTGCCAAGGCATTTTCGCTTGCTGCGGATACTGGCGCGGACCCAGCCTTGGCTGGCTTGGTCGGCGGCCTCACCTTGTCGCAGCCGGCGAGCGATGCCATCATCCGCGTCGATGGCGTCGAGTATAACCGGCCCACCAACACGATTACTGACATCGTGCCGGGTGTTTCCCTGACGCTCAAAAAGGCTGAGATTGGCGTGGCGGTTTCGCTTGGCAGCGTGCGGCCCGCAGATGCCCTGAAGCAGACAGTTTCCGATTTCGTGACCGTCTTCAACCAACTCCAGACCAGCCTCAAAGAAGCGCGCCAGGCAGTGGGCGGGGCAGGCAATTTGCGTGCGCTCGACCGGCAGTTGACAGCATTGGTCAGCAAGGCCCTAACCGGTAACGCAGGCATCAACAGCTGGACTTGTAACGGTTTCGTGCCGGTCACCTATCTCATTATGCCACCTTGGCCTCGAATGCGAGCGGG
>NZ_JBHUEL010000006.1:0-1560 GCF_042680825.1 Sphingorhabdus buctiana
CCAATAGATGAGGCCAAGGCTCCACTAATTTACGCAGCCATCAGTGCCAAATGTTCTGACGACGGACAGGCACAACCTCTTGTTGTTTTGATCGGGTTGCGCCCTCAGCTTCGGAAAGTCGTTCTGCCATAGCTGGCGCATGGCATCGCCGGATACTTTCGACGCAGAGCAACACGTGCCTTCGCTTGGCGAGCAGATGGTTGTGGTCTCCTGCGACATTGCTGAGGACTGCGCCATCAGCGGTGCAGAACTTCACGCAATCGAGCGGCTTCTCGGCGGCGACCTTATCCAACTTCTCAACGCCTGAACTCGCGGCATTGTCCGTGTCGTCTGGCGAGGCGATCGAGGACAACTACCATGACCTTTAGTTCCTCAAAAACGGCGAACAGCGTGCTTCCGAAGCGTGCGGTTTTGTATCTGCGCGTCAGTACCGGCCGTCAGGCGGCGGGCGATGTCTCGCTGCCATCACAACGCGATTTGAACCGGCGCTATTGCGAAGCGCAGGGATGGGACGTTGTTGACGAATATGTCGAACCTGGTGCCTCTGCGACCGATGATCGCCGACCTGTGTTCCAGCGCATGCTGGAGGACGCGAAAGCGGCTGATCGTCGCTTCGATGTCATTTGCGTGCACAGCTTCTCACGCTTCTATCGCAACGGCGCAGAGATGGAACTCACCATCCGTAAGCTCAGGAAGCTAGGTATCGAGGTTGTCTCGGTCACACAGCCCACGGGCAATGATCCAGCCCAAGAGCTGATGCGACAGATCATTGGCGTCTTCGATGAATATACTTCGCGGGAGAATGGCAAGAACGTCACCCGCGCAATGCGCGAGTCCGCCAAGCAGGGCTTTTGGAACGGTGCGCCGCCGCCATTGGGTTACCGGGCAGTAGAAGCCGAACGGCGCGGCGCAAAGATCAAAAAGAAGCTCGATGTCGACCCTGTCGAAGCTGAACTCGTCCGGTTGATCTTCAAGCTCTATCTTGAAGGCGATGGAACCACTGGTCCCTTGGGCGTCAAAGGTGTTGCTTCCTGGCTCAACACAAATGGCTATCGCACGCGCCGCGGCGCAACCTTTGGTGTCGGACCCTTACACGGCATATTGACCAATCGCTGTTATGCGACCGGCAAATGGCCTTATGGGGTTCGCAATGCACGGACAGGCGAGCTTAACGATCCAGCCGGCATCGTCGAAATCGACATACCTACGATCATTCCTCTCCCTCTTTTCGAAAATGTCCAGACGCGCCTGACTGGCAACAACCCCAAGGTGACTCCACCGCGCGTTGTGAACGGACCGACATTGCTTACAGGGCTCGCGGTTTGCGCAACATGCGGTTCAGGGATGACCCGCTCGGGTACTACGCGCAGGCATAAGCGCTACAGCTATTACAGCTGCGCCGGTTGCAAACAGCGGGGCAGGTCTGTTTGCAAGGGCCGAAACGTTCCGATGGAGAAGCTCGATACGCTCGTCATCGAAGGCATGGCGGATAAACTGTTGGTGCCCCAGCGCGTATCGCGAATCCTTGAGGGCCTCATCGAGCGCCATGCCGAGAAGGAT
>NZ_JBHUEL010000007.1:0-208137 GCF_042680825.1 Sphingorhabdus buctiana
CATCTCTTCGGTCTCCTATTGCGAGCTCTAAACGCTCAGGTGACCGGCGCAAAACCGTTACAAGTCCAGACCAAGCTGCCACATATCGCCGGGCTGAGTGACAACCTGCTCTGCAAGTTCGGGGATTTGATCCTCGGACTGCTCCTCCTCGAGCGACGAGGATGCAGCCCAATCATCCAGCACCTGATCTATCTCGACCGTTTCAAATCCCGTCAGTGAAAGATCGAAATCCAGGTCGATCAGCGATTGCATTTCGAGCGCCAGCACCTCGCTATCCCATCCTGCATTTTGCGCCAGCTTGTTATCTGCAAGGACGTAGGCTCGCCGTTCAGCAGCGTTCAGATGTGACAGTTTGATAGTTGGAACTTCAGCCATGCCCACGAGCTCGGCTGCAGCCACCCTGCCATGGCCAGCGATAATGGTATCGTCGTCTCCAACGAGCACCGGGTTGTTGAACCCGAACTGTTTTATACTCCGCGCGATCTGCTGGATCTGCTTCTTGGAATGGGTCCGCGCATTTCCGGGAAATGCCTTCAGCTCCGAAATCGGACGGTTGGCAATCTTGTGCGCATGATTGCGCATGACGTCTTCTCCTCGACAATTAAGCCCAAGCAACTGCTTTGAACATTAATAGAACAAAGAGATCGTGATTTCAATAATTATACATACAATTCAAATATTTGCTGTCAGCGAAATTTTCGAGGAACGGGAAGTCGAAAGTATTTTGCTACCAGCGAAAACCATTGAACTAATGACTTGAACTTAAACGCTTTCGAAGCATTGGTTATGGTCGTGAAGTTTATTCCCGGGCGGACGCCGTTATTAATTTAGTGCGGTTTACCGCCCGGTTCAAAATCCGCCACAGCTACCGAAGATGGCCGAATGTATTCCGACCGCTCTCGCACAGCAGTCGAATCAATCAATTCGGCAAATTCCCGTATTTTTTCGAAAATTCCCGCTATTTTTCCCGCTAACCGGGAATTTGAACGTGAGACCGGTTCGCTTCGGACTACGCCCCGCACCAGACAGTCCCTGACTGAACCCTCGAAAAGTGAAGCAGCAACTTTTCCAGCCGCTATTTGCCGGTGAAATTCGCCTGACGTTTTTCGAGGAAGCTTGCCATCCCCTCCCTGAAGTCCGCGCTTTGGAAAAGCGGGAGCAGTTGGAGGTAAACATGCTGCACATGGGTGTCGAACGTCTCGTCAAGCCCCATGCGCATCAACCGTTTGGCGCCTTGCACAGCCAAGGGCGCGTTGCTGGCAATCTCCAGCGCCAGTTCACGGGCGCGGGCGCCGACCTGGTCGGCAGGAACGACTTCGTTGACCAGTCTTTCCTTCAGGCAGTCGTCCGCCGATAGCGTGCGTCCGGTAAAGATGATCTCTGCGGCCTTGGCCCAGCCGATCATGCGCGGCAGGAACCATGTTCCCCCGGATTCAGGCAACACCCCGCGTTTCACAAATGCAGCAGCAAGCTTTGCATCGGCTGCCATAACGCGAATGTCGCAACCAAGGGCGAGATCCATCCCATAGCCGGCGGCAGAACCGTTGAGCGCAGCGATGACCGGCTTGTCCAATGCGTGCAGCACCGTTGGCGGTGTATTGCGCAGGTCGATCGTCGCACTGAACGAAGCGGAGGATGACCCGATGCCTTCCCCTTTCTGCGCCGAATTGAGATCAAGCCCTGCACAGAATGCACGCCCCGTACCGGTCAGGACGATAGCGCGGACCTCGCGATCCTCGCCGGCCTTGACCAGCAGGCTGGTCAATTCGTCGAGCATTGGACCTGAAATGGTGTTCATCCGCTCAGGGCGGTTCAAGGTCAGCGTCGCAACGCCTTCCGATACGTCATAGGTGACGTCCTGGCTCATTCATCCTCTCCCGTTTTGCGCAGCGTGGCGTTGGAACCGCGACGATGCAACAGCATTTGTTCGCGGGCCGTGCGAGCATGTCCAGCGGATTCTGACGATCAGGCCGCGATCGGCGTTGCAGCTTTGATCAGGCCAAGCAGTTCAGTTGTGTCCATCGGTTTGCGGATGAACAGCCAGCCGGGCTTGATATCTGAAGGATCGGGGACATATCCGCTCATCAATATCACCGACAGCTGCGGTTGCTGGGCACAGGCGAGACGTGCCAGTTCGGTGCCGCGCTGCCCGGGCATCACGATATCGGTAAGCAGCACGTCATAGCGTTCGCGTTCATTTGCCTGCAACGCGGCTTCACCGGTTTCGCAAGGCGTCACTTCATAGCCTTCCGCCTCGAGCATCTCCATCAATGCCTCAAGCGCATAGGGCTCATCCTCGACCAGCAGGATCCGGATCTTTTCATGGCCCATGCCGGTGTCGAAATTCGCTGCTGACATTTCGGCGCGGGAAACATTCTGCCCGACGGTCGGAAAATACATATAGACCCGCGCGCCCTTGCCGGGTGCGGATTCTAGGCTGGCGTCGCCGCCCATTTCGCGCGCGAATTCGAGCGCCGAGGCAAGCCCGAAACCAGTGCCGTTCGACTTTGTCGAGAACAGCGGTTCAAATGCCCGCGACAATACCGCCTCGGTCATCCCTTTTCCGGTATCGGCGACTTCGACCACCAGATACTCGCGCAAGGGCGTCGATGGATCATTCTTCCCGCCATCAAGGGCCGCTATCCGCCGTTCGGTTGTGATGGTGATTTCGCCGCCATTGGGCATCGCGTCGCGCGAGTTGATCAGCAGGTTGGTCAGGCAGTTCAGCAATCGCACATGGCTGATCACCGACTGGGCTTCGCCGCCGCCCAGATTGACCGTCAGGGTGACATTCGATCCGACAACGGTGCGCAGGAACGCAGTATTGTCTTCGATCAGCTTGTCGATCGCCATCGGCATCAGCGTATCGGTGCGTTGATGCGACAGCTTCATCAGTGAACTGGTAATGCTCGATCCGCGTGCGGCAGTTTCACGGATGATGGAAACAAGCCGCTCCATACGCTCATCATGCCCGATCTCACGCGACAGGCGGTCGCAATTCAGCTTTATGATCGAGAGGAAATTGTTGAAATCGTGCGCCATATAGCCCGCGATGCGGCTGATGCGATCGAGCAATTCGACACTGCGCTGGCGCTCGTAGGCGAGTTCGATCGCGGTATCCTGCGATTCCTCGATCAAGGCGCGCTGCAAGTTGATCAGCATCAGTCCCTGGACGCGCGGATCACCAGGTGGAAACTCGCTGATCTGGAAACGGTTTTCCTTGAATGCCTTTTCGGTCGGCACATGGTGCAACGCCAGGAAATAGCCGCCATCCTGCGGGACGATCGCCCCCGCCAATTTGTAGTTGGTGCATTTGGATGTCAGGTGGACGATCTTGAGCCTGTCGTCATGCGCGTGGAAATAGGCCCAGTCATTCCCTCCGGGCAGGTCGAAATGATGGAATAGTGGTGATCCGACTTCGATGTCTGGAAAATGTTTGCGCAGGGATGAGCTGATGGACGAGAATTTGAGATGCTCGTCCAGAAAAAGATTGGCCGGGAACAGGTGATCGAGCAGCTCTCTATCGATTGTGACGGCCACCGCTCAATCCTTATGGTCGTGCAGGATTTCGAACATCGTTGCCTGGTTCGTTACCCCGATAATGTTCACCGTTCCCTGCCGTTGGAAACGATCCAGCAACCCTTGGAACAGGCCGATTACGAATTTTTCGAGTCCGGCGCGATCCGAGCGATACTCGACTTCCATCCGCCCCGGACTGTTCTTGATCAGCGAGAAGGAAGGAACCTGTGCCTTGGGCATGGCTGTCGCCACGGCGAGGTGCATGCGGTCAAGATTGGCAATGAAGCTGGGAAAGTCCTGCCCGGTAAAGTCCATGAATGAACCAAAGGATCCACGCTCGGCGAATTTGATCCAGTAGCGCCCGAATTCGACGAGACAGTCTTCCATGTCGAGATTGAGACGCGCGGCAGCTTCCGCGATGATTTCGATGGTGAGCGAGTCTTCGTACACCATGCCAGTAACCAGTTCGGTTGGCCCGATACCCAGCTTTCGCTCAGTAGCTTGCCAAGCTTCGCCCCCCAGTTGGTCGATAACCATCTGGCGAACACCTTTATGAATCATGCCATACATGATTCCCTCCCCCCACACACTTTTTCATTTTTGACAGTTATTCGGTAAGTTCAGTTTTTTGGTCCTGCAACAGTTGATTGAGGCGCGTCACCTGCTCCTCGATTCGATCCAGTTTGGCGTTAAGATATTCGGCGTCACCCTCATCCAGTGCCTTGGCAATGCGAACACGTATATTGCCGCAGCTTAGTCTAATGATGTTAAGTGGTTGCATAAGCTGGTGCAGCTTGCTTCCGCCATTTTCCAAATTATCCATGGTTACCCGGTGTCAAAGTCATCCACCGCCATTTGACGGATTGATACAGAATAATATATGTAAACGAATGTAGCAAACGTTCAGACGAGTTACATTCACTATCGCTGCGATTGCCAGGGGGCACTCACAACAGGGGACTTATGCGGGGCAACGACTATACAAATGCCGTGTTGCTGGTGGAAGACGACCTTGCATGTCTCGACGAATGCGGCGAGACGCTGGCTAATCTTGGCTATGAAGTCAAAACGGCGTCCGATGCGCTTGGCGCACTGAAAATCATCGCGGAAGACCCCAGCATCGGCATTGTCCTGACCGATCTCAACATGCCGGGGATGGATGGCCTGACCTTCTTGGAAGAATTGTCACTGCGTTTCATGCCGCAGCGCCCGATTGTGGCGCTGGTGCTGACGGCCGTGCCGACGCTGGAGGCCGCAACGCTTGCGATGCGGTCGCACGCCGTTGACTTCCTGTCAAAGCCGGTTTCGGCTGAAACGCTGGCTGCCGCTTTGCGGCGCGCATCCGCCAATCTGGCGGCGTTGGCGACAAAGTTTCAGATTGTCGAACTGGCCAAGAATCCGGCGAATGATGAAGAAGCAGTCGATGAAGAGCAACCTGCGGTGCCATCATCATCCGAGCTGCAGGCCTTTGTCGGGCGGCTGTTGAAGCACCAGCAGAACCGCGCCAAATTTTTCGATCCGGATGTATTTTCCGGGCCTTCCTGGGATATTCTGCTCGACCTTGCCGAGGCCAATTTTCGCGGAACGCCGGTCGCTGCTTCGAGCGTCTGCGCTTCAACGCAAGTGCCCCTCAGCACTGCATTGCGCCATGTGAACAGCCTGGTTGAGGCGGGCCTTGTCAAGCGTTGGACCGACCCAAGCGACAAGCGGCGCAAGATGCTGGAGCTCGCTCCTGAAGCCAGCGAGCTGATGAAGAAGTATCTCGAAACCAGCTGGAAAATCCACGCCTGCTGATATTTCTGCCATTATTGCAGCCAAAACGAAAATATATGCCGCCGCATCGGTGGCGATAACTATGCCTTGGGCGGCGGTTACTCGCTAATTGGCCCCATCTCGGGGAAAAAATGACAGCACCTCGGGTCGCAACCAAACTTACCGGGTTTGGAAAATTGGAACCAAAAGTCCCGGTTGCTGCCGTCAGGCGGCGCCGGGCTTTTCGTGCCACTCGGGAGAAAAACTTTTGCCTGGAACGTACGATACACATTCAGGTGGAACCGCGCCCGCATCACCATGTTACCAGTATCGCTACGCCCCGTTGAAACTTCATGTAACGGGGTATCCTGCATTCACGGACCTAATCTCTGATTGCAAACAGTCGGTTGGTTCACGCAATCGATTTTCCATAAATTACTGTTGTATGGGGGATGTTACACCTGTAAACACACATATAACTGACGTTACGGCCATTTCTGCAGAGAGAGGGAAAGGGGCACGTTGTCATGGGGGCGAATATTCACGCGCGATTGAATGCGTGTCGTTATGGTCTTGGAACCTGACACGCACATGGACGGGACACTGATCGTGGTCCCTGAGGCAAGCGAACGCAGTTTTGACACCGCGTTGCGCGAGGAAATGGAATATTTGCTCGCAAGCGAGACATTCCGGAAATCGCCAAAGCTGTCCCAACTGCTCGCCTACCTGGTCGGTGCAACGTTGCGCGGCGAAGGCGAGGCGCTGAAAAGTTATACGGTTGCAGTTGAGGGGCTGGGGCGCGATCCTGACTTTGACGCGCAGGCCGATAGCTACCCCCGGGTACAGGTCATGCGCCTGCGAAACTTTCTTGGTTCATTCTATGCCCGCTACGAACCGCGCAATGAAATGTGCATCTACATCCTGCCCGGAAGCTATCGGGTAAGGCTGGCAAAATTTTCCATCGCTTATCCTGATATCGTGGTACGCGACGCGCGGCGCCGGCTGGCACCTTCGTTCCAGAATGCGGATGGCTCAGCCGCTGTCGCCCCGCGTTCAGTGTCACCGACCTATCCTGAGGACAATGTTATTCCTGTTGCGGGGGAGGCTTCAATCGCCGCACCATCAACGTCTGCGGAAACCAGCGGATCAGGGCGCGGCCTTTGGTTGTTGCTCCTTGCCGTCCTTGTGGGCATCGCCGCAACCGCGGTTTTGCTCTATGTAACGATGTGGAAACCGGAACTGGCCGGAAGAGCGCGTGACGAGGCGCCGACCTTGCTGGTTGCCGAGGTTGAAGCCCCCAGCGACTCCCAATCGATCGACCTCGCCATGGAAATCCGGCATGCGATGATCGATGGCTTTTCGAGGTCGTGGGCGTTCAACACGCTAGAAGTTCATGGCGATCACCATGAAGAAGCGGTCATGGGTAGTTATACCGTTTCTGCAGCGCTGAGCCAGAACCGGAATAACAGCCGCACGCTCCAGATTTTGGTCACCGATGAAGCCGAAGAGCTGACTATCTGGTCGCGCAATTTCCCGATCGACGAAACAAAGGACGTGCGCGATCAACTGGCCTTGGCACTTTCGAAAATGGCTGGGCCCTTGGGCGTCATTGGCCGGCGTGAATTTGAAAAGGCCGAAGGTCGCAAGCTCGATGATTATAGCTGCCTGTTAGGAGCCTTCCGCACGCTGTCTGGAAAAACCTTCCCCCAATCCGATGAAGTGCGGCAATGCATCAGCGAGCCGTTGAAGCAACGCCGGCTTGAAGCAGTACGCCTTTCCGTACAGGCCTTGGCGACTATAACCTCGAGCTCCCCGACCGAACGTGGGCAGGCATTGATCAAAGGGGAAAATCTTGCACAGCAGGCCATCGAGACCGATCCTTCGGAAGCAATGGGATATTATGCGATGGCGTTGCTCAAATATGTCCAGCAGCAATGCGAAGTGGGCAACTCTTATGCAGCCCGCACTCTCCAGTTAAATGGTTATGGCCAGGGAATTCTTATGGGTCTGGCCAGCTATATTGAGGACTGCGGCTATACCGATGCAGAGCGCTTTATAGAGAGAGCTTTTGCCACGATGGAGCCTGGCGATAGCACCTTGCGGCTTTCGGTGGTGATTCTTGCCCTACGCCATGATCGCAAGGACATTTTGGTTTCGATCGGCGCGGCGCCAAGCGGAGCGGCTGGAGAAACAGATCCGGCGGTACAGCTAAGTGAAGCGCTGATCGCAGCTTACTTCAACGACATACCTGCCAGTAAACGCCATTGGGCCGCTTATGTTGCGTTGCGCAAAATGCGTGGAGCGACCCCGGATGAGTTGCTGCAAGGCACAATTAATTCGATCAACACTCGGAAACTGGTGATAGAATTGCTGCAGGATCGCGGCGTTATCGCTTGAGCACCGTGAAATGGGCAATTTGCTCACGATACTTTGGTTAATTGCTGTTAACCAATTGCTGCTGATTCCACAAAATATGGGGCGGCATTCCTTAACGCCACAACATCTTGTGATGCGGACTGGTAAAACGGTGTAACACTCCTTTGGCTGGTGTTCATGGCCTAAAACCGACTTATCGAAGCGAGCCGCTTCAAATGGGTGCCGCAACTGGTCCTTGCGTCATGCCATGCGGATAACATCTCGTTTCCACACTCTGCGTCGGCGCGCATGTCTGCCCTGCAGCGCCGACGCAGAGCTTTAACCTTTCCGAATCCAGTTGCAGCCTTTTGGTCGGCGGATCCCATTTTAACTGCGTAACATCGCTTAACGGTATTAACCCGAATCCCTGTGCTCAGTAGCACATATGGGTAGTTGATTATCGGCAGCTACTATATCTAGCTGCAATCGATTGAATGCGGCATGAAACTGGTCGCTCGCTGGAATGTTGCCATTAGATGCTGGAGGAAATGCGATATCCAGTTACCCGACAGTACTGTTCCTGTTGGTTTATCTGCCCGGGGATTGCATTTCCAATCTGCACCAGTCGCCAGACTACTACCCCGGCGGCTGGTGCAGAGTTCGACAACCTTCTTCCGAATGTTTGTCGCAGCACCGGCCTGCAGCACCTTCTGGCAGCCTTGGAGAAAACCGAACAAGGTGCGCAGCGGCCCGCCGTCAAACGGAAGCGAGTGAATAGCCTAATCGCGGAACATGCACCTTGATGGTGCCCAGTGATGCATCTTCGCGTTCGATTGTAAGCGATGTGTGGGTAGAACCCGCCAATATCCCGATAATCGGATCGCGCCCATAATCGGCAGCGGCGACGGCAACTTTCTTGCCGCCCAAGGCGCTGTCCGAGGGCAGGATGCTGGTCGCCGCCGGGGTGCTCGCTTTGGCGACGGTCAGCGCATCGGCGGCGCTGGTTTCCGATCGCTTGCCATGGCCAATCGCCTTCACCCGATCATACCAGGCGTCAAGCTGGGGCAGGTCGTCGAACCGGTCGACCAACCCGGGGCTAAAAGTACGAATGAACCAGAAATTATAATAAGCGGCCGCATCGGCGAGGCCGGGCTTGTCGCCTTCGAGGAAGGGTTGCCCATTGGCGAGTTGCTCGGCCAGCAGAGCGGCCTGCGCCTTGATCTGCGTTATCGTGAAGGGGACGAGCGCTTTCATCGCCTGCACGTTGAACGGCTGTCCGCTCAAAGCCTCCCGGTCCTTGATGAATGCCGGATCGACATTCTCGCCCAGCGTTCCGAATATTGCCATTACCGCCGATTGGAACAGCGTCCGGTCCGCCCACAATTCGGTGACATTCGCCATGCCGCGATTGCCCGTGGGGAAAAGCGAAATTTCGGGGAAGCGACGATCAATCTCGCGAACGATCAACGCGCTGTCGCAGTAAATATCTGCCCCGATCTGCAGTACAGGGATTCGGCGATACCCCCCAGTCAGCGGCGTCAAATCCGGTTTGGGCATGATTACCGGCTGGTCGCAGGCCTGCCATTCCAATCCCTTGATGCCTAGGCACACACGCACCTTCTCCGAAAAGGGGGAGCTGTCATATTGGTGCAGGATGATGCCGGACATGGATGAGCCTATCGCTGTTGAGGACGTAGTTGAGAGGTGAAAGGCTTTGCCGGGTTAGTCAACGTCAGAGGAACATCAGCACAAAGAACAGGGCGCACAGGAAGCTGACGATCGTCGCGCTCAACACCGGCAAGGTTGCCCGCCACCCCATGTCGAGCAACAGGTCCATCCGGCTGCGCATCGCGGTGGCTGTCACCGCCAGCAGGAGCAGGCCCTTCGAGGCTGACAGTGCATAGTCGGCAACCAAGGGCGGCATTTGGACGAGCGAGTTCAAGGCAACGGTTGCAAGGAAGGCGGTGATGAACCAGGGTAGTGCCAGACGCCGCCATTTGGCTTGCCCGGGTTCGGCACCAGCAGAACCGATCGCGAGGGTCACCAGTGCGACAACGGGCGCCAGCAGCGCGACGCGGGCAAGCTTGACGATGGTCGCATAGCTTCCCGCCTCATCGGAATAGGCATAGCCGCCGCCAATCGCTTGCGCGACATCGTGGATCGATGCCCCGATTAGGAAGCCCGCTTGCTGGTCGCTCAATGCGAAATAGCCTGCAAGGATCGGATAAACCGACATGGCCAACGCACTGGCAATCGAAATGCCGACCAGCGTCAAGGCGAACTGCGCCTGCGACAGCCGGTCCTTGCCGATCACGCCATAGAGCGCGAGGGCCGCGCTGGCCCCGCAAATCGCTGTCGCCCCGCCCGCCAGCAGACCGGCATAGCTTGATTGCCCTGCCACTCGAGCCGCAGCGATTCCTGCGAACAGCGTCAGCCCCATGACAATTGCAAGCGCCAGAAAAGGCACAGCCCCCAAGGCCCCGATCTGCATGAAGGTCACTTGCAGGCCGAGGATGACGATGCCCCAGCGCAGGCAAGTGCGCGAAGCAAAGTCGAGGCCTTTGTGGGTGCGTGTGTCACGCGCGATAAAGCTCAGCGATAGGCCGACCAGCAGACCCAGCAGGATGATCGGGAAATGATAATGTTCCGACAGCCATGCCGCCGCTGCGGAGGCGACGCCGCAGATAGCGAGGCCGGGAAAAAGGCTGTCCTTTTCACGCTCTGCATTCGCCTGCGCGTGATGTTCGGCAAGGTGCATCTCGCCGAAAAGATCACCACCATAAGGTATGGCTTCCCAAGCGGGCCGCGCTTTGGGTGACGTATCAAGGTCGATCGAGGAAGGTTCGGTCATCGCGATCCGCAATCAGTGTCGTTTAATCTCGGGCAACAGCAAATGCAGCCAAGCGAGAGCGAGCGGGTAAGACATTGCAGCGAAAATGAACAGCGGCATGAAGCCCAGACCGGCTGTCAAAATGGCCCCTGTAACCGGCTGGATAAGCGCGCCGCCGATATTCCCCATGAAAGCACCAAAGGCGGTCACCCGCCCCACCTTGGTGCGCGGCACGACATCGGTGATCGTCGAGAAGATCGACAGGGAGAAACCTTGATGCCCAGCCATCACCACGCCCATCATGACTGCGACCGGCCAAAAGCTGTTGAGCTGCAATACGAAGGGCAGGGGCGTGACGATCAGTGCAGAGACCAGCATCACTGTTTTGCGCACACGGTTCACGCTCCAACCGCTTTCGAGCAGCCGGGTTGAAATCCAGCCGGCAAACAACGCACCCGCGCCCGAGCCGAGAAAGGCGATTGCCAATGGTACGGCAAGTTCTTGCGTGGAGAGGTTGAAGGTTTTGCGATAGAAATCGGCCAGCCAGAATCCCATCAGCCACCAGGTCGAGTCAGAGATGGCCTTGGCGATCACGATTGCCCAGGTGCGGCGTTCCTTCAGAATTGGTCCATAGGGCGCGCCATCGTCGGAAAAATCGCGCTGCCCGTCTTCTGCGCCATCATCAAAGCTGATGCCGCGGGCGAACCACAGCCACAGCGCGAGCGTCACAAAACCCGCCACCCCGCCAAAAACCAGCGCACCACGCCAGCCCATTTCGGCTGCAAGGATCGGAATGAAAAAGGGCATGCTGATCGTGCCCAGTCCGGCAATCGCCGTCCCCACCCCAAAGGCAAAACTGCGCTTATCAGGCGGGAAAAGCGTAGCGACTGTCTTGATTGTCAGCGGCGTCTGCACCGCTTCGGTCGCGCCGAGCCCGATACGTGCGCCAACCACCTGCCACGCAGCGACCGCCCAGCCATGTGCCATCGCCGCAAGGCTCCATGTCGATACACCCGCGATCATCGAGCGCCAGACCCCAAGCCTGTCGACCAGCCAACCCGTGAACAGGAAGGAGAATGCCGCAGCCATTTGGGTGACAAAGGCGAGGTTGCCGAAATCCTCATCGGTCCAGCCAAAATCGGCGGACATATCAGGTTTTAAAATCGCGATGACGGGCCGGTCCATCGCGTTGAAAATGCCGGCGACGCAAAGCAGTCCGAAAAGCGTCCAGCGCAATTGCGGTGTAATGACTTTCATGCCCACGCCTCCCCGAATGTGCCTGCCTGTTTACAGCTATTTTTCAGGCCTGAAAGCAATATGGGCCGGGAATTGCTGCCCGGCCCATTTGATTGGTTGCGACCCTATCGGCCTCAGTTCGCGCCGAAATTGATGCGCGCAGTTATGCCGAAGTAACGATCCGCTTCGCGCGGAATGATGTAACGGAACGAGCCGCCAGGGCCACCCGATACGATCGATGAGGCAAAGCTCGTGTCGAACAGGTTCTTGACCTGGAAAGCGACCCGCCAGCCATCGTTCGGATCCACCAGTGCGGCGGACAGGTCCACTATGGCATATCCGTCAACAGTCGAACCGCGGCGAACTGCTGCACTCGGCGACAATTCATAGATTTGGTCAGATTGCATCGACAGCTGTCCATTGACTTCGATATTGGCAAATCCGCCGGTTTCGATGTTCCAATCAAAGCCGGTAGCGAACTTCCATTCGGGCGCATTGGCCAGCGGAGTTCCCTTGGGGATCAGCTGCGATGCATCGGCACCCGGGGGCAGCTTGAATTCCTCAACCCGCGCCTTGTTATAAGCAAGACCGGCGTTGACAGAAAAATTGCTCGCAGGATTTGCAACCAGTTCGAGTTCAAAGCCCTGTGTCGAAACGGTTCCGGCGTTGATCAGTCGGGTGGTGCGAACGCCGTTGACGAAGTCCGGGCTGTTTGCCTGATAGTTCTTATACTTGGCGTAATAGGCAGCCAGATTGACGATTAAAGCGCCATCAAGGAAGCTATTCTTCAAGCCCGCTTCGAACGCATTGACGGTTTCAGGTTCGATGACGTTGGTGTGCACCGTCGCCATGTTGTAGAACACATTGTAGGCCGGGCCCTTATAGCCACGTGTGTAGCTCAAATAGGCCATATTGTTGTCTGACAGGTCAACCTGCACTGCGGCCTTGCCCGATACATTGTCGTTCTTGGTATTGGCCGTGAATGGAATCCCGTTTGGCGCGCCAGCCAGGAAACCTGTGCCCGGAGGCGGAACAAGGGCGCCGTTGTTGTAGACGCCTGAGTCAAAGCTGCCGCCAACGCCCGGGCCAGCAAGTGTGGTGCGGCGAATGTGGTAGATGTTGAGCTTGTCCTGCGTCCAGCGCAGTCCGCCGATGAAACGGATGTCGTCGGACAGATTCAATGTCGCTTGCCCGAAAACGGCGAAATTCTTGAACACCGATCCGAAGTCAGCGATGCCGTAAGGCGTTGTAATGGTCGAAACGCCGGGGGCAGTCGAACAAGGCGTCAGGCCCGGTGCTACTGCCGGAAGGGTCGATGCCGAGCAGGTGATTACCGAACGCGCAAAGGTACGATCCGAGTCAGCCTTGGAGTAATAGGCACCAAGCACATATTCGAGGAAATTGCCGGTTGGCGACGCGATGCGCAATTCCTGCGAGAAGGTGTTTGAGGTTTGCGGGCCATCGTCATGCAACTGGTTCAAGCCGACATAAGGCCTGTCGAGCCAGTCGCCATCGCGAATTTCCTGGTTGTCCCAGCCGCGATAGCTGGTGATCGAGGTAAGCACATGCTCCCCGAGCTCGATATCAGCTTGCAACGAGATGCCCCAGCTTTCCTCGTTCGTTGCCGTCACTAGATTCTGTGCGATACGGCGAGTGCGATCGCCGTCGATGCCGGTAGCGGCCAGAGCAGTAGCTGCGGCATTGGTCGGCGTCGTGCCGATGATTTCCGCGCAGCAATCATCCTTGGCCTTGCGCCAATCACCCCGCAACAGCAGCGTTACGGTGTCGCCGAGATCGGCCTCGATTGCGCCACGGAAGCCGTAGTGCTTGTAACCGTTCACCTTGCGATCCAGCGTAATATTCCGGATGTTACCATCATATTCGCTGTAATAACCAGTGAAGCGCGAACGGATGTTTTCGCCTAACGGCAGGTTGATCGTTGCCCGACCGCGATATTCTTCTTTGGTGAAGTATGAGGCTTCGACCGAGCCCTCAAGGGAGTCGGATGGCCGCTTGGTCACGATTGAAACAACGCCTGCCGAGGCGTTCTTGCCAAACAATGTACCCTGCGGACCACGCAGCACTTCAATACGCTCGACATCGGCAAGATCGGTGAAACCTTCGCCGGCGCGGCTCAGTACCACGCCATCGAGAACCGCGGCGACCGAAGGTTCGGCTGCGATCGAGAAGTTGATTGTGCCAACGCCGCGCAGGAAGAGCGCTTGGTTCAAAGTCGTTCCCGATTTGCGGAAGTTAAGACTGGGAACCAGATACTGGGCATTTTCGAGCGTTACTGCGCCGCTGTTCGCGATCGCTTCGCCGCCGATTACCGATACCGCAAGTGGCACATCCTGCAGATTTTCCTCGCGCTTCTGTGCGGTGACGATGATTTCGGCACCGACGCCGCCTTCATCTGCAGCGTCCTGTGCAAATGCAGGGGCTGATGTAGCGATCAGCGCGAGTGCACTTCCTGCCAGCAAATATTTCTTCATGACTAGTCCTCCTACTTCGCCCTGTCCCCGGGCGTTAAAATCCCAATTCACTCATCTCTACGACGCGCTTTTCGCGCGCACTGATTTCGGCGGCGGTCCCGATGGCAACAGCCATCAGTCCGTCCTGCGCTGACACTTCTACTGGGCCTTCGCCGCACACAGCAGCAAAGAATTTCTGGTGCTCATAATAGGTTGAGCCATGATGGCTCCCCGCCTTGAGCACGGTTTCGTCCACAGCGACATGGCTGCGCTCGACAGCCTTGGGCTGGCGGAAACCGACGCGCGGCGAATAGACAAGGCTGCCTTCAGGGATCAGGCAGTCGAGCCGGGCCTTGTCACCCACGGCCGTGATTTCTTCCTGGTTCTCGGCGCCATCAGCAAACATCGAAAGGTCAAGCATGGCGCGCACGCCATTGGCAAAATCGACCGTGGTGTAGCTGTTGTCGATGATATCCGGACGGCGGCCGTCATAGCTTTCATCAAGATGGTTCACATCCATGGCGCCTGAGCAATAGACGCGGACGGCTTCGGATTGGGTAATCAACCGCATCAGATCAAAGAAGTGGCAGCATTTCTCGACCATCGTACCGCCAGTGTTTTCCGAAAAGCGGTTCCAGTCGCCAACCTTGGGCAGGAAGGGGAAGCGATGCTCACGGATCGAAAGCATCTGCAGCTTGCCGGTGCGGCCGTCATGCACCTGGCGGATGAACTCGGCCGCGGGCGGCATGTAGCGATATTCCATCGCCGTCCAGAAAATGCCCGCTGATTGCGCTGCGCGCTCGACTATCCAGCGTGCGTCGTCGATTTTCGTCGCGAGGGGTTTCTCGCACAGGATATGGAGGCCTGCGTCGAAAAGCGGGACCAATACTTCGCGGTGGGTGTAGTTGGGGCTGGCGACGATCACGGCATCGCACAGACCGGATGCCGCTAGTTCTGCGGAGGTGGAAAAAGTCTGCACGCCATCTGCATCCGCCCCCAAGGCGTTTTTGGCCCAGCCAAGTGAGCTTTCGGTAGGATCGGCGAGCGCCGTCACCACCGCGCCGGGCGTGATTGCGAGATTATGGATATGCTCGACCCCCATCATGCCGGAACCGACAAGGCCGTAGCGAACCGTATTCGTCAAATGTCCTCTCCCGTCTGACAACGGTGTCTATGACAGCCTTGTCACAAAATATCTCCGGCTTGGCAAGAGGGCAGATTCGATGCTTGCAGATTTCGGCTCGACTGTTACCCAAATGCCATGCGCGTGACGATCAAAGACGTATCCCGTATCGCCGGGGTTTCGATCAAAACGGTGTCGCGCGTCCTCAACAAAGAGAAATATGTCAGCGACGAAACCCGCCGCAAGGTGGAGGAAGCGGTCGCTGCACTCAACTTCAGCCCCAGCCTCGCAGCGCGCACTTTGGCGGGTTCGCGCTCGTTCCAGATCGCGCTGATCTATGACAATCACAGCCCTTATTACATCCATGCGGTGCAGGAAGGCGTCTGGAATCGGTGCCGTGAAGAAGGTGTCCGGATGCTCGCACAACCAGTCGACGTCGAATCACCGACATTGGCGCAGGAAATCGGTGGCTTGATTGACGAGACCCATGTCGACGGGGTGATCCTGTCTTCGCCAGTTACCGACGCACCTGCTGCGCTCGAGGAACTGGAACGGCGCGGAATTCGCTTCGTCCGCATCTCGCCAGGGACCAATCACGCGCTGACAAGCTCGGTTTTCATGGATGATGTGCAGGCGGCCGACGATATGACGACCCACCTCATCAACCAGGGGCATAGGCGGATCGGCTTTGTTATCGGGCATCCCAACCATATGGCGAGCGACCAGCGCCATTTCGGATATCGCCGCGCGCTTGACCGCGCTGGAATAGCCTATGAACCTGGTTTGGTGCGCCCGGGCACCTTCGATTTCGAAAGCGGAATGGAAGCGGCTGAGGCCCTGTTGAAGCTTTCCGCAAAGCCCAGTGCCATCTTCGCCAGCAATGATGACATGGCGGCCGGCGTGCTGTCTTATGCCCACCGAATTGGCCTTGATGTTCCACACGACCTGTCGGTGGCAGGCTTTGACGATACCCCATTGGCGCAACTGGTGTGGCCGCCGTTGACCACGGTTCGGCAACCGGTGCGCGAGCTCGCTTATGCAGCCACCGACCAACTCTTCTGCCCCGACCCGGCGATCGTCCACCAACGCTTGCAACACGAATTGATGGTGCGCGGGTCGACGGCGCCCCTGCGCAAATCGTAATTTTACCGGCTTGACGATGGGGCGTTTCAAGGTCCAATAAGACACCGTTGTCATATCGGGGAGACAGAGCGTCCATGAGCGCGAATGAGACATTGCCGGTGCCTGCAGCCAAGCGGAAACTGGGCAACAGCGAGATTGAAGTCAGCACCATTGCCTGGGGCATGTGGCGTCTGGCGGAAAATGGCCGTACCGCAGCTGATGCCGCAAAGCTGGTTCACGCCGCGCTCGATGCAGGTATGAATTTCCTCGATACAGCAGATATTTACGGCTTTGACGGGGCTGGCGGCTTTGGTGATGCAGAGGCATTGCTGGGTGAGGTTCTGGCTGCCGAACCCGCCCTGCGGGCACGCATGGTGCTCGCCAGCAAAGGCGGAATCATGCCGCCGCTGCCTTATGACCAGAGCGCTGCCTATCTGGCTTCCGCAATCGATGCTTCGCTGAAGCGGCTGCGGACCGATACGATCGATCTTTACCAGATTCACCGCCCCGATATCCTTGCGCACCCGCAGGAAGTCGCACGCACTTTGGACGATGCGGTCAAGGCGGGAAAAGTTCGAACGCTTGGTGTGTCCAATTTCACCATTCACCAAGTCGCAGCGCTCAACCAGTTTCTGGACAACAAGCTGGTGTCGACGCAGCCCGAAATCAGCCCGCTTCGCATCACCTGTTTCGAAAATGGTGAACTCGACCAGGCAATGATGCTGGGCTTGACGCCGCTCGGCTGGTCACCGCTTGGGGGCGGTCGCCTCGCCAATCCGCAGAGCGAACGCGATAAGGCGGTTGCCGTTGAACTTGATCGGGTTGCAGGCGCGCAAGGCGTGTCGCGCACCGTCGCTGCCTATAGCTGGCTGATGGCGCATCCTGCTGGCATCATCCCGATTGTGGGGTCGCAACAGCCGGGGCGGATCGCCGAGGCTACCGAAGCTTATAAAGTCCGCTGGTCGAGGCAGGATTGGTATGCCGTGCTCGTTGCGGCACGGGGAGAAAGGCTGCCCTGAGGCGCCGGTCGACAAGGAGAGTGATTATGAGCGGCCAACAATGCGAGATCGCCTGGTTTTCGGCACTTTGCGACGATGATTATGAGTTTCTGGGGGTTCCCGATCCCTATCTGCAATCGAGCTGGGAGCATTGCCGCAACATCGTGCTCCGCGCTGAAGAAGGCGGATTTGACAATATTCTGCTACCCTCGGGATACCAGCTCGGCCTTGATACCACTGCCTTTGCAGCAGCGGTTGCCACGCAGGTAAAGCGGATGAAGCTGCTTTGGGCGACGCGCATGGGCGAAGACTGGCCGCCGCAGCTCGCACGCCGCATCGCCACGCTCGACCGCATCCTCGGCCCCAATGCCGAAGGCACGGGCGGACGGCTGAATGTCAACATCATCTCTTCTGACATGCCCGGCGAAAAGATCGAAAGCGGCCCCCGTTATCGCCGCGCGACGGAAATCATGAAGATCGTGCGCACGTTGCTGAACGGAGAGCATCTCGATTTTCAGGGAGAGTTCTACAATCTGCAACTCGATCCCGCGCGCATCACGACACTATCGGGCAAATGCCCCGCTTTCTATTTTGGCGGACTCAGCAATGAAGCACGCGAATGTGCAGCAGAAGGTTGCGATGTCTACCTTATGTGGCCCGATACTATGGACAAGGTGCGTGAAACCATCACCGACATGAAGCAGCGCGCCGCCGCCAAAGGTCGCAGCCTGAAGTTCGGCTATCGCGTCCATGTGATTGTGCGCGAAACCGAGGAAGAGGCGCGCGCCTATGCTGACCGGCTGCTTTCGAAGCTCGATGAAGATGCCGGCAAGGCGATCCGTGAGAAATCGCTCGATGCCAAGAATTACGGGGTGCAGCGCCAACAGGAATTGCGCAGTGCCGCTGGCGGTGACGGTTTTGTGGAAGACAATCTTTGGACAGGGATCGGTCGTGCACGGTCGGGTTGCGGCGCGGCCATTGTCGGCACGCCTGACCAAGTACTGGCGAAATTGCGCGCCTATCAGGCGGAAGGCATTGAGGCGTTCATTCTCTCAGGCTATCCGCACATGCAGGAAGCGGACATGTTCGCGCGTTATGTTTTACCGCATATCGAACATGGCCCGCTCGCGCTCTAGCCCGGGATAGATTGGGACAGCCAATGGAGATGTTTGATGTTGCGGTCATTGGCGGTGGGGTCAATGGTTGCGGCATCGCTCGTGACGCAGCAGGGCGCGGCGCACGCGTTCTCCTTCTCGAGGCCAAGGATCTTGCGAACGGAACGTCTTCGGCTTCGAGCAAGCTGATCCACGGTGGGCTGCGCTATCTGGAGCATTATGAATTTGCGTTGGTGCGCGAATCGCTGACCGAGCGCGAAGTGCTCTGGGCCATAGCCCCGCACATCATCTGGCCGATGCGTTTTGTCTTGCCGCACGTTAAGGGCCTGCGCCCGCGCTGGCTGTTGCGGCTGGGGCTGTTTCTTTACGACCATCTGGGTGCGCGCAAGCGTCTGCCCGCAACCGAAAGCGTCAAGCTTGCCCGGCATCCTGCGGGCGTGCCGCTCAAGCCTGAATTCGTCCATGCTTTCGTCTATTCGGACTGCTGGGTTGATGATGCGCGGCTGGTGGTTTTGAATGCCCGCGATGCAGCGCAAAATGGTGCAGAGGTGCTTACCCGCTGCCCGGTGACGCGTTTGATCCGCGAGGATGATCATTGGCTGATCGAAGCTGGCGGACGTTCATTCCAGTCAAAGGCGATCGTCAATGCGGCGGGGCCTGCGGTGCTGAACGTCATCAGCAAAAGCCCGGACAAGGCCGAATATGCCATGCGGCTGGTCCGCGGATCGCACATCGTGGTGCGAAAGATTTTCGACCATCCTTATCCCTATTTTTTCCAGTTGCCCGATGGCCGCATCTTTTTTGCCATTCCCTATGAGCATGATTTCACCCTGATCGGCACCACTGATGCTGATCATCATGCCGGGCTCGATCGGGTTGAAGCCAGTGCCGAGGAAATCGCCTATCTCTGCGAAGGGGCGAGCCATTTCTTCCGCACGCCGGTGCGGCCGGAAGATGTAGTCTGGGCTTTTGCCGGGGTGCGGCCGCTGGTCGATGACGGCTCTGGCAAGCCCGAAGCTGCCACCCGCGGCTATCGCCTCGACCTGAGCGAAGCTGGCGACGGCGCGCCGATCCTCAATATATTCGGGGGCAAGATCACCACTTACCGGCACCTCGCCGAAGAAGCGGTCGACCTGCTGGCGACGCGGTTGCCTTTTCCGAAGAACCAACGCTGGACGGCGACAAAGACACTACCGGGCGGAAATTTCAAAATCGATGCCATTGCTGCTGAGCAGGAACGGTTTCGTCAGGCCTATCCCTTCCTCGAATCTGACTGGGCAGACCGCCTGTTCAAAAGCTATGGTCTCGATTGTTATGCGATTTTCGGCGATGCCCAATCGCTCGCTGATTGCGGGCAGCATTTTGGCCATGGCCTTACCGAGCGCGAGGTCGATTATCTGGTCCACAACGAATGGGCCCGCACCGCCGAAGACGTTTTGTGGCGACGTGGCAAGCTGGGCCTGCGCATGAATCAACAAGAGCAATTGCAGCTCGAAAACCACTTACGAAAGGTCGTCGCCCCATGAGCCCCAAAATTGTCGCCATTGGCGGAACGATCAACCCCGGTAGTTCGACCGAGATGGCGCTGCGCACGGCGCTCGCTGTTGCCGAGGCAGAAGGTGCCGAGGTGAAGCTGTTCGGCGGCGAATATCTCGCCGCTCTCCCGCATTATCGCAGCTCCGCGCACCGGGCAGAGGATGGTGCCGAGATGGTCGAAGCCGTTCGCGAGGCTGATGGCATCATCATCGCTGCGCCGGGTTACCATGGCACCATATCCGGGCTGGTGAAGAATGCGCTCGATTATCTCGAAGACCTATCCAAGGACGACCGGCCCTATCTGGATGGCCGTGCCGTCGGCCTGATTGCCACCGCCTTTGGCGACCAGGCGAGCATGAGCACGATGCAGACGCTGCGCAGCATCGTTCATGCATTGCGCGGCTGGCCCACGCCGATGGGCGCCACGGTGCGGACCTATCCAGACCTGTTTTCGCCCGATGGTGAGTGCCTCGACGACCGGGTTTCGATGCAGCTTGATATTGTCGGCAAGCAGGTGGTCCAGGGTGCGCGCAGCTTTGCTTCGACTTTGGGAGGCAAGGCATGAGCAGCCTCCAGCCAGCTCTCGAAGCGCTGCGCAAAGGCGAAATCATCGTCATCACTGGCGACCGGTTGCGTCGCGGTGATATCGATTTCGCCATGGCAGCCAAGCATGTCACGCCCGAGGCGATCAATTTCATGGCACGCCACGGCCGCGGACTTATCTGCCTGACATTGACCCCCGCCCGTGCGGTGAAGCTCGGCATCAGCCTGATCAATCCCGGTAGCGAAAGGCAGTCGGGCCGACCCTTTGGCCGTTCGATCGAGGCGCGTGCTGATGTGACGACGGGGATTTCAGCTGCTGATCGCGCGAAGACGATCGAGGTCGCGGTTGCAGAAGGCGCCAATAGCGACGATCTGGTTTCGCCCGGCCATGTATTTCCGCTCATCGCGGTCGAAGGTGGCACGGCGGAACGGCAGGCGGCGACCGAGGCTTCGATCGACCTGTGCCGTCTGGCGGGGTGCGGCGATGCAGCCGTAATCTGTTCGATCATGCGCGACGATGGGGAGATGGCCCGGCTGAATGATATCCGCGAACTGGTCGAACGCTATGATCTCAAAATCGCAGATATCGACGACCTGCTCAAAGAACTGGGTGCAAATATCGAAATGTCCGCCCGCTGATATAGCAGCAGTCGTATTAGCGGTTTTCGCCAGCCCGATTGCTTTCCTTGGCAGCTTCCTTCGCCATTTCGTTGTCCAGCTGTTCGGCCTGCGCTTTCAGCTTTTGTTCGGTTTCGGCATATTGATCGTCGAAATCCCTCTGACATCCTGTCAAAGTGCTTAGCGCCGCCATGGCCAAGAATATGCGCATCAATAATCTTTCCTGTAGCGGACGCCGACATTGGATGTGCCGAATGAACTGATCTGGCTCAACAATGACAGGGCCGGAGTCAAACTGATCTCGATCTGGCTCGCGGTATAGCCGCGGGCGTCGGTGACGATTTCGATATACACCTCGTTGGTGATATACTGGCCAAGTGCAACGGATGCTCCGCGACCAGTGGTTTCATCTGCTTCCAGGATACGCAGCCGGTCAATACCCGCCGCCGATTGCAACACGCCCAGCGGGTTCAATCCACCGCCGCCACCGCGCAGATTATTGAGCGAAGCCGCCAGCTGCACGGCCTGCACTGCGGTCAGTTCGGTTGCAGAATTGCCAAACAATATGCGCGCCAATATCTCGTCTTGCGGCAAAGTCGGTGTAGAGGCGAAGCTGATCTGGGGATTGTTGCCGGTGCCCGAAATGTTCACCCGCACCCTCGTGCCATCGACGGTGCTGCCGGCTGAAACGCGCAGCGACGGATTGGTTGCCGCGCCATTGAAGGCCAGCCGCCCATCCTCGATCTCGAATGATCGTCCGGCAAAATCCAGCGTGCCGCGTACCAGGTTCATCTCTCCAGCTATTCGCGGTGCGTCTGTGGTGCCCGTGACGCGCAAATCGGCGCTCCATTTGGAATCGAGGCCCATGCCGGTGACGTGCAAATCATCATTGGCAATCAGACGGACATCGAGTTTCCAATTGCTTGGCAGCGACTTGATGGGATCGGCATCCCCCGAAACCCGCAGCCTTGATGGCGTCTTGCGGCGAATGCCGGTCAACGTCGTTATCTGGGCCGCGCCTTGTCGAACAATCTTGTACCGCGTTTCGGGCAGCCGCAATGTGCCGCTGATCAAGGCATCGCCATCGGGCGTATTGGTGACGCTGATAGTACCGGTGGCTGCGGCGGCGACGGTATCGCTTCGCGCGATGCGCGCCTGTTTCAAGTCGAGGTTAAGCTGGACTGGAAAGCCTTTTGCGGAGCTCAAATTGACAAAGCCCTGCCCGGTTATCGTGCCTTGCCCTGCGCGTGCGCTCAGTTCGGTAACGTTCAGTTGGTCGTTGGTGAACTGCCCGCGCACCCGCAACAGGGTAAGCCGCGTTCCGTAAATGTCATTTTCGTAAACAAGGTCATTGGCGCGCACCACGCCAGTGAGCTGCGGCTCTTGCGCGCGACCGGCAAAGTCGGCTGCGACGCCGATGTTTCCAGACAGGCTTTGGTCGGGCAGCGCCGCGAGCGAGAATAATGTGTCCGCAGGGCCATTGTACCGGATTCCGCCGCCCAGTGGTGCGGCGAGCAGGCGCGTGACCCAGTCCGCTTCGTCCGCAGGCAAGGGTTTGAGATCGATTTGCACCCGCCCCACGGCAGCGCCGCGGCGGCGGATGACCGCCCGGGCATCACCGCCTTCGGGCAGCAAGCGTGCCACAAGGCTGATCTCGACAGGCTGGGATGCCGCCCCAAGACTGGTCCGTGTGAAGCGTGTGATTTCCAATCGCGCATCGGCCTTTGGAAATGCTGCGAATGAGGGTTGATACCAATCGATGCTGCCGGTTACCCGGCCACCCAGCCCCAGTCCCGGCAGCATCGGATTGACGACCGCGAGGCTCACCTCCTGCAGCCGTGATTGCAGCTCAATACCGTCGCCATAACGCCCCGCCAAGCGCATGGTGCCATTGCCGATATTGATGGTCGCAGGCAGGATCTGGTAATCGCTTCGTCCCGGAATAATCTGCAGCGGCTGGGCAGTCTCAAAATCGATGCTGTTCGCGCGCCCTTTCGCTGCAAGGCGCCACAAGCGGGGTGACAGTTCGGCGTTGGCGGCGATCCGGAAAGGCACCTGACTGCGTCCTTCGGCGACCAATTGGGCAGTGCCGCTGCCCCCTCGATAATTGATCTTGGCGCGCGCCAATGCAAGGCTGGTGGAATCGATCACGGCATTCTCAACCTGCACATCGGCGATGATTTGTGGCTGGTCGTAGAGGGTGATGTCGGCGTCGATTATCCCGCGCCCTATCGCGAGCCTCTGCGTTCCCGACAATTCAGCATTTGCAGCAATTCCGCGTACCTGCGCGCGCTGATACTGCCCTTCGGCGAGCAGCGTGACGGTGCCATCGAATCCCGCGCCAAGACCGGCCAATGTCCCGGCAAAGGGGCCTGCGCGTGTCTGCTGCAACTGCCCTGTCAACGCCACACCGGCGAAATTTCCACGCATCACGTCGATGGTCAGCGGGCCGTTCCCCGAAAGGACATTGAGATCACCGCTGATCGGGCCGTAATCGGTGGTGCCCGTCAGGCTGATTGCATAGCCACGCCTGCTGCGCACGACCAGCGCGACGACATCCGAAAGGCCGACACCAAAACCGGGGCGCGATGCCGTCACCCTTGCAACAGGGCGATCGAATGTTCCGGTCAATGCAACAGCGACAGGCCCGTATCGTTCGGAAAAGCCGCTGCCGTTGAAGACCACACGCCCGCTATCACCGCTATAGGTTCCAGACCCATGGTTGAGTCGGAACTGCGGTGCGATGGCGGTGGCTCTGACGATGCGGAGCACGCCATCGGTGCCATATCGTATCCCGGCATTGACCAGCATCTGCCCGCCGAGGAAGTTTTCAACCCCGGGGCTGAACAACCGGGTCGATCGCGCGCGGATGGTGCCATCAAGGCTGTAACCCGATCCGCGACTTTCAAGATCGACATCGGCATCAATGTTGAACATGCCGACCGATTCAATGCGATAGCCGTTGACGTTGCCATTAATGCCACCGGTATAAATCCCGTTCGCCATGTCACCGACAAGGATTGCAGTGGCCTGTATCCGGTCCGACCGGATTCGAAGATTATCCGAAAGGATGCGCTGGTTGGCATAGGCCAGATCGCCATCCAAACGGACATTGGTCAGCAACCCGCCTGCCGCCGCACTCACCCCCGAAATGCGAAGCGCGCGTGCGCTGACGGGTATCCGCATCCTGTCTGCATCGCCGCGCGCCTCGCCGCTTGCGGTCAGCCCTTCAAGCGCGGTGTCGTCGAACGCCAGCCGCGCGGCTGCAATCTTGTAGGCAATGGTGGGGGTTGCGAAATTGCCGTTGAGCAAAGCCTCTGCGCGCACATCGTTGCCGCTGACATTGCGTGCTAGGGCCGCAGGGCGAAGCAGGCGGATATCGAGCGCGAGGTCGTGATACTCGGCCTCGCCCATATCGATTTCGCCTTCTGCGGTCAGCGTCAAAGCCGACGATGCCAGACTGCCTTTGATCTGAGCGGCGCGCTTCTCGAAAGTGGCAGCAAGATCGATAGCAGCACTTGGCGACAGTGCATTACCGAGCAATCCATCCCCGAGGATGAGCGCAGGTTGCGCATTGCCTTTGGCGGTGAACAGGCCCTCGCGCGCCGCCAGTTTGATATCCGCAAGGTTCTGGTCGCCAACCGTTCCGGTCAACGCGCCATCCCATTTTGTCCAGCTGCCTTTGCCGTTCAACGAAGCCCTTATCGGTGCTTCTAAGCCAGCTAGCCCGGCCACCAAGCCCCCCATAGGCGCATCGAGGTTGAGCGCCATGTCGAAACGATTGTCATCGGGAACGGCATCAAGTTTCAGTACCAGCCGGTCGCCCTTCAGCGACCCGCCGGTGGCGTCGATAACCGCGCGCCTGTCGGCAATGCGCGCCTTGCCCGAGAGACTCGCAACCTGCTCCGTGCCGGTAATCGATTTGGAGAAGACCAGCCGATCGATCGCCAGCCGGTCGATGCGTATATCCAGATCGGGGAGCAGGGGTTCACCCCTGTCCGGCACGTCGCGAAACGCCGGTAGCCGGGCGACGCGCATTTCGCGCGCGGTCAACTGCCTGATATCAACAATGCCCCCGAGATAAGCGAAAGGCCGCCAATCGAGACGCGCCTCGGGCACGGTCGCAAAGTCTCCTTTGGGGTCACGGACGCGGACGTCGCGCAATATGGCATCGCTGTACAACGACCCCTCGATCCGCCCGATGCGCACATTGAGGCCATTTTCAAACTCATAGGCGGCAACCTGCTTCGCGACAAATTTGTGACCCGATTGGGTATCGAGCCAGACATAAAGCCCCGCCAGCAATAACAGCAGCAGGGCAAGCAAGCTGCCAGCCCACAGGCCGATCCGCCGCGCGACCATCAAAACGCCTGCCCCAATGATACGTAAAAGGCGATACGGGATTCGCCCGGGCGCCGGTTGATCGGTGTCGCGACGTCGACCCGCATCGGCCCGAAATTGGTGTAGAACCGCCCGCCAATGCCTGCGCCAAATCGCCAGTCATCAAATTTGGGCAGGCTGCTTTCATAGACCTGCCCGGCATCGACGAAACCGACCACGCCGAAATTTCCGAAACGGTACCGCCCCTCGATCGCAAACTCGTTCAGGCTGCGACCGCCTATCGGATCATTGTTGGGGTCGCGCGGTCCCAGCTGCTGGTAACCAAAGCCGCGTACCGATCCACCGCCGCCGCCATAATAGCGGCGTGAGGGGGGGAGGGAATTGCGCGATGTGCCATTGATAGATCCAATGCGGGCGCGGGCGGCAAGGACAAAGCTTTCATTGAACGCCTTGTAATAGCTGCCGTCGAGTAACGTCCGCACGTAGACCCGCGATCCGTCGCCCAACGAAGTCTCAGGGGATATGCGCAGGTTCAGGCGAAAACCCTTTGTCGGGTTTAAAAGATCGTTAGACGTATCAAAACCGGCTTGCACGGGCAGCGCGCCGACATAGTAAAGCTGCCGATCGCGCAAATTGCGCCCGAAATTATATGATCTTTCGTAAGTTCCCAGCAGTTCAAACCCGAAGCTGTAGGTGAACTTCTTCTGCCAGATCGGGGTTGAGACATAGGACAATATGCCCGCCAGTCGACCTGTCAGCGCGTCGAAGGCATCATAGTCATTTCGCAAAGCCGACAATGTGATCTCGATATTGCGGTCGCGCTTGCCGGCATTCGAGCGCTGGAAGCTGACGCTCGCCGCCTGCTCCTGTGTGCCCAAAACCAGATTGGCTGCCAGCGCACCTTCGGGGGGGAAGAGGTTGCGGTGCGTCCAGCTCCCCTCGGCGCGAAGACCTTGTCCGGTGCTATAGCCGGCACTGGCGGCAATGGTGCGCGGCGGCCCCGCCTCTTGCCGGACAAGGAGGTTCGCATAAGGCGTGCCATCGGCTGCTGTTTCGTTGCTGGCTACCGGCTCGACCGAAACGGTCGACAAAAGGCCGGTTGCGACCAGCGCCGCCTGCAGATCGTCAACCTTGCGCGCGTCATACAGATCGCCGGTTTTAAACCTTCGCAGGACCTCGATATGATTGGCGCTAAAGGCTGTTTTGCCTTCTGTTATTATCGTTCCGAAATAGCTGCGCGGGCCGGTTTCGATCGGCAAGGTGTAATCACCCGTGCCCAATTCGCCGTCGAGCAGGATATCGCGCTGGCCGATCTTGGCAAAAGGATAGCCATTTTCGGGCAGCTTGATCGAAACATTCGCTTCCGCACCGACGATTTCATCGGCGATGATCGGGTCGCCGGTCTTGGGTGCAAAATTGCTTGCGATCAGGTCGACCGGCTCCACAGGAGCGGCCGCGAATGCGATGGTGCCCAGCCGGTATCGTTTGCCGGTGACGACGTTCAGTACAAGAGTGACAGGCTGGGCTTGCTCGCCGGAGCGATCGACAGAAAGGTCCACAGTTGCATCGAAAAAGCCTTCGCCGGAGAGGATATCGAGCAACAACTGGCGGTCTTGGCGTGCCCGCGCCTGAATGCCTGAACGGTTTTCCGCCCGGCCATCGCCATCGTCGAGCGCGGAAAGCTCTGCAAAGCGTTGCCGGATGCGACGGAACAGTTCGGCAAACTCACCATCTCCCGCCAAACCTTCGATACGATAGGCATAGCGCATCGATTGCTGCTCGGCATCGTTGCCTTGGGTAGGCGAGGGCGGTGGTTCGGCGTCGAAAGTTTCAATCGGTGGCATCGGCGCATCGAGCAAAGGATCGGTCGCGGACGGCTCGGCAAGCAGTTCATCGGCCTCAGCGCGGGGCGCCTCGGCCTGCTCCCTCGCATCCTGTGCCTTTTGCCACTCCTCGATGCTTTCCATCGGCGGTGCATCCAATTGGGGCAGCGCCTCTTCGAATGACTTGTCATCGATAATCGGCTGCGCAGCAAAGGCCGCAATGGGCAATTGGGCAATTCCGCACAGCAAGATTGCATTCAACTTGGAACAACGCGCGCCCATGATGGGCTCTATAGCTTGCTTAAAACAAATAGGTTCCCATTTTTTGGGGTGACAGTTTCCGACCAGACGAAAAAACAGTCGTTGGCGGAATGTAAGCGGCAATGTTGGCCCGATGTTGAAGATAAATGGTGCGCCTGGATCACTCGAACATGTGACCCCTTGAACGCGCAACAGCACTTGCGACGGCTTTCAGCATGGCGAGTCTGTAAGACACCAACAACATATTACTTGTCATATTAACGTCAAATAAGAGTAATATAAAAGACATGATAATGCACCATGGCTTTCACTTACGCATTTTTATAATGTAATCTCTGTATTTTAGAAAGAACCAGAAAATAATTTCTTCTCGATCCATTGGTGTAATGATAATGTAACAATCATCGATCTGGAGAGGAGAATCGTGATGAAACATCTCATTCTAAGCGCCGCACTGGTGGCCGCGATGGGTATGTCGTCGGCAACTTATGCGCAATCTCAGAATGCTGAGATTGGTTATGAGCGGGGCTCACTCGGATTTGAGGCGTTGATGGCGAATGACAACCATCGTGCACTCAATCAAATATTGACCGACAAATCCACCGCGCCCAACGATCCCGCGCGCCTGATCAACCTTGGCCGTGCCCATGCGCGCCTCGGAGACAAGGAAAAAGCGCGGCAGGCATTTCTTGCTGCTGCAAACTGCAAGGAGGAATTCGATCTGGTGCTTTCCAACGGCCAGATCATGAACTCGCGCAAGGTTGCAGCGCTTGCTCTGAAATCGCTCGGACAATAATTCATTTGGTGAAGTAAGGCAGTGTTGCGCGGGCCAATGATGGCCTTGTAACGAAACTGCAATAGATTGTTCATCGAACTGTCTTCAACTTCGAACAATAGAGTCACATCGATCATTTATGGGCCTTCACCGAAGACCGGTGGGGGCCCTTTTTGATTTGCGCCCGCATGTCTTAATGCCTGCCATAGGCAAAGTTTATTGCGGAGAATCAGGATGATAGACCCAAAGTTGCGTGGGATTGTTTATGTAACAGCAGCGGCCAGTATGCTGGCTGGTTGCGGCGCTGATGACATTGCTTCGCCGGGTACCGGCGGAAACATCACAATCAACAATCCGGCTCCGCCCCCGCCACCCCCGCCGCCCCCACCGCCGCCTGCCGCTGTGACTCCTGCTGGCGGTTGCCCAACAATCGCTGACCCGCAAGGTTTGACTGACTCGGGAACGATCACTGGCCCGACCGGCACGTATCGCGTTTGTACGCTGCCTGCGCGTATCAATGTCAGTTCGACCTTGCCCAAGGTTGCAGGTCTTCTCTATCGCCTCGGTGGCCGTGTAGACGTTGGTACTGACCAGGGTGCGGCTTCGACGAACAACGTCGTAACGCTTACCATCGAACCGGGCGTGATTGTATTCGGTGGCACCGGCGTTTCGTGGCTCCACGTCAATCGTGGCAACCGTATTAATGCTGTTGGCACGGCTGCGCTTCCGATCATCTTTACCAGCCGGGACAATGTCCTTGGCCTCAACACCGACAATTCAAGCGGTCAATGGGGCGGTGTTGTGCTGTCCGGTCGCGCACCGGTTACCGATTGCGCCGCACCTGCTGCAACGCCGGGCACGGCTGCGTGTGAACGCCAGGTCGAAGGCGCTGTTGATCCGGCTCTTTATGGTGGTGCCAACCCTGCCGACAACAGCGGCCGTATGAGCTTTGTCCAAATCCGCTACTCGGGCTTCGTGCTTTCGGGCAACAGCGAATTGCAAGCTCTCACCACCGGCGGCGTCGGATCGGGTACTACCCTCAACAACATCCAGGTGTTCAACAGCTCGGATGATGGCGCGGAATTCTTCGGCGGCAACGTCAACATGAAGTATTTCATCTCTGTCGGCGCCGAAGACGACAGCATCGACACCGACGTCGGCGTCAAAGCCAACTTCCAGTATGTCATCGCTGTCCAGCGATCGGCTGCCGGTGACTCGATCATTGAAGCAGACTCGGATAATGCCCTTGATGGCAATACGCCGCGTCAGAACACCCGCATCTCGAACTTCACTTTCTTCCAGCGTGCTACGCCGGGCAACCAGGCCTCGATCCTGCTGCGTGGCGGTACCGATTATGCACTGGTGAATGGTGTGGTCTCGGCACCGAACACAACTTGCCTTGCCATCAGCCGCCCGCAAACGGCCTCGCTGACTGCCGATGCGGCGATTGACGAAGTGGGTTCACCCATCTTCCGTTCGGTCGCAATGCAGTGTGGCGCGACCAAATATTCGGGTCGTAACGGCGTGACCGAAGCGCAGGTTCAGGCGATTTTCGGTTCGGGTTCGAACAACAACAATGATGCCTTCACCCCGTCGTTCAGCTCGCTGTTCATCAACGGCGCCGCTGAAACCGCGATTTCGGCCTTCAACCCGACGAGCCTGTCGTCCTTCTTCGACGCAGTGACTTATATCGGTGCCGTACGCGACGCCAATGATACTTGGTACCGCACCTGGACCTGCAACAGCGCCACTGCCGACTTTGGCACGGGCAACACGGGTCTTTGCACCTCGCTTCCGACGTTCTGAAGCAATCAAAGCTGAACGGGGTGAGGTGTGCCACAGGCTGCACCTCACCCCTTTTTCCAATCGGGGATAAGGGAATTGCAATGTTGAAGCCTTTAGGGCGCTTGAGCCTCCTGCTTGTGACATCCGCACTCGTCACACCGTCACTGGCGTTGGCGCAGGCCGTTGAAGAGCCAGCCGAAGCTGGTGTTGCCGAAGAGGGCGCGACGGAGCAACCGGTGGAAGCTGCCACCGATGGTTCGGCAGTCACCGAAGAAGCACCGGATGAAGGTATCGACGTTTCTATCCCCGGCGGGGAAATCGTCGTTCAGGGCCGCAGGTTGCAGAATGTCGAGAAAGCGGCGCCACAAGTTGTCTCGCTGCTTTCCTCTGCAGATATTGCGCGCACGGGCGAAGGCGATATTGCGGGTGCGCTTGGCCGCGTTACGGGTCTTAGCGTTGTCGGCAATGGCTATGTGTATGTTCGCGGCTTGGGCGATCGCTATTCACTCGCGCTGCTCAATGGTTCACCCCTACCCAGCCCCGAGCCGCTCCGCCGCGTTGTCCCGCTCGACCTGTTCCCGACAAGTTTGATCGCCTCGTCGCTGGTCCAAAAGTCTTATTCGGCCAACTTCCCTGGCGAATTTGGTGGCGGTGTGATCAACCTCACAACCAAGGCTATCCCCGAAGAATCGTTCTTCAGCGTTGGGGGCAGCATCAGCGGCAACAGCGAAACCACGAACCAGCTGGGCTATACCCATTATGGCAGTTCGCTTGATTGGACCGGTTTTACCAATGACAATCGCGCTGTTCCGCCAGCCTTGAGCGCCTATTTGAACAGCGGCCTTCGCATCAGTGAAGGTGGCGTCGATACACAGGCAATCGCGTCGGAATTGGTCAACGGTCGTAACGGCGTGATCCAACGTAACAAGCATTTGCCAGCAAACGGATCGTTGAGCCTGTCTGGCGGAACAAGCTTTGAAATTGGCGACGATGCCACGCTCGGCATTCTTGCCTCGGCAGGTTACAGCAACAAATGGCGCACCCGCGACACCATCCAGCAAACCGCCTCGTCGGTCGACCTGTCGCAAAAGGAACTCGATTTCCGCCGCGTTCTCACGGACAACCGCATAGTCGCCAATGCCATGGTCGGCTTTGGCATTGAAGCGGGTGACCAGAAACTGCGCTGGACCAATGTGTTCATACGCGACACCATCAAACAGACCCGCCTTGGTGTGGGCACCCGCCAGACGACATCGCCCATAGCGACCTTGCAGCAGCAGGATACGGGCTGGTTCGAACGCCAGTTGGTAACATCGCAATTCGTCGGAGAATTCCGTTTGGCGGATGAGGTCAAGCTCGACGTGCGCCTCGCATTTGCCAATTCGCAGCGGGAAGCGCCGGGTGAACTCAGCTTTGAATATTTTCGAAGCAATGTCGCGACCGACCCCTATGGCGAGTATTTCATCAATCGCCTCAACAACGGCCAGCAGGGCAGTGCTGAAATCAGCTATTCGGACCTGAACGAGAATCTCTGGTCCGGCGGCCTCGATCTTTCGTACAATGTGACTCCTGATGTTACCGCTACGGTCGGTTATTCCTATACGGATACTGCCCGACGTACGGAAAAGCGGGACTTCCTGTTTACCGCACCGACCACTTTCCCGACGGCCGTGGCCCTGTTCCGCCCGGATTACCTTCTCCAGCCCGATGTGATCAATTTCTACGACATCGGTCTTATCGATACCAATGAAGCCAATCCGATTTTCGATGCCAAGCTGGTGAACAATGCGGCTTACGGCCAAATTCGCGCCTACATTACGCCTGAAATCAATCTGAACATCGGCGTACGTTACGAGGCAGCGAAGCAATCGGTGGAAGCTGTGCCGGTGTTTACGACTCCGACGGCAGTCCTCGCATCGACTTCGTTGAACAACAAATATTGGTTGCCTGCCGCAACCCTGACCTGGGAGCTGGCTGACCAGATGCAATTGCGCATCAGCGGCTCAAAGACCATCGCCCGCCCTCAATTCCGCGAGCTCATTTACCAGACCTTCTTCGATCCGGACAGCAACCGGCAATATCGTGGCAACCCATTGCTGACAGATAGCCAGCTGTACAACGCCGAAGCCCGTTATGAATGGTATTTCGATCGCGACCAGCGGCTTTCGGTCGCAGGCTTTTTCAAGAAGATCGACAAGCCGATCGAAGCATATTCCAGCTTTAACGACAACAGCGTCGTCACCAGTTTCGCAAATGCGCCGCAGGCAAAACTTTATGGTGCCGAACTTGAGGTGCAGAAATATTTCGATCTGTCAGGTCTGTCCGAGTCAGGTTTCTTCTCGACTCGGCGACTTGTGGCTATTGCCAACTACACCTTCTCAAAATCGAAAATCAGCGTGAAGCCGGGTGATCCGGTCGCGGTTTTTGCTGCGTCATCCACCAATGCTTCCGACTTCTTCCGCGATGGTGCGCCGTTGACGGGGCAGTCGGACCATCTGGTCAATCTGCAAATCGGACTAGAAGATACCGACAGCCTTTCGGCACAGACACTGTTGCTGAACTATGCATCGGATCGCGTGACCAGTCGCGGTGCTGCCAACCAGCCCGATATTGTCGAGCGCCCCGGGTTCGAACTTGATTTCGTCGCTCGCCAGGGCATCAAGATCGGTGGCAAGGAATTCGAACTCAAATTCGAAGCGCGTAATTTGACGGGTACAAAATATCGCGAATTTCAGGAAAGCGGACAGAACCGGATTTTCTACAACCTGTACAAGCCTGGTCGTTCATTCAGCTTGGGGATTGACGTAGAGTTCTGATCCTTTTTTGGGATGCGAACGCTGATGTTTCCAAGCGTTCGCATCCAGTGTTCGACTGTCATCAAACTGAAACCTATATGTCATCGAACTGACTTTCGATAAGCGTAACGCCGACTCGAAACAGGGAAATGCGATGTACGGTGAAGTTGCAAAAAGGGTCGTATCGCCGTTTAGTAAAATGGTGCGAGGCGTTTCGTCTGGCGATGTCCTGATCGCTTTGGCCATGGTCTTCGTCGCCGTTCAAGCTGCGCGGCTGACTTGGACGATCCTTACCCCTGTAGCCCCTATAGGCGATTGGAAGCAAACTGCCGTAGACATCGTTCCCGCTTCCGAGCGTCCTGCACTTTTCAGCAGCTTCGATCCCTTTTTCAGATCGCAACAGGCTGCTTCCGGTTCCGAAGTCGTCACGTCGCTTCCGCTTACGCTATTTGGAATTCGCACCAATGAAGCCTCGGGTGGGGGATCGGCGATCATCGCCGGTGCGGATGGCGTCCAGAGCAGTTGGTCAGTCGGTGAAACCATCATGCCGGGAGCCGTTCTGCATTCGGTGGCGTTCGACCATGTCGTGATCAGCAACAATGGCGTGCTGGAAAAGCTGTTCATCGACCAGTCAGTTCCTGCCGAAAATGTAACACCGCAACCAATCGCGCCTGAACCTGCATCGAACGATTCCAGCGCACAGCTCAATGCTCAGACGCTGCAACAATCAGTAAATCTGGCCCCTCGCAATGAAGGCGGAAAAACCACGGGATTGGTGGTGTCTGCCAAGGATGACGGAACCATGATGCGGCTAGCGGGGCTGCAAAAAGGAGACATCATTGTCTCCGTAAATGGCCGTCCCGTCACCGCCGCCGCCGAACTTGCCGCCCAAATTCGCCCGGGCGCGCGCCTGTCACTCGAAATCGAACGCGGCGGACAAAAACTGCCTGTCGCCTTGGTTCTGGAACAATAATGAAAAAGAGCATCCTTACCCTTTCACTCGCTGCCATGCTGGTGGCCACTTCGCTCCAAGCGCAACATGTATTGAACGTGCGCGACGCAGATATCCGCGCATTTGTCCAAGATGCAGCGCGCGTGACCGGGCAGACCTTCATCGTCGACAGCCGTGTCCAGGGAAAAGTGTCTGTTGTCACCGATCGCTCCTTGAGCCGCTCTGAATATTTCGAAGTCTTTCTGTCGACACTGCGTGCCAATGGTTTGGTCGCCATCCCGCTTCGAGGCGGTGGCTATCGCATCCAGCAAGCCGAAGGAGCAGCAACCCAGCCGACACGCGTCGGTTCGAAGACAGCTCTGGGTAGCCAGTTTGTGACCGAAGTTTTCAGGCTAAAATCGATCGACGCTTCGTCAGCGGTCGAAACATTGAGACCGCTTGTAAGCCGCGAGGGCTCGCTCACTGCCAACCGCAATGCGAACAGTTTGGTGGTCGCTGATTATGCTGACAACATACGGCGCATACGTGATCTTGTCGTGCAAATTGACCGCGACAGTGCGGCAACCCAAATCGTCGCACTCGATAATGCTGGCGCGCGTGAAATCGCCAGCGCCTTACAAGGTTTGGCAGGCCAGGGGGTTGCAGGCGAAGGTGCGCGCCCACCGGTAACCGTCGTTCCAATCGATTCAAGCAACGCCATTGCCCTGCGCGGCGATCCGACATCGGTCTCGCGCTTTGCCGCAATGGCAAAAGAACTCGACAAACGCGCAGAATCGGGAGCTGAAATCCGGGTTTACCAGCTCGAATATGCCAATGCAGAAACCTTGCTTCCCACGATCCAGTCGCTGATTGGGGAAGGCACATCGTCGCCCGGGGCCAATCAAGCGGCATCAGCGGTAACACCTCCTGCATCAGCAGCAGCGGGCGCTTCGCCGGCGGCGACATCGGCCGCACCAGTTGCCGTCACCGGGTCTGCGATCGCATTGGGTGGTCGCGGCAAGGTGGTAGTCAGCCGTTATGAAGGCACGAACGCAATCATCATCGCTGCGAGCGCAGATATGCAAAAAATGCTCGGCGAACTTATTCGGCAACTCGACTCGCGTCCGCAGCAAGTTCTGGTTGAGGCTATCGTAGTCGAGATCGGCAATGATGCTGCCAAGCGCCTGGGCGTCCAATTCCTGCTGGGCGGTGAGAATATTCCATTTGCGGCAACCAATTATTCGAACGCGGTACCCAGCATTCTGACTATCGGAGGCGCTATCGCGGCGGAAGAACTCGCCCGAGAAACGACCACGGTAAATGGCAATACGACAACAACAACTCAAAGAAGTCCGCTGGGCGACAGCCTGCAGCAGGCTGCGGCCCAATCGATCCTGAACGCGACAGGCGGCTTTGGTGGCATCGCGCTCGACATAGGCAAGGACGCAATTTTCGGCGCGATTATCAATGCAGTTCAGAACGATACCGAATCCAACATCCTCGCAACGCCGCACATTGTGACGCTCAACAACCAAAAGGCGAAATTCCTCGTCGGACAGGATGTGCCCATCACCACGGGCGAAGCGTTGTCAGATAACTTCGACAATGCGTTCCGAACGGTGCAGCGTAAGGAAGTCGGTATCAAGCTCGAGGTAATGCCTCAGGTTAATCAGCAAGGAGAGGTGAAGCTTTTTGTCCGACAGGAAGTTTCGAGCGTTGCAGGCCCGGTTTCCAACCGTTCGTCGGATTTAATCTTCAACAAACGTGAATTCGAAACCACCCTGACGGTTGGCGACGGCCAGATCCTTGCAATTGGCGGCCTGCTGAATGACGACGAGCGGCGCACTATAGAGAAAATCCCACTGCTTTCCGATATCCCGCTCTTGGGAGAATTGTTTAAATCGAAAAGCCGCACACGTCGTAAGACCAATCTTACCGTGTTCATTCGCCCCACCGTGATCCGCAGCAGGGCAGATGGCGATATTCATACTGCACGCCGTTATGATTATGTGCGCGGCCTGCAGCTTGAACGAAACCCCGACCTTGAACCGTCGATCGACCAGTTGTTTCGTGATTACATGGGTGCGCCCATCCCGGTTGCGCCGACTTTGGCACCAGGTGATACCCTAGTCGGTGCTTCGACCGATCGCTCGCGCCCTGACGATGGCAACATAGAGGTGCTGCCTGAATCCGAGGTCAAGCCATGAGTGGTGAGCGTGCAGATGTCGCAATCGAACCGGCCGCTGATACCGGAAGAATACTTCTCGATTTGCCTTATGCCTTCGCCAAGAACCGGGGCATCGTTCTGCTCCAGCACGAAAGTGGTCGGCTTAAAATAGCGATGCGCAAGGGTGCCGATCCGGCAGATCTGCTCGAGGTTCGGCGCTATCTTGCTCTTCCGTTTGACGTTGAACTTGCAGAGCCCGCTGAATTCGACCGCTTTCTGTCGGACCATTACGCAATCGACGGTTCGGCTGCGACGGTTGCGGGTTCGCTTCAGGCCGGCAATGCTGACGATGACCTATTGGTATCGGGGCTCCCCAGCGCCGATGATTTGCTCGACAGCGCGGATGACGCGCCAGTCATACGGTTGATCAACGGCATTATCACCGAAGCGATCCGACAAGGAGCGTCCGACATTCACATTGAGCCTTATGAAACCGGGCTGGTAGTTCGCATGCGGCAAGATGGGGTGCTTCAGGAACGGCTGCGAATGCCACCCCATGTGGCGCCGGTCGTGGTCAGCCGTATCAAGGTTATGGCGCGCCTCGATATCGCAGAACGGCGCGTGCCGCAGGATGGTCGCATCAGCCTGACATTGGGCGGCAAGCAAGTGGATGTCCGGGTTTCCACGCTTCCAAGCCGTGCTGGCGAACGCGTGGTGCTGCGCATTCTCGACAAGGACAATGCATTCATTTCGCTCGACCTGCTCGGCATGTCGGACAATGCACGTTCAGTCATATCCAGTGCACTTGCAGAACCCAATGGCATCATCCTCGTCACCGGCCCCACGGGATCGGGCAAGACAACGACGCTCTATGCTTGTCTGAAGCAATTGAATGACGGCAAACGCAACATCCTGACGGTGGAAGACCCGGTCGAATATGCGTTTGAAGGCGTCGGCCAAACACAGGTCAATGCAAAGGTCGGGATGACATTCGCTGCCGGTTTGCGCGCGATCCTGCGCCAGGATCCGGATGTGGTGATGGTCGGCGAAATTCGCGACCGCGAAACAGCTGAAATTGCCGTTCAGGCCGCATTGACCGGACATCTCGTGCTGTCCACCGTGCATACCAATGACGCCATTGGCGCAATTACCCGCATGCGCGATTTTAAAATCGAACCTTTTCTGCTGGCATCGACCCTGCGCGCCGTGATCGCGCAGAGGCTTGTGCGCAGGCTATGCCCCGATTGCCGTGAGCCGGTGCAGGCAGAGGCCGGCGCGGCGGCGCTGCTGGGGCTGGATGCCGGAAGCGTGATCCACCGTCCTGTTGGATGCGATAAATGCGGGCACACCGGCTATCAGGGCCGCATAGGCGTTTTCGAAGCGATCAAGATCGACGACACAGTGCGTCGCTATATCGGCAATGGCGGCGATGAAGCGATCATCGCGCGCCATGTTTTTGCGAACAGCCCCAACCTTGCCGCAGCGGCACGGCGGCTTGTACGCGACGGGGAAACAACTGCCGAAGAGGCCGTTCGTATCATGCGTTCAGAGGCACCGACCGATGCCTGATTTTGCATGGCGCGCGATTGACGTTGAGGGCCGAGAAAAGCGCGGACGCATCTCTGCTGCCAACGACCAGATTGTGCATGAGCGTTTGGTTCGGCAGCGTTTGCACGTCGTTGCCATTGAGCCTGCGCCCCCCAAAGCAACGGCTACAGCCAGCCTACCAAAATTCCTCCAGCGCCCTAGCAAGCTTGGTCTGAAGCAATTGACTTTGTTTACCCGGCAGCTCTCATCGCTCGTACAGGTCTCCCCACTGGAAGAGGCATTGCGCACGGCAAGCCTGCAGACCGAATCTTCGGCCACCCGGGCAATCTTGGGCAATGTGCATTCAGGCATCGTAGAGGGACAGCGATTGTCGGAAGCAATGCGTCGCGAAGAGGCGAGCTTCCCGCCCATGTATCGCGCGATGGTATCGGCAGGGGAAAGCTCGGGTGCCTTGCCGGAAATATTGCAGCGGCTGGCAAACCTCCTTGAACGGCGCGCGGCGATCAACAGCAAGCTGCTTTCTGCGCTGGCTTACCCGATCATATTGACCTTGGTAGCGCTGCTCGTCGTGTCAGGGCTGATGATTTCGGTCGTCCCGCGGGTTGTTGAACAGTTTGATGATGTGAACCAGCAATTGCCAGCGATCACCCGCATTGTGATCGGGCTATCGTCCTTCCTTGCAAGCTATTGGTGGGCGATCCTGCTGGCTATTGTACTGGTCTTGGTTGCGGCGACTGCGGCCCTGCGCCGGGAACCGCTTCGCTTGCGTTTCGACACATTCCTGCTCCGCACTCCATTTCTCGGCCGCCTCATTCGCGACCTTAACGCGGCTCGTCTGGCGCGGACGCTGTCGACGATGGTGTCGAGCCGGTTGCCGCTGCTTGATGGTCTGCGATTGACGCGGGATACGGTGGGAAATCGGGCGCTTCGTTTGGCGAATGACCAGATGATCGACCAGGTGCGCAGCGGCGGTAGCCTCTCGGGAGCGATGCGCGCATCGGGCGTGTTTCCACCTTTACTGGTATATCTGACGGCGAGCGGTGAAAGCGCGGGCCAGCTCGAATTGATGCTCGAACGTGCAGCTGATTATCTGGAGCGCGAATTCGACAATTTCACCACAACGGCGCTGTCTCTGCTGGAACCACTGATCATTGTGGTGATGGGCGGCGTTGTCGCTGTCATCATACTTTCCATCCTCCTTCCCATCCTCCAACTGCAAAATCTTGCGGGGCTATGACCATGATTTCACGCAAACTCCTTTGGAACCTGTTCACCGACATGATGTTGCCCGACATGCGCTTTCGCAGTGTTCGTCGGTCAAAATCGCCGCAAAAAGCGAGGGCGAATGGTTTTACGCTGACGGAAATGTTGGTGACGCTATTCATTCTGGGCCTCGTCACCACAATTGTTGTGATCAACGTATTGCCAAATCAGGACAAGGCTATGGTGGCCAAGGCCAAGGCCGACATTGCAACATTGGCGCAAGCCATGGAAAGCTATCGGCTCGATAACATGACCTATCCGTCTGCAGGCGAAGGCTTGCAGGCTTTGGTAACACCACCAGCGGCGGCAGGCGCTTCCGCAAGGCCTGGCTATATCAAAAAGCTTCCAAACGATCCGTGGGGCCGACCCTATCAATTTGCAAATCCCGGTCGCAATGGCACCTTTGATATCTATTCGCTCGGTGCCGATGGCGCACCTGGCGGCGAAAATGAAAATGCCGACATCTATTCCGACTGAACGCGATCGCGCAGCCAACGGCTTTACGCTGGTTGAAATGCTTGTGGTCATCTTCTTGCTTGGGCTCGCATCGGCTGCCGTGGTGTTCATGCTGCCGGGCGGTGACAGTGGAGCGCGCAATGATGCCGAGCGTTTTGCCGCTCGCATTGCAGCTGCCCGCGACGAGGCAGTCATGCAGGCACGCCCGGTCGTCATTTGGACCCGTGCTTCAGGCTATGGCTTTGAACTGCGCCAAGAGGGTCAGTGGCGTGCGCATCCCGATGCCGCATTCAAGGCCCATATTTTCGACAACGGAACCCGGATTGCGGGTGCCGCTCAAAACCGCATCCTGTTCGATGCGACTGGTCTGCCATCTGCACCTGCCGAAATCGAATTGCAGAATGCGGAAGGCCGTAGCCGTGTTGTGGTTAGCGCATCAGGGGAGGTGGCCGTTGCGCGCTAGGCCTGTTCCGAATAATGGCTTCACCTTGATCGAAGTCGTTGTTGCGCTGGCTGTTTTCAGCCTCGCAGCGCTGGCATTGATCAAGCTTTCCGCCTTTTCGCTGCGGACCGGGGGCGATGTGATCGCGCATGAATTGGCGTGGCAGGTGGCACGCAATCGGGCGGTGGAAATATTGTCAGATCCGGCAATGCCCGCGCTTGGCGAAACCAGTGGCAGCGACGAAAACGGGGGACAGCAATTCACTTGGCGCCAAGCTGCCAAACAGACCGAGGATGAACGGTTTGTACGGATCGACATTATGGTCAATGGCCTGTCCGGTGGCAATGCGGCTTTGACGATAGCGAAGCAGCGACCCTGATGCTTATACGACGTCCAGAGTTCTCCCCCGGAAACGGCTTCACGCTTGTTGAGATGCTCGTTGCGCTGTTTGTTTTTGGGCTGATTTCGGCGGCGGGGGTCACCTTGCTGCGCAGCACTGCGGATAGCCAGATACTGTTGCGAACCAAGCTGGGAGAGCGCGCGACGCTCAGCCGGCTTTCAAATTTGATCGAAGCGGATCTCGCGCAGGCTGTCGGCCGGCCCGTCCGCAAAGAAGACGGCACCGTCCGCCCCGCTTTCGAAGCAGGCGATAACAGCCTCTTTGCATTCAGCCGTATCGGTTCGGCACCGGATAGCGGGTCCATCCAGCCCTCCCTCGCCCGCATCACCTATCGGTTGGATGGTGCGAAGCTTGTACGAAGCGCAAACAGCCATGCCGATGGTGCGCGTGAAGGGGCCGAAGCCGTTTTGATCGATGGCGTAAGCCAGGCCACCATCCGATTGCGCGAACCCGATGGCGGTTGGCGGGATGATTGGGCGGCTGTCGACGCCGAAAGGCTGCCCCGTGCAATGGAACTGTTGCTGACCACGCAGGACGGCCGGAATTATCGCATGCTCTATCTGGTCGGCGCCGGCCCACAACGTCCCGAAAAAGTTGAAGGCGAGGAGGATGGCGATGCGTAGGCGCTTTGCTCCTCCCAACGGTGAAAAGGGTGCTGCGTTGCTCACCGTCCTCCTTCTCGTCGCGGTGATGGCCGTGATTTCCGCGACCGCCCTCGATCGGTTGCGCCTGTCTACGCGGTTGGCGGTAAATGGAGCGGCGATGGCACAAGCGCGAGCCTATACGCTTGCCGCTGAAGGCCTCGCTGCCGCCCGCATTGAGGATCTTTTGCAGCGCGATGCAGCGCAACTGACCAATGATGGTAGTTGGATGGATCGGGAAATTCCTGTGCCGGTTGATCGCGGGCAGGCATTTGTGCGGTTGAGCGACGGGCAGAATTGCTTCAATCTCAATAGTCTCGTTTCAGGCGAAAGGGGCGCGTTCAACGCAAGCCCCACAGGCATGCGTCAGTTTACAAAATTGATGGAATTGCTGGGGATCAACAGCAACGATGCCATCATCATTACCGAATCCACCATCGATTGGCTTGATAGCGATGGCAATGCTTTGCCGTCAGGCGCCGAGGATAGCTTTTATGCCAGCCAGACCACCCCCTATCTGCCGGCGAACCGATTGTTCATTGACCGGGGTGAATTGAAAGCGGTGCGCGGGATGACGCCGACATATTATGCGCGCCTCCGTCCATGGATCTGTGCTCTGCCCGTCGCGGAGCCGGTGAGACTCAATGCAAATACCTTGGCTCCTGACAGAGCGATATTGCTTTCCGCTTTGCTCGACGGGAAAATTTCTCCTGCGCAAGCCAAGGCTGTGCTCGCTATCAGGCCATCCGAAGGCTATGGGAGCGCAGTAAAATTCTGGGCGATACCGCAACTGGCAGCAGCGGAGGTCCCTGCAGATGTCCAAGGTCAGATCGGTGTGACGAGTAACTGGTTCTTCCTCCAAAGCCGGGTTCGGGCTGAATCCATTGAACTGGAAAGCAATGCCCTGATCCGGGCGGATGGCACATCAGCGCAGATTTTATGGCGTGCTCTGGGAGAAGCTGCGTGAACCTTCTCGCCAAGATTGTTATGTTCCCCGATCGGCCCGACATCGCTATCCAATCATGGCTGCTCACCGATGAGGGCTTTGTAAGCGAAGGCAACGCGGAAGAAATGCTGGCGCTGCCGGTGATCGCTTTGGTGCCTCCTGAAAATGTCGTTGTTCGCTGGCACCATCACGAAGCGCTTGCGCCACGACAAGCGGAGGCAGCAGCGCGCATCGATGCCGGAACCGCGTCGATCAACGCTGCAGATTTGCACATTGTCGCACGTGAAGCCGATGGCATCACTATCTCTGCGAGCATCGATGGCGAATTATTCGAAAATGGACTTCGATACTTGAAAGCCGCCGGCTTCGATCCCGACCAAGTCTGGCCAATGGGTCTTGCCTTGCCGGCCAACGAGGGCAAAGCTGTCCGTGCCGAGCTAGGTGATCTCAAAGTTATCCGTGCAGGGAACAGACTGTTTCCCGATGAGCCCGGCCTTTCCGCGATCATTGCAGATGGCATGGAGATCGGAGATATCGCTGAATCCGATCTCGCGCGCTACCTTGGCGCTGCATTGCGTGAAGCGCCGCTCGATCTTCGTTCTGGCAATTTTGCCAAGAAGAGTGCTCGCGCGGTGTTGGATCGGAGCAAGCTTAAGCTCGCCGGCATTGTCTTTGCCCTGGGTTTGCTGTTCAGCCTTTTGCTGGCGCTCGCGACGTTTCTGAAAATTGATGCAGCGATTGCCCGGGAAGATGAGAGAACGCTCGCCGCTGCACGAAAACTTGCGCCAGAGATTGCCAGCGCGGCAGAGGCACCCATGCGGCTTGAACAGATATTGGTGGCGCGTGGTGGTGGGAATCGCAGTCTTACCATCGCCGCATCCGCAATCTGGCGTTCGATGCAGCAAGCCGATGGGGCAACTTTGCGCGATATGCGGTTCGGTAAGGACAAGGTTCTGAACATTACCGTGATTGCGGCTACGATCGATCCAGTGAACGAGCTGCTGATCGACCTTCAGCAAAAAGGTTATAAGGTAACAGCCACCGCCTCCCAAGAAGCGAACGGAATGAACGCTGTCGCCATCACTGTGAGGGTGCCATGAAGCAGCAAGTCATTCAGTGGTATACTGGGCTCTCATCGCGCGAGAAGGTGCTGGTCGGCATCGCGGCAGCGCTATTTGCGCTCGTTTTCACAATTTACGGCGTCTATTTCCCGCTGACTTCCGCGATAACAGAGAAGCGCCTTGCGTATCGCGAGGCATTGGAGCGACGCGTTTCCATCGAGGCGATGGCCGACAATGCGGCGCAAAATCAGCCAAAGGCTGCGGCTATCATATTCGACACTTCATTAGAAACATTGATCAATCAAAGCGCGGCAGAGGCAGGCTTTACGCTGGAAAAAGTGGATGCTTCGGGCAGCGATCGTGCCGTCATCACCATCACGCAGGCGCGTCCCCCAGCCCTGCTAAAATGGTTGGCAGAGCTTGAGCTACAGGGCGTGATAACCGAACAGATTGATGTCAAAGCCGGAAGCGCTGGAACGGTTGGCGTCAATGCGACCTTGGTGAAGGGTGGTCGATGAACTTTCCCCGACCAACCCGGCGTTTTTGGCTTGTAAGCGCTGCTATGTTCCTTCTGGCAGCGATCGCCTTCATGCCGCTGCGTTGGATGCTGGGGGTCGCCTTGCCAGAGAAAAGTGCGATTTCCGCATCGGGAGCGGATGGTACAATTTGGTCTGGCCGGGTCTTTGATGTGACGATAGGCAACGTCCAAGCGGGGACTTTCAGCGTCGGCCTCCAACCTTTCGGCCTGCTGATAGGTCGAATAGGTTTCTGGTTTGAACAGCCCTCAACTGCTGGGATTGCAGGATTTCGAGGTTCGGTTGCTCGTGGAATTTCTGGCACGAGTGTGCAAGCGCTCGAAGGCGAGCTGCCTGTCGCAAACCTGTTGCCCGGAATTCCATCGGGAAAGCTGAAACTCGAAAACGTATCTTTTGCCTGGTCAGCAAACAAATGCAGGGAGGCAAGCGGGAATGTCCGGTTGGAACCTGACGGAGCGTTGTTTAACTCCCTAGGACTTCGGCTGAAAATGATGGGCCGCATTCGATGTCAAAACGGAATGTTGCTGGTTCCGCTCGCCAGTGAGTCCGCGATGGAAAAATTGGATCTTCGCATTGCAGGCGATGGCCAGTACCGCGCGACTGCCTATCTGCAGCAACCCGCTGCGGAGTTGACACCATTACTCTCGCTTGCCGGCTTTACACCTGTTCCCGGGGGTTTTCGTAAAGTCGGGAAGGGCCAATTCTGGTGATATTGGCCGACATTGGCCAGTTGCCCCCCCAGCCTTGGCTGGCATTGTTGGCGGTATTTTTTGGCGCAATTGTAGGTAGCTATATCGGGGTTGTTGTCCTTCGCTGGCCTTTGGGTGAAAAAACTAGCCAAGGCCGATCGAAATGCGATCATTGCGGACGGCAAATTGCTTGGTTCGATCTCGTCCCGCTCTTTTCATTCCTGCTTCTCAAAGGCCGGTGCAGAAGTTGCAATGCGAAGATTGATTGGGTGCAGGCGGCGGCGGAGTGGTCATGTGCAGTTCTTTGCGGCCTTGCCTTCTTCTTGTTTCCATTTGCCGAGGCGGTTGCATTTAGCATCCTCTGTCTCTTGCTGATTCCCTTGGCATTACTTGATGCACGCCACTTTTGGCTTCCCGATCGGTTGACCATCGCCTTGGCAATTGGCGGCTTGTTGCTCGGCAGCTTCACTTCCGATGGCACCAGCCTTCTTTCCCGCATCCTTGCGGCTTTCATGGTGTTTGCAGGGCTTGAGCTTCTCCGGCGGCTGTTTCGCGCTTGGCGCGGCATTGAAGGGATGGGTGCCGGCGATCCCAAACTTTTTGCAGCTCTCGCTTTGTGGTTTGCACCGCTGGAACTGCCTTTTCTGCTGCTGGCGTCCTCGCTTTTGGGAATTGCGTTGGCACTAGTACTGGCATTTCAAAAGCGAGCGGTGAGACAAATCCCGTTTGGAACGCTGCTCGGTATTGCGGCGATAGTGCTGCCAATTGTAAAAGCGATTTAAAGGCTAACTCGTTTGCAGTTCAGCGCTTTGATCGATGGTTCCCTGCATCGCATCGAGCAACGCATTTACAAATTGGTCGCTGCACATTTCCCAGTCAAAGCTTGCTCCAAGTTCCGCCGCGGCAGAGCGCGAAGCGTTTTGTGCCCTTGTAATGGCCCGCGAAAGCGATTCGTCGAGCGCGCCAGCCTCTGCGCCAAGCTGATCATAAATTCCGCGCGCTGATTGGCCCAGAATGTCGATTGGCCCTTGCACAGGATAGGCGGCAACGGGAGTGCCACAGGCCAGGGCTTCGATCACCACCAGCCCGAAGGTATCGGTAAGACTTGGGAAAACGAAGACATCGGCGCTGCAATAGGCCCGTGCAAGGGCCTCGCCATGTAGGGGCCCCAAGAAGATCGCCTGCGGGTGCTTTTGCTGCAATTTTTCGCGCGCTGGCCCGTCGCCGACGATCACTTTCGTGCCGGCTGTTGCCGTTTCCAAGAAGGCAGGGAGGTTTTTTTCGACGGCCACGCGGCCAACATAAAGTAGTATTGGTTTCGGCAGCATGGCTAGCTCTGGCAAGGGATCATGATTGGGATGGAAAAGTTGCCGATCAATGCCCCTAGACCATAACTGCGTTCGCTCTATGCCGTGCTGTTTCAATTCGTCCATCAAACGGTACGTGGATACCAAGACCGACTGTGAGTGTTTGTGGAACCTGCGCATTATGGGCCAAAAACGATCCGGCGAAAGCCCGGTGCGAACCGCTGCATAATCCGGAAATCGAGTATGGAATGCCGAGCTGTATGGAATGGAGTGGCTCAAGCACCAAGAGCGGGCTGCCCAACCAATTGGCCCCTCGGTGGCGATATGCACGATATCTGGCCTGAATTTTCCAAGTGCCTTTCGCACGCCGAAGCGTGGCGCAACTGCGAGGCGAATTTCGCGATAACCGGGTGTCGGCACCGTTACAAACTCGTTCGGGGTAATGAGTTCGATTTCATAGCCCCGGCGCTGCAAGATAGTAATCGTCGTAGCCAGGCTGCGGACAACGCCGTTAGTTTGCGGAAACCAGGCATCAGTGGCAATCGCAATTCTCATGCGATACTGCTTTCAGACAAATTTGCTTTGTTGCCCGCGCGTTGCTCGGCCCAATCCAAGATCTGGATCGTGCCATCAAATGCCTCCGTCAAAGCCGTGCAACTTTCAACCCAGTCACCGTCATTATAGTAAGTGACGTCCCCAATCCGGCGGATTTCGGCGCAATGGATATGGCCGCAAACCACACCATCAACCCCGCGTTCGGCTGCTTCGCGCGCTACGGCATCCTCAAATGCACAAACATATTGAACTGCATTTTTTACGCGCCGTTTAAGGTAGGATGAGAGCGACCAGTAAGGCAGGTTTAGCCTCTTGCGAACGAAGTTAATCCAGACGTTCGCGCGAAGCAGTAAATTATAAGCTTGGTCACCCAAAAAGGCGAGCCAACGGGCGTAGAGCACGACACCGTCGAAAGCGTCTCCATGGGTTATCAGGAGTAATCGACCATCAGCAGTTTCATGAATTGCCTCGCGTGCCAGAGTTATTCCGCCAAAGCTGAAACCGGCATAGTCGCGAAGCATCTCGTCATGGTTGCCGACGACAAAAATCACGCGTGTACCTTTATGCGCTATCTTTAGTATTCGTCGCACGACTTCATTGTGGCTGTCTGGCCAATACCAGCCCTTCTTGAGCCGCCATCCGTCGATGATATCACCGACCAGATAAAGCGTTTCGCATTCAACCGAATGGAGAAAATCCAGAAGTAGATCGGCGTTGCAACCTTTAGTGCCCAAATGAATATCCGAAATCCAGATCGTCCGGAACTTTGCTTTGGGTCGGAAACTTTTTGGTTCGGGATGGAAAATCCATTCCGGAGGCGACATTTGCGGTGTGTCTATTGCGACCGGCTGATATCCGATGCTTTCGCGCATGTTCGGCGCCCTCCGTTTATCGGTAATGCGCCTCCATTATCTTCGTTGTTTTACATTACCGCATGAAACGCATTACCAGTTCGAGTCAGTAGCGTTGCAGTTTGATTGCAGCGAACAGGTCGATCAGGGGATCTCGAAAACATATCCAATCGGACGGACAGTGCGGATGACCTCGGGCGCTCCCACCTTTTTAAAGGCGCGGCGCAAGCGTCCAATCCATACATCGACTGTGCGGCTCTCGATATCATCTGCCGGCTTTCCCAGCGATTGTATTAGATCTTCGCGTGAGAAGACGCGGTCTGGGCTCTGCGCAAAGTGCAACAGCAGTTGGAATTCGTTAGGCGCGAGCTCCACGCGCTTGCCTTGGTACCTGACGCGGTGGGCTATCGGTTCGACTATAATATCACCGAGTTCGATCTTTTCCTTGGGAGTGAGGCTGGGCGGATTGAAATCCTGAATCCGCCGCAACACCTCTTCAGCAGAAAGTTGCCCGACGATATAGTCATCGGCGCCAGCATGAAGTGCGCGCAGAATCAACTCTTTGTCTGCACTGTCGAAGACAATCGTTATCCGCGATTTTTCGGTGGCCGGGTTGGTGCGCAACCGCCGACACATTTCCAACCCTGAAACTTCAGGCAGGAGGAAATCGACGAAACACCAGATTCTGCCATCTGCATTCAACGGGGGAATGGTTGAACCTATCGCCAACAGGGCAACGTCGGGACGTTGGCGCTGAAGTTCGACGAATAGGTTCGAATCTTGTGTAGTAAACAACACGGTTGAAGATCCGGTCATGTAATTCACCCCCCGTGGCATCTTTACCTTTGAGTGCAACCTTCAAATGACAGAATCGTGACTCACCGCATCCCCATGAATTTAATGAACAATCAAGGCGCGCTTATTGCAGCACGCTTATCGGCACTATTGAAATTGATGCCTAGTTCCTGGGCAAGCAACGGCGCAATCGAACGCATATCCATTTCGCCCATGTCATGGCCCTGCTTCACGCCCTTACCCATCATAAGGAATGCCGATCGCATCTGGCCTCCAGCCTGGAAATAGCCATGTGTTCCTTTGCTCGCCGACTTTGCCACCAAAGGTGCATCCTTGCCTTTGAAGCCGCCGCCATAAGCGCCGAACTCAAAATTCACATAGAAGCTCGCTTTGGGGTTGCCGCCCATTGCACCAATCGCTTTGCGATCTGCTATCGTTGCGATGCGGTTGGCCGGATCCGATTTAAGCTTATCGAGCAGTCCTGCGACGCGATCGACAAGCGCGGCGTCTTGCGGATCGGACAGCATGATCGCACTCGAACCACCAGAATTCCATGGGGCCGCCAGCCAGCTGGCAATCTTTCCATCGGGGCCGATGGTGATTAGACCCGCATCGATGAACGCGCGGTAAAGGTTGATCTCGGTCGTGGTGGCGGCAAACCCATGGTCCGACGCAATCGCAATCACCGAGTCCGGGTGCGCCTGCATCTGGGCCGCGACCAATCGCCCGACGATGACGTCGATGCGCTCCAAAATTTTGCGCGCATCGGGCGTGTCCGGGCCCTTCTCATGCTGTTCATGGTCAAGCGCGGTGAAATAGGCCGTCATGAAATCCGGTTTTTCCGCAAGAATCAGCGCTTCGGCAAAGCGTGCCCGGTTCTCGTCGCCAGCTATGCTCTCATCGATGCCCTGCGCATATGGTATGCCTATGGATCGCTCCAGCCGATCGATCAGGCCCGGCGTCGCCAGCGCCTTCATCAGCTTGATGTCGTCCTCATGTCCGGTGCGCCAGATTTGCGGTAGGTTATACTGGATTGAGTTCAGGCCGACCGTGACCGGCCAGTGTATATTTGCAGTCTTGAGGCCAGCTTTTGCGGCTGCATCCCAAAGTGTCGGAACTTTGTAGTCGCTGGCGTACCAATACCAGCCCGATTGGTTGATTTGCAGCGGATCGAAGCCGGTATTGCCAATGATGCCGTGCTCGGCGGGACTGGCGCCTGTCACCAAAGTGGCATGGCTGGGATAGGTGATAGAAGGCAATACTCCAACGACGCCGCTGGCGTAGCTGCCCTCTTTCACAAAACGTTTGAGATTGGGGATGTCGATGCCCCGCTTGTCGGCTTCGATCACATCGGCGGGCTGGAGCCCGTCTATAGAGATCAAAAGCACCGGTTCGGCTTGGCTAGCGGTTGGAACGAGCGCTGCCAGCGTGGCGATCAAGCGGGGCATCGCGCGCATCAGAAACCGACCTTTGCCGTTACGAAGAACTGCTGCGGAGCGCCTGCGAGCAGGGTCTGGTTATCGCCACTGTTACCAAAGCCGTTCGAGCCAATCGTAGAAACATAACGCTTGTCGAAAAGGTTGGTGGCATTGAGTTGGACCTCGACTGGCTTGCGCATGCCAAGATCAAAGCGATAGCCGAGCGTGGCATCGACAATCACCCGACTGCCCACCGATTGGTCGTTGGTGTAGGTGAAGTAACGCTTGCTCATATAATTTGCGCCGATACGGCCGAACAGGCTGTCGCTGTCATAAGCGATCTCACCTTTCAGCAGATGCTTCGGCGTGTCGACCACAGACTTGCCCTTGATCGGGATGGTCACAGGAACCACGCCCGGAACGATGACATCGTCACGATAGGTCGCATCGTTATAGCTGTACGATGCAAACAAGGTGAGCCCCCCGCCTAGGCGCACATCGCCCGCAGCTTCGAAACCAAGCGAGCGAACCGAGCCGACATTCTGAAGGATCGAAGGGTTGCCAACAATTCCCGGGCCTGTCGGAATGCCGAGGAGGCGATTGCGGAAGTTGACATAATATACACCCAGCACGCCATTGAAGGTGGAGTTATTGAAGCGCGCACCAAGCTCATAGGTATCAGATTCCTCCGGCTTCAGGCCGCGAGCCCGCAGCGCGTTGAATCCCGCCTGCGTAGTCGAAAACGGTCCGCTCGTGGCTGAAGAGACGAATGCACGGGTCGCCTGCGTAAAGCCGCCGAAAACCTCTGCATTGCCGCTCAGCTTGTAAGCGACACCGGCATGCGGCTGGAACCAGTCGCGCGATTTGATCTTACCGGCAGCGAGCGAACCTTGGACGCGCGGATCAGCCTCATTGTTAACCTGAAAGCCCTTCCAACCGAGGTTGATCGTCAGATCGCCCATGCTGATTTTGTCCTGCACATGATATTGCAGCGTGTCTGTGTTGAAATCGAACAGCCATTGGGTGAAAAACGGGTTGCGCATGAATTTCTGGTGATCGCGGCCCGGGTTGGTAAGGCTCTCATAAGCATAGAAGCGGCGGGCTTGGGTGAAGTCGTTATGTTCGTACCAGCCGCCAACACTGATCGTGTGATCGCCGACCTCGGCTTCCAGCGAGCCGAATACACCGCCGCGCTGGATGTCATATTCTGTTGTGCGCACCGACATGGGTACGCCGGTCGGACTTGCCACATAAGGTGTGCCCCACGTTCCCTGGCCAGTATTATCGTGGTAATAAGCCTTGATCTTGAAGGTCACGCCTTCGCCCAGCGGTGCGGTCAGGCCATAGGCCGCAAGCGTATCCTTTCGCAGACCCGATGCATCATAATAGCTATCGTCGAGATTGTTGATTGGGGCCACGAAAATGCCCTGTGCGGCGCGGATGGCGGTCGCATAATCGGGGGAGTAGTTATCGTGATCATAACCCAGGCGGCTGATCATCTCGAGCGAAAGATCCTGATAGTCCTGCTCGGCGCGATCCGAATAGCTGAAATAGGCATCGAATTCGGCCTCGCCCACCGGGATGATCGCCTTGGCATTGATCATCCAGTTGCGCTGGTCGCCGCCACCCTTCCACTTTTCTGCATTATGATAGGTGCCCGAAATGAAACCGCGAATGCCGTCGCTTTCGCCAAAATTCACCCGTGCAAATGCGCGAACGGTGTTCTCGGAACCATAGGTGAGATTAGCATCTGCGCCAAAGCCGTCTACGGGGTCGAGTGAGAAAAACTCCAGCGTGCCGCCCAGATTGTTGGTCGATTGGGTGCCAATCGAACCGGCGCCTTGTGACACGCGGGTAACGCCGATATTTTCGGGCGCAATCGCACGTCCGATATGCAGGCCATTATTGTTACCATATGTAGAGTCGCCGAGCGGTATGCCGTCCAGGGTGTAACCAAGCTGGTTCTGGTTGAATCCACGGATTGTGACGCGGCTGGACCATTCATAAGTGCCAAACGGATCTGCCGACTGGAAATTGACGCTGGGCAGCTTTTCGATTGCTTTCAAAGGGCTGGTTCCAGGCGCGAGGATGGTGACATCCTCGGTCTTCAGTTCCTGAACTTGGCGGGTCTGGCCTTGGCCAAAGACGACAATCTCGTTTTCCGCAGTCGATTCGTCTGCAGTCGGAATCGCATCCTGGGCAAAGGCGGGCGCTGAAAACAGCGCAGAAGTGGTCAGTAGGAAGAGAGTGGCGGTACGCATGGTTTTCCCTCGCAGTTATTGTTGCGAGGGGGGCACTAGGCGCGTGCTGTTTCGAATTTGCGAGGGAACCGTGACAGTTCAGCTATGGGTTCAAGAAAGAAAAATGACAGTGGGCCACCCTGGACTATTTCCTTGAGGCCAGCTTGGCCTCGATCCCCCGCCACAACGACGCAAATGCAACAGAAGCGGGGCAGTTGGAACGAAACGCACCAAGGGGTGCGCGGCGGACGGCCACCTGCTCCACCAAGCTCGACATAGGGATCACGGGCCAGTCAGGTTGTGCATCGCACGCTTCGCGGTGCAAGCTTCGCCGCCGGTCGATCATTGAAAAAACCGGTAGGATCGCCGCGTCGGACTTGACCATTTTCGATAGCTCGAATCGCACAAGATCAAGCGATCGACGAGCCAAGGGCGAGGGCGACAAGGGTACGATTATAAGGTCGGCTGCCCGCATGATCTGGCGCGCGACCTCGTTCATGACCGGTGGGCAATCGAGAATGATTATGGGATATGCAGCCTTCAACTCTTGCGCAATTTTTGCCAGTCGCCGTTTCTTTCCCAATTGCCGCAAATAGGAATCGAGTTCGACCATGCTGCCGTCGGATGGCAGCAAGTCCAAACCTTCTATTTCGGTGGCAGTGATCAGGGATTTTGCCGGCCGGTCTTTTGAGAAGATCGAAAGTGCCGGTTTCCAATGCTCTTCGTCCTCGCCCAGCAGGTAGGATGCGCCGCGTTGCGGATCGAGTTCCCATAGCAATGTCGGCTTTCGCGAGATCTGCGCCGAACACCAGCCTAGATTGGTCGCGATGGTCGATTTGCCGACGCCGCCTTTGGGGCTGAAAATGGCGATTACTGCCATTTCGGATCACCGCTTCTGGCTACCTGTTGCATGTCATCAAAGCGCCACAAAATCGCAATCTTTCTGCAATCGCTGAGTCCTCAACCCTTCACGCACCTACTCTAACGGCTCCTAGGATTTTCAATCTTCTAGGGGCAAAAACATGAACACCAAAGCGGTTTCCTTTTCGTTACGATGCGCACTTTTCTGCAGCACCGCGTTGATCGCAAACTCCGCGTTTGCTCAGGTCGAAACAGCCCCCGGCACAGAAGATGCTGGCGACACAATCGTGGTCACAGCCAGTCGTCCCATCGCCGAGTCCGAAGCTGCGGCGTTAGCGGTTCAGAAAAATTCCGACTCGCTGGTAACAGTGGCTGCATCCGATGCGGTCGGACGTCTTCCTGACCAGAATATTGCGCAAGCTGCTGGGCGACTCCCCGGCCTTGCCGTCGAACGCGATCAGGGGCAGGCGCGCTATTTGTCGCTTCGCGGTGCGCCCAACTATTGGACGACGCTTTCATTCGACGGCATCAATGTCGTCAGCCCGGAAGGCCGCGATGCCCGTTTTGATAGCATCCCTTCTGCCTTAGCTTCGCAAATTGTGGTGTCCAAGGCAGTGACGCCCGACATGCCCGGCGAAACCATCTCGGGCAATGTAAACATCATCACCCGCTCGCCGCTCGACTATGATGGCTTCCGCATCTCCGGCAAGTTGGGTGGCGGCAAGGTCGAACTGGGCAGCCGCGAAGAATATGAAGGTTCATTGACGCTATCCAACGTATTCGACACTAATATTGGTGAGATCGGCGTACTGCTCTCGGGCAGCTATTATGAGCGCAACATGATCACCGACAATTTCGAGATCGATTGGGAACAGGTCTCGCAGGATCGCCGCCCTGGCTATGAAAGCCGTTTCTGGGCGCGCGAGACGGAAAACAAGCTCTATCGTCTTACGCGCAAGAACTGGTCGGTTTCGGGCCGCTTCGATTTCCGACCCGATGCTGACAACACCATTTCGCTGCGCTCGCTCTACACCATCTTCACCGACGACGAAGCGCGCGACAATTACATCTTTGACATGGATGATCGCCAGAGCGACCTTGTCGCGAACACGGCGGCTTGCTCGTCACCCGTCACGACAACCCCGACCAACACAGCCTATGCAGATGCGTGCAACAACAATCCGTTCCTAGGAACAGTCTATGGCGTAGACATCAACCAGCGTTCGACGCTGCGCGCATTCCGCCAGTCGGTGTTCACCAACACCATCGAAGGCAAGCATCGTTTCGGTGACGATTGGAGCTTCAAATGGCTCGCCAACTATACGCTATCGAAGGATGACCGTTCGGTCGTCGGCGAAGCCCGTTGGGATAGCCCGTCGACACGTACGCTTCGCCCGACTGTGGCTTATGATTTCACCAATGCGAATCTGGCCCGTGTGCAACTGTTCACCACCACCCAGCTTTCCAGCCCGACGCGTTACACCGCCGGAACCCCGGTGACGGCAATCGACAGCTTCACCAAGCCGCTGTCATCGCTGCGCCGGTTGATCGCGGTCGATCCGACCAAAGCTTATACTTACAAGGGTGAACTTTCGCGCGACCTGAATCTGTTTGGCGGCGAAGGCAAGGTTCGCATCGGTCTGCAATATGACCAGCGCACCAAGATCAACAATGAGAGCGAAATCCTGCTGAACACCGCAGCACAATTTGCGGCAGTTGGTATCAGCACGACCTATCCCGCCTTCTCGCTTGATCGTCCTTTCCGTGGGGAAATCCCGATGGGTTATACCTTCCGTTATTTCAGCCAGGATGCGATGCGCACCGCGACTGACAAGGCAACGGAGCTTTTCGCTGCAACCCCGGTAACCGGCAACCATTACAATGTCCGTGAGGAAATCCTTGCAGGCTATGTGATGGCGAATAGCAAGTTCGACTGGGGCAGCTTTGTCGGTGGTGTCCGTGTTGAGAAAGTTACCAACAAAGGCCGCTCGCTTGCCAGCATTCCGGGGGTGACTGGCCAGGTGGAGACTGAAAGCAGCAGCACTTTGGCCTTCCCCAGCCTGCATGTGAATTTCGACGTGACCGACGAACAGAAACTGCGCGTCGGTTTCACGAGCGGGGCAGCACGGGCCGATTATGACCAGATGCGCCCCAATGTCGTCGTCGATGATGCGAACCAGCGTATTTCGGGCGGCAACCCTGCCGTAAAGCCCGAGCGCGCTTATGGCATCGACGCCTATTATGAATATTACGCGCAGCCGCAGGGCTATTTCATGCTGGGCGCATTCTATAAGCGGGTCGAAGATGTGCTTTACACCTCGCGTCGTACCTTCGGCTCGGACACACTGAACTTCGGCGGCGTTGATCGCTCTGGCTATGCGTTCAGCGGCATCACCAATGGCGGTAAAGGCCGCATCTTTGGTGTCGAAGCAGCCGTGCAGGCACAACTCGAACCTTATACCGAACAACTCGGCCTACCTGATTGGATGGGCGGTTTTGGTATCACCGCCAATGCCACCTGGAACGACAGCAAAGTCACCAAGCCGGCGATACTCGACAATGCTGGTCTGACTTTGGTTCCGTCACGCCGTGTGCCGCTTCCGGGCACTTCAGAGGTCGTCTTCAATGTCGGAGGCTATTATGAAAAATATGGCTTATCGTTGCGCCTGCAATATCAGAAGCGCACAACTTGGGCCGATGGCTTTGCCGATAACCTTGCTGATGCGGGTGATACCTATTGGGTGGGCGATGACGAACTCGATTTTTCCGCTCGCTATGAAGTTTTCAAGGGCTTCGAAGTCTATTTCGATGCATCGAACCTGCTCGACAATCCGGGCCGTCGCTACTCTGATCCGTCCAATCTGTTGAATGCGCTAGGCGTCCCTGCCGATCGTAATGGAAACTATACGATCGAGTGGGAGCGTTTTGGCCGCCGCTTCACCGGCGGTATCCGGTTCAATTTCTGAACATGTGTAAGTTGCCCATCCTGATCGTCCTAGTCGCATCCGCCATGGCAGCGGCGCAGGACGGTCCGGAAATCCCCGTCGAGCAATTGATGGCCAAAGCTTTGCCCGCCAAATCGGTGCAGGCAAATGCTGAAACAACGCCAGTTGGAACCGTGGATGACGCCGCAGATGATCCGGCGATCTGGCGGCATCCCACCGATCCGTCGAAGAGCCTCGTGGTCGGCACCGATAAGCGGGCGGGCATCCATGTGTATAACATGCGCGGCAAGGCAATAAGCTTCACACCCTCACCTCGCCTCAATAATGTCGATCTGCGCAGCAATGTGACGGTGGGCGGCAAGCCGTCGGTGCTTGTAGTGGCGAGCGACCGGCAGGATGAGGCCAATGCCGCAGCTGCGCTTTTCGTGCTCGATACCGATGCAGGCAAGCTGTTGCCGCTGGCGACCGTTCCCGTCGGTCAAGGCGAAGCCTATGGCATGTGCCTGTGGCAGCGCAAAAGTGACGGACAGATCTACGCTTTTTTGGTGCTCAAGGATGGCCGCATCGATCAGGTCGAGATCAACCTTACCGGTGAAATTCCTAGCGGCAAGGTGGTGCGTAGCATGAAATTGGGTACTCAGTCGGAAGGCTGTGTGGTCGATGACCGAACCGGCCTGCTCTATGTCGCCGAAGAGGATGTTGGGCTTTGGCGCTTCGACGCTCGGCCAGACGCATCCACCAAGCCAAAGGCATTGGGGAAGGCAGACGGAAGGCGCCTCGTGGCGGATGCCGAGGGTTTGGCTATTGCTCCCTCCGGAAGGAACGGCGGATACCTGATCGCCTCAAGCCAAGGCGACTATGCCTATACGCTATACCGATTAAGGGACGGGCGTTATCTCGGTCGTTTCCGCATCACTGATGGTGTCGTCGATGGCGTGCAGGAAACGGATGGGCTTGAGCTCGCTTTGGGTAATTTCGGCCCTGATTTTCCAGGCGGGCTGCTTGTCGTGCAGGATGGCGACAACAATCCCGAAACCCAGAATTTCAAATATGTTGCCTGGGCCGATGTGCTGAAGGCTTTATTCTGATCTGGATGTCGGTGCCGAAAAAGCCTCGTTGAGATGCTTTAGGCGCCTTCGCACGGTCGTTGAATCAAGGTGCCGCAGCTCTGGCGTGTACTCCAACGAGATACCATTTGCCGATTTATGAAGGGTGACGCCTTCAAGCCCGATACCTGTGCCCCCATCAAGGCGTTGCGCCAAGCGGACAGCGAGGCCCCATAGCGTCGCTCTATCCAGTTGTTCGTTAGGCGCGAGCAGCGACAAGAGCGGCGGTCTTGCCTTCTTGCCACCATATGCGGCGTACAAAGCTGAGGCCATGATCGCGCGATCTGCTGCCGTCACGCCTGGCCAATTTCCCTCCAGCGCCAATTCGGCCGCATGTTCGGCACGATATTCGGGATGGCTATTCCAGACGCTGTCGGCGAGCAGGCATACAGTATCGCGCAGCCGTTGTAGGGGAGCCGGATCATCTTCAAAAATCGGTGCAATCCAGTTTGCAATACCATCACCATGATAGGCAAAACGTGACAGGCGGGCACCTTCGTGCCGGGCAGCAGCAAGCAATGGATCCTCCAAACGCGCGTCACCGGATAGCCGGTCGAACAGCAACCCTTCGCGAAGCCCGTAAACGCTGACAATCACTTCCGACGGACGGAAAAGACGGATCAGCGCTTCCATAGTCGCAAATGCTGCAGGCATGAACGGCACTCTTGCTCCGGAAACCACACCTGATTGTTCCATGGCAGACCGGTCGCTCACAATCGCAGACAATCCCGCGGCCGCATCGGGCGGCATCGTGTAGTTGGACAGGATAGTAAGTGGATAATCGGTCACATGCATGTGCAGCTGGGCCAATGTGCGCCAAGCGCCGCCCACAAGGTGCAGCGGCAAACCCCTTTCGATCCGGAAATCAGCACTATCCTCCAGCTGTTCTTCGATATCACGCGCCAGCGATTTGGCGTTGCAGTCGCCGTCATTGGTTAGCGGTATCGTCCCGTAGGGCATTGAGACCATCTGACGTGGCTCGCCGGCTTCAATCTTGGCAAGCTCAAGGCTGCCACCGCCCTGATCCGCGACATAACCAGTTGCCCAAGGCATATCGCATACCACGCCAAGCGCGGAAGCACGCGCCTCCTCTTCGCCGCTGATAAGGTCGATCGGCACACCGGCTTTTGCAGCGCGCAACAGGAACTCGCCTCCATTTCTCGCGCGCCGCGTCGCTTCAGTAGCGACAACGCGAAGTTCACCGACCTTCATTGCCTCCGTCAGGGTCTTGAATCGCACCAGCGCAGCCAATGCCTGCTCCAGAATCTCTGCACTGATTCCGCCGGTTTTCGAAACGCTGTCGCCAAGCGAGATTCGCGCCTTTTCATTGTAGATCGGCATCGGCGCACGCGGCGGGCCTCCATAGACGACCAGCCGGATCGCATTTGATCCGATGTCGATGACAGCGCGGGGGGATTGGATCATTTAACGCGAATAGGCTTACTGTCGGACGAGGTCCAGCTTTGGCACGTCGTTCCGTTCAGCCAGCATGCCGCCGCGTCCGGAAAGCGAGGGGTTGGTCATGAAATATTGATGCAGATTGAAGCGCCTGCCTTTTGGTTTGATGCGTTCATACTCTCCAGTCGGCAAAAGCTTCCAGCTTTGCTCATTGTCGATAAGATTCGCGACCATCACCTGGTCCAGCACCTGATCGTGCACCGTCGGATTTTCGATAGGCAGCATATATTCCACCCGCCGATCGAAGTTGCGGCTCATCCAGTCGCCCGACGATATGAACACGCGCGCGCCGGGATGCGGCATTTCCTGGCCGTTGCCAAATGCCCAAATGCGGCTGTGCTCAAGAAAACGCCCAACGATCGATTTTACCCGAATTCGGGATGACATCCCTTGTACCCCCGGGCGTAGACAGCAAATTCCCCGAACGACCAAATCGATTTCGACGCCTTGCTCGCTTGCTTCATAGAGCTTGTCGATGATTTGCTGATCTACGAGCGAATTCAGTTTTGCCCACAGCGATGCGGGCTTTCCCTCTTTTGCCAATCCGATTTCGGCCTCGATCAGTTCGATGATTTTCTCGCGCATGCCGAGCGGACTCATCGATAACATTTCGAGGTTGTGCGGCTCGACATAGCCGGTGACGAAGTTGAATATCTGACCCGCATCACGCCCAAGTCGCGGATCGGCCGTGAAGAAGCTTAAGTCAGTATAGATGCGAGCCGTGATGGGATGGTAATTGCCAGTGCCGAAGTGGCAGTATGTCTTGATGCCGCCATTTTCCCTGCGAACGACCATCGAAATCTTTGCATGGGTTTTCATGTCGACAAAGCCGTAGATCACCTGAACTCCGGAGTTTTCGAGTTGTGAAGCCCACATCAAATTCTGCTCTTCATCAAACCGGGCCTTCAACTCGACCACAGCCGTAACGGACTTTCCGGCCTCCGCGGCATCGCAAAGCGCCCTGATCACCGCTGACTGCTTGCCCGCACGGTAAAGGGTTTGCTTGATGGCGATGACGTCCGGGTCGGCCGCCGCCTGCTGAAGGAAAGCGAGGACAACGTCGAAACTCTCATAGGGATGGTGGACGACGATGTCCTTTTGCCGGATGGCGGCAAAACAATCGCCATCTTGCTCGAGGATACGCTCCGGAAAGCGGGGGGAATATGGTTTGAACTTGAGTGCCTTCCGGTCCTCTTCAACCAATTGTGCCAGATCCCCGATACCCAGAAAGCCGATCGTCTCAGTCACGATTGACTCTTCGCCGCCCAACGCGCGGCGGATAAGCTTTTGAATCCGCGAAGGGAGACCGCGCTGCATTTTCAAGCGGATAACGCGGCCACGCCGCCGCCGCTTGATCGCGCTGCGGAAATAGCGAACCAGATCCTCCGCCTCCTCTTCGACCTCGATATCGCTGTCGCGAATGATCCGGAATGCCCCTGCCGCCAACAGCTTGTGTTCGGGAAACAGCAAACCGACATAGGATTTGATCAGTTCTTCGATCGGCACAAACCGGCGTCGCGCCCCCGGCACACGGATGAAACGCGGCAGTGCGGAAGGAATCATGATTAGTTGGCGAACCAATTCCTTGTCATGCAGCCGCCGCATTTCAAAGATCAGGCTCAAGCCCTGGTTTGGTATAAATGGGAATGGATGTGCAGGGTCGAGCGCTTGCGGCGTCAGCACCGGCAGGATTTGCTCTCGGAAATGCAATTCGACCGCGGCTTCGGCCTTGCGGCCAATCTCGCCTGGATCGATGACCGAGATACCTTCCTTGGCAAGTTGCTTGCGCAGCTGCTGCCAGAGTTTCTGCTGGTCGGCCATTAGCGAGTCAGCTTCCACGGCAATCGCTGTCAATTGTTCGCCAGGTGTCATTCCGTCGAGCGAAAGCTCTTCGATTCCTCTGATTTGCTGGCCACGCAGGCCGGCTACACGGACCATGAAGAATTCGTCGAGATTGCTTCCCGAAATAGAGAGGAACCGGAGGCGCTCAAGCAATGGATGGCTTCGGTTAGCCGCTTCCTCGAGCACGCGGCGGTTGAATTTCAACCAGCTGATCTCGCGGTTGAAATATCTAAAGTCCGTAAAACCGGGCTCGTTCGTCCTCCCGTGAATAACCTTCAAAGCACCCTCCTGTTTGCAGGATACCAATGCTTCCATAATGTTACGAGAAAGCGACAAGCGGGTCGCGTATTTCTAATAGCTGCACTCCGGGACGTGCTAAATTATCCCGTGCTTGCCTGAATGAGAATGCGCAAGTTCTCGGAGGGAGAAATCGCAAACAAGTTATCGAAAAATATGGTGCCGCTTACGTGACTCGAACACGTGACCCCATCATTACGAATAATGCACAAACCAAGCAAAACTGTGCTTTTATCACATAGTTGTATAGTTTGTTGTATAGTATAAATTAGAAAAATACCATATTTTCAATATGTTGGTCGTGTTTACCCGATCATATTTTATGTGAAATTACAGGCAGATAAGTCGCAGCGTCACTTTAGCTAATGCTGTAAATCTGCGAAATATTCACGTTGTCGGGCAACACGACCCACACATCACTTTTGCACTTTCCTGATCGGACGAGTTAACCCCATTTCAGAAAGAAGCACATCCAACTCACCAGCGTTGATAGCAGACTTGCCGATTGTCGGTATGAGATGGTCGGGTTTCCCGACAATGATTGCTCCCACTTGCGGAGCTTCATTATTTCATCATATGTTTTGAACATGGACATTCCCAACAACACACTAGAATCGGCTCATCGCCATTCCAGCAAACATCGAGCAGAAATCGAACAAAGTGAGATTTGCGCCTGCTTCTCTTGCTGCAAATCGTTTTCAGCAAGCGACATAGATGAATGGCTCGATGATGGAGACGGGACTGCACTCTGTCCAAAGTGTGGAATTGATGCAGTGATAGGCTCTGCCTCTGGCTTTCCTGTAGTAAACGCAGAATTTATCCATGCGATGCACGAGTACTGGTTCAACTAAGCGCCCCCTTCGCAAAACGATCTGACAAGTCGCTCACCGCTCAATTTGTTCACTCTGCCTCAGACGGCAGTTGCGATCAAAAAATCGGATGGGGCTCCCTGTCACAGCCCCTTCATTCCCGCGCTAAGTGATAAATACACTCACAACGGAGTGTAAAATATGGGCGCCAAAACTGACGAAATTGACGAGATTCATTTACTACGAGATGCTGTGATTGCGGTCATAGATATGGCTGATGATGCTAGTAACGATAATGTGAAGCTGGCGATGGATATATTGCTGGCTGGCACTTCACAGCTTGGCACTATTTTCCAACGAAGATGCGTCCAGCTAGCGAACCAGAAACAACCCCGCGCTGCGAAACCACCTAAGCCAGCGCCACAGAAGAGTCCTCAGTCGCCAAAGCCGAAAACGAGCAACGTAGATACCCAAAATGGTAGCAACGGCTCAGAGGACCGTTCTAAGGCTGTTTCTTCAATTCAGCAGGGAATTCGCCAAGCTGAGCCAACGCTTGCAGATCAGCAAAAAGCGTTACGCGGATATGTCTACGGAGCGCAGAATGATGAGGTTGCGTTTCGCAAAGCTGCACAGGCAATCGCCAGATGAACAGCAAGCTCATCCAAAGCCAGAAGCGGCTGCACGACAGTCTGTTTGAACTTTACATGCACGGTGGGTTGGAACTGTTTCAGGCTGGAACTCGTGGGCTGAAGCGTGAACTCATCATAAGGCTTGAGACAAGCGCACTCACGCCAGAGAAGGGTGAGATAATTCACTACTATGCAGTCAATCGTTGGGATGAGGATGATGTGTTTGAGGAGTGGGCGAAGCCGCTGGTTGCGTTGTCACCAGAGGCAGAGCGTATCTTGGGGGTGACTAATTCGCAACTTGCACACTGTCGCTCAACTGATATTGTGCTTAATGAATTTTGGAATTTTGTGAATTAATAACGCTTAAAAATGAGTGCATTGAAACGTAGATTTGTAGCTCGGCGTTGTTAGGTGAAGGAAAGTTTGGCGATGCAACGTTACACTCGCACGGACGCATGGTCGATTGAGAGTAACGGCGTCAAGTATTCGATCCAGCCATGGGAATTCGAAACTATATCGGTCGACGTGCTAGACCTATACATATCCGCATCAAATCTCATTGACGCAGAAGATGATTCCTTTTTCAATAATACATGTGCAATTTCAATTCGTGGAAAAGCGGAATTTCCTAGTCTCGGCTTTGTGGGCAAGGACGAAAGTGTAAGCCCTCCACTCGAAATCGGTGAGTTTACGATTTTTCCTATTGACCCAGATGCGATGGAAAATGAATTTTATATGGGCGCGGGTCATTTGAGGGCGACATTAGGGGAATACAATTCCGAATTCGATAGCTGTGATGCGAACTCAATGATTGGAGATCCAAACGTCTTTGGAGTATGTCGTCTGCGAAACGATTTTTTACGCATCTATACAAACCGAGAAGTGTTTAAAGAACTGGCTTTGGGGTTAAAGCGTGGGTCAATTTCGAGGCTAACAATTAAAGTAAAGCTGTATAACTTATATACTGATGGCAGTTATCTGTACAGAAATGGAAAATTTTCTGATGACTGGGGTTCGCCGAAGAAAAAACTTTTTGCGTTTCAAGAGAACCCAAAAGGTGCCTCAGATTATGTATCTTACGGTATCGTAGAGTCTCTATACAAGGAATACAGAATTTACGAAATGGAGACGCACAGATCGAAAATAAATGAAAAAAATAGAAACATAATATTTCAAAATCAAATATCAGAAAAATTTAATGAATTTGATTTCAAATTAAAAAATATTAAAAACTTCAACATTTATATATTATTTTTGATATTTTTTGTTTTTTGTATGCAATTTTTTATTTAAAAATAAAACTTATTTTTAGAATCGTGCGGTAATTATTTTGCAAGCGCAAATTTTTATTCGGAATATATTAATTACGCCTTCCGCGAGATAACGACTGATAGTTTATAATCGAACAGCACTCTACATCAAAGATCATTGGCGAGGAAACTTGTCACTGACCTTATCATGCTGTGTGAATGGCTTGTTTGCCGCACTGGTCGCTGCGGTGCTTACCACATATGCTGCTGATGAAATTTTCCAAAGTAACCTTTCGGAGAAAGCATGGTTAGCTGCCACGCTAGCAGCATTTGGTTTGCCGATAGCGGTTTCCGTTTGGGCTATCATCGGTATCTGGCGATCAGCAGTAAGGCATCAGGCAACCGCGGGCACGATTAAATCGGCGCTCATAGCAAAACTGTTCGCATCAATGGGCGCATTGGGCTTGGTGGCACATTTAAGCCAAACACCGCCTCCGATTATAGAAAATGCATTAGTAGTAGGCGGCATTTACCCTTTCGGTTTGCCTGCTGAACTATCGGTAGACGGTCGTACATTACATATTGATGGGTCCATCACCGTTGAGGTCGTAGAGCAATTCAAAGAATTAATCGGCAAGCACCCCGAAGTTAATCAAGTATCACTAACATCTCCAGGTGGCAGCATAGATGCTGCAGTTGAAATCTCGTCAATCATTAAAGAGCGTAATCTATCAACGGTGGCAGATGGAGAGTGTTCGTCGGCGTGTACGATGATATTCTTATCAAGCAAGGTTCGGGCTTTTGACGTTGATGCGTCATTAGGTTTCCATAGTCCGAGTGGTGGAGGTTATGGTGATGATGTAGTCGTCAATGGCACTTCACTCGAAATAAGGCTGGCATATGCGGATGCTGGATTATCAGAACCTTTTGCCGATAAGGTATTTGGCACTCCCTCAAATTCGATGTGGCATCCAATCGACTATGTTCTCATTAGGGAAGGTGCCGTAAACTTGTTTACAAAGGCTAGGATTATTCAAGATCACGAGGAATCGATAAAATCCTTTAATGAAACCAAGCCTCTTAAGATTGATGAATTTATGTCAGTCGTCAGCGCAAAAAGAGATAATACCAATCTAACATATACGCACATGTTCTCATTGCGAGAGGATGAGATTGACTGGGCAGCTATGTCGGAAGAGATTGCCGATAATGCCGATGAGTTAATTTGCGGCGACGCTATTAGTAATCTTATGGTGAAGTCAGGTGCTATCTACACCTATTTGTATGTAGACAAAATTGGAAAAAAGGTCGGCATGGTGAAAATTGAGAAGTGCCCGATACGTCCAAACAGTTAGCAGCCAAGACTTTCCGAAAAACTGGTCGTCTTGATTGATCGATGCACGGATAGCTTTGAGGCGCAGCATGTAAGCCTGATTGCATTGGACCTTGGTAATCGCTTGATATGAAGCTGCATCATTGGCAAGACTCGGTCTGAAGCGAAAAGGGGGCGGACGCTAATGTTCAGCATGACAGATATCAAGGCGCACACAGTCTATAAGATAGTGATGTTTCTGCCCAATCTCATACTCCTTGCGTTAGCGATCTTCGCTTACCCATTCGTATCGTACATGGTGGGTTTCAGTTTCGCAGACAGCTTAGTGATGCAGATTGTGTTGTCCATCGTTGCGTATTTCATCATAGGAATTGTTTGGTTCTTTATTGTCCAAGCTATCGAATTTGTTCTCAAAGAAATTTTCTACCTTCTGATTGATGTATCACCTTCAAAAGGTCTCAATGCTGAAGAGAGCAAGGCTGTTCTGTTTGCAGGGCAAGCGATTTTAGATTATTTGGAGTTCGAAAGAAACGTCCGAAACGTCAGCTACGAAGTCGTGGATCGTATATCACGACAAGGTCTATTTGGTTTCATTTTCAAAGATGCTGTTTCAAAAAGGCTTTGGGCAATTGTTGATTATTACCAGAAAAATCCAAATGACGCAGTGAACCAATACCAAGTGAAGAAAATACTGAAAAATAATGGCATCGCACAGCCATGGTATGAAATGATTTTGAATAACGCATACGTCCGTTACATGGTTTTGCCGCCTATGTTTTTCATTTATCTGCTCATTGAGCAGCCAAGCATTTGATATAAGGGTTTTGGGAGATGGCGTTGGATTATGACGTAGACCTCAAAGTATCTCTCGAAACAGATACTAAGCACCAAAGTCTATATAAGTGGTGCCTCAAAGAAACGAACGAAAATGGCGATCAAGTTGGTGTGGACTTGATTCCATTTTTTTGGAGCTCATATTTCCATTCAACTCATTTGGAAATTCACAGCTTTGTCAGTTCTAAGGCTAATTTTAGCTTTGACGGTAGTAAACTTAATGAGATTGAGGCGCATAATTTTACTAAGAAGGACCTAATTTTTGCTAGGTTGGCTTCAGGAAACTATAGAGATGATGATTGGCGTGCACCCCCTTCAATCTCAATGATTGGGTCGACACGGAAGGTTGAAAATATATCGCTCAGGATCAATCGCACACCAGACGGTGCGCAAGAATCTTGCACCGTTTGGGGGAGTCTTGCCTACGACAGCGAAGTAGATTTTCGCAACGAAAAGACTGAAGATACAATCGAGATTAGCCTCTATCTTGAGAACGACAACTTCGATAGCTTGTTTGATCTGATAAGAAGTAGTCAGATTGATCGTCTCTCATTGAGTCTTAGTCAAGTACAAGGGTTCTACTCAGAATGGAGCCCTTCAATTTCCACGAGACGTATTAAAGTTTTGGCAAATCTGAGTGATCATGGGATTGAAGTTGACGACGAGTGGAAGGAACGCATTCCTTCACTTGGAAGGGTTGGGGAAGTGTCGATTGCTGTTGAGCGCACTTACTCAGCCAAGCTATCGCCTGCTCTTGTTGATGGGGATGAAGACGATTGGTTAAGCGAAAGCGACGATAGCGATTTAGAATCGGCTATTAAGAAACAAAGTCGTTCAGACGGAGAGCTGCGTGACAAGTTTTTGGAACGCTCCTTGTCACGAATTTCAAAGCTGCTTGGTATCTTGATCGTGATCGAAGTTGTGAGAGCCTTCTTTTAACTTATGAAAATTGTTTGGATCGGATTTGCTGTGTCAGATAGGTGACAGAGCGAGAAGTAATCAACATAGGTTGGCACCTTCGGAAATCAGTAGCTTGCCATACAAAGCCTTAGCCATCTGAATTGCTTCGTAAGCGTTAGTAGCTGTGACATACTGCTTTCCAAAGCCAGCTCCTGGCTCATCCTTGTAACGCACTAGCACCCACCACTGCCTTGCTTGTGACATTGTTATCTCCTCAGATCACATTAACTGCGTTTGCCAATTGCTCGTCACTGACCCAGCAATATCCAGCAGTAGTAGCGATGTTAGCGTGACCCATAGCTTGCTGAATTGTAGCCATCCCAATGCCAGCTGCGTTCAATCTGGTAGCAAATGTCCTTCTTCCAGAATGACTGCTCGTCCTGATACCAGCTTGTGCGTAGATCGCTTTGAAGCGAAAACTGAGACTGATGTTACTAAAATGGTTGCAAGTCCGCGATGAGCGAATGAACGCTTTGCTATCATCAAGCTGGCTAATCTGAGCGAGATATTGATTTAGGATTTTGCGAAGCTCATCTGAGATAAATACACGCCGTGAGCGATTGCCCTTCGTTTGATGCTTGCTCAGATTGATGACTTCTACTGCTCGTCCATCAATCCCACGCACATCTGAAATCTTCAAAGCTGCAATTTCTCCGATACGTGCGCCCGCAAAAATGCTGAGTGCCATAGCAGCCTTATCTCTGAGACCATTTTTCCCTGTGTCAGCGATACGCATCACTCGTTTGATTTCGTCTTTAGTAAGAACCTTTGCTTTTCCCATTTTGCCTATCTCTCATTAACTTTTGATATGAGAGAAATATAAATTAATCAGTAGCTTGGTCCTACCGATTTCCTCCTTGTGAGAATCCGTTGGTTTCCAATAGCTTCAGCGTTTTTCATTAACTTTGAGCTATTTGTTAATGTCTGTTACGAAGCTAAATTCGTTTTAAATGAGGTAATTGAAGTGAGCGCCTGGATAACCTTGGATTGTATACTAGGTTCATTCTCTAGTTTTCTCGAGAAATGGCAGACGCTGGCTGCTGCAATGATCGCTCTATGTGCCGCATATAAAGCTAATAAGCTGATTGCAGCGCAAATGGCTCAGACGAAGGGTCTCGAAGACAAAAAAATTGAGGGTCAGCATACGGCTTATAGAGCTAGCTTGGTCCTCACTCTCACAAAAATTGTTCGTTACTGCCAAGTAAACTCAATTACTCTAAAAACCGTCCATCAGAATATTTCTTACGCCCCTGATATAAACATACCAATTTTGCCTGAAGCATTTGAGGTTGCGATTGAGAAAGTTATTTCCACCTCCCCCAGCAAAAATTTAACGGAGCTTTTAATATCTCTTATTCGTAATCTGCAGATTTTTGACTCGAGAATTCATTCGCTGAAAAATCATAAATCTAATGGCGAGATTATAACACAAAGAAATATAGAGACACTTATCAGACAATGTGTCCATATACATTCAATATGCGGTCCGCTTATGGAGTATGCTAGATTCAGAGATGAGAATGTTCCAGATCATATAGACTGGAGCGCATATGAAAATTCAATTAGTAATCTAGATTATCATAGAGACGAATTTGAGGATCTATTCTCAGAAATGGATAGGCTAAAATCACAGGGCAAAATGCCAGATATTTATTAAGTGATTAGCATTCGCTAATGCACTTCGATTTCGTTTGATGCTTCGCTTCAGCTTCGCCTTCGCTTGATCAACCTTCAATCGACCTTTCTCAAAATTTTAGAAGTAGACAGTGCTTCTCTAGAAAAAGGTAATACTGAGCTAAAGACGCTGGAATCACGTTCAGCATCTTTGCTCAGCATTTCAATGTGAGGTAATTAAACGAGCGAGACGCTCTGACCTCGTGTCAGAAAAGTCGTCCCAATGTGTTCCTGTTCTTAGTGACCCGCTCTATGTCAGTTTGATCGACTAAGCGATCATGATGCGATCAATCCCTCGCTTGGCACTATAGAAAGTTGCGTTTATCTGATCTTTGGCAGTTCTAATGCGTTGAATGTTCACACCAAACTCCCCTCCCATCAGCCAACTTCCGCATTCTGCCAACATGCAGATCGTCCCTCGAAAGTAGATTTCGTTTAGATTTGCAGGCTTTGTCAAAACAAGATGCATGTGATTTCGCATTCGTCCAAATCCTCCCTCGAGTATTCCAGCGTTGCCAATCGTGAGCTTTTGACTTTGCCACAACGACTTTGGCTGCGTTCGTTTTGACAAAGCCTGCACGAAACTTTGATACGCCTGATAATAAACTGCATCGTCTCCACGAACCCAAACTGACCACCCATTGTTCGCTTTGATCTGTCGCTGCTGCTTGAGTTGTAGCGTGACGAAGTGCGTGGGGTTCAGTTGATTGACGAGTTCGAACGCTGCATTCTCTGCGTTGCTGTACTCGTGACCCTCTATCTTATTGATGATTTCGCCACGCAGTCTCATTCTGCGCCTATATTCCTTCACATGCTGAGAGTAATATTCCTTCATTAAAATCGTCCTTCGCTGAGCGAAGCAATAAATAGTCTCGTGATGAAAAAGACCTCCACGTCTATTTTCGAATTATTGCCTGCACAGTTATTTATTAGCGAAGGACGAAAACGTGAAAAAAGTTATACTAGACGAGATTTTTGAAACATTGAGTGGAGTGGGTGTTGTCTCTACTGAAGGTGAGTTCAGCCAAGATTGGCTTGGGCATTGCGAGAGCTATCTCAGAACACTGCGCTTCAAAAACGCAGAACCAAGTCTGGGCACAATCGCAATATGTGCGAGTAGATTACAGAATGCCGCTGACCAATTAGGAGCGTTGCCGCGCTATCAGCCATTGGCGCAGCAGCTTGCTTCAATGAGCATAAAATGCCGTTCATTGGTTGATGCTGATAGCGTGGAGTTTGATCTGGGTTAATCTTGTCGTGTAACCCGACCTAGATCAGCGTCGGCTCTTCGAAGTCCTCTGTCTCAAAGACTGGCTTCATCGGTTTAGTGACTTTGTCCCGCAAAGCACGGGGAAGCTCCACCAGCTTGCCAGGCTTTTCATAGTCGGTGAAATCAGGAAACCTACCGCGCTCAACATTGCGGATTAGCAGCTTGGCTTTATCGAGCCGTCTCTTAAGTTCAGTTGATACGGCGATTTTGTGGTTCACATCGCCTTCATCGCCAGAGAATGCTGCAGTGATCCCCAGCTTCTTCGCCAATTCGTATTGCTTGAGGTTGGGGAAATTTTGCTTAGCTTCCCAAGCTGTCAGGCTTTTGTAGAGTGACTTTAGCGAGGGATTTTTGCTGGTTACCTCAAACAGAGCTTCGCCTTTCTTTTCGCCAAATGCCCTAATGCGATCTTCTACAATCGGACGCATTAGTTGCTGAAACTCCGCAGTCATTCGCTTGAGGTCTGTTCCAATAGGAATACTCAGAACAATGCGATCCGCCCCGAGCTCCTTGTCGAGCATAGGATCATTGATTTCTCTAATCGGATAGCGAACCCCTTGTGAAAAAAGACGGCGTCCTGTGTGCATCCGTAGCTTGCTCTCACGAGTATGACCGCCTTTTGTCCACCAGCGCATAAAGTCATCGCTGCGCACATCGCCGAAGTAAGTGTAGAGGTCTGCAAGCTCTCCTTCTCCAGCGTTGTCACAGCATTGCTTGTATCGTTCGCTCAGGCGCAAAAATGCCCACCAGTAATAATAGACGCTCCACATATATCCTGGCGCATTTGGATAGGGCGGCTGGGTGTCGCGGGCGCTCGTATCATCAAGGTTGGTTACAGGCGGGGCATAGCGAAAATACAGGACCCTGCGCCCGTAGAGCATCTTCTCGTACATCACTCACTCCCCAATAAGCACTTCTGGAACAGAACTAATTCCAGAGTGGCATTTTTACGGTTGTCAATCTCAAGCCTATTTGCGGGTCATCGGCAAGCATGGTGCTAGCCGAAAATATGAAAGACCTTAATCATGACTACTACACTTGAAACTAACGTAAACTTCAACATCGCTGACATCGCTGCACTGCCCAGCATCACCGTTCCAGCTAACGCAACTATCTCGGTTGACACTGGCGAATCTGAATGGGTCGCTCCTGTCATTAACAATGCATACAACACCATCGTCAGTCTTGTTGCAGATCAAGAAATCTGGCTCAATGGCGTACATCGCACTGCAAACGAGCAGCTTTATGTGATTTTGCAGCGTTGCTATCATCTCTACTCGTTGATGGCTTCCGACAAGGCTCAGAACGAAAATCTTAAAGCTGCGATTGAGCGTCACAACAATGAGCGCAATCTTGGCATCGACACAAAATCGCACACGATGACAAATATCATCAAAGTTGTGTTCGGTGCAGATCGTCGTCGTGCAAGCTCATACAGTTCGGCGCTGCGTGTTGCTCTTGCTGAAAAGGTCGAGGTGCAGGATCTTCCGAAATTCCTGCGTGACGCTGGCGGCGTAGAGGAAGTTCGTCGTCAGCAGACGAACGGTGGCGCTCCGAAAGTAGACAAGGTTGAAGCTGCTGTAAGGCAGATTGCAAATGTGAACCTTGCTGTGATTGACGCAGACGCAGTTTCCTCAAAGCTCGACTGTGGCGCTATCGGTAAGCAAGTCGTTCTGGTGGCAACGCAGGATGTCAACGGCACTCTTAACATCAATGCAGTTGTACAAACTGAAGGTGTCACAAAGGCAGTACTCACTGCAATCTACAATGCCGAACATAAAGAATGGGCAAATCTGGGACAGGAAGATCAGCCAGCATCGGAAGCTGACGAACTTGATGCTCTCATCAATGCTGCGGTGAACGACACTGATTTTGCTGCTGCAGCGTAAGTTATGAAGCGCAAACGGGGAGGCATTTTGCCTCCCCTTTTTTATCTAAAGGAAACGGAAATGTCTCATAGTAACAACGCATATTCACCCAAGAGCATCAATGACATTGTTTACGGCAGTGACACAGCAAAAGAACTCGTATCGCAGCTTGTAACGGGTTTGATGCCCTTCCCATTTTCTGGTGTGAACGGTATCATTCTTTACGGACCAAATGGGACAGGAAAATCGGCACTTGCTCGTATTTTGCCTGCTGCGATTGATAGCTTTGGGTCACCCAATGCTGATCAGGTTGACTACAACTTTTACAAGATTACCGCCGCGACCGATGCAAAAGAGCTAGTCGAGAAAGTTGCATACCAAACGCAGCTTATACCCCATACCCGTTTTCGGTATTTCATTTTCGATGAATTTGATCTCCTCAACCCACGCTATTTGCCGTCCATCAAGTCAGTCATGAACTGCGAGACAGCAGTGTTTATCATGACCACTAATAATATCAGCAAGATCGAGAACAGCATCAAGAGCCGTTCGCATTTGATTCCCATGCCATTTGCAGATGCCCATCATTGGGTTCCTGTGATGCAATCAGTCCTTCTTGATCAGAAGGTACTTGCTCCAAGCGAACAGTATCTTTGTAATATCGTTACTAGTTGCAAATATGATGCACGGAAGATCATGGGAGCGACACTGCGGTTGGCAAACGATCTTCGCAGCGCGGGTAAGATAATTCTGCCAACCATCCAGACCGATGATGCCCTTATGATCGCTGCATGATCATCACTGTCGGGTTACCCGACAACAGAGCCTACAAGAGTTCAAGCCCCGCCATTTGTGCGGGGCTTTTTGTATACTCTCATTACAAATTACCTCAAAAACTATACAACATAGCGAACGATATTTTCCGCTCACCGCGCCCAAAATGTATTGATTTGTATGAGAAAAATGGTGCCGCCTATAGGATTCGAACCTACGACCCCCGCATTACGAATGCGATGCTCTACCAACTGAGCTAAGGCGGCAATGGCGTGTCCATTAGCGGGAATAAGCTCAATTTCCCAGCCTTTTTTTATCGGTTTTCACCGTCAGTCTATAGCGCCACTCTGCAACTGAGCGATGTTCATCTCGGCAGTGAGATGCTTGGCATAGAACCTATCAATCATCTCGACAGAGGTTCTTGCGCTACGAGCAATAGTAAGCAGATCAATGCCTTCTCCATGTATCATGCGGAACATGATACATGTGTGCCTCAAGCTGTAGAGCGTCCTTGCATCGCCATTTGAGCCCGTTTTCAACCCAGCAACCTTCAGCACTTGATCAAATTGCCGTGTGATATCCCGCAATGCATAATCACGGTTCAACTGCTGTGGACAAAACAGATAGTCATCTGGCTTCCCAAAGCCTTCTGCCTTTTGACGCTCCAGCAATCCGTCATAAACCTCGACAGCCTTTTTGAGCGTCACGACTGGGCTTCCATGACCCTTTGTCGGTGGATGCGTCAGTCGCAGATAAGTGTCTTTGCCGCGAATAATCGCCACATGCTTATGCTGAAGCACTTTGATATCAGTGGGACGAATGAACGAGTTCGTCATGAAGATGATGAGATCATACACATCTTGTGTAATCTCGACATTGCGCAGGAACTTTCCAGCCTTTGTATCTACCCGTATTTTCGTGCCAATGCGTGACCTACAGACGGAATGAAGCGTACTATACTCTTTGCTGTTGAACCAAGGACGAGCTGTATCTGTTGTCTTCAAACGCGGAAACGCTGGAAGCCCAGTTATCACTCCAACTCGCTGAGCGTACTTTAATATCGTCTTTATGTGGGAGAGATGAATCTTCAGCGTGTTGATCGTGAGCGGACGATCTGGCGTACTCAGCTTGTTGATGTAATCGCTGATGACACTGTAATCTATGTCCGCAATCTCATACTTTCCGAAGTGCGGTAGCAAGTCAGCTTCCAGACGCCCTGCGTCATAACTAATTTTCTGCTTTGATAATTCACCACGCTTGAACCGTGCATCATTCTCTTTGGCAAGACCGCGAGCGCAAACTTCAAAGCCACTTGTTTTCGTAAACGGCAGATTGTTCATCTTGCGATGCTTGAGGTCCACAAAGACCTTCTTTGCAGCTTTGATCGCTTCCTTTTTGTCAGCAACCTTCAAACTACGACGAACGATTTTTCCGTCTTCGTAGTACCGCGCATACCAGAAAGGAGACGCCGCCATTTTGTAAATCGTGAGCGTCCCAAAACCCGTCACCTTCTGTAGCGAACTTGGAATGGGCTGCGTGCGGTCACGCACTGTCGGGTCAACACGACTTTGACTAGCGTTTACAATGCCTTTGCTCATGAAATTGTTGTATAGTGAAAACTATACAACAGCAAGCGTGTCTAAATCACTGTAAGTACTGCATTTCTGGGAAAAATGGGGTGTTCGCCAACACATTACGAATGATGTGCTCTACCGACTGAGCTAAAGCGGCGACGGGCGGGCGATTACCAGCGTGTGGGTCGTAAGACAAGCCCTGCGCTTACCAATCGATTTTTCCGCTCTTATTTGCCTGTCCAGTTCCCCGGGCGCTTTTCGATGAAGGCCGCCATGCCTTCCTTCTGGTCCTCGCTGCCGAACAGGCCGTGGAACAGGCGGCGTTCGAAGACGACGCCTTGCTGCAGTGTGGTTTCAAATGCGGCGTTGACCATTTCCTTGGCGGCGATGGCAGCCAGCGGCGCCATTCCGGCGATGGTCTCAGCGGTTTTCAAGGCTTCGGTAACAAGGTCTGCAGCTGGCACCACACGGGCGACGAGGCCCGATGCTTCGGCTTCGGCGGCATCCATGTTACGCCCCGTCAGGCACATTTCCATCGCCTTGGCCTTGCCCACCGCGCGGGTAAGGCGCTGCGATCCACCCATGCCGGGGGTGACCGCAAGCTTGATTTCGGGCTGGCCGAATTTTGCGCTGTCAGCGGCAATGATGAAGTCCGCCATCATCGCGAGTTCGCATCCGCCGCCGAGCGCCCATCCGGCAACTGCGGCGATCCAGGGCTTGCGCGTTGCTGTCACGCGATCATAGCCTGCGAAGAAATTGGAGCCATACATGTCGGCGAAGCTCTGGCTCGACATCTCCTTGATATCGGCGCCAGCAGCAAAGGCCTTTTCGCTGCCGGTCAGGACGGCGCAACGCTGGCTTTCGTCGGCGTCGAATTTGGCAAAGGCGTCGGTCAGGTCGGCGAGCACCTGGCTGTTAAGCGCGTTCAGTGCCTGCGGCCGATTGAGCGTGATCAGTGTGACCGCGCCCTTTTGTTCGACGAGGATGGTTTCGTAACTCATAGCGGTTTCCATTCTTCCTGTGGCGGCAAAGGTGCGAAGATCGCGTCGAGCAGTTCTTCGCTAACACCCTCGGCATTTGCCGGATTCCATTTGGGATCATTGTCCTTGTCGACGATCACCGCGCGCACGCCTTCGGCAAAATCGGGGCGGGTGAGGACGCGGCTGCCGATGCGATATTCCATCGCCATATTGTCAGCGAAATCGTCAAGGCCGGCGCTCGTTGCCAATTGCCGTAGCGCAACCTTGCAGGTCTGCGGGCTTTTGGTGCGCAGCGTTGCCAGCTCCTTCATCGCCCAGTCGCTGTCATCGCCCTCAAGGCTCGCCAGAATATCTTCATAGCGATCAGAGGCGAAATGCCGGTTGATGGCGAGGATGTTGCTGACAATGCGCGCTTCGGGAGGTGAAGCGGAAAGGGTGCCCAAAATGCCGTCAATACGCTCAGGATCCTCAACCGCGATCCGCGCCTTCGCCTCGGCCAGCGCTTCGGAAGGCAGATAGTGCGTGGCAAGGCCGAGCGCGAGGCATTCGGCGCCATCGAGCCGTGCGCCGGTCAGCGCAAGGAAATGGCCGACGCGCCCTTCAAGCCGCGAAAGATACCAGCCGCCGCCGACATCAGGAAACAGACCGATGCCGGTTTCAGGCATTGCAAAACGCGTATTTTCCGTGGCGACCCGGAACCGGGCGGGTTGGCTGATGCCCACGCCGCCACCCATGGTGATCCCGTCCATGAATGCCACCACAGGCTTGGGGTAGGTGAACAGCAGGTGGTTCAGCTGATATTCGTCGTGAAAGAATTTGCGGCCCGATGCGCCTCCGTCGTTAAGCGCCGAATTGCGCAGGAAGGCGATGTCGCCGCCAGCGCAAAAGCCGCGACCCTCGGCATGGTCGATGATGATGCATTTGACCGCATCGTCATCCTTCCATTTGAGCAACGCCTCGGTCATCGCGTGAACCATGGGCAAGGTCAGCGCGTGGATCGCACCCGGGCGATTGAGGCTGATAAACCCCGCATGGCCCTCGATTCGAGTCAGGATATCGTCTGTCATCGCGGCCCCTATGCCGATGCTGATCGCTTAAGTCGATAGGCTGAAATCAGGGATTGGCTATGGCCTGCAGGGTCAGCGACTGGATTTGCGGGCTCTGCGTGGGGGCGAGCAGGATTGTCCCTTCCAGCTTCCCCTTGGCGCAGGCCCAGCTGAAGCGGCCCGAAAGATTCCCGGTTGCGCTGATCGCCGGGCTGTCATCGCACGCACCCAGTTGGCCCGAGAGGCCGGCTAGATATTTGCGCCAATTGGCGTCGCTGCGGTCCATGGTGAAATTCATTGCCAGATAGGGCTTTTCGCCTTCCGGTCCACCGCTTTTCCAGATCCGCCTTGCCGCCGCATAAGCGGTATCCAATGCTGGCGAGATCGTGGTCGGCCTCGGCGTGAAATAGCCCGATCGGGAAAGCGCGGTAGCAGCATCCCAGACGGGTGCGGTCGGCCCGGCATAGGTGCGGTTGGTGAGCGCAAACAAACCGACGCCCGCGTCAGGTATCAACAGCATATGGCTTCCATATCCGGGAAAGCCGCCGCCGTGGAAAAGCACATTGCCGAGGACGCAGTCGTTAGCCGCCACCAATCCTGCGCCATAAATGGCCGAGAGGCGGCAATTGTCCCCCTCCTTGCCGGGGCGCCTGCGGGCATGCAGCATGCCGCCGCCATATTGCATCGCGCGAACCGTCTTGCGGCTCATAACTTCGAGCTCGCGTGCTGGCCATGCCGCCAGCAGGTAGCTGATCCATTTGGCATAGTCATTCCCGGTCGTGACGAGCCCACCCATCGCGCCAAATGCACCGTGCGGCATGACCGGCTCGGGCGACCAGGCATCATTTTCCCATCGATAGCCCATGGCGAGCTTTCCGGCAGGCACATCGCGCACCTCATAACGGCTCGACTTCATGCCGAGCGGTTTCAGCAAGGTCTCTTCCACCCTTGCGGCATAATCCTGTTTCGATACGTTGCTGACGATGCGGCCGAGCAGCGCATATCCGAAATTGGAATATTCATAGCGCGTCCCGGGAGCGGTGGAAAATGGGACACCCGTTTCCAGCATCTTGGTGAACTCGGCTTCGGGCAGCGGCTGTTGCCGGTCGCCCCATGGATCATCGGTCACGAAGCCGGCCGTGTGATGCAGCAAATCGCCTATGGTGATGCCGCCAGCCCAAGCAGCCGTCTCGGGCACATATTTGCTCACCGGATCGTCGAGGCGCAGTTTTCCCTCGTCGCGCAATTTGAGGATCGAGAAGCCGGTAAACGCTTTGGTCATGCTGGCGATGCGGAATGCGGTATCGGCTGTTACCGGGCTGCGCGTTCGCAGTTCCTGCACACCCATCGCCTTCAAATGGACCAACCTTCCATCCTTGACGACGCCCCAGACAAGGCCCGGAACATGCGCTTCTTCCATCCATTTGGCAAAGTCGGCGTCGAGGGCGGAAAAGTCGGCTGCCTGCTCTGTTGCCGAGGTAGCGGCATACAGGGTGGTCGGACAGGCTACGGCGGAAAGCGCCAGCAAGACGGCGCACAAGGCTTTTGTGGTCATGGCTGCAGGCTAGCGTTCCTTTGCTGCGGGTCAAGCGCGCTGCATTCATCATTGCCTGCCCGCTGTGCGATGCATAGTCTGACCGAGAAGGAGATACCCCATGTCGATTACCTTGGCGCGCCGCGCAACCATTCGCAGCTTTGGCGGTCCTGAAGCCATCGAGATTGACGAGGTCGAACTCGCGCCGCCCGGGCCGGGTGAGGTGCGGATGCGCAACAGCGCGATTGGCCTCAACTTTATCGATACCTATCATCGCAGTGGCCTCTATCCAATCGAGCTGCCGAGCGGACTTGGCGTCGAGGCCGCCGGGGTAGTCGAAGCAGTGGGTGAGGGAGTCGACGGCTTCGGAGTGGGAGATCGGGTGTGCACTTTCGGCCCGGAGCGCGGCGCCTATGCCACCGCACGCAACATCGCGGCTTCTTCGCTGCTCAAAACCCCGGATGATGTTTCGGATGAGCTCGCCGCGGCGGCCTTGCTGAAAGGCTGCACGGTCGAATTTCTCGTCGAACGGTGCGCACGCATCGAGGCGGGCGAACATGTACTGGTGCATGCTGCCGCAGGCGGGGTTGGGTTGATATTGATTCAATGGCTGAAAGCGCTTGGCGCGCATGTTATCGGAACGGTCAGCACCGAAGCCAAGGCAGATCTTGCTCGCGCAGCGGGCGCCGACCATGTGATCCTCTATGGGGATGGCAATGATGATGTCGCGCGGCAGGTGCGCGAATGGACTGGCGGCAAGGGCGTACGCGTCTCGTTCGACGGTGTCGGCAAGGATAGTTGGATGGCCTCGCTTGACTCGGTGGCGCGCCGCGGTCTGATCGTCAGCTATGGCAATGCCAGCGGCCCGGTTACCGGCGTTGCCCTCGGCCAGCTCGCGGCAAAAGGCTCGCTTTTCGTGACCCGGCCCGGGCTATATGATTATTATCGCACGCCAGTGGAGCGTGCGGCTGGCTGCGCGCGGATGTTCGAGATGCTGGCAAGCGGGGCAATAAATGTCACCATTGGCCAGCGTTATCGCCTTGATGATATTGTCATCGCGCACCGCGATTTGGAGGCGCGGAAAACATCGGGTGCAACCCTGATAGTTCCGTGATGGCTGCTATTTACGGGGCCGGGGCCGATTATGGGACTGATCAGAGCACGAAGCCCCCAAAAACTGCTGTTTCTAAGCTTTGACGCACCAATCGGCTTGCGTTATGCCAAGTCAGAATCCAGTGGGCTTTGAACGTGACTATTCGATTGGTGAATTTCCTGGTCGGGCTTCGACGCCTGCCCCCGCTGTCAGAGCTGACTGGGGATGAAGAACGCATGTTGTTCGAACTGCGGCTGCTGTGGTCGACCCAAGGCAGCCTGTCGGTTGCGGATGTCTATGATCTTGTCACATCACAATCGGCCAGCACATCCTATCGCCAGTTGATGGCGCTCAAGAAAAAAGGTCTGGTCAACATTGAGGTGTCAGGCGAGGACCGCCGGAAGCGCAAGATCTCCTTCACCAAATTGGCGGAAAATCTGTTCGCGGCTCTGTCGTGATCGCAAATCCGATCCAGCGCTCGACTCTGGCGGCGCTGCTCTTTTCGCTACTATATATATTGCTGTTTTACGCCTCGGCTGCGTTGGTTGGTAACCAGCGCATAGGAGGGATAGCCAGCCTCGTCTTCCTGCCAGCGTTCATCCGGCTGCTCGGCTTTCTGGTCATCGGCTATTGGATCGTCCCCTCGCTTTTTCTGGCTGGCGCCTATTTAAGCGTGACCGGAGCCTATGACATAGCGCCCGGGATCGATGCCGAATTGATGATTACAGCGACAACGGCCTTGGGCGGGCCGCTGGGCGTCGCCATAGTCAGTCGATTGACCAGATTGGAACCCAGCCTTTCCAATTTGACGCCGCTGCGTTTGCTCGCTCTTTCATTTGGTTGCTCGCTCGGTAATGCGCTTTTTCACCACGCCGCGATGATTTGGCTCGGCCTCTCGAGCGGTGTCACGGCAGGCACGATCAGCATTTTCATCGGCGACATGATCGGCAGTTGGGTGATTATTTACGGAGTGAAGGCCGGGATGGATTTTTACATCCGGTCGCTGCGGTCTTAACCGCGAACTCGCAGACAAGTAATGTCGGCTAACGCCAACATTGGTGCTGACATTTACATGCGCGCAAGATTGATTTTTAAATCCCCCTTCGAACGAACAACTTCTTTGATCATCTCGATAGGCATTTTTGTGAAATATATCTTACAATAATACTATATATTTACTGAAGTAATATTGATTAAAAGCAAATAGTAATTAAATAGAGATTAGATAGTTTATTTTACAATAACTATATTCAAAATCAGTTCGTCGTAATTTTGGGGCAAAAGAGCGGACATTTTTAGGTATGCATTGGCGCCTACAATATTGCCGCGTTAATAAATCCCAGCCTTAGCGACTCGCATCCGATTTGCGTGAGAGTTGCTGGGCGGGGCGAAACGGCCCTATCAAAAATCTGGTCGAACCAACCGCGTTAAGCGGGTCGTTGCGGTGGCTATTTCTGGGATTGCGTACAAACGGGTGCGCTTTCGGTGGGAGGTAAGCTGTGTTTGCAGCTGGCGACGCGCGCGATGGTCTGTTCGGGACGAGTCCTGCGATTGCAGAGCTGCGTTCCTACCTCGCAAAGGTTGCGATGAGCGATGCGACGGTCCTCGTTACCGGCGAAACCGGTACAGGCAAGGAGCGCGTTGCCCATGCGGTGCATAACATGGGTCCGCGGGCAAAGGGGCCATTCGTTTCCGTTAATTGCGCAGCAATTCCAGAAGCGTTGTTGGAAAGCGAGCTGTTCGGTCACCGCCGCGGTGCCTTCACAGGCGCAACCAGCGATTTTGCGGGCCGCTTCGCAGAAGCACACGGCGGCACCTTGTTCCTCGACGAAATCGGAGAAATGTCGGCACCGGGACAGGCCAAGCTGCTGCGCGTACTCGAAGATCGCGAGATTGCCCCGGTCGGTTCCAGCAGCAGGCGTAAGGTTGATATCCGCCTCGTCGCTGCGACCAACTCGGAATTGGAGGATATGGTCAATTGCCGCTCATTCCGGGCGGACCTATACTACCGGCTCAATGTGGTGCGGATCGAACTGCCACCGCTGCGCGACCGGCCGGAGGATATTCTACCGATTCTGGATCATTTCATCGGCCTCCAAAACCGACGTCGTGAGCTCAATGTCGGGCGCCCCAATCCGCAACTTCTTGCACGGATGTGCCGTTATGATTGGCCCGGTAATGTGCGCGAGCTGCGCAATCTGGTGGAAGCGATGTTTGTCGATCCGCCAAGCGGCCGGTCGGTCGGGCTCTCGGATCTCCCCCCTGCATTTCGCCGTTTGTTCACCGAACATCCCCGCGCAGGGAAGGGAGAAAGGGAGCGGCTCGCCGAGGTGCTCCGCGAAACCAACTGGAACAAGATGGCAGCGGCGCGCGAGATGAATTGGTCGCGGATGACCTTGTACCGGAAGCTCGCCAAATATGATCTCGGCCAGGGAGAGCCGGACTAACTGTAACCAGTGTAACGTATAAAGTGTCTCATGTGACACTGTGCATATCGCACCACGCTCGCTGCATTTTTCCAAAATACAAATATATATCAGTTAGATAATCCACATCTGCAGATCTGGCACAGCAGTTGCTCTGTGTTGGGCAATCGCCCGAGCCAGTGGAGCCAGTGTGGACAAGTCAGATCAAGATAGCTTTGCCAGCCCCAAGGAGCCACGGCGTCCGCCGCTCGCCGGCTATGCCAACTATTTCGAGGTCGGTCATAACGCTTTCGAATTCCTGCTCGATGCCGGACAGATCGAACCGCAATCCGGTACCATCCGCTTCACCGACCGCATTGCGATCACCCCCGTCAATGCAAAGCTACTCAGCGAATTGCTGGCGCGCTCGATCACGCAGTTTGAATCCGCGCATGGGCCGATCCCCGATCTAGCCGAATTGCAAGACGATGCCGTGACGTTGACCTGCCCTTCCGAGTTCGAAGCGCGCGCACTCGCTGCGCGGCGCCGTAATGCAAGTTCATTTGCCGCTGGTTCCAGCGACGCTCCGGTTTCTCACGAAAGGTAGATTCAATGCCTGTACAAATCCGCCCAACCCGCCTCGAAGTAACCGATCGTTTTCCCATGCTCGGGTTCAGTCTGCGCAGTTCTGAAGGATCACGGATCGTCGAGATTGTGCTCGCCAGTGACCTTGCCCACTTCGTCAATCGCGAGGGACGTAATTCAGGGACTTTCTATTCCAGCCGCGAGCATGGAACTTTGACGGTACCCGCTGGCGGATCCGTCTTTAATGTCCCGCCTGAGGTGATTGCACGCTTCATCGCCGCCGACCGGTTATATGTCGGTCTTGCGAGCGCATCGGCGCCCGGCGGGCAAGATTGGGTGGTCGATGTCATGCCGGGACCGCAAAGCCCTTATGTTTCGCTGCGTGGGCTGTCGGATCGCGCGCTGCGTCGTGTCCGCGTATTTCCTGCCGCACCGCGATCGCGCGTTGCCGCGCCAGGTTCGCTCACCGAATGGGCAGGCGATCGCGTGGCAGCGCCGCCCGCACCGGCTGCGGCACCAACTCCTGTCCAGTCCGATAATGCGAGCAATGGCACCACGCCGACCCCTGTCCCCTATGACGACGGCTTTGGTCCTCTCCCACCGCTGGAAACCGCGCCTCCGGTGCCCGCAACTGCGCCACCTGCCTTAGAAACGGCCGCAGCCCAACCTGTCTCACAGGGGCTGAGCGCATTTTCTAACCGCAGCCCGAATGGCGCCTGGAGCTTTGCGGATGAGGGGGAGGAATATCAATCGTCCGAGGCCTATGGCATCGACGGCCCGACGCATGTCGATGAAGTGCCTGCAGCAGCGCAAGCAATGTCTACCCGTCGCCCGTCACCGCTCACCGCCGCAGAATATCCAGGCGTCACCCGTATAATGGCGTCGCCTCATTTCCGTCGCCGCGATGCCGGGGCGCGAAGGATCGAGCGGATCGTTATCCACATTACCAGTACGCCGCAGCGGCCATCGCTCGGATCGGGTTTCATGGGTGATCGCGTGGCGAGCGCGCATTATCTGGTCGATCAGTTGGGCGGCATCATCCAATTCGTTCGTGAACAGGACGAAGCCTTCCACGCCCGAAGCGCCAACCCCAATTCGATCGGGATCGAGCATGTCGCCGTCCAGCGCGGCGGCGCTCGGTACGGCAGTACCGTATTTCCTTATGACCCGCCAACCCAGATCGAGCTGGAAACATCGGCTGCTTTGGTCGCGCATCTGTGCCGCAAATATAACATCGAGCCCAATCGCACGAATATTGTCGGTCATGCGGAAGCCGATCCGAGGACGACGCATACAGATTGCCCGACCGGGGCGTGGGACTGGGATCCCTATATGGCCCTTGTCGCCGATTGTTATGCACGTACCCCGGTTGGGGGTGTAACCTCCGCTGTTGCACCGCCGACCGGCACGGGTGCGGTCGCGCAGGCGCAGAGCAATGCCGAAATTGATCCCGAAAGCCGGGGCATCGATAGCCCGCCCTATGTCGACGACGCGGTCCCGGTTGTCGCCGCAGCGCTTGCGCTTGGCGATAAGGAATATGATGGTGTCAGCCGCACGGTTGCTTCGCCCGCCTTTACAGCGGGCCGCGCAGGAACAAAGATCGACCGGATTGTTATCCACATCACCGACGCGCCGACAACGTCATCGACGGTCAACCATTTCTCCGCCGCTGGGGCGCAAGCCAGCGCCCATTATCTGGTCGGCCAGGACGGGGAGATAGTCCAGTTCGTTTCGGAAGCCGATACCGCATGGCATGCGCGCGGCGCCAACCGCCGGTCGATCGGCATCGAGCATGTCGCCATCAAATCTGGCGGTGTGGATTATCCCCGCCGTGACGGGACAATGCAGCATTATGATGCGCTGCCGCCTACCCAACTGCAATATGAGCAATCAGCGCTGCTGGTTTCGCATCTGTGCGACAAATACGGCATCCCGAAGACCCGTGCAAACATCATCGGGCACAATGAAGCGGACACCAATACCACCCACACCTCCTGCCCTGTCGGTAATTGGAACTGGGATTATTTCATGCGGATTGTCGAAACCGGCCAGTGCCCAGCCGATCCACCGCAGGCGCAGGGGCTCGGTCGCTATCAGGCGCAGGCGATGATTATCGACCGCGAAGATACCGACAAGATCAACCGGCTGCGCGCTGGCGACTATCGCGACCTGTTCCAGTGGCGTGTCCCCTCGGCGATACGCCAACAGGTTGAGGCACGCGGCTTCCGTATCCAGAATATTGAGGATGCGGTGGGCGATCTGAACCTAGATTTTTACAAGGTGCGGATCGATCGCTTCCCGCCGGGACTGGACGGTCCAACGCTGCTCGCCCGCTTCATTCAGGATACCAACAGCTTCCTTGATCGCGGGATCTGCAGTTTTGACCCCTATAGCGCAGCCGACGCGGTCACGCGTAACGGTGCCAATCCGGTCGGCACCTGCCTCAACCTCGACATCAACAGCAACGCGTCATTCTACGACCCGAGGGGGTGGGACGATGCCGCGATCGTCATCAGCGACAAATTCACCAATGGCACGCGCGACGGCTTCTACGCGGTTACCACTATTTCGACGCCCGATACAGGCGATCACCCCGTCAGCGGCCATCGCCAGTTCGGGTTCATGACCGACCATGGCTCGGTCTATTTCTATACACGCGGCGCCGATCGTGCGACCCTGGCGTTTCCTGGCACCGAAAATTCGATCTATGCCGGCGGCGACAGCCTGTGGCGCAGTTTCCAGCGAACGCTGGCCGCTTACATCAACAACGCCGGAGGACAGGCCACCATCATGCCGCCGTTCAGCGAACGGTTCAATCCCGGCGCAATCCGGGCGATGTTCGGCTGGGGTGAAAGCCAGGCGCAGGCCCAGGCACTCAGCGACGGCGGCGACACCGTTGAAATCAAATATCGCGCCTTCATTCCAGCACCTGCAATCAGTGGCCCGTTCTTCGACAATTATCATGGTGACGGTCGCGGGTTCAGCTATGCAAGCGGGACCAGTCGCGGCGAAATTACCTTCACCGTTGATGTCAGCCCCGGTGGTGGTATTTCGAACCTGCGCGTCATCGACCGCCACTGGTCGCCCAGCCATTCCTATGCTGCGTCCGATACATCGCCTGTCGCCGGAAAGCCCGACTGGTGGCTCGATCTTGCCGCCGGAGCGGTACCGACCGCTACCGCCAGCTGCCCCACCAACGACGATACGCTACGCGCCTATATTGGCGCACCGGGGACCACGCGCAATGTGATGGCGATGGCCGAATCGGCTTCGATTTGCAGCATTTACATGAGCGGCAACAACCCGATCCTGCCCGGCTCGCCGGCGATCGACGCCGATGTGTCGGTGCTGTTGCGTCGCCGGTCGGATGGCGGGATCGAAGCCAAGGCCTATGGCAGCCATGACGGTTTTCCGTCGCACGAGCTTTATGTCAACCAGACCGCCCTGTTCACCTACGATCCGGTTGCCGCAGGAAAGGGGCCGACTGCGCTCGCCCCTCCAGAGGACATTGATGAAGACTCGCGCTGGGTGCCGGTCACCGGCCCCAGTGCAACGGCACAAAGCCTTGCCCGTGCCCTTGGCGACGATGACTGGTCGATCAACTGGGACGATGTGGAATGCATCCCGCAACCGACTAGCAAGGGCTGCTGGGCTACGGCTGCAGCGATGGTGCTTGGCTGGAGGGATCGTCAGTCGGTATCGCCCGAATTGCTGGCCAGCTGCAACAATATGGACAGTTCGCTCAGGGGTGGACTTGCGCCTTCGGACAAGCGAGCCTTCATCGATGCGATCGGACTGACGGTTCATCCCAACGCCTGTTACACCCCCGACGGCTTCCGCGAAATTCTGGAGGCCAACGGGCCTGTCTGGGTTACCGCCGACGTTCCGGGAATTCACGCTATCGTTGTGACCGGAATGTACAAAAAGGACGGACAATATTTCGTCCGGATCACCGATCCATGGGACCGTGTGGTTGGTTCGCCGGGCGCGCCTGGCAATTACGCCACAACACACACCACCGGCAGCCAGTATATCATGACTTATGATGCCTTTACCGCCGAATTTGAGGCGGCAGGCGACATTGACCGCATCCAGCTGGCGCATAGCGGCGGCACGCATGGCCATATAGCCAACCGTGGCAGCGCCACGGGTGCGGGCTATGCACAATCCCTGACCGACGTCGGGGACGAGGCCGGGACCGGATCCAAGCCCATAACAGCTTCGGTTGATCTGTCCGACGTCTCCTATGACCTGATCAGCCGCGAAGGCCGCATCTACGATCTCGCCAGCTTTGTCGGAATGATCCGTCCGGCAGGTGCACCGGCGGCTTCGTCGCAGCCCCTCAGTCATCAAGTCCAGCTCGACGAATGGCCCTATATGGATACCGCTGGCGGTCGCACACAGGCCGGTGTCGTCATAGGGTGGAAATCCGATGGCGCGGCAGTGGGCGACATTGTCATCGGACCGGCTCTTAGCGGATCGGTGGCCGACGGATGGCGCGCGGGCGTGCGGACGGACATTCTCCCGGGTCCGAGCACCGATACGATGACCGCGCTTATCGTCCGGGTCACAACCATATTCTCGAAGGAGAATGAGACATCGCAGATTGGCGTGGCCGAAGTAACCCTGTCGGGCAATGGGCAGGCGATCACGCGCTATCTCGAACAGCCGATGTCGCCACCGGCAGCGACGCCCTCCGCACCCGCAACTACGCCGCAGCCGACCGAACCCGCGCCGCTGGTCTCGGCTTGAGCGGCGTTGCGGAGCTGAACGATGGCCGGACGCATCCCGCCCCCACCTCGATCTAATGCGATGGCTGCCGCGTTGGCCCGCGACGCTTTCGGACGGACCATCGCGGCGCCGACCGATACTGCAGGATCGGAGCCGCCACCTCCGTCGCCCTTTGACCAGCAGGCCAGCACCGCGCCGAAAGAAAAGGCGACCGACGCGCTGGGTCGCCGCGCTGGCGCTTTGATGGACGAGATTGCGTTTCCAACCTTTGTCGCCAGCCTCCTGCATGGAACCTATGACGCAATCGTCGACAGCAGCATTAAACAAGTAGAGGGTTTTGCCGAGCTGGTTTCGGCTGTCGCCAAGCCACTCGATCAGTTCGCTGCTGAAAATGTGACTGCCGGGCAGGTTCGTGCCTGGCTGGTCGAACAATATCCGCAGGATGTCACTTTGGTGGAAGATCGCGGGAGCTATACGCTCGCTGCGCTGCGTTCACCCGACGATGAGGACGCATTGTCGCCGCCTTGGCTGGCCGATTTCGGTGCAGAGGGCGAGGAGCTGACGGCGGAGTTGCTCGAGGAGCGCGTGCTTCCCGCCGCGCGCAACCGCGTTGCGCAAAACCGCCTGTCCACACTTTCAACGATGGTTTTGCTCGGAATGCAAAGGGTGGTCGTGAAAGACGGGACGGTATCAGCTGCCCTCAAGTTCAGGGCGGCGGCCGCTGATCGCGCTGCAGTTCAATATGCCACGTCGAACGATCCGCAATCGGGTGGCACCCAATGGGGTGCGCGTGGAAGCGAGGGTGCGATCACCACCGTCTCAACCGTTGCGGTCAATGCACAATCGGACAGCGAATTGCGCGCCGACGTAACAGGAAATGTCCGTATCAACTTCGCCTCTGAAACACTGCCGCTCGACCGTTTCGTTGGCGAGGCACAGCGCGCCCTGCTCGAACGTCACAGTCGCCGTTCCGGTCCAGCGCCGCAGACAGCCAGCGCGCCGCCGCCGGTTGCTCCGCCCACACCGGCGGCATTGCCCGCAACGCCGCCACAGGCTGCTCCCGTCGCCGGGGTAGCTGCTCCTGCTCCTGCCGTTCCGCCCGCACCCGGAGGCACGACATGAACGGCCGACGCCTCCTTGGTCAGACGCTTGGCGAAATTGCCAGCGGCGCCCTCGACGCCAGCCGCGAAGCCGGTCGCCTGGTCCAGGTGACCACGCTCGAACTCGAACTACCGCTCGACATCCGCGTCGCTATCGATCCGGAAGGACCGGTGCTAATCGGGGATGTTCCGCTTTTCCGGTTCCGCACCGCCTTCGATCCGCCGCCGGCCCAGCTTCGGGTGTGCTGGGCGGCCGAGCCAAAGGAGGCGGCAGCATGAATGGCGCCGTCACCCTGAGGCTGGAGGATTTCATCCAGGCGGTGCAGAGCCAGCTCGACAATGCCCAGGCGGCCATGGCGCTCAAGGCGCGCAACGCCAATCTTCCGCTCACCTTTGCGATCAAGGACATCAACCTCGACCTGCGCGCCCATGTTGAATTTTACGACAGCGAAATCCGCATTCGCCCGGCGGCGGCTGGCGAGGGCGAAGCCAGCGTATTCCACCTTGTATTCACCACGATAACGCGGCCGGCAATCGAGGAGAATGCGCGGGCTTTCGCCGACGAACCGGATGACCAGTCGCTCGACGACATAGAGGAACTCACCCACGAGGATCGCAAGCGGCTGGAATGGGCCGGCGTGCGGACCGTACGGCAATTGCAGGAGGTTGAAGACAGCAATCGGGTCAGTGCCATCGGCCGCATCACCAATTTGCCGGTCGACCGGCTGCGCAAGGCACTCTCGCGGGTTAGTGCGCCGCTGGTCCAACGGGTCGAGCCGATAGCCAGCGATAGCGCCGAAAATCCGCACCTTGTTCGCGTCACGGGACGCAACCTGGTGCGCCCGGGACTTTTCCCGCAAGTGCGGATCGGCAACCGACCGGTTTCGATCCTGAGCTCGAACGCGGGTGAACTGGTAATCGCGCCCGGCGAAGACCAGTGGGTCGGCGAACTGACGGTCGAAAATTCGCCACAGCGCGCGACCGCGATGAGTTTCGATCTTTCGGCATTTGCCCCAGCCCAGCATAATCTCTCCGGCCGGATCGAGGCGCCGCCTGTTCCATTGGCGGCGGTGCCATGATGACTACGCCTGCCCTCCGTCAACAGGCGTCGCCAACCAGCCTGCTGCTGAAGCTGGCTCTTGGCGAAACGCCTGACGACATGCCCACGGTGCGCGACGTGACACGGCGCACCCAGGTCGCGGCGCAATCGATCGACGGCGATGGCCCGATCGATCGGATCACCCGCAAACTGGCAAGCCAGTTCAAGGCGGCTCGACTTTTCCCGGCTGCAGCCCATCCGCCATCGCCCGGTGCAACCCATCTTGGCTATGACGCGATCGAGCATTCTACTGGGATAGCGCGCACACTGATGCTGCGCGTGCCGCAGGGCACGCCGACCGATGCGCTGTGCGACGCGCTTGCCCAGGTTACCAATGTGGAAGGCGTCAGCCTGAACTATACCACTCAAACGCCGTTTGATGTCGGCGGCGCATTTCCCATGCCCGACGACGAAGATGGTGGTTGGGCAAGCCGCGATCTGGTGCGGATGCGCGAGGCGCTGGCGCATGAACCGGGCGATGATGGTGTGCTGGTCGGGCTGATAGACAGTGGCATCAACGACCGGCACCCCGAATTCGCCCGCAGCTTCCGGGCAGGCTTCGATACTGTCCGCATCGAACCCGGCGACGTCGCTGCGGATATCGAACTGCTTGGCGACCATAGCGACCCCGACATGCGTCCGTCGGACCTGTTCGTCGGTCATGGCATGGGCTGCGCCGGGATAATTGCGGCGAGCGGACGCGGGATGCCGCGCGGCATCGGCGGTGCTTGCCGGATACTGCCATTGCGCGCTCTCGCCGCTGCCCGGCTGCCGAATAGCAAGGTGGTCGGAGTTGGCGCGATCAGCGACCTCGATCTGGCGCTCAAGCTCGCGGTCGATCTCGGGGCGAAAGTGATCAATCTGAGCTTTGGCACAGACGATGCTGCACTTGCCCCGCACAGTCCCAAACCCCATGCCGAAACCGTCGCCTATGCGATCGCCCGTGGTTGCATCCTGATCGCGGCGAGCGGCAATAACGGCCGCGAGACCCGATATTGGCCTGCGGCCTTTCCCGAAGTAATTGCAGTCGGCGCAGTCCAGGACAACCGGGTTCCAGCGCCTTTTTCGACCAGGGGAGACCATGTCGCCCTTTGCGCCCCTGGCGAGCGAGTGCTGACAAGCGCGCTCAATGGCTATCAGCTTGCGTCTGGCACCAGCTTTGCTGCGCCGTTTGTCACAGGCGTGGCCGCATTGCTGGTGGCGCGCAGCCATCGCCGCGCTTTCCCCATCGATGCACATTTGGTCCGCCAACTGCTGGTTTCCACCGCCCAACCCTTTGCCGCAGTCGATGGCTCAGGTTGCGGCGCCGGTATCCTCGACGGCGCGGCTGCCCTGGCGGCACTCGATCGCGTGATCGATGCAACGCCGGGCTACGGCACCGTCCCCGAATCCGATGGAGGTGCCGATGACGGCTGAACCCTGAATTCACCCCTGATCACCATCAGGATCATCTGAGACGAATTTTAAGGAGTAACGACAATGGCAATCATCAATATTTTCACGCGGTTTGGCGACATTGCCCGGCGCGAAGTTCGCGAGCTCGACAGGCTCAACTACCAAAAACGCAAATTCGAAAAGATGGAAGAAGACAAGCGGATATTCAGCGAGTCCGATGCCAAGGAAAAGAAGCGGGTCGAAGATATATTAAGCGAGATCCAGGCCTCCATCAAAAGCAAGAACAAACCGGTTGAAGTTTGCGATCCGCTTTTCGTGGCCACACGCACGCTGTTGAATGAACAGGGTGGGCTTTCAATTCGTCTGGCCAGCCATGACGAGGGGGTATTGCTGCCCGCTGGCTTGAATTCGATGGAAGCCATGCGCAAAGCTTTTGAGGCAAATAGTCTGATAGGTCTGCTGTCTGCCGATATCGCCTTCATTTCTCTCACCACAGGCCTGCTTCTGGCCGACGGCGTAACCGCACCGGCAATTGCCGTGGTCGACCAGGAGGGAAGCGAAATCGGGGTCAAGGCAAAGGGTAACCCGAACGGCAAAACCCTGTATCCGGACGAAAACGATCCACAGTATCGCGAATTCACCCGCAGCTTTTTTGCGGCTCTGGGCGAGGCACGCAGCTATGGCGATCTGGCGGAGCGCGTTCTGGCCATTCTTGCCGGAGAAGGCGATCCCGACGGTTTTGGTGGGGTCCGTCCGAACGTCAAGGCCGAAGAGTTTGCCAAGGTGATGCGCGGTCTCAAGAACAGCAAGATCCCGCAAGATGAACCGCAGCTTCGTCGGCGCGTCAATGAACAGCTGAACAAGATCCAGAATGTGGGATCGGAAGATTCGATCGCCGACCTGGCCATCGACTTGCCCGACCTCGACACGCTGTTCGATCATACCATCGTTGCAGAAAATGTCCGTGTCATGGGTCCGATGATCTGCGCCGCGATGTTCGAGGAACTGAAGGTCTTCCAAGTTGTGGACCGGATTGTTGAACAGTTCCAGCACGGCATGCTGCCGATCGGCCCGGGAGAGGCGGGCAAGCGTCTTTACAATTACTGGCGCGAGGCACCCAACCGGATGAGCGAGCAGGAACGGCGCAATTTTGCGGCGATCACGCTCGGCGTTCCGGGCGGCGAGCCAGGGGCGTTGGTCAATCGCGAGTTCAATGACCTGTGGTTGCGGTTCGTCTCGTCGGTTTCTTCCTTCGTTCGACAGAATGAAGTCGACCAGCTGCTGCGCGCCCGTACGCCGAGCGCCATCAGCCAGCAGCAGGTGCGCAAGGCGGCCCGCGATCTTGCCGGCAACCTCTCGCTTCATGGCTATGGCATGGCGCATTATGCCGGGCGCGAGTTGCAGGCGCAGATCGTCGGGATCATCAGCTTGCTCGGCGACCGCGAAATCCTGGGTGCCTATGGTGCGCGGGATATGTGGCAGGTTGTCGATCAGGTTGCGACCTACGAGCTTGGCGGAGCGCGGACGAGCAGTCGTTACCGTACGCTGGCGACATGCGGCACGATCATCACCGCTTGGCTTGCCAACAATATCGCACGGATCAACAATCCGACTGGGGCAATTATCGACATGGCGTCGGTCCGCTTCCCCGACAATGCGCCCGACCATCGCGCTACGGTCAATCCAAACGACTACGATCTCGTCAACGCCTGCGAGCTTTGGCTAGCCGACACCGCGACCAGCGACAGCCAGGTCGAGGAAATGGCGCAGCCGCGTGAGGCACCGCAGATGACGTCCAAGCCTATCCCTATTCCAGCGATGGCGCGGCAGATGCTCGACGATATTGGCGACATCGGTCTCGGGCTTGGAGTCGGGCGGCCGGCGTGGCCGAACGGCAGCGCGGTGCGGCATTAAGCCGTCCCGTCCCGTTCCGTCACTTGAGGAGTTACGACCATGACCTTCCGATCATCGCACCGCCCACTGGCGTTGACGCTGCAGGACAAGTTGGCGCGCGCATCGAGCGCGCTTGGCTCGGCCGATGCGTTCACGCCTTTGCGCGACCTGTTCATGCGGACCTTCCCCTATCCCGAGGATGATCCGCGCTATCGCCACAACGCCCTGATGCCCATGGCCCCGCCGTTTGAGCCGAGCTTTTCGGAAAGCCAGCCCAATACCGTGCGCTACACTATCGAGCCGCTCCCGCCCGAAGCGTCGGCCGTCGACCGGCGTAACGAAGCGACCCGCGAGATGCGACGCCTGCTCGACCAATATATGGGGCGAGATGCATTGCACTGGTTCGACCGGGCGAGCGAGCCCTATCGTGGTTTCGGGTCGAGCAACGGCCAGCTCGGGTTCGGTGCATTTATCGGTTCAGCCTATGACCGTGGCGGCCTTTACGCATCTAAGGTGTATTACGAAACACCAGGCGGACGCGTTAGCATCGACAATCTGCCGATGTCGCTCGCGCGGGTAGTACAAACTGCGCTGCAGCTTGTGCCGGGGCTATACCCGCTGTTCACCACCGTTGCCGCGCAACGTGACGCCGGTGGCCAGCGACTGACCTTTGCGGTAACCCAGCCGCTCCGTCTCGCCGATCTTCAGCCCGCGCTCGATGCGCTCGGGCTTGGGCACCGGCTGCCGGGGATAATGCAGATGATCGGCCTTATCTTAGGCGGACGTTTCGATCTTCCGGCAAATTCAGCGTTGCTTGCCTTTGGCGACGGACCGAACGGACCCGATTTCGAGATTTACGTCCTGCTCAACGCCATCCCCGATGTGCCACCAAGCTTCCTGAGTTTGCTGACCATGGGGCTGTCCGAGCGCCCGCGTGGGCTTGCAGCCCTTGAGCGGTGGATGAACGCATTCACACCAGAGGATGAGCATTGGCCGGGAAGGTTCTCGATCGTCAGCCTGCGCACAGACGGTGCAACCGCGCCAAGAGTTAGCCTCTATCTGCGCCCGGTGGAGTTCGAATTTCCCGCCGAAGCCTTGCAGCGCGCGGCCTGATCCTTTTTTGGAGTGAGTCCGATGACGACGTCCTATATTGCCCCCCCGCCAGCCATGCCTGTTCCGCACGGTGCCGTTCGTCACTCGGTGGCGCAAATGCTGACCCAGTCGCCGGCGTTCAAGGCCATGTCACTTGCCGACCAGCAAGACATCGCCAGGAACACTGCCTTGGTGGCCGATTATATCGCACGGCCCGAAGGCATAGAGGGCCAGCGCCTCGAACCAGGTGCCCCTGCGCAGGCCCTGTTCGATCTTGGCGGAGGGACCGACCATAGCGCCAGCGAAGCGACCTGGGACCAGAAACAGGCGGCGGTCGATGCGATCGGACAGGATAATTTCACTGCCGATGCTGCACGCGAAGGTGCCAAGGTCGCTGGCGAATTGCTACGCGAAGTGAAATTCCCGACCTTTGTTTCTGGGCTGATAAACGGAGTTTTCCAATCTATTACAGATAGTTCCATACGCCAAATGGAGGCCTATCAGAAGATGATTGCTTCGGTAGCCACCAGTTTGAAGCAGTTTATGGACGATAATGTCGACGCCAATCAGGGTCGCGACCATATGGTGGATCAGTTTCCCGACCTTTTCGACATCGGGATGAGCGAGGATGAGGATAATCCCGGTCCACGACTGCGACTGCGCGAAGGCGTCGACGAGGGCGAGGCGCTGAAGGCGGTCAACAACAAGCTCGAATTCGAGAACGGAGCGCTGAAGAGCCTCGACCTTTCCGACGAGAATGTCGAAAAAGCGCTCGTCGAGAATAGCCGCATGCAACTCGCGCGCCAGCGCCAGCAGTTGATGGCGTCGATAGTTCTTATGGGAATCAATAGGATAGTTGTCACGGATGGCAAGATTTCGGCCAAGATAATGTATGACGTCAAGGCGCAGGACAGTCTGAAAAAGCGCCGCTCTGCGACCGCGATGGACGTTGCTCGCAACAAGGATGGATCGGTGCAGACCACCCATTCAGGTTCGGGCGAATATGACTCGGGCGGAAATGTCTCAAGCAGCTACACGCGCGGCGAAGGCGGCGGCAATGACTATGACGCCGACTATTATTCGAAAGGCAAATACCAGTACGAGAATAAACCGATCATCACCGCCTCAACCTCGGCATCGGAATCGAGCGAAGCAGCGATCCAGACCAAGATCCAGCTTTCCGGTGTGGTCGATGTCAACTTCAAGAGTGACTATCTGCCGCTCGACAAGATGGCGACGCCGGGCATGATCGCGGCCATTCAGGGCAATTCGACGCCGGTCGATCCGAATGTCGTGCCCAGCCCGCGCGCGGCACCCCCGGCAGCGGCTTCTGCACCTGCACCGGTCGCTGCGGCGCCCGTTGCCGCAGCGCCGGTAGCTTGAGGAATCGACACGATGTCCGTCAATATTGCCCCACCGCCTCAGAATCGCTCAACCGGCCTAAACGCCGGCGGCACCGCGCCGGGCCAAACGAGGGATGCCCTGGAAGCGGCGCGCGGCGCGGTACAGCGCTTGCTTACAGCCATCCCGACCTTTCCTGATCTGTCCGATGAAGAGCGTTCCAGAATGGCCAAAGCAACCGTTCAGGTGCTGTCATTCATGGCAGACCCGAACGGGGTTTATTCCGAAGTTGCCGACCGTGAGGCGCGCGGCGAACTGCCGAAAGGGACGCTGCCCGCGGAGATGGCGACCCCTCGTTCTGCCCCTGCACGCGCGCTGGAAGATGCTGTAGAGCAAACAAAACAGGCATTGGCGTCAAGTCCTGGCTTCGCAGGCAAGGATTTTGAGGCGGGAGCTGTTAAGCAAGGGGTACAGCAATTTGGGGAGATGGTACAAAAAGTCGATTTTCCCAAATTTGTTGGAGGTCTTATAAAAAATGTCTTTCAAGCTATAGTTGAGAGCTCAATAGATCAGATGCGGGCATATGGAGAATTGATCGCCAATGTCGCAAAAACGACAGATCAATTCATGCGAGACAATATTGGGGAAGCCGCAGGACGCGATTTTCTTGTCGATAGCTATCCAGATGTTTTCCAGATCGACACCGGATCTACCAGCGACAGTTTTGAAGGTACTGAGACGGCAGAAACCGCCCCGCCACCACGGCTCGCGACTGTGAGTGACGACGCTGCCGTAAGAATAGCGGAAATCAGCCGTAATCTGAACCTCAACCCGCCAGTGACCGATATTAGCGACGCAAATGCCGAGCTTCGGCTAGTCACCGCCGCGCGATTACAAATGGCAAAATCGCGCCAGCAACTGCTTTCGTCAATGGTAATGTTAGGTATAAATAGAATAGTCGTGACCGATGGTTCAATAAATGCAAAAGTAATTTTTGACATGCGGTCGAGTGATAAAGCAAAGCGCCAATATACAGCTTCGATGAATGACCGTTCGGCAACGGCGCTCAAGAATACAGCAAAAATGGAATATGGTTCGTGGTTTTCGCCTGTTTCGGCTGAAATGACCAATGAATTTTCAACCGAACATGTTGCGACTGTCGCCTCCGCAGTCGACGAAACCAGTGAATCCAAGGCTGAGGCAAAGGCCAAATTGTCAGGTGAGGTGCGGGTCAATTTCAAGAGCGACTATCTGCCACTGGATAAGATGGCGACCCCGGGGATGATGTCGGTAATCCAGGGCAATTCGACCCCCTTTAATCCCAACCAGCCCGAGGGCGGTGCGGCCGGAACTCGCGCGGGGTAGCGGGATGGCACTGCGGCTCATCCCCCCGCCACCCGCCCCTGCGGCGCAGATCGCACCTTGCGCCGATGCTGCGCTTGCGGCGGCGCTGGCGCAGTGCCAACGGCTTGTCGACCGGGCAACCGCACCGGGTCTGGCCTTTGCGCTCGACGACCTTAGCGGCATCGAATTGCCCGAACCGGCGGCGGCACGCATCGATCGTGCTCAATTGCGCGCGCTGGCCTCGCTTTATCTGGCGGCGGATTTGGAAGCTCCGGGTATTATCGCTGCGGTGGAAAGCCTAGCCGGGTTGTCGGCGAGCGGAGCGATCCAGGTTGATCTCGGCGGGGCAGGGCCGCTGGTCGCAGCTTGGTGGAGAGCCCGTCACGAGCAGATGACCGCGGAAGAGCGCAACGCCTTTTTTGCTCGGCTCTTCGGGACATCATCCGGGCCCGTCTCAGCCGAAACGGGCCGCAATACACGCTTCGAGGACCGCATGTTCGAGCTGGCAGAGGCATTGGTAAAGCTGGAGGAGGAGGGCGGTATGAATCCGTCGGGCGGGATACGCGCACAATCCCGGGTGCGTAGTGCCGCGCGCAACCTGTCGCACAATCTGAGCGACCACAGCGGTGGTGCCACCGCCTTCATTGCCAGCGAGGTGATGAAGACGCTTAAGGACGCATTTGCGGTACTGAGCCATCCGGCGATGCGGTCGGCCTTTCACGCCCGCGATCTGTGGGGCGTGGTCCGGGGCATCGCTCGCGCGGGCGGCCAGTTGCAATTGCCAGATGCACAACCTTATGTCCGCCGCGGCAAGGCCGGGATGATCCTGATCTCCTGGTTGGCCGACCGGCTGGAAGCCATAAGCGGCAATGCACCGCTCGTCGAGCTTGCCGATCCGGTGATTGCAGCAGCAGTCGATTGGCTGGAGGCGACGCTGGCGCTGGCCGACGGAGCCACCCCAGCGCCTTCGCCTGCAACCCAGAACGGGCAGCCCGCTTCGGTCTGGTCCGCGCTGGCGGACTGATATGGCCTTACCGCCCGCGCCCTTATCCGCGCCCACGATCGCTCCGCGCGATGACGCACGTCGTGCCTTGCATGCCCTTCTTGCCAACGATCCGGCCTATAGCGCGCTTGCCCCGGAAACGCGCCAGGCCATCGCCGGTTCACTTGCCAAGATCGGTTCGGCTGCCCTCGATATTGAGGAGGCCGCGGCGCCGCCACGCGCCCCGCTGGCCCGTGCGCATAATGCTGGAAGTGAATTTTCAGGCGTCGCGGTCGACCGTGTGGCTGGAACCGTCCAGAATACATTGAACGCAGTATCATTTCCCCGCTTTGTCAACGAGCTGATTACAGGCGTCTTCAAGGCCATGAATGACAGCCAGCAACAACAGCTTACGTCTTTTGTCGAGCTCATCCGGAACGTCGCCCAGACAACAGAAGGATTTGCCGATTCAAATGTCGGCGTGTCGGGTGCGCGCGCTTGGCTCGCCGAGCGCTTTCCCACCCACTACCAGATCGACGGTGGTGAGGAAATCGACATGGCGAGCGAATTGGAGGGACTCGATCCCGCCGAAGCCCGTGAACGGCGTGCCGAGATCCAGGCCGAGCAAGATGCCGCCACGCGCTTAATCCTGCGGCCCGGCGCGCAGCCACCTAGCGAAGCAGCATTGCGGTCCGCGCTTGGTGCAGAGGAGGGTGTGTCGCTGCCAGGGTCGGATCCGGAAGCATTGGTTCCACTCGCGCGCCAGATCCTCGCGCGCAATCGCCAACAAATGCTCGCAACCATGGTGCAAATGGGGCTTCAGCGCATAGTGATTGAATCGGGACTCATCCGGGCGTCGATGCGCCTGCACGTCGACGCCAGCAGTGTGGCCGAAAATGATCGCGGTTCGCAGTTCGATACACGCACCAATATGGATGTTGGTGGTGGTGCACGGTTCGGGCCGTGGGGCATGGAGGCAAAGGTGCAATCGACGATCGGTTATGTTTCGACCGAACGCAACCAATCGACTGAGGCAATCAACAGTTCGGTCGATCTCGACAGCGGCGTAGAGCTTCACTTCCGCACGGACTATGTCCCATTGAACCGCCTCGCTGGTAGTTCCGATGCCGAACGTATCCGCGGAAATACCCTGAATCCTGCAGCCGAGACCGAGCGCCTCGCGGCGGCGGACGCCGAGCGTGCAAGCGCCGCCCGGGCTCGCTTGGCCGAACGTCGCACCAGCCTTGACGGAGCAATTCGTGCGCCGCCCGATGCGCCCACAGGGTCGATCGAAACTGCGCGCTTTGTTCCACCTGCACGTGAAGAGAGTGGCGCGTCAGGTGGTGAGGGTCGAACCGGCTCAACAGCCGGGGCTGAAGCTACACGAGAAACGGCGAGTGCGGCGCATTAAGCAACGGTTCGAACGGCTTGCAGGCTATCTTCCTCTACCTTCCTGCCCGCGTTCGATCGGTTGCTTGCTCGGTAATGTGCTTCTTCACCATGGCGCGATGATTTGCCACGGCCTCTTGAGCAGTGTCACGGCAGGCACGATCAGCATTTTCATCGGCGACATGATCGGCAGTTGGGTGATTATTTACGGAGTGAAGGCCGGGATGGATTTTTACAGCCGGTCGCTGCGGTCTTAGCGCCAACTTCCAAGATTAGTGATAGCGGCTATTTTCCGCACAGGTGATTAATATTTACATGTTTGCAATAACAATTTCAAAGAAGCGGCAACTTTCCAAAACCAAAACGCGAATTTAAACATATACTTTACAATACATTATGGGAAAGTTCTGCAGCAAATATCACCTAGAACTGGCAGTACTTCTGTAGATAACTTTTCACATACGAAAAAAATCTGGACAATCTGTTTGCTGATGTTGCAAAGTGTAGCAGCGGAGGCATTTGTTTGTTGGTCCAAGTCCGATAAATGCTTAGAAAGTTGAAGCCTACATTACAGGCAGCCATTTTATTGGCACTTTCCTACATTGCCCTCTTTTATCTGTCGGTGGTCATATTTGGCGATGATTATGAGTTGGGTTTCGCGAGCCTGATATTTTTTCCAGCGTTCATCCGCCTGCTTGGTTATTTGATGATCGGCTTTTGGATCATCCCGACGCTGTTCTTCTCAGACCTGTTCATGGCATTTACCGGAAAACTCAATTTTTCTCCAGACTTGCAGGGCGATCTCGTGATTGTAGCAATGATCTCGGTGGGCGGGCCATTGGGCGTTGCCATTGCCGCTTACCTGACCAAATTGAAGCCCAGTCTTTCAAATCTCACGCCCCTACGCCTGCTTGCCCTGTCTTTCGGCTGTTCTCTCGGGAATGCTTTATTCCACCATATTGGAATGCGCCTGATAGGACAGGCCCAGACCGTCACTTCTGGAACAATCGGCATATTTATCGGCGACATGATTGGCAGTTGGACGATGATCTATTTGTTGAAAGGGCTACTGACTTTCTTCGGCCGCCGGCCGATGTGAGTATATATTGGGACGTGGGCAGTATTTTACATTTATATATGAAATGAATTGACCGCATTGGGCAATGCTTATACCGCCGTAGGGCATTCCAATTGGAATGGCACAACTGACCCATACTAATACCCAGCATCTTCGGATGCTGGGTTTTTTCATAGCATAGATTGCGGTAGCGGTTCGGCGGCAACTGAACAGCTCACAGTTGCTTGAAGTCAATTAAATTCCTGATATTATTCTGGATTTCCAATCAACCAGCGGTTTTGGCGAAGATCCTTGTGCATCTCGATCCTGCAATATTTGCACTCTGAAACCAAATGATTATCGATATATTTCGCGCGCTGTTGTGAGCGGATATGATAGCCGAAAGTGCAAAAGAACAATCTGCGAAGCAACGACATGACGCCCCCTTTGAAAGGCAATCATATTCAATTATGAAATCATATTTATCACTATTGATGCCGTTTTGGCAGTAATCATCCCCAAATGTGTTACAAATGCGCGAAACTGGAGAGTGATCTGCCGAATAGTTCGTGCGTCGTTACAATAGAAAGTCTGGAAGCAGGGTTTTTCTAAACCCTTGGAAAACTGGAGCGGGCGAAGGGATTCGAACCCTCGACCCCAACCTTGGCAAGGTTGTGCTCTACCCCTGAGCTACGCCCGCTCTGGCGGCTGGAATCAGGTGATGTCCAGCGGGTGAGGCGCGCCATTAGCAGGCGATTTCAGGGGCCGCAAGCCCTTTATCACGGCAAAATTGCTTTGCATTTTGTGGCGATAGCAACGCAATCACTTGGCATATGGTGGCCGCACCCCACATAGGGCGTGCAGATGATTCGAATTCCGGGAGCATGAACTTTGGCAAGCATGGGTTTGACCACCGAAGAGCAGAAAGCGGTGCAGGCGTTTCGCAACGATGTTGTCGAACCGTCGATGACCAAGCTCGTCATTCTCGATTTCTGGGCTGAATGGTGCGGCCCGTGCAAACAATTGACGCCGGTGCTCGAAAAGGTGGCAACGGATTATGCCGACAAGGGCGTCGTGCTCGCCAAGATCAATGTCGACGAGAACAAGTTCATCGCGGCGCAATTCCAGATCCGGTCTATCCCGACTGTCTATGCGATGTTTCAGGGGCAACCCGTTGCAGACCTGACCAATGCCCGTACCGAACCTCAGCTTTCTGCGATGCTCGACCAGCTATTGGCGAAACTGCCAGTGCAGGCAGGCGGAGCCGGCGATGCTGGCCCCAGCCTTGATGAAGTCGCGGCTGCCGGGGCGGACGCCTTGGCTGAGGGTGCGAACGAAGAAGCCTATGCGATCTTCACCGAGATACTTGGCGTCGATCCTGAACATAAAGCGGCGCTTGCCGGGATGCTTGAAGCGCTGATCGCGCTTGATCGTGCCGCCGAAGCGCAGGCGATCTTTACCAGCCTGTCGGACGAGCAGCGTGCCGACTCTGCGCTGGAACGAGTGGGTACAAAGCTCTCGATCGTGGCTGAAGCGCGCGATCCCGAAGAGCTGCGTGCGTTGCGCGCTGCGGCTGAGGCGGACCCCGCCGATCACCAGGCCCGCTATGACCTTGCCAACGCATTGATGGCAGCCAATGACCGTGACGGCGCTGCAGAGGCGCTGTTGGCCATCATTGCAACCGATCGCGAATGGAATGACGGTGCGGCGCGCAGCCGCTTGCTCGAGATTTTCAGCATGATTGGCCTCGAAGATCCCTGGGTCGCGGCGACCCGACGGAAACTTTCCGCGATATTGTTCGGCTGATGGGCACCAAGCGGATCTCGATCTTTCCTTTGGGCGGCGCGATCCTGCTGCCCGATATGCAGTTGCCGCTGCATATTTTCGAGCCGCGCTATCGGGCGTTGGTGGGCGACGCGCTTGCGCGAGACCGGATGATCGGGATGATCCAGCCAATGGGTGGCGGTGATAATCCTTCGCTTTTCGCGGTGGGTTGTCTTGGTCGCATCGGCGATGTCGAGGCACTCGCCGATGGCCGCTACAATATTGTTCTGGAGGGGTTGCAGCGCTTCACCATGGTACGTGAACTCGAAGTGACCACACCGTTCCGCCAGATTGAGGCGACCTTGTGGGACGAGGATGACACCAGCGATACCTTGTCGCTTGGCGAACGCGCCGCGCTCGAAGCAGAGGCGCGCCGCTTTGCCGATGCACAGGGCTATGCGGTTGATTGGAATGCGGTCAGCCAGCTCGATGATTTTTCGCTGGTGAATGTGATTGCCCAGATCGCCCCGTTCGATGTCGCTGCAAAGCAGGCCTTGCTTGAGTCAAAAGGTCTCGCCGCCCGCAACGAACTGGTTATCCAGCTGATGCAGTTTTTCGGACGTCAGGATGGTTTTGACGACCGCATGACGCTGCAATAGGCCTAGCCGCCGAAGCTGGCCCGTAAACCGTCAATCACAAACTGCGCAGCTAGCGCGCCGAGCAATACGCCGAGCAGACGGGTGATGACCGCCTCGGCTTTGGCACCCAGCACGCGCATGATCGGCCCTGCTGCGATCAAGGCGATGAGCGTGAGCAACAAAACGGAAGCGAGCGCGCCGAGGACGACCAGCGATCGGTCCATGCCTTCATTCTGGCTCATCAACAGCATCACCGATGCGATCGAGCCCGGCCCCGCAATCATCGGCATCGCCATTGGGAAGACCGAGACATCCTCAATCTCTGGCGTTTCAATGATCTTCTGCGCTCGCTCTTCACGCCGCTCGGTGCGCTTTTCGAATACCATGTCGATCGCAATGAGGAACAGCATGATGCCCCCCGCAATACGGAAACTGTTCAGTTCGATATGCAGGGCACCGAGAAGGTCTTCGCCGAACAACGCGAAGACGAAGAGGATCGCAGCGGCGATGATCGAGGCACGGATCGCCATGCCGCGGCGCTGCTGCGCGCTGGCACCCTTGGTTAGGCTGGCATAGATCGGCGCGCAGCCTGGTGGATCGATCACTACGAAAAAGGTGATGAATGCGGAAATGAACAGCTCAACCATTGGGTGCCGCCGCAACCTTGTTGGCAATCACCGTGTCAAAATCGCTGCCATTCCAGAGGCGCACGATCAGCGTTCGCTGCCCATCGGGCATTACGATCCATGTGTAATTGAGGCTCTGGTCAATCGACAGTCCCATTTTCATTTTCGCCCCTTCGGGCGGCGCTGAAATGGGGGCGTTGGGTTGGCCCTTGCAACTGGCGATCCGCGTTTCGATCATTTCCGGTGCGGTCAAAGGCGCAGGCAATGCGTCGCCATGGTCGAGCACCCATTTCCATTCGCCCTTGCCCAGGAAGGAGGGCGGGGCATATTTGGGCAGCTTGCCCTTTGCCTGCCATTGCCAGACAGTGGTGAAATAGCCGGTTTTTCCATCAGGAAGCTGCCACGCCCCGGTCGTGACGCCGGTTCTTCCGTCACACGACATATAGGCCTTGTGCGGCTGCCATTTGGGCGTCGCCTCAGGCTCTTCATTCAACTTCAGCGCATCGGCAAGCAGCGTTGGTTGCGGCAGGAAAACCACCGCATCCTTGGTGCCGGTTTCTTGCTGTGCGGCGCGAAACCCTTTTTCCTGCGCGAGCCGGTTGAATGCGATCTCCGCGGCAATGATCGCGCTGGGATTGGCGCTGGGCGATGTACCGCCGCGCATCATGGGTTGTGCGGCACAACCACTTGCCAGAATTGCGATTGCGGCGGTGGTAGAAAGCAGTCGGTAACCGGTCATCACCGGCTTATAGCCCTTCAGGGTCCGCCAAACCAGCCCGGCGATGCGCAGCAACCAATGTGTTGCGCAACAGGCAGGCGATGGTCATCGGCCCGACACCACCTGGAACCGGTGTGATGGCAGATGCAAGCTCGAGCGCGCTTGCATAATCGACGTCGCCCACAAGTCGGCCTTTGGTTTCGCCCTCTGCAGGATCAAGGCGGTTGATGCCGACATCGATGACGACCGCACCCGGCTTCAACCAGTCACCTTTCACCATTTCGGCGCGACCAACGGCGGCAACGACGATGTCGGCCTGCTGGACGCGGGCTTTCAGGTCGCGGGTGCGGCTGTGCGCGATGGTGACAGTGCAGTTTTCAGCGAGCAGCAACTGCGCCATCGGCTTACCCACAAGGATCGATCGCCCGATCACAATCGCATCCTTGCCCGACAGATCGCCGATATGATCCTTCAGCAGCATCAGCGAGCCGAGCGGTGTGCAAGGGACAAGTCCGGGCAGACCCAGAGCGAGGCGGCCAGTGCTGATCGGAGTCAGCCCGTCGACATCCTTTTCCGGGCTGATCGCATCGACCACGGCCTGTTCGTCGAGATGTTTGGGCAGGGGCAGCTGGACGAGGATGCCATCGACACTCTCGTCAGCGTTCAACTGGCGTACAAGTGCGATCAGCTCTTCTTGTTTGGTGTCGGCAGGCAGGCGATGTTCGAAACTTGCCATGCCGGCAGCAACCGTGGCCTTGCCTTTGGAGGCGACATAGACTGCGCTCGCCGCATCATCACCCACCAGCACAACCGCCAGGCCGGGCACGCGACCGGTGGCGCTCGAAAAAGCGGGAACCGCCTCAGCTATGCGCGCGCGCAATCCGGCCGCAAACGCCTTGCCATCAATGATCGTCGCACCGCTCAAAGCGCACCGCTCATATACAGGTCGCTATAAAGGCCGCCCAAAAGCATCTGGATGATACGCAATCCGATAATCAGCACGATCGGCGAAAAATCGATCATCCCGGTATCGGGCATGATCTTGCGAATGGGCTTCAGCATCGGATCGAGGATGAGGTTCAGCGATTGCCAGATGGAGGCGACGAAATTGTTCGACAGGCTGACGACATTGAACGCGATCAGCAGGCTGAGCACGAATTGCACGATCACTACGGTCGATACGATGGTGACAAGGTAACCGATGATCTGGATAAGCGCGAGGAGCATCTTGGACTTTCCAAAAGCGAATGATGCGCCCGATTAGCCGAGGCAGCGCGCTGTATCAACTGGGCATTACACCTTATTCCCCTCTCCCGTTTGGAAAGGGGCCGGCCTTACTTATGCACCAGCGTTCCTGCACCGCGTGCGGTGAAGATTTCGAGCAGGCTGACATGCGGTACCCGGCCATCAAGGATAACCGCGGCTTCGGTTCCGCCTTCGACCGCTGCGATGCAGGTTTCCAGCTTCGGTATCATGCCGCCCGTGACGGTGCCGTCGGCGCGCAGGGCCGCAATCTGCTTGGGATCAAGGTCTGTCAGCAGCTTGCCCGACTTGTCGAGAACGCCGGCCACATCGGTCAGCAGGAAAAGGCGCGCTGCACCCAGCGCCGCGGCAATCGCGCCAGCCATGGTGTCGGCATTTATGTTGTAGGTTTGCCCGGTCGTATCGACGCCGATCGGGGCAACAACCGGAATCATTCCGCTCTCGGAAATCGTGTCGAGCAGGCTGCGGTCGATATGCTTGGGTGTTCCGACAAAACCAAGGTCGACCGCGCGTTCGATATTGCTATCAGGATCACGGGTGGTGCCCTCGACTTTTTCGGCGATCACGAAACCGCCATCCTTGCCCGAAATGCCGACAGCGCGACCACCGGCCTGGGCGATCCAGCTGACCAGTTCTTTATTGATGGCGCCCGAAAGAACCATTTCCGCCACACGTGCGGTTTCGGCATCGGTGACGCGCAGGCCATCGACAAAGCTCGATTCAACGCCAAGCTTTTTGAGCATCGCACCAATTTGCGGCCCGCCGCCATGAACGACGACCGGATTGATTCCGACAGCTTTCAGCAGCACGACATCCTCGGCAAAATTACGCGCTGCTTCGGGATCACCCATGGCGTGGCCGCCATATTTGATCACAAAGGTCTTGCCGGCATAGCGCTGCATATAAGGCAGCGCCTCGGTCAGCGTTTCGGCCTTGGCCAACAGCCCCTGCATCTGGGCGTCATCGGGTGCGTGCGTCGTCATGCGGCGCGGGTTAGCGCCCGATCGCAATACGCGCAACTATATTGCAGGTTCAGGCCGGCTTGGCATCCAATCGTTGCCCAAGCTTGACGCAGGCAGTGATCAGTATTGGCACGAAAACCACAACCAATGTCAGCTTGGCGATGATCTGGCCGGTCATGATGTTGACGATCGGCATTTCCTGCCCTGATCCTGGATCGACCACGCCATAAAAAGCGATGGTGATGAATAGCACCGTATCTAGCGCTTGCGAGAGCAGGCCCGCAATCAACCCGCGCAGCCAGGCTGCACGCCCAGTGCCTTCGCCTTTCAGCTTTGTGAAGACATAGACGTTGAGCGTTTGCGAGATTCCATAGGAAATCAGACCTGCCAGTTGCAGTCGCGCGCCTTGGCCCAATATGCCGGCGAATTGGTCCTGCAAGGTCCAGAAAGGGGCGGGGGGCATGCGGATAACAATGAAAATCAGCGCCATCGACAGGATCAGCGGAATGAAACCATATCGGACAAGCTTGTCGGCTATATCCTTGCCATGCAGTTCGGCAACCGCGCTCGACAGCACCACCAGCATCAGGAAAGCGAAAATCCCTGATTCCACATGAAGCGGGCCGATTTCGGAAATCTTGGTGCCAAGCACACCTGCGAGAACGACGAGCCCGCCATAAAGCAGCGCATAGACGAACAAGGATCGCGGGATCATCGTTCCACTATTCTGGTTGTCGGTCATCGCGGCGCTCCCCTTTTTGTCAGATTGCTAATGGTTAGCGGCTATTTTCGAGCGTGCAAGCGTGCGAACCGGCTATTCACAGCTTATCGTCACGCCGAACTTGTTTCGAGGTTGATTTCTCCGCATAAACCGCTGGCCTCGGTCGTTATGTGTGCGGAAAAGTGCGCAGCACGACGACGTTCGAGAGGTTTGGGGAGACCAAGTAATGCAAATCCTGTTGAGCCTTGCCGGAATGGTGCTGATCCTTTTGATCGCCCTCCTGCTTTCCTCCAACCGCAAGGCGATCCGCCCACGCGTGGTGTTGTCGGCTTTCGCATTGCAGGCGGGGTTGGCCGCGCTGGTGCTCTATGTTCCTTGGGGCAACCGGGTTTTGCAAGGCGCGGCAACGGGCGTTTCGAACCTGCTCGGCTATGCCAATGAAGGCACCAAATTCCTCTTTGGCGGTCTTGCCACCGATCCCCTGGGCCAGAATTTTGCCATTCAGGCGCTGCCCGTTATCATCTTCTTCGCTGCCTTCATTTCGATCCTCTATTATCTCGGTATCATGCAATATGTGATCCGCTGGATCGGCGGCGGATTGCAGAAGGTCACGGGGATTTCAAAGGTCGAGAGCCTGTGCGCAGCCTCGAACATCTTTGTCGGTCAGTCGGAATCTCCGCTGGTGATCCGCCCCTATCTGGCAACGCTCAACCCGGCGCAGCTATTTTGCGTGATGACGGTCGGCATGGCCGGGGTCGCGGGGACGATCCTCGCCGCCTATGCCTCAATGGGCATCCGCATCGACTATCTGATCGCAGCCGCCTTCATGTCGGCCCCCGGCGGTATCTTGATGGCAAAGCTCATCATGCCCGACGATCCGAACGAACCCGCGGTGGACGATCCCAATATCGCGCTCGACATGCACGATGATGAAAAGCCTGCAAACCTGATCATGGCCGCTTCGCAAGGCGCGCAGACCGGTGTGAAACTGGCCGTGGCCGTCGGCGCGATGGTGCTGGCCTTTGTTGCGCTCGTTGCATTGGCCAATGGCGTTTTGGGCGGGATCGGCAATCTGGTCGGGCTCAAAGGACTGAGCTTCCAGGGCATATTGGGCCAGGTCTTCGCGCCGGTCATGTACCTGCTCGGCGTTCCCTGGAGCGAGGCAGTTACAGCAGGCGGGCTGTTCGGCACCAAGATTGTCCTCAACGAATTTGTAGCCTTCATTGATTTGGGCGCAATGAAGACCCTGTCGGCACCGACGGTCGCCATCGTCACCTTTGCTTTGTGCGGTTTCGCCAATTTCAGTTCGATCGCGATCCAGATGGCGGTCACCGGCGGCCTTGCGCCCAACCAGCGGCCAATGATTGCGAAACTGGGCTTGAAGGCGCTGGCAGCAGGCTCGCTGTCGAACCTGATGAGCGCGGCATTGGCAGGGCTGTTCCTGTCGCTCGGGTGAGGATCACTCCTCGCCCGCAAGCCCTTTCAGTTCATAAAGCAGATCGAGAGCCTGCCTTGGGGTGAGCGCGTCGATGTCTAAGCCGGAAAGCTTGTCACGCACGGCATCGACCTTGGCCTCTGCGGCATCGAGTGCAGCGCCGAACAAGGGCATGTCGCCCAAACCTGCGGCGAGCCCGCCGGTTTCGGCGCGACCCTTTTCGAGTTTTTCCAGTACCTGCGCCGCGCGCGCCAATACCGCCGGTGGCAGGCCTGCGAGCTTGGCGACGGCGATACCGTAACTCCGATCTGCGGGGCCGTCCGACACTTCGTGGAGCAGCACGAGGTCGCCATTATACTCCTTGGCGCGGACGTGATGCAGCGAGAGCGCATCGAGCGTATCCGCCAGCCGCGTCAATTCATGATAATGGGTGGCGAACAGGCAGCGGCAGCGGTTGCTTTCATGGATGCCTTCGACCACCGCCCATGCGATTGCGAGGCCGTCATAGGTTGAAGTGCCGCGGCCAACCTCGTCGAGGATCACGAAGCTGCGTTCGGTCGCCTGTGCAAGGATGGCTGCGGTCTCGACCATTTCGACCATGAAGGTCGAACGCCCGCGCGCTAAGTTATCCGAAGCGCCAACACGGCTGAACAGCCTGTCGACCAGCCCAAGCCGCGCTGAACTCGCCGGAACATAGCTTCCGGCCTGGGCCAGAATGACGATGAGCGCATTCTGCCGCAGAAAGGTGGATTTACCGCCCATATTGGGGCCGCTCACCAGCCAGAGTCGTTTCTCGGGTGCCAGATCGCAGTCGTTGGCGATGAAGCGCTCACCCAGCCGCGCCAGCGCGCTTTCGACAACGGGATGGCGCCCGCCTTCGATGTGCAGCTCGTTTCCGGAAACAAATTCGGGTAGGCACCATCGCCCCTCTGCCGCGCGTTCGGCCAGTGCCGCCGCGACGTCTATCCGCGCAAGCGCATCGGCGCTCGCGGCAATCGCGTCGCGCCGCGTCAGGACATGCCCGATCAATTCTTCGAGATGCGCAGCCTCAGCTGCCAATGCATGGCCAGACGCCTGCGTTATCCGCAGCGCCTCTTCGTGCAGTTCGGGCGAATTGAAACGCACCGCACCTGCCATTGTCTGGCGATGGGTGAAGCCGCTTCCCGCTGCCATCAACGGGTCGGCATTTTTGGCGGGCACTTCGACGAAATAGCCAAGCACGCCATTGTGCCGGATCTTGAGAGCCGCAATTCCTGTCGAGGCGCGGTAACGCGCTTCCATTGCGGCGACTGCCGCCCGCCCGTCGCGCCCGGCCATGCGCAATGCATCGAGCGCGGCGTCATAGCCCTCGGCGATATAGCCGCCCTGGCTTGCTTCGGTGGGCGGCGTTGCAATCAATGCGCGTGTAAACAGGTCGACCATCGCGCCATGCCCGTCGAGTGCGGGGAGCAAGCTTTCGAGCAATGCAGGTCGCTCGGCCATCGCGCCCAGCCGCTCGCGCAGGATGCGTGCGCCATCGAGACCATCGCGTATTTGCCCCAAATCGCGGGGACTTCCGCGCCCTGCGACCACACGACCCAAAGCACGGGCAATATCGGGCAATTGGCGCAACGCCGCGCGCGTGCTGTCGCGCAGCAGCGGTGCGTCGTGGAACCATTGCACCAGCGCCAACCGTGCTTCGATAGCGCCCTTGTCCATCAACGGGGCCGAAAGGTCCGCCGCCAATTGCCGCGCGCCTGCGCCGGTAATCGTCCGGTCTACTTCGGCGAGCAACGAGCCCGTCCGCCCGCCACCATTGGCGGAGCGGGTGATCTCCAGGCTGTCTCTCGTCGCTTGGTCGATCAGCAAAAATTGCTGCACCTCGCGGCGAACCGGCACTTTGAGGAAGGGCATCTTGCCCTGCCCGACATGCTCCAGATAGGCGAGCAATCCGCCTGCCGCGGCGAGTTCGGCGCGGCTCAACACATCGAAATCGGTGCCGCCGAAATGCAGGGCGAGTGCGGTCTTGCCTGCCATGCTGTCGAAATCATCGCGCGGCCGGTCAATCGCACCATAGGGTGCCGCCGCAAATCCGCCGGGCGCCACCACTTCGCTTGGCCCCAAGCGGGCCAATTCTGCTTCGAGCGCGGACGCGGAAACACAGCTGACTTCAAAATAGCCGGTCGAGATGTCTGCGGCTGCGAGGCCAATTTCTCCGCCAGCCTCTGCAAGCGCCACAAGGATGTTTGACGACCAGCTTTCGAGTAGGCTGTCTTCGGTAAGCGTGCCTGCTGTCACAAAACGGATGATGTCGCGTGCGACCAGAGCCTTGGAGCCGCCCCGCGCCTTCGCTTCTTCCGGGGTTTCGGTCTGTTCGGCAATGGCAACGCGATGCCCTGCCTTTATCAGCCGCGCCAGATAGCCTTCGGCTGCATGCACCGGCACGCCGCACATGGGGATGGGTTGGCCGCCATGTTCACCCCGCGAGGTCAACGCAATGTCGAGCGTTTGCGACGCAGCCTTGGCGTCATCGAAGAAGAGCTCGAAAAAATCGCCCATCCGGTAAAAGAGCAGGCAATCCCCGGCCTTCGCCTTCAGCTTCAGATATTGCGCCATCATCGGCGTCGGCGTTTCAAGGCCGGGCAGCGCAACATTCTTGGCGGGGCGTGAGTCCATTGCAGCCTGATAACCGCTTGCCAAGGCAAGGCAACAGCGGGGCAGCGATGTTTTGTGGAATACCCATACGCGGGGTTTCGAGCATGCGGACTTGCGCGCGTGCCATGCTTGCCGCTAGGGCAAGCCTGAGTACGTAAAACAAGGCAAATCAGACTATGAGCGACAGCGACGTCCCTTTTACCGCCCGTGAGGCATTGCAATTCCATGCACAGGGACGTCCCGGCAAGATAGAGATCATTGCCTCGAAGCCGATGGCGACGCAGCGTGACCTGAGCCTCGCTTATTCGCCGGGCGTTGCCGTTCCGGTTCAGGCGATCGCTGACGATCCGGCAACCGCTTATGATTATACTGCAAAAGGCAATCTGGTCGCGGTGATTTCCAACGGCACAGCCATCCTGGGAATGGGCAATCTGGGCGCACTGGCATCGAAACCGGTTATGGAGGGCAAGGCCGTGCTCTTCAAACGCTTCGCCGACGTCGACTCGATCGATATCGAAGTGAAGACCGAGGATGTCGATCGCTTCATCGATTGCGTCGAACTGCTCGAGCCTAGCTTTGGCGGTATCAACCTTGAAGACATCAAGGCGCCCGAATGCTTCATCATCGAGCAAACGCTGCGCGAGCGGATGAACATTCCGGTCTTTCATGATGACCAGCATGGCACGGCGATCATTTCCGCCGCCGGACTGATCAACGCGTGCCTGCTGACAGGCCGCAAGATTCAGGATGTGAAAGTCGTCTGCAACGGCGCTGGTGCGGCGGCGATCGCCTGCACCGAACTGATCAAGGCCATGGGCGTTCGCCACGACAATGTGATCATGTGCGATTCCAAGGGCGTGATCTACCAAGGTCGCACCGAAGGCATGGATCAGTGGAAATCGGCGCATGCCGTGCCCACCCAGTGCCGCACGCTTGCCGAAGCCATGAAAGGTGCCGACGTGTTCCTTGGTCTTTCGGTCGCAGGGGCAGTATCGAAGGACATGGTGAAATCGATGGCGGATCAGCCGATCATCTTTGCCATGGCTAACCCCGATCCCGAAATCATCCCGCCCGATGCGTTGGAGGCACGGCCCGACGCAATTGTTGCAACCGGACGGTCGGATTATCCCAACCAGGTCAACAACGTCCTCGGCTTTCCCTTCATCTTCCGCGGTGCGCTCGATGTGCGTGCGACCACGATCAACGAAGAGATGAAGATTGCTGCCGCCAATGCGATTGCCGAATTGGCGCGTGAGACGGTGCATGAGGATGTTGCTGCGGCCTATGGCGGCGCCACGCAAAGCTTTGGCCGCGACTATATCATTCCCGCACCGTTCGATCCGCGCCTGATCGAGGTAGTTTCTTCGGCAGTGGCCAAGGCGGCGATGGACAGCGGCGTCGCGCAAAAACCGATTGCCGACATGGATGCCTATCGGGCTTCGCTGCGCGCGCGCCAGAACCCGACCACCTCGGTCATGGCGCAGGTTTATACCGCCGCACGCAATGCGCCCAAACGCGTGATTTTTGCCGAGGCCGAGGAAGATGTCGTGCTGCGTGCGGCCGTCCAGTTCCGTCAGGATGGCTATGGCACCCCCGTGCTCGTTGGCCGCGACGCGACCGTGCTGGAGAAATTGCAGGCCATGGGTGTCGCCGACCCCGAGAGCTATGAGATTCACAACAGCGTATCGAGCCCGCTGGTCCCCGCGATGGTTGACCGTCTCTATGCGCGCTTGCAGCGCCGTGGCTATCTGCGCCGTGATATCCAGCGCATGGTGAACCGCGATCGCAACATCTTCGGCGCGCTGATGCTCGCCTTGGATCAGGGGGATGCGATGATCACCGGTATCACCCGCACCTTTGCGCAAACGATGCGCGAACTGCGCCGCGTGCTCGATTCGAAAAAGGGCGAGATTCCCTTTGGTATCCACGTTCTTGTGGGCAAGACGCACACCGTTTTCATGGCGGACACAACGGTGAACGAACGGCCAAGTGCTGAAGAACTTGCCTATATCGCCGAACAGACCGCACAGGTTGCACGCCGCATGGGTCATGTGCCGCGCGTTGCCTTCCTGTCCTACTCCACATTCGGCAATCCGGCGGGTAACTGGCTGGGCAATATCCGTGAGGCGGTTTCGATCCTCGATCAGCGCAAGGTTGCGTTCGAATATGAAGGCGAAATGGCACCCGACGTCGCGCTCAATCCCGCGCTGATGAAAAACTATCCCTTCTGCCGCCTCTCAGGCCCCGCTAACGTTCTGGTGATGCCGGGATTACAGTCGGCCAACCTTTCGGCCAAGCTGCTCCGCGAACTGGGCGGCGATCAGGTGATCGGGCCGATGCTGGTGGGCATGGAGAAGCCGGTGCAGATTGCAACCATGTCGTCAAACGCGTCGGAAATCGTTGCGCTCGCGGTGCTGGCCTCGGCCGGCGTCGCGCAGTAAATCGTCTTAGGGGCGGCCGCCAGAGCTGCCCTGACCAGCGCCAGCGCCCGGTGCACCCACGGCACCGATATTGCCGAACAGCTCTTCGAAGAAGCTGGTTTCGCGGCCAAGCGTCGGCGTCTTGTCGCCTTCGGGGCTCAGCTGCACAACATTTTCGAGACCACGCTGGTTGACCGCAACGACGTTACCCGCATTGTCGAACTGGATGTGCAGGATGGTTTGCGCGGTCGGGCGCGGATTGCGGAATGCCAACTGCTTTGTATCGCGGGCGAAATAATACCAGTCATTGGGGCTGAACTGGCCGACAAAGGTCGGGCGGCCGAGTGTGCCCTGCACCGAATCCTTGTTGTCGACGCCGGCCTGGACCGATGAGATCAGCACGCTGTCACCGATATAGCCCTGATGCGCGCGAAACTGGGTGCATCCCTGCGCCAGCATGGCGGTACCAACCAGTGCGGTAATTTTCAGTGCGGTCGCAATTCGGGTCTTCGGCATGTTTTGGCCTTTTAAGTCTTTAAGCGGCATTGCCATTGCATCCTTGGGCAGCAATGGCAATATCCATCACGAAATGAACAGCGGATGAGCGTTTGATCGCCGCCGCCAAAATCGGAGCATATTGATCGTCGTGTCGTTGTTACGTCGCCTGTTTGGAACGCCCCAGCCTGACCCGCGTGAGGCATTGCGCCCGCTCTACGAACAGGTTGTCGCCCACGCCCGCCAACCGCATTGGTATCTGGAAGGCGGCGTTCCCGATAGCGTCAATGGCCGGTTCGAAATGGTTTCGGCAGCGCTGTCGCTGGTGCTGATCCGGTTGGAGAAGGAACCAGAACACGCCCAAGCCATGGCTTTCCTGACCGAGATTTTCGTTGACGATATGGACGCGCAGCTGCGCGAAATCGGCGTTGGCGACATGATTGTCGGCAAACGTATTGGCAAGCTGTTGGGGGCCTTTGGCGGCCGGCTTGGAGCGTTTCGGGAGGCACTGGCCGACGGCGCAGCGCCAAATCTCTTGCGCGACGCACTCACCCGAAATCTATACGGTGATGTTGTGCCGACCGAAGCCCAACTCGCCCATGTCGCGGAAGGATTGCGCAAGGCGTCAGCGGCGCTCGCCGGGTGTGATGCCGCGGAAATCGTTGCAGGACACACCAGATGGTAAGCCCGCCTGCAACCCCCGAGTTCAGCCGCGCCATCCCGTTGTCGGAAATTGGAGCAGCAACCAAGCCCCGCCATATCGCTGCCGATGAAAAGGAACGCGCGGCGCTCGCAAGGCGCTTTGGTTTGATTTCGCTCGATCTGCTTGAGGCAGATGTCTCGCTTCAACCGGATGGCGCAGGCTATCTTGCAGAAGGAACATTGCGCGGCACGGCGCAGCTGGCTTGCGTCGCGAGCGGGGAGCCTGTGCCCGCCTCAATCGAAGATAGCTTTCGAATCCGCTTCGTTGCCGAGACCGGATATGACGCCGAAGCCGAAGTCGAAGTCGAACTCGATGCCGATGATTGCGACACATTGTTCCATGATGGCCGTGCCATCGACCTCGGCGAAGCCGTCGCGGAAAGTTTCGCGCTTGCGCTCGATCCATTCCCGCGCAGCCCCAATGCCGATGCCGCGCTCAAAGCGGCTGGTGTGAAAGACGAGAGCGAGGCAGGGCCCTTTGGGGCACTGGCCGCGCTCAAGGAAAAGCTTGAAAAGAAATAGGGACCGCATTGTTCGACGCCCGCCTGCGTAAGCTGATCGATCTACCGTTGAACCGGATCGCTTCACTGGTGGTGCGCAGCGGGGTTGGGGCGAATGCAATAACGCTTGCCGGGGCGGCGTTGGTGATCCCGCTCTTTTATGCATTGCTCGCGCAGAACTGGCTGCTGGCCTTGGCGCTGCTGCTCGCCAATCGGGTGCTCGATGGACTCGATGGCGCAGTCGCAAGGCTTCGCGGGCCGACTGCCTGGGGCGGCTATCTCGACAGCCTGTGCGATTATCTCTTCTACATCGCCGTGCCCTTGGGCTTTGCTTTTGCCGCACCCGCCAATGAGCTTTCGGCGCTGATCCTCACTGCCAGCTTCATCCTCACCGCCGTCAGCTTCCTGGCACTTGCGGCGATCATGGCCGGGCGCGATCTCGGCCATGGGGTCAAGGCCTTCACTTATTCTTCCGGGCTGATGGAGGGTGGTGAAACAATCGCCTTTTTCGTGGCGATGTGCCTGTTTCCCGCACTGTTTCCGCAATTGGCGCTGTTGTTCGCGGCGTTATGCGGTGTGACGGTGCTGCAAAGGCTTTGGCAGGCGCGGCGGCTGTTAGGCTAAGCCAAGGAAGGGTGCGGCGACCTCCATCGGCACCCGCATCAGCCGCCCAGTTGCACGATCGAGCATGGCCCATGTCGTATTTGCGCTGACAATCACCTTGCCCGAGTCGTTCACAAACTCGACCCGCCGATCAAAGGTCGCGCCGCGTGGTGGCTTTTCGATCCATGTACGCCCCGTCACGGTCTCACCCAGCGCCACATTGCCGCGATAATCGATTTCGTGCCGGGTCACGACCCAGATAAAGGCATCGACATGTTCGCGCGCGGCGGTGGCCGACCAATGCGCGGTCGCCATATCCTGAATCCAGCGCACCCAGACGGCATTGTTCACATGGCCCAGTTCGTCAATGTCTTCGGGACTGGCCGTGAAATCGCGGGTAAAGGGCTGGCTCACTTTGCGTCAGCCAACCCCAATTGCCACACCAGGAACGCCGCTTCCTCGGCATTTTCGCGCAGCCGGTCAAACCGGCCCGATTTGCCACCATGTCCTGCGCCCATATTGGTCTTGAGCAGCAACACATTGTCGTCGGTCTTCATCGCACGCAGCTTGGCGACCATCTTGGCGGGTTCCCAATAGGTCACGCGAGGGTCGTTGAGGCCGGCGGTCCACAGCATCGGCGGATAGGCCTTTGCCTCGACATTATCGTAGGGCGAATAGCTGCGGATATAGTCGAACGCCGCCTTGTCGGTGATCGGATTGCCCCATTCGGGCCATTCGCCGGGGGTCAGTGGCAAAGTCTCGTCGAGCATGGTGTTGAGCACATCGACAAAGGCGACATGGCTGACGACCGCACCGAAAATTTCGGGAGCCTGGTTGAGCACTGCGCCCATCAACTCGCCACCCGCTGAGCCGCCGCTCGCGGTCAGCTTGCCTTTCGAGGTGTAACCCATCTCGATCAGCGCCTTTCCGGCATCGACAAAGTCGTTGAAGGTGTTGGTGCGCTTGGTCAGCTTGCCATCGAGATACCATTGGTATCCGAGATCATCCCCGCCGCGGATATGTGCGATTGCATAGGCAAAGCCGCGGTCGACATAGCTCAGCCGGTTGGCCGAGAAGCCCGGCGGCATCGCATAGCCATAGGCACCGTAGGCATAGAGATGCAGCGGCTGGCTGCCATCTTTCTTGAAGCCTTTCTTGTAAAGGATCGACACCGGAACCTTGGTGCCGTCGCGTGCGGTGATCATCACCCGCTCGGTCTGGTACTGGCTGGCATCATAGCCTGACGGGATTTCCTGCACCTTCAGCGTCTCGAATGCGCCGGTGGCAACAGTATAGTCGAACACCGTGTCGGGCGTGACCATCGATTCATAATCGAGGCGCAATTTGCTCACGTCATATTCGGGGTTGTCGCCCAGCCCGGCGGTGTAGCTTGCCTCGGCAAATTTGATCGGCTCGGCCTTAGTCGGGCTGTTGTAGCGACGCACTTCAACCTGGTCGAGCCCGTCGATCCGGCCTTCGGTGACGAAGAAATCCTTGAACAGCGAAACCCCGGTCAAATAATGCCGGTCCGATCCCGCTATTAGCGTGGTCCATTCACCCGGAGCCTTAAGGCTCGCGGTGGCGACGCGGAAATTCACATGGTCGTCATTGGTCAGGATGTAGAGCGTGCCGTCGCGGACATCGACGCTATATTCGCGGCCAACCTTGCGTGGCGCGACAAGGATCGGCTCGGCAGCAGGATTGTCTGCAGGCACCAGCCGCACTTCGCTGGTCACATTGTCGCCGGTGGCGATGATGATCCAGTCTTCCTGCGCAGTCAGCCCGACGCCCACGCCAAAGCCGATATCATCCTCCTTGTAGAGCAGCTTAGCCTTTTTCGGATCATCGCCAAGGCGGTGATAATAAGCGTTGTCGGTGCGCCAATTTTCGTTGGCGAGGCCATAGACAAGGCCCTTGCTGTCCTTGGTCCAGACTATGCTCGAAAGCGTGCCGGGGATGATGTCCTTCAACTCCTCGCCGGTTTCGAGGTTGCGGATATGGAGGTCAAATCGTTCCGAACCATTATCGTCATAGGCATAAGCGAGCAGCTTGCCATCGGGGCTGATCTCGGCAGCGCCAAGCCGGAAATAATCCTTGCCCTCGGCGAGCTTGTTTTCATCGAGGATCAGCTGGTCCGCACCGCCCTTTACCGGCTTGCGGTAATGCTTGCGATATTGCGCGCCCTCGTCGAATTTCGACCAATAGATATAATCGCCATCCTTTTGCGGGACTGATGAATCGTCTTCCTTGATCCGCCCCTTCATCTCCTGAAAGATCGTCTCAACCAGCTTTTCCTGCGGTTTCATTTGCGCTTCGAAATAGGCGTTTTCGGCCTCGAGATGCGCGAGGATCTCCTTATTCTCGATCTTCGGATAGCCTTGGTCGCGCAGCCAGTGATATTCATCGGTAATCGTCACGCCGTGCACGGTATATCTGTGCGGGCGCTTTTCGGCGATCGGGGGCTGGATGGCGGTTTCGGTCTTGGCGGTCATGCTGTCTTTCTTTGTATCGTCTGCCAGCGCTGGTGCGGCGCTGATGCAAAGGGCGATCGAGGTTCCAAGTTTCAGGAGCAGTTTCATAAGGGCGATGTCCTCACTATATGGGGAGGATAATTAGATTCAGGAAGCAGCCATGTCCACCTATGAAGCCCGCCTCGCAGCCTTGCGCGAACAGTTGAAGTCCGATCGGCTCGACGGTTTCGTCATTCCGATCTGCGACGAGCATATGAGCGAGTATATCGGCGAGTATGCGCAGCGGCTTGCCTGGCTCACCGGTTTCGGCGGATCGGCGGGGACAGCGGCGGTGCTTTCAGAGGAAGCCGCGATTTTCGTCGACGGGCGCTATACCATCCAGGTGCGCGAGCAGGTCGATGGCAAATTGTGGCAGTACCAGCAGGTTCCGCAAACCAGTGTTGCTGACTGGCTGAAATCCAATGCCAAGCAGGGCGCGCGGATCGGTTATGATCCATGGGTGCATACCAAGGGCTGGGCAGATGCAGCCGCGAAGGCGCTCGCTTCGGTCGGCGCGGAGCTCGTTGCGGTCGGCGAAAACCCGATCGACAAGGTTTGGGCCGGTCGCCCCGATCCTTCCAATGCCAAGCTGATCGTGCTGGGCGATGAATATACCGGCAAAGGCAGTGCCGAAAAGCGCGCCGCAATCGCCGAATGGTTGATCGAGCGTAAGCTGGATGGCGCTATCCTCTCCGCGCTCGATAGCGTCGCCTGGGCGTTCAATATTCGCGGTAGCGACGTATCGCGCACTCCGGTCGCGTTGTCCTTTGCCGTCATCAACGATGATGGCACCGCCGATTTCTATGTCGAGCCTGACAAGGTGACCGACGAGGTTCGCCAGCATCTGGGCAATGCCGTGCGCCTGCACCCGCGCACCGCCTTCGCCCCGGCGCTGGAAGCGATGCAGGGCAAGCGTATCGCGGTTGATCCCGAACGGGCAGTTGCGGCGATTTTCGAAAAACTCGCTTCGGGCGGAGCCGAAATCGTCCAGTTGCGCGATCCGACCGTCATCCCGCGCGCGCAGAAAAATCCGGTCGAACAGGCTGGCCACCGCGCCGCGCAAGCACGCGATGGCGCTGCGCTCACCCGCTTCCTCCACTGGCTGAGCATCGAGGCTCCCAAAGGCGGTGAGACCGAATTGAGTGCCGCGGCCAAGCTGCAAAGCTTCCGCGAGGCGACTGGTAAGCTGCGCGACTTGAGCTTCGACACCATCTCAGCCGCCGGTCCCAATGCCGCGCTGCCGCATTACAGGGTCGATGAACAATCGAACCGACGGATCGAACCGGGCAGCATCTATCTGGTCGACAGCGGCGGGCAGTATCTCGATGGCACCACCGACGTCACCCGCACCGTTTGGGTTGGCCCCGGTGAGCCCACTGCCGAGATGAAGGATCGCTACACTCGCGTGCTCAAGGGCCATATCGCGCTCGCCCGCGCGGTCTTCCCTGAAGGCACTGCAGGCAGTCAGCTCGACGCACTCGCACGGCAATATCTGTGGCAGGCTGGCGTCGATTATGCGCATGGCACCGGCCACGGCGTCGGCGCTTTCCTCTCGGTCCATGAAGGGCCACAGCGTATCGCCAAATCGGCAGGTGGGCAGGCAGGGACAGGCGAAGTCCTCCTCCCCGGCATGTTCCTCTCCAACGAGCCCGGCTATTACAAGACCGGCGCCTATGGCATCCGCATCGAAAATCTGGTGCTGGTCGAGGAACGACAGATCGAGGGTGCAGAGGGCACCTATTATGGCTTCGAAAACCTCACCTGGGCACCGATCGATAAGGCATTGGTCGATACCGACTTGCTGACCCGCGACGAGCTGCGCTGGTGGGATGAATACCACGCCCGCGTGCTGGAAATTGTCGGCCCGCAATTGGAGGGTGAGGCCAAGGCTTGGCTCGAGGAGGCGTGTGTGCCGCTGGGGCGGGGTTGATTCCCCCCAAGATTGACAAACCGCCCCCACAAACTAGCCTCCCCCCAACAGGAGAGGCCCCTATGCAGATAACCCCATCCGGCCAGGCATGCGGCGCGACCGTTTCCGGCGTTGACCTGCGCCAGCCCTTGTCCGGCGATCTGGTCGGTGCGATCCGCGCGGCGTGGCTCGAACATCATGTGCTTGCCTTTCCCGATCAGGATTTGACCGACGACGATCTGGAGCGCTTCACGCTGCATTTTGGTAGCTTTGGCGATGATCCCTTCATCGCGCCGGTGCCGGGGCGCAAGCATGTGATCGCGGTCGAGCGGCTCGCCGACGAAACCTCGCCGCTCTTTGCGGAGAATTGGCACAGCGATTGGAGCTTTCAGGCGCGCCCACCGGCGGGCACCTGCCTTTATGGGATAAAAATCCCGCCGGTTGGGGGTGACACTTTGTTTGCCAACCAGCATGCGGCGCTCGATGCGATGCCCTATGCGTTGCGTAAGCGGGTCGAGGGGCGGATGGCGATCCATTCGGCCAAGCGCGCTTACGCTCCCGATGGCTTTTATGGTGAGGGCGATAAGGCCAAGCGTTCGATGGATATTCGCCCGTCAAAGGATGCCGAGGCGACGCAGCTCCACCCCTATATCCGCGCGCATCCCGAAACCGGTCGGCTGGGGCTGTTCAGTTGCTTTGGCTATATCATCGGCTTTGAAGGCATGGATGATGAAGAGGCGCTGCCGCTGCTGATCGAACTCTATCAATATCAGGGGCAGGAGGCGTTCCAATATCGTCACAAATGGCAGCCGGGGATGCTGCTGATGTGGGATAACCGATCGGTGTTGCACGCCGCGACGGGTGGTTATGATGGCCACCACCGCCTGCTGCACCGGACGACCATAGCGGCGGCGTAAACCGCAATTCCTTCGCTTCAATACTCCTACCCAAAGCCCTGACACGCGTTATACCGGTTGCAAAGAACAACCCAATTGAGGAGCGCCTGATGCCCGAAACGCAGAACCAGACCCTGTCCGAATACACGCCAGCAAAGGTGTGGGAGTGGAACACCGAAAGCGGCGGGCGCTTTGCCAATATCAACCGGCCCATTGCCGGGGCAACGCATGACAAGGAACTGCCGGTCGGAAAGCACCCGTTGCAGCTTTATTCGCTAGGCACGCCCAATGGGGTGAAGGTGACGGTGCTGCTAGAGGAGTTGCTCGCGCTTGGCCATAGCGGCGCCGAATATGATGCCTGGCTGATCAATATCGGCAGCGGTGACCAGTTCGGTTCGGGCTTTGTCGATGCCAACCCCAATTCCAAGATACCGGCACTGGTCGATCGTTCGGGCCCCGCGCCGCAGCGTGTGTTCGAATCAGGTGCGATCCTGCTTTACCTCGCCGAGAAATTCGGCGCCTTCCTGCCCACCGATCCTGCGAAGCGTACCGAAGCGATCAGCTGGCTGTTCTGGCAGATGGGCAGCGCGCCCTATCTGGGCGGCGGTTTCGGCCATTTCTACGCCTATGCGCCGTTCAAGATCGAATATTGCATCGATCGCTTTGCGATGGAGGTGAAGCGGCAAATGGACGTGCTCGACCGTAATCTAGCGGAGCGCGAATTTATGGCGGGCGACGAATATTCGATCGCCGATATCGCAATCTGGCCCTGGTATGGCGCGCTCGCCATGGGGCTGGTCTATGAAGCGGGCGAGTTTCTGGATGTCGCCAGCTACAAGAATGTCCAGCGCTGGACGAAGCAGATTGCCGCGCGCCCTGCGGCACAACGTGGGCGGATGGTCAACCGCGTGATGGGCGATCCCGCCACCTGCCTGCCCGAGCGCCACGATGCGAGCGACTTCGAAACGCGCACCATCGAAAAGCTGACCGCTGCCGGGGAGTGGCCTCCCAAGAAGGATTGACCTTCCGTCAAATGTTCGCATAATGTTCCTATCTGTGTGGAGGAGATGATTCGATGATCGGTTATGTGACTTTGGGCACCAACGACCTGGCCCGTGCCGCCAAATTTTATGACGCCATTGCGGCAGAGCTCGATACGCCGCGAATGATGGAGTTTGACGGCTTCATTGCCTGGGGCAAGCCTGGCGGTGCGGCGGGTATCGGCCTGACCAAGCCTTTTGACGGCAATCCTGCGACGGTTGGCAATGGCGTCATGGTGGCGCTTGAAGCCAAGGACAAGGAACAGGTCGATCGGCTTTACGAAATCGCACTCGCCAATGGCGGCACCTGCGAAGGCCCGCCGGGACCGCGCGGCGATGGCGGTTTCTACGCCGGCTATTTCCGCGATCCCGATGGTAACAAGCTGAACGCTTTTATCATGTGATGCGGCAGGCCTTGGCCTGCGCGTCACAATCAAATCGGGCCAAGGCTGGTAAAATGCGGCGCTCTCGCCTAAGGGCGGGCCATGCATTTCCTAGATCAGGCGAAAATCTATGTCCGCTCCGGTGCCGGTGGCCCCGGGGCTGTCAGCTTTCGCCGCGAAAAATACATCGAATATGGCGGCCCTGATGGCGGCAATGGCGGAAAGGGTGGCGACATCATTTTCGAAGCCGTTGCTGGCCTCAACACGCTGATCGATTTCCGCTATACCCAGCATTTCAAGGCACCGCGCGGGACGCCGGGCGCCGGGCGTGATCGTTATGGCGCGGGCGGTGAAGACCTTGTGATCAAAGTGCCGGTCGGCACGCAAATCCTTGCCGATGATGATGAACGCACGCTTCTGGCCGACCTGACACAAGTGGGGCAGCGTATCACCTTCCTCAAAGGCGGGATGGGTGGTCGCGGCAATGCGAGCTACAAAACCAGTACCAACCGCGCACCGCGCCAGCACCAACCGGGTGAGGATGGCGAGGAAATGTGGGTCTGGCTCCGGCTCAAATTGCTCGCCGACGCCGGGCTCGTTGGCCTTCCCAATGCCGGAAAATCGACCTTCATCAATCAGGTGACCAACACCAAGGCGAAAGTCGGGGCCTACGCCTTCACCACCACGCGCCCGCAACTCGGCGTGGTCAGCCACAAGGGGCGCGAATTCGTCCTTGCCGACATTCCGGGTCTGATCGCAGGTGCCGCCGAAGGCGCGGGAATTGGCGATCGCTTCCTCGGCCATATCGAACGCTGTCGTATCCTGATCCACTTGATCGACGCGACTGGCGATGATCCGGTAGAGGCATGGCACACTGTGTGTGATGAACTTGCCGCTTATGGTGCAGGGCTCGATGAAAAACCCCAGATCGTTGCTCTCAACAAGGGCGATCTCCTCGACGAGGAGTTGATGGCCGATATTGCCCAGCAGCTTGAGGCAGCAGGCGCTAAAGAGGTTATCCCGATATCGGGCGCAACCGGTGAAGGTGTCGACAGGGTTCTCGATCGGGTGATTGCGGAACTGCCCGAAAAAAGCAGCGTCGAAACGTCGCGCGGGGATGATGAGGAAGGCGGATGGTCGCCCATTTGAACCCAGGCACCTGCCCCTTGCTCGTCGTCAAGGTTGGCTCTTCGCTGCTCGTCGAAAAGGACGGCGCGGTGCGCCGTGATTGGTTGCAGACGTTGGTTGCGGATGTCGCCGAGCGGCACAAGGCCGGGCAAAAGATCGTGGTGGTCAGCTCGGGTGCCATTGCATTGGGTGCACGGCGTTTGGGCTTCGAAAAGGGTGGTCGGGCGAGCCTCGCGGATGCACAGGCCTCGGCCTCGGTCGGACAGATCCTGCTTTCAGGCATATGGGCGGAGCTTTTGGCCGAACAGGGGCTGACGGCAGCGCAGATGCTGGTGACGCTCGACGATCTTGAAGACCGCCGCCGCTATCTGAACATCACCGCAACGCTCGATCGCCTGCTCGGCGCAGGGGCCGTACCGGTGATCAACGAGAATGACAGCGTTGCTACCGAGGAAATCCGCTTTGGCGATAATGACCGGCTGGCGGCACGCGTTGGCCAAGCCGCTGGTGCCAACGGTGTGGTGCTACTGTCGGATGTCGATGGCTTGTACGATCGCGATCCGCGCGATCCCGAGGCGCAGTTGGTTCCTGAGGTCGCCAAGGTTGACGGCCGCATCCGTATCATGGTGAGCGGAGATTCCTCGTCGGGCATGGGTTCGGGCGGCATGGCTTCAAAACTCGACGCGGCAGACATCGCGACGCGCGCGGGCATCGGGCTCGCGATCGCATCGGGCTTGCGCGCCAATCCGCTGGCTGCGTTGGATAATGGCGCGTCTTATACTTGGTTCGCACCGCGCGAAGGCGGCAGCGCGCGCAAAGGCTGGATCGGTGGCCGCTTGTCGGTCAAGGGCCGGATAACGGTCGATAATGGCGCGGCCAAGGCCCTGCGCGGTGGGGCAAGCTTGCTCCCGGCGGGCGCCACTGCCGTGCAAGGCGAATTCCGGCGCGGCGATGTCATCGATATTGTCTCCATCGATGGAGAGACGCTGGCGCGAGGGCTTTCCGAATATGATGCCGGCGATGCTACTTTGATCTGTGGCAAGCGCTCCGGCGAGCTTGAAGGCATATTGGGTGCCGTCCCGCGCCAGGTGCTGGTCCATCGCGACCAGATGGTGCTGCTCTGATGGCAACGGGGGGCGTCGTTGCCCTGACCGGAGCGACCGGATTTGTGGGCGGTGCCACGCTCGCCAAGTTGCAAGAGGCGGGTTGGCAGGTGCGCGCCCTCACCCGCCGCAGCCAACAAAGCCAATCAGATGTCGAATGGGTCGAAGGCGCGCTCGACAGGCCGGACAGTCTCGTTGAACTTTGCACCGGTGCCGATTGCGTGCTGCACATCGCCGGTGTCGTAAATGCACCCGATCCGGCAGGATTCGAGGCCGGTAATGTGACGGGAACCGCGAACCTGTTGGCTGCCGCCGAAAATGCCGGGATCAAACGCTTCGTGCATGTTTCGTCGCTTTCCGCGCGTGAACCACAACTCTCGGCCTATGGCGCGAGCAAGGCACGTGCGGAGGAGTTGGTGACCGCAAGTCCATTCGACTGGACGATAATGCGCCCGCCTGGCGTTTATGGCCCAGGTGACACTGAAGTGCTCGAAATGTTCAAGATGGCAGCGATGGGATTCTGTCTGCTGCCTCCGGAGGGGCGCAGTTCGTGGATCCATGTCGACGATCTTGCACGGTTGCTTGTTTCGCTGTTGCCGCAGCGTGACGATGTCGCCTCACGACTTTTGGAAGCGGATGATGGCCGAGCAGAAGGGTGGGAGCATCGCCATTTCGCAAGGGCCATCGGATCAGCGTTGGATCGCAGTATCGCAACGATTTCTGCGCCGCGCCCGCTGCTATTTGCCGCAGCTTGGGGCGACCGGTTGGTACGTGGTGCCAACGCCAAGCTGACCCCTGACAGGGCAAGCTATATGAGCCATCCTGATTGGGTCATCGATCGCACAAAAGTTCCGCCTGCTTCGCTTTGGAAACCAAAGATCGACACTGTGGAAGGCCTCAAAACAACCGCGCTCTGGTATAAGGCGCAAGGTTGGTTATAGGCGTTGGCCATAAATCGCCCTTTTGCCGCCTTATTCGGCTGGCAATGGCGCGACAGATAATAGTTAGGGAAGACAGATGACCGACCGCAGCGAAATGTTAGACAAGCTCAAAGGCCTGATTGAGCCGTTCAACAAGAAGGGCGTCGAGCTGAGCGATACAACCACCTTTGCCGGCGATCTCGAATGGGACAGCCTGACCGTCATGGATTTTGTCGCCGAGGTGGAGGACACATTCGACATTGTCATCACCATGAACATGCAGGCCGAGATCGAGAATGTCGGCCAGCTGGTCGATGCGGTGATCAAGCTGACGGACTGATATGACCGACCTTTTTTCCAAATTCGATCCGCTCATCGAACAGCGCGCGGCGCTGCTTTCGACCGGGGTCACCGATCCGTTCAGCCTGGTGATGGAAAAGGTGCTCTCGCCGACCGTCGCGATCTGCAACGGGCGCGAGACGATCCTGCTCGGCACCTATAATTATATGGGCATGACATTCGACGAGGATGTCATCGCGGCCGGCAAGCAGGCGTATGACGATTTCGGCGCAGGCACGACCGGCAGCCGAGTTCTCAACGGCACCTTTGATCCGCACAAGGATGTCGAAGCGGCGCTGCGCGAATTTTACGACATGGACCATGCAATGGTCTTTTCAACCGGCTACCAGGCCAATCTCGGCATCATTTCGACAATTGCAGGCAAGGGCGACTATATCATCCTCGATATCGACAGTCATGCCTCGATCTATGATGGCTGCAAGATGGGCGATGCCGAAATCGTTCCCTTCCGCCACAATGATATCGAAGCGCTCGAAAAGCGCCTGAAGCGCCTGCCTGCCGAAGCAGGCAAGCTGGTGGTGCTGGAGGGCGTCTATTCGATGATGGGCGATGTTGCGCCGCTCAAGGAAATGGTTCGCATTTCCAAGGAAAATGGCGCGATGGTGCTGGTCGACGAGGCGCATTCGATGGGCTTTATCGGGCAGCATGGCCGCGGCGTCGCCGAGGAGCAGGGCTGCATCGATGATGTCGATTTCATCATCGGCACCTTTTCAAAAAGCGTAGGCACGGTTGGCGGCTTCTGCGTTTCGAACCATCCGAAGTTCGAAATCCTGCGCCTTGTATGCCGTCCTTATGTCTTCACCGCCGCCCTGCCGCCGAGCGTGATGGCATCGAGCGCAGCATCGGTGCGCAAGCTGATGCATGGCAGCAACAAGCGCGCGCATCTCTGGGAAAATTCCAAGACGCTGCACAAGGGACTGCGTGACCTGGGTTTCCAGCTCGGTACGGACGAGCCCCAATCGGCGATCATCGCAGTTATCATGCCCGATCTCGAACGCGGCGCGATGATGTGGGAGGCGCTGCTCAAGGAAGGGCTTTACGTCAACCTTGCCCGCCCCCCTGCAACGCCGGCTGGCATGACGTTGCTGCGTTGTTCGCTTTGCGCCGAGCATACAAGCGATCAGGTTCAGGACATTCTCGGCCGCTTTGAACGCGCCGGTAAAGCTGTCAGCATCATCTAAATCCTGTTGATGGCGACGCGCTACACTCTGACCTTATCCTGCCCTGATGCGCCGGGGTTGGTCGCGGCTGTTTCCGGCTTCCTTGCCAACCATGGCTGCAATATCCTGGAATCGCAGCAATTCAACGATCGCGAGAACACACAATTTTTCATGCGGGTTGTGTTTGAGGCACTGCCCGGCGCGCCTGATGCCGAAGGGCTGAAAGCGGGCTTTGCACCGCTGGCTGAACGTCTGGCAATGCGGTGGCAGATTCGGGATGCCGATACACCGCGCAAGGTGTTGCTGATGGTCTCGAAATTCGACCATTGCCTCGAAGACCTGCTTTATCGTGTGCGCGTGGGCGAGTTGAAAATGGATGTGGTCGCCATCGCCTCCAACCATCCGCGCGATCCTTCCAAGCCCTCATTGGCGGGCGATATTCCCTGGCATCATTTCCCGATTTCGCCCGAAACCAAGCCTGCGCAGGAAGCTGCCATAAAGGCATTGATTGCCGAATCCGGAGCCGAACTGGTTGTTCTCGCGCGCTATATGCAGATACTGTCGGATGATTTTGCTGCCTTCCTTTCAGGCCGTTGCATCAACATCCATCACAGCTTCCTCCCCGGCTTCAAAGGCGCAAAACCCTATCATCAGGCGCATGCGCGCGGGGTGAAGATGATCGGCGCGACGGCCCATTATGTGACCGCCGACCTCGACGAAGGCCCGATCATTGCTCAAGATGTCGAGGCCGTCAGCCATGCTGACACGGCGGAAGATCTGGTGGCAAAAGGCCGCGATATCGAAAGCCGTGTCTTGGCCTCGGCGGTTCGTGATCATCTGGAAGACCGGGTGCTGCTCAATGGCAGTCGAACAGTGGTGTTCCGCAGTTAACGCACCGCGCCCTTGGCGAGCAATTTGGGAACCAGCACCAGCGCCGCGAGCAGTGGCCATTTGCGCTGCCATGGCTTGATCTCGATCTGGGTGCCAGCGTGGCGGTTGATTTTCCACGCGAGGTAATCGATCCCGCCGGAATAGGTGAAGGCGGCCTTGGCCAGACGCGCGACTGACAGCAGCTTTCCTTCTAAGCGGCGCCGTGACCAATTCCCACTGATCGCGTTCGACGGAATAGCCGCTATCGCGGGGCCGCTAAATCGTTCGTAACGCGAAGGATCGGCATCGACCACCGAGTTCGATCGGCTTTTGCGCTCGGCGCGCAACTCGACCGAATAAGTAAGGGCGAAAGCGCGCCGCCACCAGTCGAGCGGCGCTTCGCCGTCAACCGCCCCGGCTGCGGCCAGTAGTGTTGGCGCCGCTCGCGATACGGACGCGACCGCTGTTTCCTGCGCAACATCATCGGCGTGCCAGACCAAGCGGGCGGGCTGGGCAAATCGCGCCCAAACCGAGACATTGCGTGTTTCCTGCCCATTCAGGCGATGGAAGTCCGCCTCGCTGAGAACTGCATATTTGGCCATCAGCCCGTCATGTTCAAAAGGAAAGACGTTGGGCGGGATCAGGCGATTGGCGCGGGCCAGCCAGCCTTCGCCATAGGCGGTTTCATAGTCCGAAACGATCAGGTAGAAATCGAGCATCAGCCCATCAAGCTGGCTTTCGCGCAGGCAGCTTCCGTAGAACAGGATCGCCCGTGCAGCGCCGGGATATTTGGCCGCCAGCGCCGCAGCCATGGCGCGCACAAGCGGGTCGACCGGCTGCGCCAGCTCTTCGGCAACAAGTTCAGCAATCTGGGACATACGATGCGCCTAGCGGCTTTTCCGGCGAAAGGCGATTGCCCTCAGGCGGCGAGCTTGAGGAAAGGCACTGGCGGGGTTGAGCGGAGAACGATTGGCCGGTCGCTGTCGGCTTCGAACACCTCACCGTCGAGGATCACATTGCTGCGACCGCCATCAATGCGGATGATATCGCCATTGCTGATGTGGATCCCCTCCATCCGCCGCTTTCCAAGCCGCCCTGCAAGCGATGCAACGATCATCCGCACCAGCACCCATGGGCGATGGTCGACCGCCATCAGCTTCAGATGGCCGCTGCCTTCGGTCCGCACCCGGCCGCCCAGCAAAAGCTTTTCCAGCGTGGTGACGATCAGCACCGAGAAGCGGCCCTTGAGTTCGCCATCACGGATCAAAGAAATGCGGATAGCCTCCGAACGCCGCGGCAGGAAATCTGCCTTCAGCCCGAACAGCACAGAGAATATGGCGGCAAATGCGGCAATAACATGGCTGATCCCGTTCGGCAGGCCGAGCGGATAGATCTTGTTCCGGCAATAGAGAATCGTCTCTGCCAGATAGGCACCGCCTAGGAACATGCCTATCACCGGGCGGGCATTTTCATTGCCTTCCGATAGAGCAATCAACTCGCGCGCGACGACATGGCCGGATAAATCGCCCTTCGCCAGTTCCAATATTTCGGCCAACGCCTGCAGAGGATCGCCGCTTGCACCGAGATCAAGGGCAATCAGGTTCGTCTTGCCATTGGGCAGCACCGCCACCGGCGGCGGCGTACCCTTGAAATGTCCGCCATGGTAAAGCTCGGTCAACGCCGCCTGCACCGTGCCATCGCCGCCATTGACGACAAGGACTTTGGGTTTGACGCGCGCGATCATTTCGAGGGCGCGGGCAATCTGGCCAACCTCTTCGACTTCATAATGGAAGATGTCGGGGTTCTTCGCGCAATAGCTCCGCACTTGCGGCAACAGGCTCTTGTTGCCGGTCGAGTGCGGATTGGAAAGAAGCGCGACTAGTGCCAAATTGCCCCCGATTTCCTTACATATACTTCATGTTGATGGTGACGGTGGTGACACCGGAACCAACGTAAAAGCTGACCTTTCCGACCGATGGCTTGCCCAGGTTGAGCACGCTGATCGAAGGGTTATTCGAGAAACCGCCACCATCCGACGAAATGTCGGTGCTGCCGTTGCCATTCTTGTCATGGCGGACGGCGACCGCATAATTGCCGGCGGTGCCGACAGGCAGGCAAAAGCTCATCGTGCCAGCGCGGGCACCCGATTCGATGCGCTGCAGCCAGCGGCCCTTGGCGAGCCATGCGGCTTTGGTTGCAGGATAGGTCTGCACCCGCAGCTTGCCGGTTGAGCTTTTGATACCCTGCACAACTACTTTCACTGCAGGCCCTTCACCGGCGCTGCAGCGGCTCATATCATTAGAAATTACGCTTCCGGCCGAAGCCGTACCCGTCATGGCGAGCGCGGCGGCGGCTGCGATGCCGGCAATGAAACGTGCCATTGCTGTTACAACTCCGTACCATTTGCGCTGGTCGAATTGCGACCAACGATATTGCTCCTGATCTTGATCAGGTATATCGGAACGATTTGCGGCCAAAATAGGGTGACAGGGCGACCACAAGTTGAAATTTTTGACTGCCACCGACCGCTATATTGCAAGGCTCGTCACGCTTCCCTTGATTGGAACGCTGGTGATTGCCGCGATGCTGCTGCTGCTCGACAAGATGCTGCGGCTTTTCGACTTCGTCGCAGCAGAGGGCGGCCCGGTCAGCGTGGTCTGGCGCATGCTGGCAAACCTCATCCCCGAATATATGTCGCTCGGGATCCCGATCGGACTGCTTCTGGGCATCTTGCTTGCCTTTCGAAAGCTCGCAACCACTTCTGAAATCGACATTTTCCGCGCTGTCGGCCAAAGCTATTGGCGGCTGTTGCGCGTGCCCTACCTGTTTGCGATTGGGCTCGCGCTGGTGAATTTCGCGATCGTTGGCTGGGTGCAACCCACGTCGCGCTACCTTTATGAAGAGCTGCGTTTCGACCTGCGCTCGGGCGCCTTGGGGGCGTCGATCAAGGTCGGAGAGTTCAACAATCTTGGCGACAATCTGACGATGCGGATCGAGGAGAGCCGCAACAAGGGCAATGATTTGTCCGGACTGTTTGTTTTCGCGGAAAACAAGAAGGGCCAGTCGATTTCGGTGACCGCCGAAAAAGGCCAGTTCCTGCGCACTGACGATCCGGACACGATCATCCTGCGATTGACCAACGGTACTTTGGTGCATGATGCACCCAATTACCGCAATCCGCGCGTCCTCAGTTTCTCCAACCATGACGTCCCGATCGACTTGCCGCAGATCGAACAATTTCGAGGGCGCGGTGGCAAGGATCGCGAATATACGCTCAACGAACTGGTCAAGGTTGGAAGCGATGTCGAGCGGCCCAAGAGCGAACGCAATGCGGCATGGGCTAACCTCAATTTCCGCATGGTCGAAGTGGCGATGATGCTACTCCTGCCCTTGCTTGCGCTGGCACTGGCCATTCCGCCCAAGCGCTCGACTTCGGCGCTGGGGGTCTTCCTGTCGATCGTGATGGTGGTGACCTATCACAAGATAAACGAATATGCGGAGTCGATGGGGGCATTGGGCACCGTCCACCCGGTGATTGCTTTGTGGGTTCCCTTTATTGCCTTTTCCGCGCTGATATTGTGGATGTACCACGTGATCGCGCACAAGCCCGGCGGGCAACCCATTGGCGCGCTGGAGGTATTCGCCGCCAAGGCCGGCAAGACGATCAAGAAATTCTTCCGTTTCGGCCGCCGAAAATCGCGTCTTCTGGTGCAGGAGGCTTAGGCGATGCGGCTGCAATTCTTCCCTTCGCGGCAGATTGGCTGGTACATGGCGCGGCTGTTCCTGGTGCGCACCTTTGCCGTTTTGCTGATGCTGGTGCTGGTGCTCCAGACGCTCGACCTTTTGGGTGAAAGCGGCAAGATCCTCTCGGTCGCGGGCAATAGCGAGGCAGACCTGTGGCGCTATGTCGGGATGCGTGCACCGCAGATCATTGCGCGGTTCCTGCCCTTTTCCGTCTTGCTGGCAACGCTGATAACCTTCGCCACGCTGAGCCAGAACAGCGAGGTCATTGCCATGAAGGCGGCGGGGCTTTCGGCGCACCAGATACTCGCCCCTATGCTGGCTGCCAGCCTGTTGGTGGCGGGCATTTCCTTCGCGTTCAACGATACGGTGGTCGCGCCTGCCACGGCCAAGCTCAAGGTTTGGCAGGATGTCGAATATGGCCCTGTTCCTGTCGACGATGGCGTGCGGACCAATGTCTGGGTGCGTGAAGGCCGCGATCTTGTTCAGGTGCGCACCGTATCAGGCAAAGGTGCTGCGACACTCCTTCAGGATGTGCGGGTGTACCAGCGCAATGAAGGCAGTTTGAAACGCGTGATCCGTGCGGAAAAAGGCAGCCTGCAGGATGGCGCATGGAAGCTGGAGGGAGTCAGCGTCTTCGATGTTGCCAAGGCCGAGCAGCAGAAACTGCCGGACATTACCGTTGGCCGTGGTATCGAACCCGAACGGTTCAATCGCCTCAAAGTGGATGGTGATGCGCTGGCTTTCATCCCATTGAGCCGTGCAATCGACGATTTGAAAGCTGCCGGCCGGCGCACCGACACGCTCGAAGGCATATTGTGGCACAAGATTTCCGGCCCGCTCTCGGCGCTTCTCATGCCCTTGCTTGGCGCGGTTGCTGCTTTCGGTCTGGCGCGATCGGGCGCCCTTTTCTTGCGTGCTGTAATCGGCATGGCATTGGGCTTTGCCTATTTTGTGGCTGATAATTTTGCACTCGCTATGGGCAATTTGGGGGCCTACCCGCCATTTATCGCGGCGTGGGCGCCGTTCCTGCTGTTCCTGCTGATTGGTGAGACGGTGCTGATCCGCACCGAAGAATAATGAGCGGGCCGCAGGAAGAAGCGCTGGTCGGCGCGCAGGCGCAGACCATCGATCGCAAGGATGTCGCCAAGGGTGCGGGGCTGGCTGCGGTCGCGCGGCTCGGCGCGCTGATCGAGGTTATTTCCCAACCCGCCTATACATGGATGTTCGGGCTGACCGGCTATGGCGTCTATGTCGTGCTATGGGCGGCGGTGAACATCCTTGCCAACCTGCTCGATCTTGCCTTGGGTCAGGCGTTGCAGCGGATTGTCCCGTCGAGCTACAGCCGCGAAGAACAGCATGGTGCAGTCCGCTTTGCCTTGATTGTCAGTACGGGTTTGGGGGTTGTTGCGGCGGTTGCGATTTCGCTATCCGCACCGCTCCTTGCCAGCTGGGTGGCGAGCGCGCCCGGCGACGCGGCAAAACTCCCGCAGGCCATTGCCATTTTCGCCTGGAGCCTCCCGCTCTGGATCTTCATCGAAACTGCGACGGCGGCCGCCCGTGCGATGCGCGCCTTTGGCCCCGAAATTCGCCTTCGTATTTTCTGGGAGCAGGTCGCCCGGTTGATCTTTGCAGCGGGCTTTTTCCTCGCCGGTACCGGCTTTGAAGGGCTGCTGTTCGGGCATTTGTTGTCGCTTGCGCTGACCGCGTGGTTGAGCTGGAAGTTGCTGGCGCGCTATTTCGATACAGCATTGCTGCTGCGGGCGCCCTTGCCCGCATCGCTGCGCGCGGAAACGTTGGCCACCGGCATGGCGATGCTGCCCCCGGCGCTCGCCCGCCGTGCCTATAACGATCTGCCACCGATATTGCTCAACGCCATGATCCCCGGCGCGGGCGGCGCAACCGCGGCAGGCCTTTTCGGGATTGCACGCAAGATTGCATCGATCCCGCTCATCGTGCGGCAATCCTTCCTCTACGTGCTCGCGCCCTTGGCTTCCGCACAGGCGGCGGTCGATCGCAAGGAGATCGCCCCGCTCTACAGCTTCTCCACCCATCTTTCCTTGTTGCTGGCGGTGCCGCTCGCCGGCTTCCTGATCCTGATAGCTGCCGACCTGTTGACCGCGTTCGCGCCGGGTGCAGAGGCGGCCTTGATGGTGCTTATCATCCTTTTGGCTGCAAGGGCGGCAGAAGCTGCACTTGGCCCAGCCACCCCCATTATCGAGATGATCGGGCATCGCGGCCTGCCACTGGCGAACAGCCTTGCTGGGCTGGCCATCTGGCTTGCCCTCGGTATCTGGTTGGTTCCCGAAATGGGCGCGACCGGCATGGCTATAGCCGTATCCGCCGCGGTCGTGTTGACCGCCTTGCTCGCGATAGTTGAACTCTATGTGGCGGACAGGGTGTCCCCCTTCGGGCATGGTTTCTTGCGCGCGCTGTTTGCTGCTGTGGCGTGTATCGCGCTGCTTTGGGGCATTGGAGAATTGCTTGACCCCTTTGGCCAGCGCATCCGCGCACTCTCCCTTTTCGCGCTTTTCTGGCCGACATTGTGGTTGGCGCTCAAATGGGGCTTGCTTGATGAAGACAAGCAGGGGCTGGGCAAATTGGCCGTGAGATTGCGGCTGTAACCGGGTTGCTCTTCGCGCCTGTGCGCCGCATAAGGCCGCCAGATCAATTCAGGGGAATACAGATGCAGGCTGGCGAGTTGCGCGTCACACCGGTTGCAGGGAAAAAAGCGCTGGCGGAGTTTGTCGATCTGCCTTTCCGCCTCTACGCGAATGATCCCAACTGGGTTCCGCCTTTGAAGGATGAGGTCTACGGCCTCCTCACCCCGTCCAAAAATCCCTGGTTCGAACATGCCGAGGCGCAGCTTTTCCTCGCGCGCAGGGATGGCCAGGTGGTCGGCCGTATTTCGGCACATATCGATCATCTCGCGCTCAAGCAGCCGGTCGAGCAGGGCATGGGCCCCGGCACCGGTTTCTGGGGCTTTTACGAAGCGGAGAGTGCCGACATCGGCAACGCTCTGCTGGCAGAGGCGGAGAAATGGTTGCGCGCCAAGGGCATGACCAAGATGCTGGGACCAGTCAGTTTCGCAATGTGGGACGAACCCGGCCTGCTCATCGAAGGCCACGATCATCCGCCGACGGTGATGATGGGCTTCAACAGCGCGGCCTATCAAGCCTGGATCGAAGCCGCCGGGCATCGCAAGGTCGAGGATCTATACACCTACGCGCTGCCGATCGACCAGGGCTTCCCCGAACTCACCAACCGTATCGTGGCGATGGGAGAGAAGAGTGGAAAGATCAAAATCCGCCGGGTGAACAAAAGCAAATTCGACGATGAAGCGGCGCTAATCCTGTCGATCCTCAACGATGCATGGAGCGACAATTGGGGCTTCGTACCCTTCACCCCTGCCGAAGTCGCCTATGCGGGGAAGAAGCTGAAACCGATCGTTTTCGAAGATCTGATCCGCGTCGCCGAAATTGATGGCGAACCTGTTGCCTTCATGATGACGGTGCCCGACCTTAACGAGCAACTGGCCAAATATGGCGGCTCGCTCTGGCCCTTCAACTGGGCCAAGCTCCTCTGGTGGCTCAATGTCGGCAAGCCGCAGGTGACGACTATGCGCGTACCGCTGATGGGGGTGGTCAAGAAACTGCAGGGCACGCGCACCGCCAGCCAGCTCGCCTTCATGCTGATCGAATATATCCGCCGCGATGCCGTTACGAAATTTGGGGCGACGCGCGGTGATTTCGGCTGGGTATTGTCGTCCAACGGTCCCATGGTCTCGGTTGGTGAGGCCGTGGGTGGCAAGGTGAACAAGGTTTACCGCATCTACGAAAAGGGGCTTTAAAGGCTTCGGCCTGCCCTGCCAGCGAGTTCTACGGTATAATGCCAGGCTATGCGCCCTGAACGACCGCCGCGTTGGTGTGCAAAGGCAAGGGCATCCGCTTCCTCCCAGTCGAGACCGAAATGCGCCGCATAGGCAGCGACCATTTCGAGGAAGGCCGGCTGGTCGGGATATTGGAAACCAAGCTTCAGACCGAAACGGTCGGCAAGCGCCAACCGATCATCGGCAACATCGCGCGCATTGACCGCGGCATCTTCCTCGTCATGTCGCCGTTCGACAATGTTGCGCCGGTTTGACGTGACATAAAGCCGGACATTTGCTGGACGTGCTTCGGAACCACCCTCAAGCATCGAGCGCAAGCGACGAGGCCCGCTATCGTCGCCTTCGAATGCCATATCGTCGATAAACAGGATGAAACGCCGGTTCGCCTTGCCAAGCAGGGCGAACAATTGCGGCAGGCTCGCCAATTGATCTGACGTTGTTTCGACAAGCGCCAGCGGCAGCCCTTCTGCCTGCAGGCCTCCTGTCACCGATTTGACGAGTGCGGATTTCCCCATGCCGCGCGCGCCCCAAAGCAGCACGTCATGCGCCGCGTGGCCCTGTGCGTGGCGACGGCTGTTTTCGGTGATGGCCTGCTTTTGCCGATCGACACCAACGATCAGGCTATCCGGCAGCGGGTCAAAACTGGTAACCGCAGCGAGGGAAAGCCCATCCCAGTGATAGGCTGCATGTACTTCCAAATCCGCCGGTTGAGACGTCGGCGGGGCGAGTCTCTCCAATGCATCGGCGATGCGACGGAGCAGCTCTTCGCTCAAGCCGCCATGCCTTCTGCATCGAGTGTATAGAGCAACTCTGCCCCCACCATTGCGCTGCCTTTCAGCGACAATGCCTCGGGCACCATCACATCAAGATAATAGCGACAAGCGGCAATCTTAGCCCTCAGGAAAGGCGTATTGCCGCCTTCGGCTTCGGCAGCGCGCAATTGCCTTGCCATCAGCCAGCCCGATGTCGCGACCGCCATCATGGTGGTGAAGGGATAGCTCCCGGCCAGCTTTTCGTCGGTCGATGCGCTGCCGATCATCCATTCGGTTACTTCGGTGCACGCGCCGGCAAGCGCTTTCAGCGCGCCATGATTGCCTGCCTCTTGCCCGATGCGCGCCAGATGGTCGCGAATGGCATCGCCACCGCGCATGCCGAGCTTGCGCCCCACCAGATCCGCAGCCTGGATACCGTTGGTGCCTTCGTAAATCGCCGCGATCCGGATGTCGCGATAAAGCTGCGCCGCACCGGTTTCCTCGATAAAGCCCATGCCGCCATGTACCTGGATGCCGAGCGAGGCGATTTCGCTACCCATGTCGGTGCCGTAGGTCTTGGCGAGCGGGGTCAAAAGGTCCACCATCTCCTGCGCGCCTTCAATTCCCAGCGCTGCACGGTCGACAAAACCGCTGGCGCAGTAAAGCAGCGCGCGGATTGCCTGCGTCCCCGCCTTCATCCGCATCAACATGCGGCGCACATCGGGATGTTCGATAATCGCCACCGAATCGCGGCTGGTCCCACCCGCGCGGGCAGACTGGACACGATCTTGCGCAAAGGCGACCGCCTTTTGCGTTGCGGCCTCTGCAATCTGCACGCCTTCGAGCCCGACATTGAGCCGGGCATTGTTCATCATCGTGAACATGGCCCGCATTCCGCCAAATTCAGGGCCGATCAGTTCGCCAACGCATTCGCCTTCGTCGCCAAAGGCGAGCACGCAGGTGGGCGAGGCATTGATCCCCATTTTGTGCTCGATCGAGACCACCTTGATATCGTTGCGCTGTCCAAGCGAGCCGTCTTCGTTCACCCGATATTTGGGGACCAGGAACAGCGAGATACCCTTGGTGCCGGCCGGGGCATCAGGGGTGCGTGCCAGCACGAGGTGGACGATGTTGCCCGCCATGTCATGATCGCCAAAGCTGATGTAAATCTTTTGCCCCTTGATCTGGTAGGTACCATCGCCGCGCGGGGTTGCGGTGGTCTTGAGCGCGCCAACGTCAGAACCCGCCTGTGGCTCGGTCAGGTTCATTGTACCCGTCCATTCGCCGGTCGACAGCAGGGGCAGGAACATCGCCTTTTGCGCATCCGATCCGTGATGGTTGATTGCCTCGATCGCCCCAACCGACAGGATCGGGCACAAAGCAAAGGCCATGTTGGCAGCGCCCAGAGAGTCGAGCGCGACGGTCGCAAGGCTGAAAGGCAGGCCTTGCCCGCCAAAGTCGGCCGGTGCGTTGATTGAACCCCAGCCATTGGCAACATAGGCCTTGTAAGCATCGACAAAGCCGTCGGGCATCACCACGCGCCCGTCGATCAATCGGGCGCCCACTGTGTCGCCGATGCGGCGCAGCGGATAGAATTCGCTTGCGGCAAACTCCCCGATTCCCCCGACTATCGCCTCGACCATGTCGGTGCTTGCATCGGCAAAGCGTTCATGCGCCGCCAGCTCTTCTATGCCGGTGATATGCTTGAGAACGAAAAGCTGTTCGGTAACGGGTGCGGTGAATGTCATTTTGGGGCCTGTTGCTTGCGGGTTTCCCGGCCTATAGCGCGGGATGATGACAGGCTCAAATCCCCTAGGACATGGCCGGGTAGCGAAGGCCGAATCCGCTGCGATATCAGAGGCGGTGGAACGGTTGCGCGCAGGAGCGGTTGTCGCGATTCCAACCGAAACGGTCTACGGCCTCGCTGCGGATGCATCGAACGCCGACGCGGTTGCCCAAATCTATCGGACCAAGGGCCGCCCGGACTTCAACCCGCTGATCGTGCATGTGCCCGATCACGCAGCTGCCGAGAGGTTGGCGCAGTTTGATGATCGCGCATCGAAACTGGCCGTTCGTTTCTGGCCGGGGCCGTTGACTTTGGTACTGCCTTTGCAACCCGATGCTCGCGTTGCCAAGGCGGTCACGGCGGGCCTTCCTACCATCGCGCTGCGTTGCCCGGCACATCCGGTGATGCAGGCCGTTTTGAAACAGAGCGGGTTGGCACTTGCTGCGCCTTCGGCGAACCGCAGCGGTGGCATCAGCCCCACTCGCGCAGAACATGTCGCACACAGTTTCGGTGAAACGATGCCGCTGGTTCTTGATGCCGGTCCATGCGCGGCAGGGCTTGAATCGACCATCGTCGCCATTCGCGAAAATGGCTGGCAATTGCTGCGCCCCGGCCCCGTGACCGCCGCAGAGATAGAGGCATTGCTCGATGAGCCACCATTGCCGGTCAGCGATGCCAAGATCGAAGCGCCGGGACAACTGGCCAGCCATTATGCGCCGTCGAAACCGGTGCGCCTGGATGCCCGCGAGGTGGTGGAAGGCGAATGGCATATCGGCTTTGGCGTCGTTGCAGGCGATGACAATCTTTCACCTGAGGGCAATCTCGTGGAAGCGGCAACGCGGCTTTTCGATGCTTTGCACAAGGGGGACGCGAGCAAGGCAACTTCCATCGCTGTCGCGCCGATTCCCGACGAAGGCATTGGTGCCGCCATAAATGACCGTTTGAAGCGAGCAGCGGCGTGAAGGCGATTGCGTTTCTCTTTCTTGTGGTCGCCCTGTTCGGAGCAGTCGCTTCGACAAGGGACGAGCCGCGCGATCCGGTTGTCGAGGCTTATCGCGGGCTGGTGGCACAGGATCTGCGGCTCGCAACCGTGGGCTATCATCTTGCCAAGGGAAGTGCCGAATATTGCCGCAACACCTGGCGCAACCCGGGTTGGGTGCTTCATGACCTGCGCCAATATCCCGATACGGATCTGGCACAGCGTGCCTTCACCTTTCGCGAACCGGTCAGCATTGCAGCACTGGTGGCTGATGGGCCAGCCATAAGAGCAGGCCTCTCCGTCGGGGACGGGCTGGCTGGATTTGGCGGTAGCGAAATCTGGTATGGCGGTGAGCCAGTCAAAAAACGCGCAACCTCCGAACGGTTGGACAATGTACGCGATCAGGTTGCCGGGGCGCTTGCTGGCGATGGCCTGTTCCGTGCACTGGTCACCACCGATACTGGTCGAAAGACAATTGCTTTCGATCCGCCTCGGGTCTGTGCCTCGGATTTCTGGGTAGATGTGCGGAGCAAGCGCGATGCAGGTGCGGATGGCGAGCGGGTTCGCGTGACCAGCGGATTGATCGAATATGTTGCCGATGATGACGAACTGGCGGCTGTTGTCGCCCATGAAATGGCGCATAATCTGCTCGATCATCGTGCTCGCATCGAACGAACCAAAAGCGGAAAGACCGCGGTGATCAAATCGACCGAGGAAGAGGCTGACCGGCTTTCGATCTGGCTGATGTCGAATGCGGGATATGATCCTGAAGCCGCGATCAGTTTCTGGCAGCGTTACGGCAAGGCAACCAGCCTCGGCATATTCAGCGCCCCCACCCATTATCGCTGGCAAGACCGTGTCCGGATGTTTCGCGAAGAAATCGAGCGTATGGCTTCACACGTTGTAAAAAATGGGCGCCGCGATCCGCCGCTGCTGGCCGAGCATCGGTCCATCAAATAAAATGCATTGCGAATTGCAATCGATAGTTTCCATGAACCCAAGTTTCGCCTACCAAGCGCACTAAGGGCATTTAGGGGAGGACGCGTGAAGGGCCGTGCACATCGTCTTGCGATAGCTGCATTTCTGGTGCCGCCGTTGCTTTATGGCTGCGGAAGCAAGGAAAGCGAAAAGGCAGCGCCAAGCGAAGAGATTTTTCCCGTCCAGGTGATGACCGTCCAACCGGGCAACATGGTGCAAACGATCAGTGCTGTGGGAACAGTCCGTTATCGCCGCGAAACGCCCCTGGGTTTCACCACCCCTGGCAAAGTCGCGGTGGTGCGTTTTGAAGAAGGCGATTTCGTCCGGCAGGGCGCTTTGCTTGCCGCGCTCGATACCACCAGCGTCGGGGCTGATCTGAGTGCAGCCGAAGCTGAGCGTAGCCGCGCACAAGCGGAATTTGACCGCATCAAGCAACTCTACGCCGAAGGATGGATCACCAAGGCGCGCTATGAAGCTGCCGAGGCGTCGGCGAAGGCAGCGAGCGCCAGGGTCGCGCAGGCGGGATTTGCCCGCGGCACGGCGCAGCTATACGCGCCGTCAAGCGGGGTGGTGCTGACGCGAAATGTCCAACCCGGGCAGATTGTGGCCGCAGGCACGCCTGCATTGATCCTTGGCGAAGGTGATGATGGTTTCGTTTTCCGCGCCCCTGTGATCGATCGCAATGCGGCCCGTCTGCGTGTCGGCATGGCCGCTGAAATCAGCCTTCCCGCGTTGGGATCGGCACCGGTGACGGCGACGATCAGCGAAATTGACGGCCGCGCGAACCAGGCGACAGGCGCTTTTACCGTGCAGTTCAGCTTGCCTGCATCGGCACAGCTCAAATCGGGCCAGATTGGTACGGCCAGTATCAAGCTGCCCGCAGCCGATGATGGCTCGCTGCAAATTCCCGCCAGCGCGATCCTTGGCGTCCGCGCCAATGAAGCCTTGGTCTACATCGTCGATCCAAAGAGCCAGCGTGTGGAAACCCGCAACGTCGCGATCGAGCGGATCACCGACGGTGCGGTGGTGATAACCGGCGGCCTGAAACAAGGCGACCTGCTGGTGACATCGGGGGCGGAAAAGCTGCGCACGGGTGCCAAAGTGCGCATGACAAAGGCACCCGGCTAAAATGTGCCGCAAACCGGGGCGGGTAGCGCGCGCATGAATGTAACCGAATTTGCCATTCGCCGCTGGCAGCTGACACTTGTGATGTTCAGCTTGCTGATCGCGCTCGGTTATTCTGCCTTCTCGTCCATTCCCCGTGCGGTGGATCCGCATTTCCCGCTGCCGGTGGTGGTTATCACCGCCATCCAACCTGGTGCCGATGCCGAGGAGATGGAGCAGACGGTCGCCAAGCCGATCGAAGAGTTGATGCAGGGTCTGGAGGACGTGAAGGAAATCGTCTCGACCAGCAACGACAGCAGCACCGTTATCCGCGCGGAGTTTGACTGGTCCGGCGACCCCGATCGCTATTTCAATGATACCGTTCGTGAAGTCACCGCGATCCGCAGCCGCCTGCCCGCCGATCTGGCTCGACTCGATTTCAAGAAGATGCGCACCACCAACGCATCGGTTTTGCAGATTGCTTTGGTCAGCGAAACGGCAAGCTGGCGGCGCATGGAAAAATATGGCCGCGACATATCCGAGGCCTTTTCGCGGTATAATGCGGTGCGCGAATCCGAAGTACACGGTCTTTCGCAACCGGAGGTTACGGTCGCGATAAAGCCCGAAAGATTGGCTGAATTACGCTTGCCGGCCAGCAGCATTGCCGACGCCCTGAAACTGGGTGGCGCAGATGTCGCGAGCGGCGCGGTGGTCAGCGGAACGCGGCGCTTCAACGTGGAGGCCGGCGGCGCATTCAAGTCTCTCGACACTATCCGCAACCTGCCGCTTCGCTCGAACGAAGGGACGATCTTGCGTGTAGGCGATGTCGCCGATGTCTTCTGGGGCGCGGAAGAAACGCGTTCGCGCGTCTTCCACAACGGAAAGCGGGCGATCTGGATAACCGCGAACCAGAAAGCCGGAACCGACGCCACCAAGCTGCGCAATGCCTTGCTGGAGGAGCTTGAGAACCAGAAAAAGGTTTTGCCGCCTGATATCCAGGTCGTCCTGCAGTTCGACCAGAGCCGCGATATCGCCAAGCGCCTGGCGGAGCTGGCACGCGATTTTGCCATTGCGCTCGCATTGGTCATGATCACGCTATTGCCGCTGGGCTGGCGCGCAGCAGTTATCGTGATGGTCTCGATACCGCTGTCGCTCGCATCGGGGCTCGTCGCGGTTTACGCAATGGGTTTCAACCTCAGCCAACTGGTTGTCGCAGGCTTCATCCTCTCGCTCGGGCTGTTGGTCGATGACTCGATTGTCGTCATCGAGAACGTCTCTCGCCATTTGCGGATGGGCAAGGAACGGATGCAGGCGGCCATCGACGGCACAAAGGAAATCAGCCTTGCGGTTTTGGGTTCCACCGGCGTGCTGGTATTCGCTTTCGTTCCCATGCTTTTCCTTCCCGAGGGCGCGGGCAAGTTTACGATGAGCTTCATCGGGACGATCATCTTCACTGTGACGGCATCTTTGGTCATTTCGCTGACCATCATTCCCTTCCTCGCCAGCCGCTTGCTCAAGCGCGATGGCGACGAACATGGCAATCAGCTGCTCCAATGGCTGATGGAGAAGATTGACCGTTTCTATCGGCCTGTGTTGCATAAGGCGCTCGAAAATCCAAGGCGAACGGTGTGGGGCGCCTTGGCGCTCACTATAGGTGCGTTCGGCCTCGTCCCCGTGCTCGGCTTCAGCCTGTTCCCCAATGCGGACTCATCTTACTTTCGCGTCACTGTGCAGGCGGAGCAGGGTACCAGTCTGGATGAAACGGGCCGGATCGTTCGTCAGGTTTCGGAAATCCTGGCCAAGGAGTCATCGATTGAAGTGCGCGCCGAAAATGTCGGCCGCAAAAATCCGTCGGTTTTCTATAATAGCTTTGAATCCGCAGAGACCACGACCATCGGTGAGGTGCTTGCCGTGATGGACAAATGGCGCGGCGAAGAAAGCATGCGCATGGTCGAGCGTTTGCGCGAAAAGCTTGATCGTATCAGCGGCGCGCGCGTCAAATTGGTGCTTTTCCAGAACGGTGCGCCCATCAATGCGCCGGTCGAATTCCGGGTAGTCGGCCCGGACCTGAAGGTTCTCAAGGAACTGGCCAGCAAGGTGCAAGCGGTGCTGCACGACGTTCCCGGAACGCGCGATGTGGTGAACCCGGTGGCAACCGACCGGCTCGATCTCGATATGCAAATTGACGAGGGCAAGGCAGCTTTGCTTGATATACCAGCAGGCTCGCCGCGCAGGATCATTCGTCTGGCCCTGTCAGGGGAACGGGCGGGGACATTCCGTGACAATGAAGGCGACAGTTATCCGGTGACTGTGCGCCTCCCGTTGAACAACACACAGCCCGTGTCGGCGCTCGACCAGATCTATGTCGCCACCCGAAATGGTGCGCCCGTCGCGCTGGGGGAGATTACCGACCCGCAACTGGTCTCGGTTGCTCCGCTGATCACACGGCGCAATTTGGAGCGCACCGTGGAAATCACCGCGCAGACGCAGGATGGCGCGCTTCCTTCGAAAATCACGCAGGAAGCGACGAAAAGGCTCGACAAGCTCGAGCTGCCAATCGGTTATTCCATCCGTGTTGGCGGCGAAGCGGAGAAAATCAACGATACCTTCTCGGGCTTTGGCCCGGTCATATTGATCGCACTGTTCATCATTTTCGGCATTCTGGTCGCTGAATTTGGCGAGTTCCGTGAGGCTTTGGTCGTCGCAGGGGTCATCCCGCTTGGAACCTTTGGCGGGCTTATCGGCTTGCTGGTGACGGGCAACAACCTCTCCTTCCTTGCCGTTATCGGCTTTGTTGCGCTGATCGGTATCGAAATCAAAAACTCGATCCTGCTGGTCGACTTCACCTCGCAATTGCGAGAACGCGGCCTCGGCTTGCGCGATGCCATTGAACAAGCAGGCGAGGTGCGTTTTCTGCCGGTGTTGCTGACATCGGTGACCGCGATCGGTGGCTTGCTTCCGCTCGCGATGTTTGGCGGCAATCTTTACGGGCCGCTTGCAATCGTGCTGATCGGCGGACTTATTTCGTCCACCCTCTTGTCGCGCATCGTCACGCCCGCCATGTATCTGCTTGTTGTGCGCGGCCGCGAAGAAAAGAAAGAGGCCGCGCGTTTTGCGAAGGAAGCGACAAGTGGCTGAGGCAATTTTTGCAGGTGGATGTTTCTGGTGCACCGAAGCGGTGTTCAAGCAGTTAGGCGGCGTCCATTCGGTTGAAAGCGGCTATATCGGCGGCAGCGTAGAGAACCCCAGCTACAAGCAAGTTTGCAGCGGCAACACCGGCCATGCCGAGGCGATCCGCATCGGATTTGATCCGGCGGTTATCGGCTATGCCGATCTGCTCGATATCTTTTTCGCGACGCATGATCCGACGCAGTTGAACCGCCAGGGCAATGACATCGGAACCCAATATCGCTCTGCGATCTTTCCGCTCGATGACGCCCAGCGCTCCGAAGCAGAGGCAGCGATATCGCGCGCCCAGCCCGATTGGCCTGCACCCATTGTCACGACAATCGAGGGGCCGGCGACCTGGTATCCAGCAGAGGATTACCATCAGAATTATTGGGATGGCGAAGGGCAGCGTAACCCCTACTGCCTCGCCGTCATTCCGCCCAAACTTGCCAAACTGAAAAAAGGTTTCGCCGAACGCCTTGGCTGAAACGGCGCTGTCATAGACAATTAACCATGTTTCGCTATGGTTTGGGCATGACGCACAAACCGATCCGCAAGGCCGTTTTTCCCGTAGCCGGGCTTGGCACCCGCTTCCTTCCTGCAACCAAGGCGATCCCGAAAGAGATGCTACCGGTGGTCGATAGGCCGCTGATTCAATATGCGGTTGATGAGGCGCGTGAGGCAGGGATCGAGCAGATGATCTTCGTCACCGGTCGCGGCAAGAGCGCGATCGAGGACCATTTCGATATCGCCTATGAGCTCGAGCGGACGATGACCGATCGCGGCAAGGATATCTCGATCCTCGAGCCGACCCGTCTTGGCCCAGGCAACTGCGCCTATGTCCGCCAGCAGGAGCCGATGGGGCTGGGCCATGCCATATGGTGCGCGCGCGACATTGTCGGCGATGAACCTTTTGCGATCTTCCTACCCGACGAATTCATGCACGGTTCGCCCGGCTGCATGGCGCAGATGGTGGCTGAGTATGAACGCGTCGGTGGCAACCTGCTGAGCGTACTCGAAGTGCCGCACGAACAGGTTTCGAGCTATGGCGTGATCGATCCCGGTGCTGCGCAAAGCAAGCTGACCGAGGTGAAGGGCCTGGTTGAAAAGCCTGCGGTTGCCGATGCCCCCTCAAACCTCATCATCTCCGGACGCTACATCCTGCAGCCAGAAGTTATGCGCGTGCTTGAACATCAGGGCAAAGGGGCAGGCGGCGAGATCCAGTTGACCGATGCCATGGCGCAGATGATCGGCAACCAACCCTTCCACGCCGTCACCTTCGATGGTGCGCGCTATGACTGCGGGTCAAAGGCGGGCTATATCGAGGCCAATCTGGCCGTCGCACTCTCGCGGCCAGATATGGCCGACGAGGTCCGCGCCATGGCGCAGCGCCTCGTCAGCTAGCCAGTCAGACGGTGGTTTTGTTCAATTCTTTATAGACGAAACCACCAATCAGCCCGCCGAGGATCGGAGCGACCCAGAACAACCAGAGTTGCTGCAACGCGACCCCGCCGACGACCAGCGCGGGGCCCGTGCTCCTTGCCGGATTGACCGAGGTGTTGGTGACCGGGATCGATATCAGGTGGATCAAAGCCAGTGTCAGGCCGATTGCCAGCGGTGCGAAGCCGGCCGGCGCCTTGGCATCGGTCGCGCCCATGATCACGAACAGGAAAAAGAAGGCAAGCAGCACCTCGACGAGGAACCCTGTGGCCATCGCATATCCGCCCGGTGAGGCCTCTCCCACTCCATTGGCAGCTAGGCCGTGGGCAGCGAGCGAATAGTCGGCCTTGCCGGTTGCGATCACATATAGGGTGAACGCAGCGGCGATCGCCCCCAATGTCTGCGATGCGACATAAAGGGGAATGTCCCTGGCATCAAAACGTCCGCCAGCCCAAAGTCCGAACGTAATCGCCGGGTTGAGGTGGCATCCCGAAATATGGCCAATGGCAAAGGCCATGGTGACGACGGTCAGGCCGAATGCCAGTGAGACACCCAATAAGCCGATCCCGACTTCCGGAAATGCTGCCGATATAACCGCGCTGCCACAGCCACCAAGAACGAGCCAGAATGTGCCGATAAATTCGGCAATCCCCCGTTGAATATTGTTCATCGCATATCCTCCTCCAACGCCGCACAAAATGCGGCAAGCCGAAACTATCATGAGAAAAATGTATCTGGGTGTAACGTCTGTTGTTCAGCGACAGGACATTGGAAATGGGTTAGATGGGCGCAAAAGCAGGAGATTCACATGCGTGCACTTTTCATCCTTCCACTTGCCCTCTTGCTACCCGGCTGCGTTGCGTCGGTTGTGAAGGATGTGGTCACCGCGCCGGTGAAGGTCGTTTCCAAAACCGCCGATGTCATGACTACCAGCCAATCCGAAGCCGATGAGAAGCGCGGAAGGGCGCTGCGCAAGCAGGAGGAACGGCTGGGCAAACTCGCCCGTAAGCGCGACGAGGCGCGCGAAGATTGCGCCGACGGTGATCAGGAAGCCTGCGCGCGCTACGAGGCCCTGGAATCGGAAATCGCAGCCGAGAAAGAGCGCGATATCTGACACTTTCTAGGTAAGCAGCCAGCAAAAAGCCCGCCGGAATCGCTTCCGGCGGGCTTTTGCTTGTCTGGTTAGAGGAAGCTTATTCCTCGGTATCGCCTTCGAAATCCTCAACGGTTTCAGGCGTATGTTCCATCATGCCGATTGGATCGTCACCCAGTGCCGCTTCGGGGCCCTGCGCCAGTTCGGCAGCATGCTCTTCAGCAGCGGTTTCGGGCGCAATCAGGCTTTCCTGCAGCTTGCGATAGCTTGCGCGGAGCGCAGCGTCGCGGCTGGAAGCTGCCACGCGGATGCGGTTCATGGCCGAACCGGTACCAGCGGGGATCAGGCGACCCACGATCACGTTTTCCTTCAGGCCGGTGAGGACGTCTTTCTTGCCCTCGACAGCGGCCTGCGTGAGAACGCGGGTGGTTTCCTGGAACGACGCGGCCGAGATGAAGCTGCGGGTCTGCAGCGACGCCTTGGTGATGCCGAGCAGGACGGGCTTGCCTTCGGCAGGCTGCTGGCCCGGCTGCAGCTTCGCATTGATCGCATCCATTTCCTCGCGGTCGACCTGTTCGCCCGGCAGCAAGGTGGTGTCGCCACCATTGGTGATCTCAACCTTTTGCAGCATCTGGCGAACGATCACCTCGATGTGCTTGTCGTTGATCTTCACACCCTGCAATCGATAGACTTCCTGGATTTCCGCAACCAGATATTCGGCCAGCGCTTCAACGCCGAGGACTTCAAGGATGTCATGCGGATCGGGCGAACCGGCAATCAGGTTGTCGCCCTTGCGAACGAAATCGCCTTCCTGCACGTCGAGCACCTTCGACTTCGGAATCAGATATTCGATCCGATCACCTTCCTCCGGCACAATCGCAATTTTGCGCTTCGCCTTATAGTCGCGGACGAATTCGATCCGGCCCGACTGCTTGGCGATGATTGCATTGTCCTTCGGCTTGCGCGCTTCGAACAGTTCGGCAACGCGCGGCAGACCGCCGGTGATGTCACGGGTCTTGGCGGATTCGCGAGTGACGCGGGCGAGAACGTCGCCGGCTTCAACCACTTGACCGTCTTCAACCGAAAGCATCGTACCCGGTGCGAGAAGATAGCGCGCCGCTTCGCCGCTGGCATCATCCAGCAGGGTCAGGCGGGGACGCAAGTCTTCCTTCTTACCACGAGCCGCGCCGCGATATTCGATGACAACGCGCTGTGCGATACCGGTAGCATCGTCGGTCTGTTCGATCAGGGTCTTGCCGTCGAGCAGATCCTGGAACTTCACGATACCCTGCTTTTCGGTGATCACCGGCATGGTGAACGGATCCCATTCGGCAAGGCGGTCGCCCGCCTTAACCTTGGCTCCATCAGCGAAGGCCAGCGTTGCACCGAAGGGGAGGCGGTGAACTTCGAGTTCACGACCATCCTTGTCGGACAGTACCATTTCACCGTTGCGGGCCATCGCGATGCGGCGGCCGCGCTTGTCGACGAGGGTCGGCAAATCGCGATAGGTGATTACGCCATCCACCGAAGCATCGAGGTTCGATGTTTCGTTGAGCTGTGCTGCACCACCGATGTGGAAGGTACGCATGGTCAACTGGGTACCCGGCTCACCAATCGACTGTGCGGCGATGACGCCAACGGCTTCACCGATATTGACCGGGGTACCACGTGCAAGGTCACGGCCATAGCAGGTGCCGCACACGCCAACCTTTGATTCGCAAACCAGCGGGCTGCGGATCTTGAGGGCTTGCAGGCCGATTTCCTCGATCTGGGTGATCGCGGCTTCGTCGAGCAGGCTGCCGGTCGGGATGATGACATTGCCATCGGGGCCGACAATATCTTCTGCAGTGGTACGGCCAAGAACGCGCTCGCCAAGCGAGGCGATGGTCGAGCCGCCCTGAACGATGGCGCGCATTTCGAGCGCACGTTCGGTGCCGCAGTCAATTTCGACGATGGTGCAATCCTGCGATACGTCGACAAGGCGGCGGGTCAGATAACCCGAGTTTGCCGTCTTGAGCGCGGTATCGGCCAGACCCTTACGGGCACCGTGGGTCGAGTTGAAGTATTCAAGGACGGTCAGGCCCTCCTTGAAGTTCGAGATGATCGGCGTTTCGATGATCTCACCCGACGGCTTGGCCATCAGGCCGCGCATACCGCCCAGCTGCTTCATCTGCGCTGGCGAACCACGCGCACCGGAGTGCGACATCATGTAGATCGAGTTGATCGGCTTTTCGCGACCATTCTCGTCCTTCGGCGTCGCCTTCAGCTTTTCCATCATGGCGTTGGCCACTTGGTCACCGCAACGGCTCCAAGCGTCGATCACCTTGTTGTACTTTTCCTGTTGGGTGATCAGGCCGTCCTGATATTGCTGTTCGAAATCGGCCACGATCGCCTTGGTTTCAGCAACCAGCGCATCCTTCTCGTCAGGAATGATCATGTCATCCTTGCCGAAGCTGATGCCAGCCTTGAACGCGTGACGGAAACCAAGTGCCATGATCGCGTCGGCAAACAGGACGGTGTCCTTCTGGCCGGTGTGACGATAGACTTGGTCGATAACGTCGCCGATTTCCTTCTTGGTGAGAAGGCGGTTGACCACGTCGAACGGAACGGTGTGCGATTTCGGCAGGCATTCGCCGATCAGCATGCGGCCCGGGGTCGTCTGGTAACGCACCATGCGCTCGACACCATCTTCGCCGGTCTGCGGGACGCGGCTGGTGATCTTCGAGTGCAGGGTAACGGCACCGACTTCGAGCGCCTGGTGGACTTCGGCCATATCCGACAGGATCATGCCTTCGCCCGGCTCGCCTTCGCGGTCCATCGACAGGTAGTAAAGACCAAGCACCATATCCTGCGAAGGAACGATGATCGGCTTGCCGTTTGCGGGGCTGAGGATGTTGTTGGTCGACATCATCAGCACGCGGGCTTCAAGCTGGGCTTCGAGGCTCAGCGGCACGTGAACGGCCATCTGGTCACCGTCAAAGTCGGCGTTGAAGGCCGAGCAGACCAGCGGGTGAAGCTGGATCGCCTTGCCTTCGATCAGGACAGGCTCGAACGCCTGGATGCCAAGACGGTGCAGCGTCGGTGCTCGGTTCAGGAGGACCGGATGCTCACGGATAACCTCATCGAGGATATCCCAGACTTCCTTGCGTTCCTTTTCGACCCACTTCTTCGCCTGCTTCAGGGTCATCGAAAGACCCTTGGCGTCGAGGCGCGAATAGATGAACGGCTTGAAAAGTTCGAGCGCCATCTTCTTCGGCAGGCCGCACTGATGCAGCTTGAGTTCCGGACCGGTCACGATGACCGAACGGCCCGAATAGTCGACGCGCTTGCCGAGCAGGTTCTGGCGGAAACGGCCCTGCTTGCCCTTGAGCATGTCGGACAGCGACTTCAGCGGACGCTTGTTGGCGCCAGTGATGGTGCGGCCGCGGCGGCCATTGTCGAACAATGCGTCAACCGCTTCCTGCAGCATGCGCTTCTCGTTGCGCACGATGATGTCCGGCGCGCGAAGTTCGATCAGGCGCTTCAAACGGTTGTTACGGTTGATCACGCGGCGATAGAGATCGTTGAGATCTGACGTCGCGAAGCGGCCGCCATCGAGCGGAACCAGCGGGCGAAGCTCGGGCGGGATCACGGGGATGACGTCGAGGATCATCCATTCGGGGCGGTTGCCCGAATCGATGAAGCTTTCGACGACCTTCAGGCGCTTGATGATCTTCTTGGGTTTCAGCTCCGACTTGGTGGTCGCAAGCTCTTCCATCAGGTCGACGCGTTCCTGTTCAAGGTCGAGGTCCATCAGCATCTGCTTGACGGCCTCGGCACCGATGCCGGCGGTGAAGGCGTCTTCACCATATTCGTCCTGTGCCGCGAGTAGTTCGTCCTCGGTGAGGAGCTGGAACTTCTCAAGCGCGGTCAGGCCGGGCTCGGTAACGATATAGTTTTCGAAGTACAGCACGCGCTCAAGCTGCTTCAACTGCATGTCGAGCAGCAGGCCGATGCGCGAAGGCAGTGACTTCAGGAACCAGATATGCGCAACCGGCGCAGCCAGTTCGATATGGCCCATACGCTCGCGGCGAACCTTGGTGACGGTAACTTCGACGCCGCACTTTTCGCAGACGACGCCCTTATACTTCATGCGCTTATACTTGCCGCAAAGGCATTCATAATCCTTCACGGGGCCGAAAATGCGCGCGCAGAACAGGCCGTCACGCTCGGGCTTGAACGTACGGTAGTTGATCGTTTCCGGCTTCTTGATTTCACCGAACGACCAGCTGCGGATTTTTTCCGGCGACGCGATCCCGATTTGGATCTGGTCGAAGGTTTCCGGCTTGGCGAGCGGATTGCTGAATTTGGTAAGATCGTTCATCTTTTTGTCCTCATGGGGCTTTCAGACCCCGAAAATTCATCCATGGGGCGGGAAAGGGGCGGCATCACTGCCGCCCGGCTTCCTTATTCCGCCGCCTCCGGCAGGTCGTCTTCCTCATCGTTGATCGACTTCAAGTCGACGTTGAGGCCGAGCGAGCGCATTTCCTTGACGAGAACGTTGAAGCTCTCCGGAATGCCGGCTTCGAAGGTGTCGTCGCCCTTGACGATCGCTTCGTAGACCTTGGTGCGGCCGACAACGTCGTCCGATTTCACCGTCAGCATTTCCTGCAGCGTATAGGCTGCGCCATAGGCCTGAAGCGCCCAGACCTCCATTTCCCCGAAGCGCTGGCCACCGAACTGGGCCTTACCGCCCAGCGGCTGCTGGGTGACGAGGCTGTAGGGGCCGATCGAGCGGGCATGGATCTTGTCGTCGACGAGGTGGTGCAGCTTGAGCATGTACATATAGCCCACGGTCACCTTGCGGTCGAACTTGTCACCGGTGCGGCCATCGTAAAGGTCGCTCTGGCCCGATACGTCGAAACCGGCGCGTGCCAGCATGTCGGCAACGTCCTGTTCCTTCGCACCGTCGAACACCGGCGTTCCCATCGGGACGCCTGCAGTCAGATGCTCGGCCAGTTCGATGATTTCCGCATCCGAACGACCCTTGATCTCGGCGGTGTAATTGTCGCCATAGATGTCAACCAGGCGTTCGCGCACCGCTTCGGGGGCTGCGCCGGCTTCGGGGTTCGGGTTGGCATCGCGCCAATCTTCCAATGCCGCCTGGATCTGCTTGCCAAGGCCGCGTGCGGCCCAGCCCAGATGGGTTTCGAAGATCTGACCGACGTTCATGCGCGAAGGCACGCCCAGCGGGTTGAGCACGAAATCGACCGGCGTACCATCGGCGAGGAAGGGCATGTCTTCCTGCGGCAGGATGCGGCTGATGATACCCTTGTTACCATGGCGGCCGGCCATCTTGTCGCCCGGCTGCAGCTTGCGCTTGATGGCAACGAAGACCTTGACCATCTTGAGCACGCCCGGGGCGAGTTCGTCGCCACGTTCGAGCTTCTCCTTGCGGTCCTCGAACTTCTCCTGGATCGCCTTGACGGTCTCGTCATACTGCGCCTTCACCGCTTCAAGGTCAGCCTGGACCTTGTCGTCGGTGACCGCGATCTTCCACCATTCGTGACGTTCGACTTCGGCAAGGTTTTCCTCCGAAATCTTTTCACCCTTCTTGATACCCTTGGGGCTTGCGGCGGCAGTCTGGCCGAGCAGCATATCCTTCAGGCGGTTATAGGTGGCGCGGTTGAGGATCGAGCGTTCGTCTTCACGGTCCTTCGCAAGGCGTTCGATTTCCTCGCGCTCGATGGCCATCGCACGCTCGTCCTTGTCGATGCCGTGGCGGTTGAAAACGCGCACTTCGACGACGGTACCCGAAACGCCCGGCGGCAGCCGGAGCGAGGTGTCGCGTACGTCGCTGGCCTTTTCGCCGAAGATCGCGCGAAGCAGCTTTTCCTCAGGGGTCATCGGCGATTCACCCTTGGGGGTGATCTTGCCGACCAGGATATCGCCCGGATGCACTTCGGCACCGATATAGACGATGCCTGCCTCGTCGAGGTTACGAAGCGCTTCTTCGCCGACATTCGGGATGTCGCGGGTGATGTCCTCAGGCCCAAGCTTGGTGTCGCGAGCCATGACTTCGAATTCCTCGATGTGGATCGAGGTGAAGACGTCGTCCTTCACGATGCGTTCGCTGATCAGGATCGAGTCTTCATAGTTGTAGCCGTTCCAGGGCATGAAGGCGACGAGCGCGTTCTTGCCCAAGGCCAGTTCACCCAGTTCGGTCGACGGGCCGTCAGCGATGATATCGCCAGCCAGCACTTCGTCACCTACCTTCACCAACGGCTTCTGGTTGATGCAGGTCGACTGGTTCGAACGCTGGTATTTCTGCAGCGTGTAGATGTCGACGCCCGACTGGCCGGCTTCGACTTCGCCGGTGACGCGGATCACGATACGCGTTGCGTCAACCTGGTCGACAACGCCAGTGCGGCGGGCCGCAATCGCAGCGCCCGAATCGCGCGCAACTGTGGCTTCCATGCCGGTGCCAACAAACGGCGCCTCTGCGCGGAGCAGCGGCACGGCCTGGCGTTGCATGTTCGAACCCATCAGCGCGCGGTTGGCGTCGTCATTTTCCAGGAAGGGAATGAGCGATGCTGCAACCGAAACCAGCTGCTTGGGGCTGACGTCCATCAGCGTGATCTGGCCGCGCGGGGCCATCAGGAACTCGCCCGCTTCACGTGCGGAGATCAGTTCTTCGACAAAGCTGCCATCGGCGTTCAGTTCGGCGTTCGCCTGCGCGATGGTGTGCTTGGCTTCTTCCATTGCCGACAGATAGACGACCTCTTCGGTCACCTTGCCGTCGACGACCCTGCGGTACGGGGTTTCGATGAAGCCATATTTGTTCACGCGGCTGAACGACGCGAGCGAGTTGATCAGACCGATGTTCGGGCCTTCCGGCGTTTCAATCGGGCAGATACGGCCATAGTGTGTCGGGTGGACGTCGCGGACTTCGAAGCCCGCACGCTCACGGGTTAGGCCGCCCGGTCCAAGTGCCGAAACGCGGCGCTTGTGGGTGACTTCCGACAACGGGTTGGTCTGGTCCATGAACTGCGACAGCTGCGAGGAACCGAAGAATTCGCGGACGGCTGCGACAGCCGGCTTGGCGTTGATCAGGTCGTTCGGCATCACGGTCGAAACGTCGACCGAGCTCATGCGTTCCTTGACCGCACGTTCCATGCGGAGCAGGCCGACGCGATACTGGTTTTCCAGAAGCTCGCCTACCGAACGGACACGGCGGTTGCCGAGATTGTCGATATCATCGATCTCGCCCTTGCCGTCCTTCAGGTTGACCAGTTCCTTGACCACCGCGAGGATATCTTCGGTGCGCAGTGTGGTCAGCGTGTCTTCGGCATCAAGGCCAAGACGCATGTTGAGCTTCACGCGACCGACTGCCGACAAGTCGTAACGATCGGGATCGAAGAACAGGCCGGCAAACAGCGCTTCGGCGGTTTCGCGGGTCGGCGGTTCGCCAGGGCGCATGACGCGGTAGATTGCATCGAGGCCCATGTCGCGGTTCTCGGCCTTGTCGGCCTTCAGCGTGTTGCGCATCCAGGCGCCGGTGATGACATGGTCGATGTCGAGCAGTTCGATGCTGTCGATGCCCACCTTGTCGAGCGCCTCGAGATTTTCAGCGGTGATTTCATCGCCAGCCTCAACATAGATGCGGCCGGTCTTGTCGTCGACCAAGTCGAATGCCGAATAACGGCCAAAGATTTCTTCGGTCGGGATCAGCAAGTCGGTCAGGCCGTCCTTGAGTGCCTTGTTGGCGGCGCGCGGCGTGATTTTCTGGCCAGCGGGGAAGATGACCTCGCCCGACTTGGCGTCGACGATGTCAAAGCTCGGCTTGGACGCGCGCCATTGTTCGGCATTGAACGGAATCTTCCAGCCACCCTTTGCACGGGCAAAGGTTACGCGGTCGTAGAAATGGTTGAGGATTTCCTCGCTGTTGAGGCCGAGCGAATAAAGCAGCGTCGTCACCGGCAGCTTGCGCTTGCGGTCGATGCGGACGTTGACGATGTCTTTCGCGTCGAATTCAAAGTCGAGCCACGAACCACGATAGGGGATCACGCGAGCGGCGAAGAGATATTTGCCCGACGAGTGGGTCTTGCCACGGTCATGGTCGAACAAAACGCCCGGCGAACGGTGCATCTGCGAGACGATCACGCGCTCGGTGCCGTTGATGAAGAAGGTGCCGTTCTCGGTCATGAGCGGCATTTCGCCCATGTAAACGTCCTGCTCCTTGATATCGAGAACCGAACGCGCTTCGGTTTCAGGGTCGACTTCAAAGACGATCAGGCGGAGCGTGACCTTCATCTGCGCCGAATAGGTGATACCGCGCTGGCGGCATTCCTCCACGTCATATTTGGGGTCTTCGAGTTCGTAATTGACGAAGTCGAGTTCGCAGGTGCCGGCGAAATCACGGATCGGGAATACACTGCGCAGCGTCTTTTCTAGACCCGAAACATAACCGATCGAAGGATCCGAACGCAGGAACTGTTCATAGCTCTCGCGCTGAACCTCGATGAGGTTCGGCATGTCGATCACTTCGTGGATGTCGCCAAAAATCTTGCGAATGCGCTTGGTGCGCGAGAGGGCGGTAGATGCGCCCAGCGATGCGGAAACCGCTGCTTTAGCCATGTGGGTTGCTCAGCCTCGTCTATATCATTTTTGAGCGCAAGGACCCGACAACGAAAAGGCCGCATGGCATCGCCCCCGGATTCGGGAAGCAACCAGCAGCCTGAGCGCGTCGGAAAACCTTATCTTTCAATTCGTTGGAGGCAATGCGCGTTTTTGCCCCGGTCCCGAAAGATACGGCGTATGCGTGTTGATATACGGAAAAGTGGGTTGCCGGTCAAGCGCAGCCCCGCTCAATTGGCGGCGATTTCCTCGATCAGTCGCTCCATCGCTTCTGCTGCCTTGCGCGCGGCCCGCTTGAGGTTCGCATTGAAATCGCCTGCGCTTTCGCCATCGGCGCAATCGGTGACCGCCTTGATAGCGGCCCATGGCAGGCCAAGCGCCTCGGCGGCCTGCGCGACGGCGGCTACCTCCATGTCGACAAGATGGACGTCGAGCCGCTGTGCGAGCGCTTCCGCGGTATCAGCGCATTCGAGGAAAACATCGCCGCTGGCAATGGTCGCGTGGGGCAAGCCAAGCCCGGGGTCGCGCATGGCGGAAAAGGCATGGTCGCGCGCCTCGCCCATCGGCCAGTCGCCCGCGCGATAATGCACGAAACCCTCTGCCTGCCGCGCGCCATAATCATGCTGGATAGCCCTCGCGATCCAGAAGCAATCGCCCTCGATTGCCCCAATCCGTCCGCACGTTCCGGTCATCACGACAAGGGACGTCGATGCATCGGCATATCGCCCGACGGCCAGCGCCGTATTCACCTTGCCTAGGCCGCAGGTGACAATCTTGATTTGCGCAACATCGGTTTCGACCATGCGCACCGGCAGCGGCTCGCCCTCGACGATGCGGCCTTGCCCCTCAAGAAAAGCATCGGCCTCTTCAGCGAGAGCGGCGAGGAGGAGAATAGATTTAATTTTGCTCAATGCCCGTCAAACCCGATCAAGGCGGTCGGTTCAACGCCCGCGGCGCGCAATTTTTCGGCCCCGCCCAATTCAGGCAGATCGACGATGAACAACGCTTGCTCTACGATGCCGCCTGCCTGCCGGATCAGTTCGATCCCCGCAAGCGCGGTGCCGCCGGTCGCTATCAAGTCATCAACCAGCACCACTTTCTGCCCCGCGGTCACCTGGCCCTTGTGCAATTCGATCCGGTCAGTGCCATATTCGAGCTGGTAATCGATACCGATCTTTTCGCCGGGTAACTTGCCGGGTTTGCGCAGCATAAGCTTGCCCAACCCCAGCGCATAGCTCAGCCCGGCCGCTACGATGAACCCGCGCGCTTCGATACCTGCGATCAATTGGGTGTCAGTCGCCACCATCGCGGCAATGCGGTCGATGGTTTTACGAAACCCCTCCCCATCGAGCAGCAGCGTTGAAACATCGCGGAACAATATGCCCGGCTTGGGATAATCGGGGATAGTGCGGATGAGTGCGGCGAGATCGGCATTGTCGGTCATGACGGGTAAATGCCGCGAGCACTCTGAAAGCGCAAAAGAAAAAGGGCGGCCCGCTTGCGCAGACCGCCCTTTCCATTTCCCCCGTCGGGGAAAAGTCGATTACTTGAGGTCGACGGTGCCGCCAGCAGCGGTGATCTTCGCCTTGATTTCTTCGGCTTCAGCCTTCGAAACGCCTTCCTTGATCGCCTTCGGAGCCGACTCAACGAGAGCCTTGGCTTCGGTCAGGCCGAGGTTGGTGATGGCGCGGACTTCCTTGATGACAGCAATCTTGTTGCCGCCGTCGCCGGTCAGGATCACGTCGAATTCGGTCTGCTCTTCAGCAGCAGCAGCCGGAGCACCGCCAGCAGCAGGAGCTGCGACAGCAACAGCAGCAGCGGCGGAAACGCCCCATGCTTCTTCGAGGGCCTTGGCGAGGTCAGCTGCTTCGAGGACGGTCAGCTTGCTCAGTTCTTCTACCAGCTTTGCGATATCAGCCATTTCAATAACACTCCAATTTCTATGCAATTCTACCCACGCGATCGCTCGCCGCGCGGTGATATGAACAAATTATGCGGCTTCCTTGGCGGCGTACGCGCCAAAAACCCGTGCCAGCTGTCCAGCCGGTGCGCTGATGACCTGAACAACCTTGGTTGCCGGGGCCTGTACAAGGCCGACAATCTTGGCGCGCAGTTCGTCGAGCGACGGCATTGAAGCCAGCGCCTTGACACCTTCGACATCGAGGACGGTCGAGCCCATCGCACCGCCGACAATTTCAAGCTTGTCGTTGGTCTTGGCGAATTCGACGGCAACCTTGGCGGCAGCCACCGGATCACCCGATGTGGCAAGCGCAGTCGGGCCGGTCAGCAGGTCGCTGAGCGGTTCATACTGCGTGTCATTCAATGCGATCTTGGCAAGGCGGTTCTTGGCGACCTTGTAGCCGGCTCCCGCTTCGCGCATCTTCAGGCGGAGGTCGGTCGATTGTGCGACGGTCAGGCCCAGGTTACGGGTGACCACGACAACCGCGGCTTCCTTGAAAGTTGCGTTCAGCGCTTCAACCGCTTCGGTCTTTTCAGAACGGTTCATGCATTACTCCAATCACTGGGCCTGCCCGAGGGACAAACCCAACACGAAATCGCGAAATCACCCGGATGGGTAATCCGCTAGCTTAAGTCCGTGGGGAAGTTTCATGCCGGCAATCGCAAGGCGCGAATTGCATAAGCGAAGGTGCGCAAACGCACCTGAAATCTCTATCCCCGTCTAGGCTGGAAATTAAGACCGGCAAATTCCGGTCACCAACTGTCTCGGACGGTGACGTAGAGGGCGAACCCTCCGGTCGGGGGCGGCCATTAGCAGCTATCGACCAAGAGTCAAGCCGCGACCGCACCCAGAGCGAGTCCAGCCAGCGCGCAAATAGCCAGTGTTCGGATGATGCCCCATTTCAGGCCGAACAGCATTCCACCTGCGGCCAGCCCGATGGCCAAGGCTTTCAAATCCAGCGAAGACCAGTGCGGCCACCATATCGAACCGATACCTACATCCAGTTCCCCGACAGTGCGGAACAACACATGCAGCGCGAACCAGATTGACAGGTTTGCGATTACCCCGACCACGGCGGCGGTGATGGCGGCAAGGCTTCCTTGCAGCCAGGCGATGCTGCGCATCCGCTCCATCAACGGGGCCAGCGCAAAGATCCATAAGAAGCATGGCGCAAAGGTGACCCAGGTGGTGAGCAGGGCCGCAAGCACCCCCGCCGCCCAGGGATCAAATGGTGCGGGCGCCCGGAAACCTGCGAGGAAGCCGACAAACTGCGTCACGAGGATCAATGGACCCGGCGTTGTTTCGGCAAGCCCCAACCCGTCTGCCATTTCCCCTGCGCTCAACCAGCCAAATCCGTTGACCGCTTCCTGCGCCATATAAGCTAGCACCGCATAAGCGCCGCCAAAGGTGACGATCGCCAATTGTGAGAAAAAACTGCCAACTTTCCAGAGTACATGTTCCTGCCCGAGCGTGAGGAGGATAGCGACCATAGGCGCTGCCCATACTACTCCCCAAATGCCGACCGTTTTCGCGACATGCGCCAGCCAATGGCCGCTTGAAGCAGTCGCACGTGCTTCGACCGGCTTGAGCGCGAACCAGTCAGGTGCCTTCCATGCGACGACCGCGCCCACAATCGCTGCGCTGAAAATAAGGATGGGGAAGGGAATGTGCAGCGCGAACAGCGCGATAAAGGCAATGACGGCCAGCGCCCGCTTGGCCGGGGTGGTCAGCGCCTTACCGCCGATGCGCAGCAGCGCCTGCAGCACGATCGCGAGCACCGCTGCCTTGATCCCAAAAAACAGCCCTTGCAGCCAATCAACCTGCATCGAGACGACATAGAGCGCTGACAATCCGAGCATCACGATCGCGCCCGGGATTACGAACAGCAGCCCAGCGATCAATCCGCCAAGCGTACCGTGGAGCCGCCAGCCAATCCATGCGGCCAGTTGCTGTGCCTCTGGCCCAGGCAGCAGGTGGCACAGGTTGAGCGCCTGCAGATATTCTTCTTCGCTGACCCATTTTTTCCGGTCGACCACTTCCTCGTGCATCAACGCTATCTGGCCGGCAGGCCCACCAAAGCTGATCAGCCCGATCTTGCCAAACAAGCGGGTCAATTCTCCAAGCGTAGCGGGGTTGGTATCCTTCACAAGCATGCTCCTTTCGTCCGCCAAAGGCGGTCAAAATGGCAACGCTTGAGCCATTGCAGCACAATGGCTTGACCGGGAGGTCGCTTTGCCCCGGTCCGCATCGATTAACGACGCCAGCCGGGGCTCGCAATATTTTTTAGATAGCAGCAGGCAAAGCCCGGCTTTAGCTGGCAGCGGTCAGGGCCTGCTTTTCGGCTTCGGCTGCGGCGCGGCTTTTCAGCACGCCCTCGGCTTTGTCGGCCATTTCGGTCCAGGTGTCGCGGGCGACCAGAAGCCGCTCACGGACATTGGCGAGTGTCGCAACATTGGCTTCGCGTTCGGATTGCGCGGCACGCTCGCGATAGAATTCCACGGTAGCCATTTCAGCGACTCCTTTTCTGGTTTAGCGGCGCCGCGCGTTGCGAGGGCCGGGGCCCACGCCGGGTGTGCGCTCGCGGAAGATAATACGCCCTTTGGAGAGGTCGTAGGGTGTCATTTCGACATGGACCCGGTCGCCCACGACGGAGCGGATGCGGAATTTCCGCATCTTCCCCGCCGTGTAAGCGATAATCCGGTGTTCGTTTTCCAGCACGACGCCAAAGCGGCCATCGGGCAGGATTTCATCGATCACCCCTTCGAGCGTCAAAAGCTCTTCTTTGGCCAAGGGCTCAGTCAGCTGCCGAAAGGTTGACGGCGGCTTTCTTGCCGTCGCGGCCAGCTTCGACTTCGTAGTTGAGGCGCTGGTCCTTATCGAGCGAGGACATGCCCGCTGCCATCACGGCTGTGATGTGGACAAAGCTGTCATCGCCGCCGCCATCGGGTGCGATAAAGCCATAGCCTTTTTCGGTGTTGAAGAATTTTACGGTGCCAATAGGCATAAGGTCGTTCCTTTCACGAAACTATTGTCCGCTTGGCAACAGCGCCAAGCGGGGAAGCCAGGGTCGTGTGAGAAAAGACGTTGCGCGTGCCAGACCAGTCCTTTGGACTTGACCCGAATTGCACCTCAAATTTCCGTCGCGTTCGACGATAGCAAAGCTGCAATAGCAGATAAGCCATCTATTAGCAAACGACCTTGCAGCAGGGCGCTCTCTACTCCATAAGTAGAGAATGCTTTCGCAAAAGACCCGCTATACAATCCGCGCGCTGATGCACCTTGCGGACAAGTACCAGCAGGGTCTGGTGCCGCTGACCGAAATTGCCGAGGCGCAGAATATTCCCGCCAAGTTCCTGACCGTCATCCTGTCTGAAATGAGCCGGGCAGGCATTGTCGTTTCGCAGCGCGGGCGCGATGGCGGATATGAGCTGGCACTGCCGCCGGTCGATATCAGCTATGGCGACATCATCCGGCTCAGCCGAGGTTCGCTCGCGCTCGTCCCCTGCGCCAGCCGCTTTGCGCATGAAAAATGCAAGAATTGCGTTGAGGAAAGCGAGTGCCGCATGCGCGCCCTGATGCTGCGGGTGCGTGATGAAACCGCTGCGGTGCTCGACCGGATCAGCTTGGCGGACCCCATCGACATGGGCGTGATGGCGGACTGAACCGCCATATTCGATTCAGCCGACAAAACTTTCTTTTGGTCGACGTGAAGCAAATATTGAATTGTCAACTTAATCGGTTGACTATAGCCATGCGCTCCTCAGACCAGGAGGAACAGCCTATGGCCAATACCGACCATGAACATTTGGGGGAAAGCGCCAACGCCGCAAAATCGCCAGCCTTGCAGGCAGTGCTTGATGCACTGGGCAAGCTGAAATTCGGTGCGATCCAGTTGACTGTGCACGAGGGCAAGCTCGTCCAAGTCGACATCACCGAGCGCCAACGCTTCTCCAACTGAAACTCGAAACCTGAACTCTTCCGGCCTTCCAAGGCCAGACTGCAGACCGGACGACCGGATGCATTTCCTTTTCCAAACTCATTCCGTGACAGGACTGGAACATGCACCGATCGACAAAGGCATCTACTGCCGTAATCGCCCTTAGTTGGGCATTTCTATCTTCCCAAACCGCCTATGCGGAAACATCTGCCGCGAACGCCAACTCCGAACTGGCCGAAGACGTTCAGGACAGCGCGGCCCAACAAGATGGCGACGAAGTCAGCCGTGGCGACGTTATCATCGTAACCGCGCGCCGCCGCCAGGAAACCGCGCAGGAAGTGCCGCTCGCCATATCGGTCATTCGCGGTGATAGCATCGAATCGACTGGGAATTTCAACGTGGTCAAGCTTCAGCAGCTTGCTCCAACACTACAAGTGTACACTTCAAATCCCCGCAACACATCGGTCAATATCCGTGGGCTTGGTGTGCCTTTCGGCCTTACCAGCGACGGCTTTGAACAGGGCGTCGGCATCTATGTCGATGATGTCTACAATGCCCGCGTTGCTGCCGCGACTTTTGATTTCCTTGACGTCGAACAGGTCGAGGTGCTGCGCGGCCCGCAAGGCACTCTGTACGGCAAGAACACAACCGCAGGCGCGATCAACATCACGACGAACCAGCCTACATTCGACTTTGAGGGCAGGGCCGAATTGACCGTCGGCAACCTGAATTTCAGACAGGCGAAGGCAGCGATTTCGGGGCCTTTGTCGGATAAGATCGCCGCGCGAGTTGCTGTCGCCACGACCAGCCGCCGTGGCACAATCTTCAACGTACGCAGCGATCGTTACATCAATGAGCAAGACAATCTCGGCCTTCGCGGCACGCTCTTGTTCCAGCCGAACGATGATCTCAGCGTCACGCTGTCTGGTGATTACAGCAAGCAGAATCCTGAATGCTGCGGCACCGTGTTCGTCCGTGTCGGACGCACGCAGCGCGCGCTGGCGCGGCAATATGAAGCGCTGGCTGCGGCACAAGGATATAGCGTTGTCAGCCGCAATCCGTTCGACCGGTTGACCGACATCGATGCCAGCCTGAATGCAGGCAACAAAATTGGTGGCGCATCGCTGAAGGTCAAATGGGATGCCGGGCCCGGCACATTCACCTCGATCACCGCTTGGCGTTTCTGGGATTGGAGACCGGAAAATGACCGCGACTTCACCGGCCTGTCGATCGTGGCAAAGTCGCAGAACCCATCGCAGCAGGATCAATATAGCCAGGAATTCCGCTACAACTATTCGGGCGACACAATCGATTTCGTGCTGGGTGCATTTGGTTTCAAGCAACGGATCGATACACAGGGGGTCGAACAGCAAGGCATCAACGCCAGCCGTTGGAACCTGACCGGCGCACTTGCAACCAATCCCGCCGTCCTCAACGGCCTGACCGCATCGAATACCCAGTATCTGAAAAGCACCAGCGCGGCATTGTTCGGACAGCTCAGCTTGAAAGTGACCGATGCGCTGACGATCCAGCCCGGTGTCCGCCTGAACTACGACAAGAAAGAAGGCTTTTACCAACGACGGGTGACTGACGGCGCAGGGATGGAGATATCCTGCTTCAACCCTGCACCAGCAGTAGGAACGATCACGGCGGCGCAGTGCGGCGTATACCAGCCGCAGTTGAGTGCGCCATCGGTATCGGACTGGAATTTCAGCTATGATTTCAATGCCAATTACAAGCTTACCGAAGACGTGCTTGCCTATGCAACCTACGCCAAAAGCTTCAAGACGGTGGGCATCAACCAGAACGGCCTTCCTACCGATGCGGCTGGCAATCCGATTCTTGCAGCGGGCGTCATCAAACCCGAGTCAGTCAACCATTTCGAGGTGGGTATCAAAACCCAGCTTTGGGACCGCAAGGCGACGTTCAACCTCGCGGCGTTCCGGACTGATATCAAAAATTATCAGGCGACGGTGACCAACGGCCAGTTGGGCGTGTTGCGCGGCTTTCTTGCGAACGCGGGTAAGGTCCGCTCACAGGGTCTGGAAGCAGATTTCAAGATCAGGCCGAGTGACCGTTTGAGCGCCTATGCCAATGCCGCATATACTGATGCGAAATATGCCCGCTTTGTCGACGCGCCTTGCCCACCCGAACTCGCTGGTGGAACCACCGCCACGGCGGCCAATCCGGCTAGCCCGCCGGGAACCGCGGGCGGGTTCAGCCCGGCCAATTGTGACATTTCGGGCCAGCGACTGCCCGGTGTGTCGAAATGGGCGATTTCCTATGGCGCGGAAGTCAACACGCCGTTGACCTTCCTTGCCACTGAGGGCCAGCTCTACGTCGGGTTCGATGGAAATTACCGCTCTGGCTTTTCATCTAATCCCTCGCCGTCAATCTACACCAATATCGAGGGCTATGCGCTTTCCAACTATCGCGTCGGATTCCGTTCGGACAAGTTTGAGATCTACGGATGGGTCAGGAATGTTTTCGACGTCGACTATTTCGACCTGCTCCAGGTCGCCCCCAGCAATGTCGGGCTGATTGCCGGACAACTCGGCGATCCGCGAACTTTCGGCGGAACGGTGAAGGTGAGCTTCTGACGCATGGCCATCGCTAAAGCAAAGCTTGCTCGGGCAAAACAATTTCGGAAGGGCATCGCTATGGTGGATTCTGCCAACTCCAGATATGCAGTTGCCGTTACGGCTACCTTGATGAGGTCCAGATGATAGAATTCGCCACCACGTTCGATTGGTCCTCGATAGCGCCCTTCATTGCCATCGGTTTCGCCGCGCAGTTGGTCGACGGTGCATTGGGCATGGCCTTTGGCGTGATCTGTTCGACGCTGCTCGTTAGCGTCATGGGGGTGCCGCCGGCGCGCGCTTCGGCCGGTGTGCATCTGGTGGAAATGTTCACCACCGGTGCCTCGGGCATCAGCCATGTCTTGCACAAGAATGTCGACTGGAAACTGTTCGCACGGATTGCCGTTCCCGGGGTGATTGGCGGCGCGCTGGGTGCCTATGTGCTGTCGAACATCCATGCCGATGTCGCCCGCCCGCTGGTGATGCTCTACCTCACCTGCCTTGGCTTTTACCTACTCTACAAAGCGATCAGCTATCCGCAATTGCCCAAGGCGAAGGACCCGAAGGTGACGGTGCCGCTCGGCCTTGTTGGCGGTTTCCTCGATGCGTCGGGCGGCGGCGGCTGGGGGCCCGTGGTGACGTCGAACCTCCTCATCCAGGGCACCGATCCGCGCAAGACGGTCGGCACAGTGAACACCGCTGAGTTTTTCCTCACCTTCACGGTCTCGGCGATGTTCCTGTTCACGATCGGGGTCGAGGCATTCACACAGGTGACCGGCGGCCTGCTGATCGGTGGGCTTCTGGCTGCGCCGCTCGGCGGCTATATTGCCAAGCGAGTTCCGCCCAAGACCTTGCTGCTGATGGTCGGAATCGTGCTGACCGCGACCAGCCTGTTCAGCCTGTACAAGGCGCTTTCGGCCTAAGCTTGCTTTTGCAGCGGCGATAGGCTTTCACTCCCTCCCAAGGGAGAGGGGGCCGGATGCCGCTTGCATATACGGGTTATGACTGGGCGGTGCTCGGGCTTTATGTTGCGCTGCTGGCGCTCGCGGCCTGGTGGTCGTCGCGGCGCAATCCGGACAAGGCCGATGACTATTTCCTTGCTGGGCATCATGCGCCCGCCTGGCTGGTCGCGATTTCCGCGCTGTCGACGATGCAATCCGCCGCGACCTTTCTGGGTGCGCCGGATAACAGCTATCGTGGCGACTGGAGCTACCTCACCAGCAATTTCGCCGCGATCATCGCAGCAGCCTTTGTCGCGCGGCTGCTGATCCCGCGCTATTATGCGCTTGGCGTGACCACGGTTTATGAGCTGCTCGAGCAGCGGTTCGACCGGACGGCGCGGCGCGCGGCGGCGGGGATGTATCTGGTCGGGCGCGTGCTGGCGAGCGGGGCGCGGCTCTATCTCGCGGCGATCGCGGTTTCGATGATCATCTTCCTGGATGTAGAGCCGCAGCACATATTGATCGCCTCTGCAGTGCTGGTGGTGTTCGGCATTGTCTTCACGTTGTTCGGCGGGCTCAATGCGGTGATCTGGAGCGATCTGGTGCAGGTGGTGCTCTATGTCGGCGGCGCGCTTATTGTGTTTTTCCTGCTGTGGAACCGAATCCCCGCACCCGCATCCGAAATCTGGGAAGGGCTGCGCCATGCGCCGGGGGACGTCGACAAATTGCGCTTGTTCGACTGGTCGCTCGATTGGTCAAAGCCCTTCACCATCTGGGCGATCCTGACCGGACTGGTGCTGCTCAACATCGGCAATGCCGGGCTCGATCAGGACACCAGCCAGCGGTTCCTTGCATGTGAGGATGCGAAGGCAGGAAAGCACGCGCTCTATCTTTCAATGTGGATGACGATACCGGTGGTTGCTTTGTTCATGGCTATCGGCTCGCTGCTGCACATCTTTTACGAACGGCCCGACCTGATGGGGGTGAGCGCGAGCGTGATGCAGGGCTTTTCGGGGGAGAAAATCACCATCTTCATGTCGTTCATCCTTTCCGAAATCCCGCCGGGGGTGCGCGGCCTGATCACTGTAGGCGTAATCGCCGCGGCGGCGATCAATTCGGGGCTGATCTCGATGTCCGCCGTGCTGGTGAGTGATTTTTACCGGCCTTGGAAGGAACGTCGTGGCGCTGCGGTGGGTGAACATCATTATGTCAATGCCGGGCGCTGGGCGATGATCCTGCTCGCGCTCGCCTTGTTCGCAATGTCGATCCTTTGCTTCTACTGGCAGCGTTACACCGACATGCCCCTGCTCGAATTTGTGCTCGGCGTGATGACCTTTGCCTATTCAGGATTGCTCGGCGTCTATGCGACGGTGCTGTTCACGCGGCGCGGCTCGACCGCTTCGGTGATTGCTGCGCTAGCGGTGGGTTTTTTCGCGATCCTGCTGCAACAGCATTATGTCGTCGACAGTCTTGGCCTGCCTGCTGCTATGAAGGGCCTCGCCTTCCCCTGGCAGCTGTGCATTGGCGCGGGGCTGGCGTTCATCACCTGCCTTTTGGGCAAAGCAAAAGGGCCAGGGTTGCCCCCGACCCTTTCGTAATTCGGTTTTAGTCTGGCTTAGGCGCCAGCGACGTCTGCTACGTCAACCTTCAGGCCGGGGCCCATGGTCGAGCTGATCGCGATCTTGCGGACATATTTGCCCTTCGAGCCCGACGGCTTTGCCTTGATGATGGCATCGACCAGCGCGTCGAAATTCTTGCGCAGGTCAGCGTCGGAGAAGCTCTTCTTGCCGATGCCGCTGTGGATGATGCCCTGCTTTTCAACGCGGAACTCAACCTGGCCAGCCTTGGCAGCCTTGACGGCTTCGGCGACGTCCATGGTCACGGTGCCCAGCTTCGGGTTCGGCATCAGGCCCTTGGGGCCCAGCACCTTGCCGAGGCGGCCGACGATGCCCATCATGTCGGGCGTCGCGATCACGCGGTCATAGTCGAGGTTGCCGGCCTGCATGTCTTCCATCAGGTCTTCAGCGCCAACCTTGTCGGCGCCAGCCGCGGTTGCAGCTTCGGCCTTGTCGCCACGTGCGAACACGGCGACCTTCATGTCCTTGCCCGTACCGGCAGGCAGCGAAACCATGCCACGGACCATCTGGTCAGCGTGACGCGGGTCAACGCCAAGGTTCAGCGCGACTTCGATGGTTTCGTCAAACTTGGCGGTGGCCAGTTCCTTGATGGTCTTCAGCGCTTCATCAACGCCATAGAGCTTTTCAGCGTCGAGCGCTGCGAGGGTCTTTGCCTTCTTGGTCAGTTTAGCCATGTGCTTAGCCCTCCACCACTTCGAGGCCCATGGCCGTAGCCGAACCTGCAATGATCTTGACCGCAGCGTCCATGTCGTTCGCGTTCAGATCCTTCATCTTCAGCGTTGCAACTTCTTCAAGCTGCTTGCGCGTGATCTTGCCTGCGGTCACCTTGCCCGGTTCTTTCGAACCCGACTTCAGGCCAAGCACCTTCTTGATGAGGAAGGTTGCCGGCGGCGACTTGGTCGCGAACGTGAAGCTCTTGTCCGAGAATACGGTGATCTTGGTCGGGATCGGCGTGCCCTTTTCAAGGTCGCCAGTCGCGGCGTTGAACGCCTTGCAGAATTCCATGATGTTCACACCACGCTGACCGAGCGCAGGGCCGATCGGCGGGGAGGGGGTTGCGGCACCAGCGGGCACCTGCAGGCTGATATAGCCGTCAATTTTCTTGGCCATGATTGGCCTCCTTTCATTCTGTCTCCGCCAAAGCCACAAGGACGATGGTGGATCAAATTAAGCGGTCAAACAGAGGGTTCCAAATGCCTTGGTTCCCTCCTCCCGCACGGGTTTCCCGAATCCGGAGATTCACGGAAGGCGCGCCGTTAGCGCATTTGCATGGGGAAATAAAGCAGAAAACCGGGGTTTTCCTGATTCCGCTAAGACTCAAGCCGGCGCCTTGTAACGCAGCAACCCTTCCTGCACCACCGAGGCGATCAACGTTCCGTCCTGACGGTAGATATATCCATGGTTGATGCCGCGGCTGTTACCGGTCCACCCGCTATCCATCACATAGACAAACCAGTCCTCTACCCGCACATCATTGTGGAACCACATCGCATGGTCGAGGCTGGTCGAAAACAACCCGGGTGTCGTCCAGTTAAGACCGTGCGGGAGCATCGACGACGATAGCAGCCCCATATCGGAGGCGAAGGACAGGAAAGCGCGGTTTAACAGCGGATCATCGCCGATCGAGCCGCGCAGGCGGAACCATTGATAGTGTTGGGTCGCCTTTTCCTTGGGTGCCGGGCGAAAGCTGCGCATTTCGAACGGGCGCGGTTTCGAAAGCTGTTGCAGCAACCGATCGTCCATATTTGGGCTCAGCGCGATGAAGTCGGTGAAATCCAGGCATTGTTCGGGCGGCAGCAGGTCGGGCATTGGAACCTGGTGGGCAAGGCCCGGGTCAGGCACCTGGAACGATGCCGTCAGGTTGAAAATGACCTTGCCTTCCTGGCGTACGACCACGCGGCGGTTGGAAAAGCTGCGCCCGTCAAAGTCGCGGTGGACGCGGAAATGCAATGGGGCGGTTTCCTGCCCGCCGCGAAGGAAATAGGCGTGTAATGAGTGAATCTGCTTTTCGGGTTCGACAGTTCGCGCGGCCGCTATCAGTGATTGGGCGACAACCTGCCCTCCGAATATCCGCGCCCGATTGGTGTGCGGCTGGGCGGGATAAATGAATTCGTCCGTCGCTTCGTCAGGCTGCAGTTCAAAGAGGCGGCTTACGCTATCCACCATTTCGTCTGCAGGTACGGAGTCAAACAGGGCACGGGCGCGTTCGATGCGGGCCATGATCTCAGGGTTGTGTTTTCCTGCAGTCATGCCAAAGCCCCCGAATTGATCTGAAATTGAAGCTGGCCGCTCGCGGCCATTACTTCATCAATTCGACTTCCTCGAAATCGAGTTCGACCGGCGTTGCGCGGCCAAAGATCGATACCGAAACCTTGACGCGGTTCTTGTCGAAATCGAGTTCTTCGACGACACCGTTGAAGCTCGCGAACGGGCCGCTCATCACCTTCACCTGATCGCCGATTTCGTAATCGACTGCGACGCGCTTCTTCGGCGCGGCTGCCAGTTCTTCCTTGGTGTTGAGGATGCGTGCAGCTTCGGCTTCGCTGATCGGCTGCGGCTTGTTGTTCGCGCCGAGGAAGCCAGTCACCTTGGGGGTGTTCTTGACGAGGTGGTAGACATCGTCGTTCATGTTCAGCTTCGCCAGCACATAGCCGGGGAAGAATTTGCGTTCGGCCTTTACCTTCTTGCCACGGCGGACTTCGGTGACCTGCTCGGTCGGTACTTCGACCGATTCGACGAGCGCGGCGAGGCCCTTACGCTCCGCCTCGGAGAGAATCTGGTCGCGGACCTTGTTTTCAAAACCCGAATAAGCGTGGATGATGTACCAGCGTGCCATGTGTATCAGTCTTTCGGCCTGTTGAGGTTCGATGCGCTTATTGCGCGAGGCTGAGCAGCCCCTTCACCACCATGTTGAAAAAGGCGTCGACGCCCAGGAAGAAAATGGCAAGGATGATCGTCATGATCAGCACCATGATTGCCGTCTGCGTGGTTTCCTGCCGGGTTGGCCAAACGACCTTGCCGATTTCGGCACGCACCTGACGGATGAATTCACCGGGGCTGGTTTTTGCCATTGTCCAAATCCTGTAATCGCGCCCACCGGATAGCCGCCATCGCTCTCGGTTTCAGGCCGGGAGCGATATAGGATCCGATTTCGGAAAGACTAGCCCTTTAACGGCGATTCCCCAGAGTCGCAAGTGTCATTGGGAGGCAAGCAAACGCCTTGGGTGCATCCCGTCGACATAGCCCATGAAAGGCGGGTGGATCGAATAGCCAATCAACTCGCGCGCACGTTCGGGCAGCGTAGCGGCTATTTCGGCAGGCACGGCAAGGCTCATATTTTCGAGCGTGCGCATCCAGCCCGGGCAATATTGCGGGGTGATGATAAGTCGGGGCTTTGCAGACCGGTTGGCACCGCCGCGGTGCCACAACGTCCCCTTGGCGATCATCAGCGAACCAGCGGGCATAACGGCCTTTACGGCGTCGGGCCGCGCGCCGGGATCATCATCCTGGCTCTTTTCGCTGCGATCGCTGAATGTCGAAAATGTATTGCCCCCGGCAATTTGCTGTTCAGGCCAAAGGTGGCTGCCGGGCAATATTTCGGTTGCGCCATTTTCTTCGGTGGTCTCGTCAATGGTCCAAAAAGCGGAGAGACCGAGCGAATCGCGCGGCCGTGGAAGGCGGTAATGGCTATCGTCATAATGCCAGGGCTGCACCGTTTCACCGGGGTGGATGTTGATCGCAAGGCAGGCAGAAAGCAGGCATTCGCGCCCCAGTTCGGCCTCGGCAAAGGCGAGCACCAGCGGGTGGATGGCAAGCTCGGCGAACAGAGGGGATTTGGCCAGCATCGCATAGACGCGGTTGGTCTTCAGCCCTTCAAAATCGTTGCGCCCCGATATGTTCTGATCGAGGTGCGGAGCAAGCTCCGCGCGCAATGCTGCCACTTTCTCCGGCGTTAGAACCGAGGGAAAGATCAGATATCCGTCACGATCATATTGCGCACGCAGCGCCGCAAATCGCGCGGTATCGCCTATCGACTCTTGCCAGTTCTCGCTCTCCATCCGTGCAGCCTAACCTGCCATCGCCTTGCGGGGAAGCGGCAACTGTTGAACCTGTGCCCATGGCTGGCGGACGAGGAACAGGGCGATGATCCCGGCCAGTCCCCAGCCGATAACAGGCAACCCGCCCCAGATGTTGCGGACCGTTTTGCCATGCGCCTCTGCATTGCTTGGATCGAAACCGAAATATCCCAGTAGCCAATAGGAAATGGCAAGCGCGGAGGCGTTGCCGAACTTTTGCATTAAATTGCCGCTCGCGAAAATGAAGGCTGTTCGGTCGCGACCGCAAATCTGCGCATCGACCGGGGCATAATCGGCAATCATACCGAAAATGAAAATCAACCCCATGAAGGCACCGCCCAAGATAAGGGTGTAGATGGCGGATGGCAGCAGCTGGCCTGCCAATGGCAGCTGCAGTCCGCCGATCAGCAAAAATATAAGCGTCGAGCACATTAGCATCATTCCCTTGGGTTTGCCCAGCTTGCGCGCGGCATAAACCCACAACGGCGTGGTGATCGCTCCGCCAACAAAGGTCAGGAACAAAAGGAGCGAGCCATATTGGTCGAGCCGGAGATAGGCCTCTGCAAAGAAGATATAGGTCGATGCCATCGCGCCAAAAGCAAAGGCGTTGAGGAACTGAACCAGGAGTATCAAAAGTAGCGATGGCGACTGCAGCGATAGTTTGAGTTCCTTGCGCCAACCAAAGCCCGGCTCGATCGCTACCGGTCGGCCCGGTACCTTTCGGTTTGCCAGCAAGGCGAGCGGCATCGCAATCGCGACCAGGCTGACATAGGCGACGATCCGGCCCTGCAGGCTGATATCGGGTATCAGATATTGTGCGAGCGCGGGGGCAGCAAAGGCGACGACGAGGACAAATTTTGCAGTATATTCACGCGCACCGAACAAGCGCGCACTGACCTCTGAACGGCCATTTGAAAGCGCTGATCCCCAGGCCAGATGAGCGACGTCGAAAAGGCTGTAGCAGGAATAATAGAGCAGCAAGAGCGGCAGTAGTGCCCAGAATTCGAGCCGGTCACCGATGCTGACCAGCAATGCGAGCAGAAGCACCAGCGGGACAGCGGCCCGCGCCATCCATCGGCGGTGCGGCGCATCCCCTTTCGATTTGCGATCGATCATCGTGCCGATCAAGGGATCGACGAGGCCATCCCACAAGGTGCTGAGCGAGAACATCAGCCCGACCAGCGCTACGGCAACCACCCCGCCGTCGCTGATATAAGGTGGAAGGTAGATCGAAAGCGGCAAGCCCATGATGGCAATCGGGCCAACGCTGGCCGAATAGTAAATCGCGGTCCGGCGCGAAATATTCGCGTCGCCACCTTCGGCAGTTGTGCCGATGCCTTGCTGCACGCCATTCTCCTCACACAGCGTTGTTTACACCTGTGTGAGTAGCAATCGCGCAATGTTCAAGGAGAAAATGCCATCCCGAAGGAAATGGCAGGGGTGACAGGATTCGAACCCGTGGCCCTCGGTTTTGGAGACCGATGCTCTACCAGCTGAGCTACACCCCTGCAGATTCGCATCTGCGAAGAAAGGCGCCCTTAGCGCCTACAAATGAAAGGGGCAAGCACGCTCTCGCATGCCTGCCCCCTTTATGGTTTTTCGGACCAATCAGAATTTGAGACCGAACTCGAGGCCCCAGATCCGCGGTTCGTTGACGAAACCGGTCAGGTTGTTGAAGTCGATGCCGCCAACGGCTGAAACATCGTTGGTGATGTTGCGGACAAACGCCGCGATGTCGACACGATCGCTGCGATAGCCGGCGCGCAGGCCGCCTTCGAGCATATGATCGTCATTGAACTCTTCCGAGGTGTAGAGGAAGAAATTCACCTTCGAACGATAAGCCCAGTCGGTGAAGAAATAGACTTCGCCGCTGCCGCTGCCGACAGGGATGCCATAACCTGCGGTCCAGTTGGCCGACCATTTGGGCGCTTGCGGCAGCTGGTTGCCATCGATCGAATAGATGCCCGGCGAACCGGCACGGACCGGATCGGTCACGGTGCAACCGCCGCCGCAGCCAGTAATAAAGGCATTGGGATCGTCAATCTTTGCACGGTTGTAGCTGAGGCCTGCCGTCAGCACGAGGTTATCAACCGGACGCGCTTCGAACTCGGCTTCGAAACCATAGCCGTCGACATTATCGGCATTGATCAGCTTGGCAGCGTTGCTGGCCCCACCAACTGCGGTCAGCTGGGCATCGTTGAGATCATATTTGTAGACCGACAGATTGAAGCGTGCGCGGTTGCCAAGATTGGCCTTCACGCCGCCTTCAAACGACAGGATCGTTTCCGAATCCGCGGTGCTGATTGCATCCTGCACCGTGGTGAAGACGAACAGCGCACGGCCCTGGATCGAAGGTGCGCGATAACCCTTTGCCACGCGGGCATAAAGGTTGATGTCGTCGCTGGCTTCGTAGGTTGCGCTCAGGTCCCAGGTCAGGTTGTCGTCCTTGACGCGGGCAAAGCCGGTGCCGATGGCACCGAAGAAGCCGCTGCGTTCGACATCGAGGCGGCGCTTGTCGTTATTGTAACGCGCACCGGCTGTCAGCGAGAGTTGCTCGGTCACCGGATAGGTCAGGCTACCGAAAACGCCCCACGCTTTTGAGCTTTGCTGTTGGGTAGCGGTGACGCTCGGCGAAGTACCGGTTGGGGTGTCATAATTGTACGATGCAATCGCCAGGTCTTCGTTGAAGTAGAAGACGCCAGCCTGCCATTTCAGGCCTTCATCGTTGTTTGAGGACAAGCGGATTTCCTGCGTGTACTGATCAAGATCAGGCACGTCGTCGCGCGAGTTTGCAGAGAAGGGAATGAAGCCCGGGCCCGAAACCGGCAGGAAGGACGCGCCGAAGCCGCCATCGATATCACCGCGGCTGCGATATTTGCCCGACCACCAAGCGGTGACCGAGGTCAGCGTAGCTGCGCCCAGATCCCATTCGAGCGTTCCGGCAAGATTGGCGAGCTTCAGGCGCTGGAAATTGAGGCCATCAGTCCACACCTTGTCACGTTCGAATTCGCTGGTGGCGCTCGAAAGGCCGCGCAGGTCGTTGCTGCCGGGGACAAACATGTTGGCACGGAAGACGCGGGCCGTTCCCTTGAAGTCGCGATATTGGCCGGTTACGCGCAGCTTCACGTTTTCACCCGGTGCGAACTGCAACTGGCCGCGCAGCGCAACGTCGCTATAGCCTTCGAGGTCGTTGCTGCCCGGATCGGCGATATTGTCGACCCAATCGCTACGGCGTTGGTACAGGCCCGAAACGCGCGCCGAAACGCTGTCGCTCAGATTGCCGCCAATGCCGGTTTCGAGGCCCACCGAGTTAAAACGGCCAAAGCTGCCTTTGAAGTAATTCTGGTCGGAATCGGGACGGACGCTGTCGAACTTGACGATACCGGCCGGAGTGTTGCGGCCAAACAGCGTGCCTTGCGGTCCGCGCAGCACTTCAACACGTGCAACGTCAAATACAGGGAAACCCTTGAGGATCGGGTTTTCGAGAACGACATCATCATAGACCAAGCTGACCGGCTGCGACGCGTTCAGGTCAAAGTCGGTGTTGCCGAGACCGCGAATATAGAAACGTGGAAATGTGCGGCCGAACGAGCTTTCGATGTTGAGGCTGGGTACGCGGCCCGCAAGCGCACGGATATCTGCACCGCCGGAGTTGATGGCGGCAAGCTTGTCACCCGAAACGACGTCGACCGAAAGCGGGACGTCTTGCAGGTTTTCCTCACGGCGCTGTGCGGTAACGACGATTTCACCCAAGCCTTCGTCGGCTGCCGCTTCGCTCTGGGCGAATGCGGGGGTAGCGAAGCTGGTGGTGGCGATGGCAATTGCCAGAATAGACGGTGCAAAGGTGCGCATGGCGGTACTGCTCCCTGAAAATGCAGTGGTTAAGTAGAGCGGTCGTTCAATCTGCTGCTCCAACTGGCGCTGCAAATAGGGTAAAGCGCCTCAACGTCAAGGAATTACGCCAGTTTTGAAGGCGATTCCGATCGCTGTGTTGCATCGATGTTACAGTGGGAAAAAGCCCGTCTAGAAGCTCATTTCGGCATAGACGCGGCTGATGTCGCCGCCCCATTCGCCGTGATATTTGTCGAGCAATATTTCGGCGGGTGTCTTGCCGCTGGCGACGACTTCGCGCAGCGGATCGATGAAGCCGCTTTCATTGTCACCGCCGCTGTTGAGGCGGTTGCGGGCGGTCAGGCCGGCAGAGGCAATCTCGACGATGCGGCCGGCAATGTCACGCAGCTTGCCGCCGCCACCAATTGGGGCGTCGAGACCCATTTTCGGAACCGCAGCACGCAGCGCTTCGCGTTCCTCCATCGTCCAATGCTTGACCTCGTCCCACGCTGCATCGAGTGCGCCTTGATCGTAAAGCAGGCCGACCCAGAATGCTGGGAGGGCGCAAATGCGGCTCCACGGTCCGCCATCGGCACCACGCATTTCGAGGAAGCTTTTGAGCCGCACTTCGGGGAAGGCAGTCGACATATGGTCTTCCCAGTCGGATGCCGTCGGCTTTTCGCCGGGAAGCACCGATAATTCGCCCTTCAGGAAATCGCGGAAGCTGTGCCCGGCAGCGTCGATATATTTCCCGTCGCGGTAAACGAAGTACATCGGCACATCGAGCATGTAATCGGCGTAGCGTTCATAACCAAAGCCGTCTTCGAACACGAAAGGCAGCATGCCGGTGCGCGCCGGATCGGTATCCGACCAGATATGGCTACGATAGGAAAGGAAGCCATTGGGCTTGCCCTCGAGGAAAGGCGAGTTGGCGAACAAGGCTGTCGCCAAGGGCTGCAGCGCCAGGCTGGTGCGGAATTTGTGCGCCATGTCGGCTTCGCTCGAATAGTCGAGATTGACCTGGATGGTGCAGGTGCGCAGCATCATATCGAGGCCCATTGAGCCGACGCGCGGCATGTGGCGCAGCATGATGTCATAGCGCCCCTTGGGCATGATCGGCAGCTCGGCACGGGTTTTGTCGGGCCATAAGCCAAGCCCGAGGAAGGCCTTGCCAGTCTTGTCCCCTATCGCTTTCACCTGTTGCAAATGGCGACCGGTTTCGGCGCAAGTTTGGTGCAGGTTTTCCAGCGGCGCGCCCGACAGTTCGAGCTGGCCAGCGGGCTCAAGGCTGACGGTGCCGTCGGGCCCGCTCATCGCGATGACATTGTCGCCTTCGTAGATCGGGGACCAACCAAATTCGGTCAGCGCCATCAACAGGTCGCGGATGCCGCCGGGCTCGTCATAAGACGGGGCATGATGGTCTTTCTGGCAATAGACGAACTTTTCATGCTCGGTGCCGATGCGCCACCGATCTTTGGGCTTCTCGCCCTTCGCCATTGCGGCGATCAGCTGATCGCGATTCTCGATCACAGGATCGTTGCGATTCGAAACTGTTTTAGTGCTCATGGCGTGCGTTTAAGCAGCGCCGGACCGCTTGGCCAGCAAATTTAGCTTGGCAACCCCGTCAGTTGACGGTGACGTTGAATACCATCGCAAAGGTCGAACCGGGTGCCATCGTCGCAGCGGTGCCGGTGATAGTACCGCTGTTGAAAACCATTCCGAACGGGTCGGTTTCATCGGCGCCTATACCATTATCATCTTCGACCGTGCTGGCGCTGCCGCAGCTTGTCCCTGACGCCATGCTGCCCGGAACGAAGGTTACCGTGGCTGGCAAGGTGTCGCTGGCGCTGACCGATGTAGCGGTGCCGCTGCCGGCATTCGACAGGGTGATGCAATAGCGAACTGTCGCCCCCGGTATCGCCTTGGGATTGGTTGTGCTGACGCCATCGCTCAACACGCTTGAAATCTTGGACACCGTCAGGTTGGCCACGGGTCGGCAAAATGTAATGTCGTGGATTGCGACTGCCTGTTGCCCCGGATCGGCAGGAGCAAGCGAGTGGTTTCCATAAGTGATGGAAATCGTGTCGACCGGAGATGTGAAAGTGATGACCAGATTTCCGTTGGCACTGGTATCCGCCGAGGTTGCATCACCAAAGGCCGAATTGCCAATCACATAATTGGAAACGCCATTGGTGAGCACGGGCGTGACGCTATTCCCATTATAGCTGCCCGTTACAGTGATCCGGTCAGCAAACTGCCCGGCCGAATAATCTATATCGAAAATGCGGAACTGCGCGCCAGGAACTGCCGTTGGAAGAGTGATCGTGGTCGTTGCAGTTTCCGATTGGTTGGTAAAGTTGATCAGCTCGAAAATCGAAAACTGTGCTGGGCTAAACCCGCCCGTAACGGCGTTCTGACGAGCCGGGCTTTGTCCGCCATAGGTTGCATTGGAAAGCCATGCCCCACCAGTTCTGGTAATATTAAATCCAACCGTCCCGAGGTTGGAAACGCTATAACTGTTGGTGGTGCTTCCTGCGGTCCAGCTTACAGAATCCCAATCGTGCACCGTCGTGCCATTCGGGCAAGATAGCGTCGGAGGCGTTCCGGCTACTCTTGCTCCGGACACCGTAAAGCTGACGCTATCATCATCGTCTTCGCTGGTCGAAGCATTGTTGGGGGTGGAATCGACGTCGGATTCAGAGGACGCCGAAATCTCAGCACTATTGGTAATGGTAGCGCCGGCGGTTGCATTAACGGTGACGGTTATGGTTATCGATCGCGTCGATCCGGCAGGAACAGAGCCGACTGTCCAAACCCCCGTTGTACTGTTGTAGGTGCCGGTGCCGCTCGCGCTGACGAAGGTAACACCTGCCGGAAGAATATCGAGCACGCTCACGGACGCAGCACTGATCGATGGGCTGGAGGCGTTCAAGACACTCAAGGTATAGGTGATGTTCGTTCCGGCGGCAGGTGCGGAATTGCTGACCGTCTTGGTCAGCGAAAGGTCTGCATAGGGGCCCGTCAGGAAGAGGTCGGCCTGATAAAATGTACCTGCATCCGAGCCGGCATTGTCGCAAATGCTTAGCGTCCAAGTGCCAACCGAGTTTTGCCCGTTGAACGCCGAAAGCGCAGTATTAGGTGCAAAATTCCTCTGATAGGGCGGAACCGCTGTGGCCGCGGTTGCGGTGTCATTGTTGGTGTGCGTATCGACTGAAGTCCCAATGGCATCGTCGAGCAAGACATTCAGATTGTCTCGGTTCCCGCCAGTCGAATTGAACAAGGTGACAACGGTTCCGGCTGGGGACCTGAGCCGCATCTCGATGTCGCCACGCCAAGTGTGCGTTAGCAAAATGCCAATGTTGACATCCTGAACTGTGAAGCTTTGCGTGACGTTGAAGGTGCGCTGCAAAGGCGTGGCACATGGCGCTGTGTTTTCATCAAACGCCCCGTCCACGCTATTGGTATATTGGAAGCTTTGCGCGTAAGCCGCTGCCGGAAGCATGCTCGCCAGCAAGGCAGCAAGACAAAGGCGCACCAATGCAGCCACGCCCGAACAAGCAGACGCAAAGTCTGGTCTATTTGCTATTCGCCCACACATCAGCACGCCTTATGGCCTCATTTCCTTTATTAATTATAAAGAATGGCCGAAATTTGCCGTTTGCGAATGTAAACTTTGGTGAATGGCGGCCGAAAGATTAACGCCAGTCGCCTTGCACTGCCATCCAGATCGATATGGCCGCGATTGCGGCGGTATCAGCCCGCAAAATGCGGGGCCCAAGTGAAACGGGTGTCGCTTGTGGAACCGCACGGATCGCGGCATTTTCCTCATCCGAAAAGCCGCCTTCGGGGCCAATCAGGATCGCGGCTTTGCTGCTCGGCATCGTTGCCAAGGCTCGGGCAATCGGGATGCCGCCCCGTTCATCGCAGAACAGCAAAGTCCGGCCTGAAGGCCAGTCTCGCAAAAGCCCATCGAGTTTCGAAAGCTCTCCGATTTCGGGTAATGCGGTGCGCTCGCATTGCTCTGCGGCCTCGATCATCTGCGACCGCAAACGATCTTCCTTCAACTTGTCCGCGACGCAACGCTGGGTCAGCACGGGTACAAAGCGGGCAATGCCCAACTCGCAGCTTTTCTCGGCGATCCAATCGAGCCGGTCTTTCTTTATCAGCGCCTGGCAAAGCCACAAATCGGGGGCGATCTCGCGCTCGCGCAGTTTCGCTTCGACGGTGACGACAAGATCGCGTTTCCCGGTGGCGGATACAGTCGCCAGATATTCGCCTGTCCGGTCGTCGAACAGCTTGACTGGTGCGCCTTCCTTCAGCCGCATGACATGCAGCAGGTAATGCGCTTGCCCGCCATCGATGCGTAGTTCGACGCCTTGCGAAAGCGCCTCTTCCACGAATAGGCGCGGGGTCGAATGCGGGGGCCAGGCGGGTGTTTGAACCATGGTTCCAGCATAGCCTTCGACAAGCGCCGGGCAAGGCGTTATGTCCGATTCGATGTCTGCAGCCGCCCCACCCGACACGGAAATTCAAGGTCTTGTCCGTCTTTTGCCGTCGCGTATGCGGCCTTTCGCGTTGCTCGCGCGTTTCGACCGCCCCATCGGCTGGTGGCTGCTTTTTTGGCCTTGTGTGTACGGTTTGGCGCTTGCTGGTGGCGCATTCAGCCACTGGCCCCTCGTGCTCTGGATGCTGCTCGGCGCGATAGCGATGCGGGGGGCGGGTTGCGTCTATAACGACATTGTCGACCGCGATCTCGACGCCAAGGTTGCCCGAACCGCAAGCCGCCCCCTGGCGAGCGGTGCCGTCAGCCTGAAATCTGCCTGGGCCTGGTTGCTGTTGCTGTGCGGCATCGGCTTTGTCGTGCTGCTACAATTGAGGATCGAGGCGATTTTCGTAGCTTTGTGCAGCCTGGCGCTGGTCGCGGCCTATCCTTTCATGAAGCGGATTACCTGGTGGCCGCAGCTTTGGCTGGGGCTCGTATTCAGCTGGGGCGCGCTGGTCGGTTGGGTGGCGGTCACGGGCAGGGCGGATACTGCGATGCTCTGGCTTTATGGCGGCACGATATTCTGGGTGGTCGGTTACGACACGATCTACGCGATGCAGGATCGCGAGGATGACGCACTCGTCGGCATTCGCTCGACTGCCTTGCGCATGGGGGAACAGGTACGCAGTGGCGTTGCGATTTGCTACCTGCTTGCGCTTGCCGGTTGGGCAATGGCGATCTGGAGCGTGCGGCCACAGGGGCAGGCGCTGGTCGCATTGTTGCCCGCTGCTTTCCACTTGGCATATCAAATCGCTTCGCTCAAAAAGGATGGAAGCAATGCGCTCGGCCATTTCCGGTCGAACAAGGTAACTGGGCTGCTGGTTGCGCTCGCCTGCCTTGTTGTTGGCGCCACAAGCTGAAGGGGAGAGAATTTCATGGGCTATAGACGGCTGGGCAAAAGCGCGATTGTCGTATCCGACATTTGCATGGGCACGATGACATTCGGATCGCAGGCGGATGAGGCCGTCGCGCACCGCGTGATGGATATGAGCCTCGATGCCGGCATCAACTTCTTCGACACCGCCGAGGGCTATCCGGTACCGCCAGATGTCAAATGGGTTGGCCGTACCGAGGAAATCGTCGGCCGTTGGCTGAAAGGCAAGAACCGCGACGCGATTATCATTGCGACCAAGGTATCAGGCCCCAGCCATGTCTGGTTCAAATCGCCCAAACGCGGCGGAATGACCGCGCTCGACCGGCGGCAGATCACCGTTGCGGTCGAGGACAGCCTGCGCCGTTTGCAGACCGATTATATCGACCTTTACCAGACCCACTGGCCCGATCACGGCACGCCTTATGAAGAAACGATGGAGGTGCTCGACGAGCTGATCCGCGCGGGGAAAGTGCGGATTATCGGCTGCTCGAACGAAACAAGCTGGGGGCTGATGAAGTCGATCCAGACTTCGGAACGCCTCGGCGTCGCCCGCTACCAGACGATCCAGAACAATTTCTCGATCAATAACCGCCGGTTTGAAGATGAACTGGCGCAGGTCTGCCGCGAAGAAGGTGTCAGCCTTATACCCTATTCGCCGCTCGCCGGCGGTGTGCTTTCGGGCAAATACCAGGACGGTGCCCGCCCCGAAGGTGCGCGCTTCACGCGTTACATGGATATGCTCGATTCAAGGCAGGCAACCATGGCCCGCCGCTTCGCCGGCCCGCGTGCGCTTGAATCGACGGCGCGGATTTTGGAAATCGCCAAGGAAGCAGGCATGTCGCCCGTCACCTTGGCAACCGCATGGTCAAAGCAGCATGATTTTGTTGCGTCCACCATTGTCGGGGTCACCACAGTCGAGCAGTGCGCCGAGATCTTCGCCGCAACCGAACTGGTCCTGCCCGACGATGTGATGAAGGCGATCCACAAGGTGACCAAGGAAATCCTCTACCCGATGGGGTAGGGGTTATTCCGCAGCCAGCAACCGCTCCGCGCCGCCCAGATCGACGCTGACAAGGCGCGATACGCCTTGTTCGACCATGGTAACGCCGAACAGGCGGTGCATGCGGCTCATGGTCACGGCGTTGTGTGTGACAATCAGGTAGCGTGTGTCGGTCTCGCGCGTCATCGCGTCGAGAAGGTCGCAGAAACGCTCGATATTGGCATCGTCCAAAGGCGCATCGACTTCGTCGAGCACGCAGATCGGCGCAGGGTTGGTGAGGAACAATGCAAAAATCAGCGCTACCGCCGTCAATGCCTGCTCCCCGCCCGACAGCAGCGTCAGCGACTGCAGTTTCTTTCCCGGCGGCTGGGCAAAGATTTCAAGGCCAGCCTCCAGCGGGTCGTCGCTGTCGATCAGCGCGAGGTGCGCCTGCCCGCCGTTGAAGAGCGTCGTGAACAGTCGCTGGAAATGCTGGTCAACGGTTTCGAAAGCGGCAAGCAGGCGGGTGCGGCCTTCGCGGTTGAGGCTGCCGATCGAGCCGCGCAGCCGATTGATCGCTTGCGTCAACTCCTCGCTCTCGCTTTGCCCTTTTTCGATTTCGGTTTCGAGCTCGACCAGCTCATCCGCTGCGATCAGGTTGACCGGGCCGATGCGCTCACGATCAAATTGCAGTTTGTCCAAGCGGTTCGATTCGACCGAGGCATCGCCCAACTCGCTTTCTTCAAACCCATGTTTTTCAGGAAGCAGGGGGGGCGGGCATTCGAAGCGTTCGCCTGAAATCCCGGCCATTTCGCGGCGACGGGCATCCTGGTTTTCGGCGCGCGCCTCGGCACCAGCGCGTTGTTCGCGTGCGGAGGAAACTGCTTCAGCAGCAGCCGAAAGCTGGCTCTCCAGTACTTTGAGTGCCGCCTCGCTTGCCTGTTCGGCTGCCTGCAATGTCGCCAATTTCTCGGCGACATTTGCCTTGTCTGCCTCGAGCGTGGTCAATTCGTGCGCGATGATTTCTGGGCGTCCGGTTATCGCTTCAAGCTCGGTAGCAATTTCGGCGCTGCGCTTGTTCATTTCCGCAATGCGCCGCTCGGCCTCGCCTGCCCGTTCCTGCCAGCCACGAATTTCAGCCTGTGCAACCGCGCGCCTTTCCCGTTGCTGGGCAATCTTCTGGTCCAGGCCTGACAGGTCGGCTTGTGCGCGGACGAAAAGCTGCCGCAACGATTCACCCTCTTGGGTAAGGGCTGCGACCAGTCCGCGCTGCTGCTCGCCATCGGGCAGCTCGGATCGTGCTTTTTCTGCCGCTTCAAATTCGACTTTCGCCTGCGCCGCCTCCTGATCGGCAAGTGCACTCCGCTCGGCCAGCGCGGTCGCGGCTTGTTGCAATCGGGTGAGTGCGTCTTCTGCCCGGTCGGCTTCGCGCAGCGCCTGGCGCAACGCATTCTCGTTGGTGGCTTGCTCGCTGGCAAGGCGGCGGGCCTCATCCTGCGCGAAAGCGATGCGTTGACCCAGATCGTCAAGCGCGGTCGCCTGTTCGGCTACCTTTGCCTCCGCGGCGGGTATCGCATCGAGCAATGCCGACAGGCGGTTTGCGCGTTCAAGCTGTTCAGCCGCCGCCGCGCCATCGTCTTCGGCGACGAACCCATCCCAACGGCGCAGCTTGCCATCGCGGGTGACAAGCCGCTCGCCGATGTCGAGCATCGCGCCATCGTCGGTTTCCATCACGCGTACCATTGCGAGACGCAGAGCAAGCTCGCCCGGCGCTTCGACCACATCCGAAAGGCGCTCGCCCGAAAGCTGGGGCGGTGTTGTGGTGAAGCCCTGCCAGCGGCGCCCGGTTATCCCGCCAATGGCTGCGTTCAGATCATCGCCCAGCGCCGCTGCCAGCGCACGTTCATAGCCGGGTTTGACCTTGATCCGGTCAAGCGCACGGTTTTCGCTGCTTTTGGAGGTCGCGCGTTCAAGAGCGTTTTTCTCGCTGACCAAGGCAGCAAGATCGGCCTTGGCACTGGCAAGCGCGCTTTGTGCAGCGTCGCGCTCAGTAACCAATGCGGCACGCGCGGCTTCGGCCGCCGCAATGGCTTCGGCTTGTCGGTCGAGTTCGGATTGCAGGCGTCCGGCTTCGTCACGCGCGGCATCGCGCGCAGCTGCAAGTTCGGCTTCGTCCCCCAACGCTGCCAGTTCTGCCTCAAGCCGTGCCTTGTCACGCTCGGCGCGCTCAACGCGGGTACGGGCATTGTGCAGCGCAGCTTCGGCGACGCGCACTTCGGCCTCGGCGCGGGCTTGCTCGGCCACTGCCTTGGCGAGCTTCACTTCGCCTTCGCGGGTTGCGCGTTCGGCATCATCGAGCGCACGGGTCAGGCGGGGGCGCTCTTCCTCGCTGGCCTTGATCGTTTCGGCCAGCGTCGCTGCTTCGGCCTGCAAGCGTGCAAGCGCCTCCGCAGCATCGTGGGTCAGCTTGCCTTCGCGTGCGCCATCATCTTCAATCCGGCGAGCCTGTGCCGCCAAGTCGGCCTGCCGCTGGACAAGGCGGTCACGCTCCCCGCTAAGCTGCACCAGCCGGTTGGAAAGATCGCTCGCCGCATCGCGCGTTGCCATGGCAGCGGCCCGATCCTCGGCCAGCTTGCGGACTGCTTCCTGCTGTTGCTCTGCCAATGCGCGTTGGCGCACCGATGCTTCCTCGACAGCCTTGCCTGCGGCATCGGCTTCCACACGGGCCGCTTCAGCGGCGGCCTTTGCTTCTTGCCAGCGAACAAAGATCAGCCGGGCTTCGGCCTGCGTGATTTCACCCGAAAGCTTGCGATACCGCTCCGCCTGCCGCGCCTGTTTTTTCAGGCTTTGCGCGCGCGCATCCATATCGCCCAATATCGTCGACAGCCGATTGAGGTTCGTCTCGGCTGCGCGCAATTTCTGCTCGGCGTCCTTGCGGCGGACGTGAAGGCCAGAAATCCCCGCCGCCTCTTCGAGCATCATGCGCCGTTCCTGCGGCTTGGCAGAGATGATCGATCCGATACGGCCCTGGCTGACAAGTGCCGGGCTGTGCGCACCGGTGGCGGCATCGGCAAAGATCAGCGCAATATCCTTGGCGCGCACATCGCGGCCATTGGCCCGATAGGCACTGCCCGCGCCACGTTCGATCCTGCGTACAACCTCCAGCTCCTGGTCATCATCATTGGCGATGATGCCCGGTATGTTTTCGTGCGCGTCATGTTCGGCAAGCAGCGTGACCTCAGCGAAATCGCGCGATGGCCTTTGCGCGGTCCCGGCGAAGATTACATCTTCCATCCCGCCGCCGCGCATCGACTTGGGTGAATTTTCGCCCATCACCCAGCGCAGCGCCTCGAGCAAGTTGGATTTGCCGCAGCCATTGGGGCCGACAACGCCGGTCAGCCCGGCCTCGATATGCAGCTCGGTCGGCTCGACGAAGCTTTTAAAGCCTGTCAGTTTGAGCCGTTTGATCCGCATGGCGCCCCCCGCTACGCTCCCCCAGAAGGTTTAGCGCGCGCCTGCTTCCTGCAGCTTGCCCTTGACCTGCGCCCAGGCGGTGACGTCCAACTTGGCGCCGTTCAGGTAGAAAGTAGGCGTGCCGGGGATTTCGTACTTCTTGCCATATTCGGCCGTCAGGTCGGCCAGCTTTTGCATTTCCGCAGTGTCGGAAAGGCAAGCCTTGCTCTGGTCGCGCGAAACGCCGCGCTGGGCAAAGAATTCGACAATGCCCACGGCGTCGGCAAGCGCGAAGAATCGGTCGCCGCCTTTGAGCGAGGTAATCTTCGCCTCCAGCGCCTTGTCGGTGCCGATCTTTTGCGCATTGGCGAACAATGTTTCCTGGAAGCCCATGAACTGTTCGGTCAAGGGCAGCATGGCTTCATTGGCACCGCAACGCGCGATACGCGCCGCCATCAGGTCGAATTCGTCACGCACAAAGTTGCGGAATTCGTAAGAGATCTTGCCGTTGTTGATGAAATTCTCATGCAGTTCGCTGCCTGCATCCTTGGAGAATTGCGCGCAGACATGGCAGGTCAGCGAGGCGAATTCGACCAGCTTGATCTTCGCATCGGGGTTGCCAATCAGATAGCCGCCCTCGGCCGTTTTGCTGACGACGTCGATCCATTGCTTGCCCGCTGGCGGTGCGACGGCGGCGACAGGCTCGCCCTTGGGTGCTTCAGCAGTATCGCCGCCACCGCATGATGCGAGGGCGAAGGCTGCGATGGAGGCGGTGAGGATTTTGAGGCTGCGCATGATCGGTGTCCTTTGCGTCTTCATAATATCAGGGGGCGAGATGGGGTTTCAGGGTGGCGAAATCATGGCCATCGATGATCTTGCCATTGACCATCAATGTCGGCGTCGAATTGATTTTGAGGGTTTGGGTGGCTTCCTCGGTCATGGCGATAATCGCGTTGAAGGCCGCCTGGTTTGACAAGCAAGCCTTGCCTTGGGTAGCGGTCACACCGCGCTGCGCCATGATCGTGTCGAGCCCGAGTTCGGTATAAGCGCCAAGCATGAACTGCAGGGTTTTTCCAGCTTCCAGATGGTCGATCGTCGCCTTGGTGAGTTTCGAACCCTGCGCCCATTGGGCTTGCGTTGCCATCAGGTGTCGGTGGTTGCCGAAAAAGCGCCCCTTGCCGCCACAACGGGCAAGCATCGCCGCGGTCAGGTCCATCGGGTCGCGCACCAGGTTGCGGATTTCAAAGCTGACTTTGCCATTGGCGACAAACTGGCTCTTCACTTGTGGCACTTCGTCGATTTCGAAATGCGCACAATGCCCGCAGGTGTAGCTGGCATATTCGACCAGCTTTGTCGGTGCTGTGGGGTTGCCAATCACATGGCTTCCCTTCGGCGTTACGCTGAAGGTCAGCAGCCAATTGGTTTTGGCTGGAGCAGCCAGCGCAGCGGCGCCTGCACCAATGGCGGTAGCCGCGGTTAAAACAAGCAATGCGTTACGGACTTGGTTCGTGAATCGGCTGGCCATATTTGCCTCTGAAATGGACCGCTGCATCTGCATTCACTCGCCCTCTTTGGCAAGGCTTTTCGCCAGATTTTGCAATACGGCCTGCAATTCAGGATCGGCAATTTCACGCAGCGATTCACCCAGTTCGGCAGACGGCGCGCGCAGCACCGGCGCAGCAGCAAGCCGGGTTTTGGGCTGGACCTTTTGCACCATCCCCTGGCGCAGTTTGACCTTGGCCACGGCCTCGTAACCGAAAAAGCGGTTCACCCGCTCGACAATTTCGGGAAGCACGTGCTGGATCATCACGGCATGGCCGCTTTCCACCACCAGCTCGAGCGTGCCACCTGCCTTTTGCCCCACAGGAAAACGGATCATTTCGGGGGCGGTAACATCGGCATAGCGAGGGCCGACAATCTCATCCCAACGGCTGACGACCGAGCTTTGCACAAAGCCGAACCTGCGAAAAGCGGCGCGGCCAATATCGGGCACCAGATCGGATACCGCCCGCGCTTCGCCGCCACGAGGGCGTTCGAAGACGGCCTTCGCGGTCTTGGGTTTGCCTTTCCCGGGGCCTGATGGTCCGGATGTCTTGCCTTCCGCCATAGTGCAGCTATCGCATTTTGCATGGTCGCCGTCCAACCACGCACGCAATATTCTGGGGATATCGCAAAGCTGCTGCTCGCCCATTATGACCGGCATGCAAGGGCGCTTCCCTGGCGTTCACCGCCGGGCACGCCGCCTCCCGACCCGTATCGCGTATGGCTGTCGGAGGTGATGTTGCAGCAAACCACGGTTGCTGCCGTCTTTGGCTATTTTGAGAAATTCACCAAGCTTTGGCCGGATTTCGCGGCCTTGGCAGCAGCCGACGACGCCGATGTAATGGCGGCCTGGGCAGGGCTTGGATATTACAGTCGCGCGCGCAACCTTTTGAAATGCGCCCGTGCCGTGGTCGCGGAGCATGGCGGGCAACTGCCCAAGACTTCGGTTGAACTGGGTAAATTGCCCGGCATCGGGCCCTATACGGCTGCTGCCATCGGGGCGATTGCCTTTGGCGAACGCGCTGCGGTGGTCGACGCCAATGTCGAGCGGGTGGTGGCCCGCTTGTTCGCGATCCAGACCCCGTTACCAGCCGCCAAGCCGGAAATTCGTGCTGCTGTGGAGGCGATAACGCCTTCGGACCGGCCGGGCGATTTTGCACAGGCGATGATGGATCTCGGTGCCAGCCTGTGCTCCGTCCGCGACCCGCAATGCCTGCTCTGCCCGTTGCAGTCGCATTGCGCGGCGCGTGCCGCCGGGATTGCGGAACAATTGCCGCAAAAGCTTGCCAAGAAGGCCAAGCTGCAACGCCTGGGAATGGCCTGGTGGATTGAACGTGAGGGAACGGATGACAGGGAAATCTGGCTGGTTCGCCGCCCGCCGCACGGAATGCTCGGCGGGATGCGCGCCTTGCCTGATGATGGCTGGAAAGCGCGTGAAGATGGCGACTCGAAGCCCCCTTTTCCCGCAGATTGGCGCTACCTCGAAGGTGAGGTCGCCCATGTCTTCACCCATTTCAGCCTGAGCCTGCGGATTGCCGTTACGGCAGCGCCGGTCGACGAAAGCTGCTTGCCCGATGGTGAATGGTGGCCGTTGAAAAGATTGGACAGCGCCGGTTTGCCGACCTTATTCAGCAAAGCAGCCAAACTTGCCATCAGAGCAATGTATCAAGATTGAAGAGGAGTGAGCATGTCGGAAATCCAGACAGCAATGATGAATCCCAGCCGCCGCGGTTTCCTTTCGATGGCCGGATTGGGTGCAATGGCAACGATGCTGCCGACCCCTGCATGGAGCTTTCTCGCGCAGGAATATCCGACGCTCAAATCGCAAGTCGAATCTTATGTAGCGAGCAAGAAGGCCGCCGGGGTTGTTGCAGCAGTGGGGCGGGGCATGGCAGCACCCGACATGGTGGCCGCAGGCACGCTCGCGATTGGCGATTCCACGCCGGTCGATATCGACACGCTCTTCCGCGTCTATTCGATGACCAAGCCCGTCACCGGTATGGCAGCGATGATCCTTGTCGGCGAAGGCAAGATCAAGCTCGACCAGCCGATTGCCGATTTCCTGCCTGAATTTGCACAGATGCGCGTGCTGACCAGCCCCGACACCAGCATGGATTCGGTTCCGGCTAAGACCCAGATCACCCTGCGTCATCTGCTGACGCATACGGCAGGGCTTGGCTATTCGATTATTACCAAGGGGCCGCTCCTCAAGGCCTATATGGATAATGGCATCACCCCGGGGCAGATCAGCCGCATGCCGATCCCCGGTTTTGAACCCGGTGCGCCAACCCCCGATCTCAAGACATTTGCCGAGCGCGTCGCGAAACTGCCGCTGATCGCAGAACCAGGCACCAAATGGAGCTATTCAATCAGTCTCGACCTTTTAGGCCGCCTGATTGAAGTGGTCAGCGGGATGGAGTTTGAGGCATTCCTCAAGGCGCGACTGTTCGACCCGCTGAAGATGACCAGCACTTATTTCCAAGTCCCCAAATCCGAGGTGAAGCGCTTCACCACCAACTATGCCGTTTTCGGCGGGGCCCTTATCCCGATCGATCCCGCCGCGACGAGCATCTATCTCGACAAGCCCGCTTTTGCCTTTGGCGGTGCTGGCCTTGTATGTTCGACACGCGACTATGATCGCTTCCTCGCGATGCTGCTGGGCGGCGGCGAGTTGGATGGCGTTCGTGTCATGGCTCCCGAAACAGTGGCACTCGGCATGTCGGATCTGCTGCCGGCAGGTGTCAACACAGCGGGCACCTATGCCGACGGTTCGGGCTTTGGCGCGGGCGGGCGCGTCGGCAAGGGTGCTTATGAGGGCGTATTCGGCTGGGGCGGCGCAGCAGGCACGATCGCCTTCGTCGATCCGCGTCGCAAGGTGCGGGCGACGGGGATGGTGCAATATATGCCGTCCAACGCTTATGGCTTCCACGATGATTTCGGCAAATGGGTTGTTGCCGACCTGCAGGGTTGACGCAGGTATGAACCCCGGCTTCACAGGCTCCCCGCTCGACCGCGCAGACAGGCTGCGCAACGATGTAGAGGCGTTCAATGCCGCGCTCAACGATTGGCGCGCACGCGTACTCGGGCTCGACGGGCTTGATCCCGTGGTTGCCAGCGAAGGCGGGCTCAAATGGATATCGATGGCAGAGGTCGATGTTTCGGTTGATCTGATCCTGCTCGGCCTTGCCAATGGCAAGCCGCATTTCGTGCCCTTGGTCGAAGGCGCTGGCGGAATGGCGCGATCGCCGGCCGTCTGGCGTGCGCTATCGATGCTGCCCGCAGAAGATGCTGCGATTTACGGCACCGCGCGCAGCCTGATCGACTGGCACAACAATCATAAATATTGCGGTCGCTGCGGCGGATCGACCAAAGTTTTTCGTGCTGGTTGGGGTCGCCAATGCACTGCCTGCGATGCCGAACATTTCCCGCGTACCGATCCGGTCGTCATCATGATCGCCGAATATGAAGGCAAGGCGCTGCTTGGCCGCCAATCGGCATGGCCCAAGGGCAACTACTCTGCGCTCGCCGGTTTCCTCGAACCCGGCGAGAGCATCGAGGAAGCGGTACGGCGCGAGATCATGGAGGAGGCAGGGATTAGCTGCGGCGCGGTCCGCTATGTCACCAGCCAGCCTTGGCCCTTTGGCGGATCACAGCTGATGATCGCTTGTGTCGCTGACGCCGATGGCGACCAACTGACCATCGATTATAACGAACTTGAAGACGCGATGTGGGTGACGAAGGATGAAGCGCGTGCCGCACTCGCCGATGCGCCCGACAAACGCTTTGGCGCGCCGCCGCCCTTTGCAATCGCACACACCCTTTTGCGGCGCTGGGTGGAGATGTAGCCATGGAAAAATTGCGCATCGATATCGTATCAGACGTTGTCTGCCCCTGGTGCATTATCGGCTATAAGCAGGTCGAAAAGGCGCTGACCTTGTTGCCCGATCCGGTCGAAGCGGAGATCCACTGGCATCCGTTCGAACTCAACCCCGACATGCCACCGGAAGGGGAAGATGCAGGGCAGCATATTGCCCGCAAATATGGCCGCTCGCCCGATGAGGGGAAGGCGGTGCGCGAGCGCATCAAAGGCACTGCTGCAGAACTGGGCTTTGTCTTTGGCGATATGGGCGCGCGGCGGCTGTACAATACGTTCGACGCGCACAAATTGCTGACCCGTACCGGCGCTGAACATGGCTGGCAAAAACAGACGGAGCTCAAGCTCGCACTTTTTTCAGCCTATTTCCAGCAGGGAAAGGATGTCAGCGATCGGGCGGTTTTGCTCGATGTCGCCGAAAGCATCGGCCTTGATCGCGCAGCTTGCGAAGCGTGGCTTGCCGACGAAGCACTGGGTCGCGAAGTGCGCGGCGAGGAAAGCTATTGGATAAACGAGAACGTCGCTGGCGTTCCCGCGATCATCTTTGACGGCAAATATATGGTTCCCGGCGCGCAAAGCGCAGAGACCTTTGCACAGGTGATCGGCAAGGTGCTGGCGAAAAGGGGTCAGGCAACCGCCTGAACCCCATATTTCCGCATTTTCTCGATCAGGGTCGTCCGCTTCAGCGTAAGCAGACGGGCGGCTTCGGAAACAATGCCATCCGCAAGTTCCAGTGCCATGGTGATACGTTCAAGCTCGATTGCCTCGATTTCCTGCCGCAAGTCGATCGGTTGATCCTTGCTGGGGCTGATGCCTGCAGGAACGAACGACATCGGCGGTAGCGCCGAACGTTCGCGTTGGGTGTCGAGCGGCGGTGCGGCATTTGCCAGCAACAAATCGACGTCGTCGCCGTTCAACATTTCACCGCCATAAAGCACGCCTGCGCGCTCCACGACGTTGCGCAATTCGCGAACATTGCCCGGCCAACCATGCTCCATCAGTTTTTCGAGCGCGGTTTGATCAAAATGTGCGATCGCCCCCGACGGTTTGCCCTTCTGGAAATGGCGGATAAGCAAGGGGATGTCTTCACGGCGCTCCGCCAGCGCCGGAACATGTACCAGCACGACACCGAGGCGAAAGAACAGGTCTTGCCGGAACCGGCCATCGGCGATTGCCGCGTCCATGTCGCAATGCGTTGCCGAGATGATGCGGACATCGACCGCCGTTCCTGTGCTGCTGCCAACACGGGTATCCATCTCTTGCGCCAGCAAGTTGAGCTCGCTCGCCACCGTTGCCCGGTCTGCAGCGGATAATGTGCCGTTGGCAGCCGAAAGTGAAAGTTCCTTGGCGCGGACGAGCAAATCGGATGTCGATGCGAGGACGGTATCAGCCTGTGCGGTCAGCGATTGACCCAATCGAATATTGGCGTCCCAAGCGACATTATTTGCTTGCGCGGTTCGCAGGGTTGCAACCCGCGCGCTTGCGACCGGATCGTCCGATGCGCGCTGCAAGCGCTTTCCGGTCGAAAGCTGGATCTGGGTTTGTGCGACATCCTGCGCGAGCTTCGCCTGGCGGGCGATTTCGCGGGTCATGCGATTTCCGGTGGCATTGATCATGATGCTGGTCCGTTCGGAAAGGATGGGGCCTAGAAGATGTCGAGGATCGACTGCATGGTTTCGCGCGCAACCTGCACAGTACGGGCCGCGGCCTCATAAGCTTGCTGGAAACGCAGCAACTCGGCAGCCTCTCGGTCCAAGTCGACCTCGCTGACCGCATCGCGTGCAGCAAAAGCGCCATCGCGGCGAGTGGATGCTGCGGTGTCCTGCGCCCGCGCGCTCGCAGCCTGTTGTGCCTGCTGGCTGACCAGTGCCGCCCAGCCTGCCTCGATGCCGTTCGCGCCGCGCAAATTGGCAAGCGACAGGGCATTGCCATTGGATGCAGACCCATCACCAGCGGCGACATCATTTGCCGTCAGCGCCAGCGCGGCCAAGGCAGAAGCTGTCGATCCGCTGAGCAGTGCGCCACCGGGATTTCCATTCGCATCTAGGCCCGATTGATTCCAGCCATTGATTTCATTGGCAAAGCGCAGTGCGAGCGCGTCGAGTGCCTCCATCTGGCCGGCTATATGGTCTGCGCCTTGTGCGAAGCCGGCAAGCGTGCCGCTCGATGGCACCAACGCGCCGCCCGGGGTAATCGTGAAACCTATCCGGCCATCGGCCCCTGCATATGTCGAAAGCCCCGCCACGGTGCCACCCGAGATCAACAGGTCGCCATTAGCCGCCGCGCTCAATGTCACAGCGCCGCGGGCATCGAAACTGATCTCGACGGGAAGTGTCGCGGAAATGCGATCTATCAAACGGTCGCGCTCATCAAGCAAAGTCGCTTCATTGCTCGATCCGGCGCGCGCGCGGCGCAGCCCCTGGTTGACGGCTTCCAGCGCGTTGAGATCGGTATTGAGCTGATCGACGACAATTTGCGCATCGTTCCAATCAACTGGCGCAGCATCACGGCTTCGAAAGCAACAGCGGCTTTGCGCAGCTCAGGATCGACTTTCTGCGCGGGCGCACTCGTCACAGGGCTGATGCCAGATATTTTCATATGATCACCAGCTCGGCGGTTAGCGCGCCAGCTTCGTCGAGCGCCTCAAGGATCGCCACAAGGTCGCCCGGCGGCACGCCAATGCGGTTGATGGCGTCGACGATGTCAGACAGTTTTGCACCACGCTCGATCAGGAAGGCAGGCGTCGCAGCCTCCTCGACGCGGATATCGCTTGCCTGTTCGACGGCAGTTTCGCCGCGGCTGAATGGGGCGGGTTGCACCACCGCCGGGGCTTCGTCGACACGCACGGTCAGTTTGCCATGCGTCACTGCAGCGGGCCCGATCCGAACCGCGCCATTGATCACGACGGTACCGGTGCGGGCATTGACGATGACTCGCGCCCGAGGTTGCGATGCCTCTATATCAAGCGCCTCGATCGCGGCCATCATGCGGGTGCGGGCATTGCCGCCTTGGGCGGCTTTGATCTGGATGGTCGCACCATCGATGACTTGTGCAGTTCCGGTTCCGAAATTGCGGTCGATCGCGTCGGCTAAACCTGCGCGCCGGCCGGACGTTAAAGCCCTTAAGATGCCGTCAGAAATCCGACGGCGGTTTTTTAGGGTAAAGGTTATGACGCAACCTATTTCGTTTCGTCCGCTGCACGGGCCGGGGTCGGTCCGTCGAACCGGCGCGGAGACTGTTCCCGCAGCGCCCTCGTCCGGGCAGCAATCCGCATCGGTGCCGCTGGCCCGGTTGACAGGGCTTGCCCGGGCATTGGCAAACGAAGGTCCACCCGTCGATCATGCGCGCATCGCGCAGATCCGACAGGCGATTGCTTCAGGCAGCTATCGCCCCGATGCGAATGCCGTCGCCGATGCCATGTTACGCCATTTCGGCTGGAGCAGTGCATGAGCGGAGAGAAGATCCAGGCCGTGCTCGATTGCCAGGACGATTTGATCAAAGCTATCGATACCCAAAACGCCACTGCAATCATCCACGCCAGTGAGGCGCTGGCGGGGGCGGTTGCGGCTTTGCGTAATTCCGACGACTGGCCGCGCGATCCGTTAACGGCGGACCGGCTACGCAACGCATTGCGGGAGAACCGGGCCGCTGCGATGCGGATCAATCTCTTGGCCCATTGGACCCGTCGGAAAATTGACCGCTTGTCGGAACTGCGCAGCCAACGCGGCCCGCAAAACCCATATAAAACATTGTAATATCTTGGATTAATTGCCAATTGTGCGAAAATGGCACGGGCATTGCTGATGGTCAGGCATGACCCAGTCTGTGACCAACAAAGCCACACAACCGATAGCGCCGCCCATCTGGCAGGCGATCGAACATGCTTCCCGGCAAACCGGGGTCGCTTTCGATTTCCTGCTCGACCAGGCCCGCATCGAAAGCGGCTTTCGCGCCGATGCGCGCGCCGCAACCTCGAGTGCGACCGGCCTCTACCAATTCACCACCCAGACCTGGCTTGCGACATTGAAACGCCATGGCGGCGATCACGGCCTTGGCTGGGCGAGCGATGCGATCATGTCCAATGGCAAAGGAACATATCGTGTGGCCGATGCCAGCATGCGCGAGATGATCCTCGATCTGCGCAACAACCCACAGACCGCCGCGCTCATGGCGGCGGAACTGGCGGCTGATAACAACGATCATCTCGGCGCAGCGCTTGGCCGACCGGCGGAGCAGGTTGATCTCTATCTCGCGCACTTTCTTGGCGCGTCAGGCGCGGCTTCGTTCCTGAAAGCCTGGGCTGTCGATCCATCACAAGCCGCCGCTCCGCTATTTCCGAAAGCCGCTGCTGCCAACCGTGCGGTCTTCTTCGAGGAAGGCGGAAAGCAACGCAGCCTCGATGAAATCCGCAACCAGTTTGCGGCGAAGCTCGAGCAAGGCAATCCAGTCTTGGCCGCCGCAACGACCCGTCAAAGCCGTGCGATAACCATTGCGCAAAAGACGGGGCCGATGGAACTGCGCCCGTTCGAACCGATGCCGCAGAAGCTTTCGCTCGAATTTGCGCGTGATGCCTATGCGCGGCTTTCGACCTTGGGTGGAACAGCCGCATGACAAGGCCGGTCTGGAAATCCCTGGCAAGCGGGGCAGCACTGCCGACCGCGATCCTCGCCCTCGTACTTCTGATGATCGTTCCGGTTCCCGCGACGGTTCTCGATGCCGGTTTCATCGCCAATATCATGATCAGCCTGGCCGTTCTGATGGTCGCTCTGTCGGCGGCACGACCGCTCGATTTTTCCGCGTTTCCGACCGTGCTGCTGCTGGCGACCTTGTTCCGGCTGGCGCTGAACGTCGCCTCTACCCGCGTCGTGCTGGTCGACGGGCATCAAGGCTCAGCTGCGGCTGGTCATGTGATCGAGGCGTTCGGCGCATTCCTGATCGGTGGCGATTATATTGTCGGGTTGTTCGTTTTCGCCGTGCTGATGATCATCAACCTGGTCGTCATCACCAAAGGTGCAGGGCGCGTGTCCGAAGTCTCGGCGCGTTTCACGCTCGATGCGCTGCCCGGCAAGCAGATGGCAATCGACGCCGATCTCAACGCCGGGTTGCTGACCGCCGATGAAGCCAAGGCACGGCGGCAGGAGGTTGCGACCGAGGCCGATTTTTACGGCTCGATGGATGGCGCCTCCAAATTCGTGAAAGGCGATGCGGTCGCTGGCCTGCTGATCCTTTTTGTCAACATTGTCGGCGGCCTCATCCTCGGTGTTCTAAGCCATGGGCTTTCATTGGCGGATGCAGGGCGCATCTATATCACGCTTGCCATCGGCGATGCGCTGGTGGCGCAGATACCGGCCCTGCTGCTTTCGATTGCCGCTGCTGCAATCGTCAACCAATCCGTCCGCGCTGCACCCGAAGCGACCTGGCCGATCGAACCCGAGCTTTCGCGCAAGATCGTCGCTGCGATTGCCGACGCAGTAGAGCCGCAATTGCTCGCGGCGCGCAGCTTTGCCGTCATCGTCTCCCCGCTCTGCCGGCCTGCAATGGCACGCCTGCTTCGCGGCCAGTTTTCCGACGTGGCGGTGCTCTCTTTCCTGGAAATCCCCGACGGCAAGTCGGTCGAAATCATCGCCACGGTCGGAGGAGCGACAACCGATCCCTCGCTGGCGCTTCCCGATCCAAATGCAAAGGACCAATAAACGATGCTGCATTTCCCCCCAGATAAATTCGGGCCGGTAACAAAGGCGCGGAACCCCTATGAAGGTGCAAACGCGGATCAGTTGATCGAGCGCCATACGGCCATGGTGCGGCGTATTGCCTGGCACGTGCATTCGCGGGTCTCCGCCTCGGTCGAACTGGAAGACCTGATCCAGACCGGCCTGATTGCTTTGATAGAAGCGGCACGCGGCTATGAGGATCGCGGGCATGCCTTTTCGACTTATGCATCGATGCGGGTCCGAGGGGCGATGATCGACCAGTTGCGCCGCGATGCCAAGGTCAGTCGCTCCGCGATGGCAGCGCGCCGCCGGATTGCGGAAACGCGCAACCAGCTGGAGCAGCAAAATCTGCGCAGCCCGGACAGCCACGAAATGGCAGCGGCGCTGGATATGTCGACCGCCGACTATCTGGCACTGGAAAGCAGCGCGCAGGCGATCGAACAGATGAGCATCGATGATCATTATTCCGATCATGATCCTTGGTTCGCCGACAGTAGTGAAGCCGCTGATGCACGTATCGAACGCACGCAGATGAGCGCATTGCTCACCCAGCAACTGTCGCAATTGTCGGAGCGCGAAGCGATGGTTCTGCAACTCTTCTTCGTCGAAGAGCTGAACCTGCATGAAATCGGTGCCGTATTGGGAATTGGGGCGCCTCGTGTCTGCCAAATCAAAAAGGCCGCTTTGTACAAATTGCGGGGCCAGTTGGCGGAGCATGTCTGACGTATTTACGCGGCGATAGGCGATAACGGCATATTAACCATCTCAGTGCATAGAGATTACCGATGCAACAGGTTTTATCCTGACCATGGGATCTTATTATGGATAATTTGCGCGGATTTGAGCCATATGGGGAGAGTCATGGCGGCTATGGCCATTTCGATTCCGAAGCACCCGCTTATGCAAGTTTCGAAGAGCAGGAAGACGCGGCAATCGAACCGCCGCCGGTGATTTCCGGCGACGAACGCCGCATGCAGGTGCGCGCCTACAATTTCTGGACGTCGCAACTGGGTGAGGGCAATTATCCGAATATCGAAGATCTCGATCCGGATGCTGTCGAAGATTTTCGCGAATATTCAGTGCTGCTGGATTTCACTTCGGGCGTTGAAAACCCGTCGATCCAATATCTTGGAACGGCGCTGCGCAACGAATGCGGCTTGACCGAGGATATCGGATATCTCGACCAGGTGCCGCCGCGCTCGCTGCTGTCGCGCATTACCGACCATTATCTGCAGATTATCGCCAACCGTGCGCCTATTGGTTTCGAAGCCGAGTTCGTCAACGAACGCGGAGCCAACATCATGTATCGCGGAATCTTGCTGCCCTATTCGTCGGACGATGACACCATCGATTTCATCTATGGCGTGATCAACTGGAAAGAGGGCGCTCCAGCAGAGGTGACAGAGCCGCTGATGGCCGAGGTGGAAGCCGCGCTTGCAGCGGTGCCGGTTCGCAAGGATCATGTACCTGTCTGGGCCGATGGCCCTTCGCCGGACGATGCCCATCTGGGCGACTTTGCCGATCTGTCGGACGACGAACTCGTTTTGGACGCGAGCTTTGCCGATGAAGCCATTGCACCGGTCGAAATTTCATTTGCCGAGCCCGATGATCGCTCGAGCCTTGCCGACTGGCTGCAAAGCGCGCGCGATATCGCCGATGTGGCGCGCGATGCCGATGCGCGCAGCCGTGAGACGCTGTATCGCGCCATTGGCCGTGCATATGACTTCTCTCTGGCGGCGCAGCGCCATCCCGCAGACTATGAAGAATTGTTGGCTGACAATGGCATAACGGTGCAGGAACGCGCGCCGATGACGCCGATCGTCAAGCTGATTTTCGGATCAGGCTACGATAAGACGCGCCTCACTGAATTTGCCGCCGCGCTCGATTATGCCCATCGCAATGCTGTTCCGCAGGGGCAATTGGCCGACCTGTTGGCAAAGCATGGCGGCGGCCTCAAAGGCGTGGTCCAGGCTGAACGCCGTGCGCGCAAGGTTGAAAAAGGCGAGCATGTCAAACAAGTCGCTATCGATCCGCGTCTGCGTCTGCGGTCTGCACGAGCCCGCGATCTTGCCGAATTTGCCTTTGGCAGCGAGGAATTCGTTGTGCTCGTTGCGCGGCGCGATGCCGACGGGCAGGTTGCGATTGTCGGTTCGGTGGACGATGCCGGCCTTACCGATAAGGTGCTTGCCAAAACCGTCGTCTGATTACTCGGTACTTTCGGGGACGAGGGTCAGCCTTACCTGTGCTGTGCCGCTGCGGTGCATGCCCAGTTCCTTGGCAGCGGCATAGGATAGGTCGATAATCCGACCGCGGCCCCACGGCCCGCGATCGTTAACCCGCACGATGACTTCACGGCCGTTACCCAGATGGGTAACCTTTATCCGAGTGCCGAATGCAGCCGTTCGATGAGCTGCGGTCATGTCGGCAGGGTTGAAAGGCTCGCCGCTTGCCGTGCGTCGACCGGCAAGTTCGTTGCTGTAATAGCTGGCATGTCCGGAACCCATGTCGATCTCGGCTATGCCCTGTGCCGCCAATGGCGTTGCTAAAAGTGCGGTAAGCAGCAGATATCGCTGTGTTTTCATGGCCGACCAATTTCCTGTCCACCAAATGCCCTGAACGAATGTGCCTTGCCTGTCCATATGGCAGCGTTGTTCCGGTCAAAAGGTGAGACGTTCGGTTCTAGGATTGGCAAGTCGAATAGGCTTCGCTAGGCGCAACCCAATGCCTCTCCGCTGGTTTTGCCTTCCTATCCTGTTTTCAGCTTTTGCTGTTGTTGCGCAACCCGCGCAGGCAGAGGCAACGCGGCAGCAATGGCTGACGCTGACGGGCGACGTGAAGCTGGATGAAGACGATACGTTGTCGGCCAACCTGATCCTGCGTTCGAGACCCGATTCATTCGAGATCGGACAGCGATTCCTTCGTCTTGGCTATACCCATGCGCTCAATGACGATGTCAGCCTGACATTGAACTATGCCCATGTCACCACCGTCGTCGATGGCGGCAGTGACCTGTTCCAGCATCGTCTTGCGCAAAGCATCGCGGTCAAACTGCTGCCGCATGTCGATGGCCGGGTGCAACTTGAAGAAGTCTTCGGCGTCACCGGTAGCGATGATGTGGGCCTGCGTTTCCGGCCGCGCGCACGTTTGCGCCAGCCATTGGATTCCAAGGGCGATATCGAACTGCAATTGAGTGAAGAGGCAATCTTCGCGCTCAACGATACCGATTTCGGACAAGCCAGCGGCTTTACCGCGAACCGGGCCGGGGCAGCCGTGCATTTCGATTTGGGCGAGCATTTCGCGATCATGCCGGGTTATACGTGGCAGCTCGTCAACCGCTCGGGCGCACCCTTACGCAACGACCATATATTGGGGCTAACGCTCGAAGCCCATTATTGAGTTTTTCAGCCGCACTGGGCGCGGTGCAACAGTTTCTGGTCGGCCAGTACCAGCGCCATCATCGCCTCGACAACCGGTGCACCACGAATGCCGACGCACGGATCGTGCCGGCCCTTGGTGACGATTTCGGTCGCTTCACCTTCGCGGGTGACGGTGTCGACAGGGGTCAGGATCGAACTAGTCGGCTTGAACCCGACCCGGCAGACGACTGGCTGGCCGGTCGAAATGCCGCCTGCAATGCCGCCGGCATTGTTCGCAAGGAACAGCGGCTGGTTGGTGCCCGGGCGCATCGGATCGGCATTTTCCTCACCGCGCAAACGGGCCGCTTCAAAACCTGCGCCGATCTCAACTGCTTTGACCGCGTTTATGCCCATCATTGCGGCTGCAAGCTCGCTATCAAGCTTTGCATAAAGCGGCGCGCCCCAGCCGGGTGGAACGCCGGTGGCAACACATTCGACAACGGCACCGAGCGAAGACCCAGCCTTGCGCGCTTCGTCGACCAGCTTTTCCCAGCGACCTGCTGCGGCCTCATCGGGGCAGAAGAACGGATTCTTGTTGATCTGGCTTTTCTCGAAATTCGCGCGATCGATTGCATCGCCGCCAATCTCGACGACATAGGCGAGTATCTCGACCTCGGGGATGACGGCGCGCGCCACGGCCCCTGCGGCGACCCGCGCGGCGGTTTCACGCGCCGAGCTGCGTCCGCCACCGCGATAATCGCGAAAGCCATATTTGGCGTCATAGCTGTAATCGGCATGGCCGGGGCGATAGGCCTTCGCGACTTCCGAATAATCCTTTGAACGCTGGTCGACATTCTCGATCATCAGGCTGATCGGGGTGCCGGTGGTCCGGCCTTCGAACAGGCCTGAAAGGATACGGACCTGGTCCGGCTCCTGCCGCTGCGTGGTGAACTTGCTGGTGCCCGGGCGGCGCTTGTCGAGGAAAGGCTGGATGTCTGCTTCGGACAGCGCAATTCCCGGCGGGCAGCCATCGACAACAGCGCCCAATGCCGGCCCGTGGCTTTCCCCCCAGGTGGTGAAACGGAAAACATGGCCGAACGTGTTGAAACTCATCTTACCTCTCGGTCCCGAAAGCGGGAGCATAGCGTGCGCGGCCGCTTTCGGGAAGTTGCACGCCTTTGTCCAGCAAAAGCGCCATGAAATGCGGCCCGGAATAGGGCGAGGCAAAGGGGCTGGCGACTTGGGCGCTATAGCCAAAACGTGGATAATAGTCGGGATGGCCGAGTACGAAGCTGATCTGGGTGCCGCTGGCACGTAGCAATTCGAGCCCGCGCACGATCAATGCCGAGCCGATCCCCGTGCCGTGCATCTCGGGCAGCACGCCGACAGGGGCAAGGCCTGCGGCTTTAAGTGGGCCGCCATCGGCTTCAACATCCATTATGCTGAAAAGGGCATGGCCAACAATCCGTCCATTCACTTCAGCCACCAGCGAAACCAGAGCATCGCCATCGGCGTGGATGGCGCGTACCAGTTCGGCCTCGCCCTGATAGCCGAAGGATGTGCTGGCAAAGGCAGCACGATGGACGGCATCGACCATATCGAATTCGGAATTTTCCAGCGCGCGAAGGATCATGCGTCTTCGGGTGGTTTCACCCTGACCTTGCGATATTTCACCTGTTCCTTGCCGATCCAGGTGCGCAACGCGCGATAGATGATAACTGCGCCCGCAACCGCGAGCACGCGCCCAGCATGGGGGTGGTCATATGCTCCGCCGAAACGCCCGCCGAAAACGAATGCAGCGATTACCAGCAGGAAACCCGATGCGGATGCAAAGCCATCTAGAAGCGGCGGCAACCCCTCCCAAAAACGCTTGGCGTGCAGATAGCCGTACAGCCCGACCAAAGCTGCGCACCCTATGAGGAGGAGGACCAGTTCATTGCTATGTCCCTCGAACATCCCCTCCTCGCTTTCCTAATCAGCCGAGCGCGATATCAGGAGCATCCTCCTGCTTCATACCGACCGTGTGATAGCCTGCATCGACATGGTGGGTTTCGCCGGTAACCCCTGCCGAAAGATCCGACAGGAAGTACAGCGCCGATGCGCCAACATCATCGATGGTGACATTGCGGCGCAGCGGCGAATTATATTCGTTCCATTTGAGGATATAACGGAAATCGCCGATGCCCGACGCTGCCAGCGTCTTGATCGGGCCTGCGGAGATTGCATTCACGCGGATGCCATCGGGGCCGACATCATTGGCGAGATATTTCACGCTGGCCTCAAGCGCGGCCTTGGCAACGCCCATCACATTATAGTGCGGCACGACCTTTTCGGCGCCATAATAGCTGAGCGTCAGCATCGATCCGCCGCCTTTGCCGGTTTCGGGGTCGAATGGCGTCATCATCGCCGCGGCGCGCTTCGCGACGGCGGTGAAGCTGTAGACGCTGATATTCATCGTCATCAGGAAGTCGTCGAGCGTGACGTCAAAATATTTGCCGCGCAGCGCCTCTTTGTTGGTGAAGCCGATGGCGTGGACGACAAAGTCGATCGTCGGCCAGCGCGCAGCCAGCTTTTCAAAAGCGGCGTCAAGATTGGCCATGTCGGAAACGTCGCAATCGATCAGGAAATCGCATCCCAGTTGCTCGGCCAGCGGGCGGACGCGCTTTTCCATCACTTCACCCTGATAGCTGATCGCCAGCTCGGCACCCTCGGCCTTCAGCCGCTGCGCGATGCCCCAAGCGAGCGACTTGTCATTGGCGAGGCCCATGATGAGGCCACGTTTCCCTGCCATCAATCCGGTCATTTTTGGACGAACTCCTGATTGTCTGTACTTTTGTGCTTGGCGCCCTTTAGGCCAATTTCGGTGGCGTTGGCCAGTGCAGCGTTCAACTGCGCCCCGGTTACCATGCCCAAACCGATCAAGTAAAAGAAAATCAAGGCGATCATGATGCCGGCAAGGCTGCCATAGGTCAGGTCGTAATTGCTGACGGTCGAAACGAACCAGGGCAGAACCATCGTGCAGCCGACCCACCAGATGCTGACCAGCACCGCACCGGGCCATTTGGGATAGAGGTTGTCGCGGTATTTGCGTGGGGTGAGGCCACGATAGATTGTATAGATTGCCAAGAATAACACGGCGAACGGAATGATCCGGCCCCATGCGAAATATCCGGCCGCACGCTCTGCCGCAGGGATATAGCGATAGACCAGATCCTCGATTGCGACGACCAACACCTGGGCCGAAAAGGCGGTCATGGCGAGAATGACAGCAGCAACGATGACGGCAAAGCTGCCGAGCCGATATTGCCAGAACCAGCGTTCCGGCTGAGTGCCATAGGCGCGGTGAAGGACGTCGCGTATCGTCTCAATCAGGCTGGTCGTGGTCCAAAGGCTGACCGCGGCGCTTAGCCAGAGCAGCGGGCCGGAACGGGCGGACATTGCGGCATGGACAGGCTCTTCCAGCGCGGCTTCGACACTGCCGGGAACTGTCCGGAAAAAGGCGTCGATCAGCGCCAGACCAGATTCGGTCTGGCCAAGGCTGCCCGCGATCGCAGCCGCCACTATGCAGAAAGCGAAAAGCGTGACGATCGACAGATAGGCAAAATTGCCCGCATTGACGAAGCCTTCGGTATACACCCCGACCACGACGCGGCGGATCACCTCTTTCGCGCGGTGATAGGGATCAAGATGGTGAAACCACTCCTCTTCGCTTTCGGTGTGCGGGCGCGGATCGTGCGCGCGCGCCTCGGGCGAGAGGGGTGAGTGCTCAGACACCAAGTTCGGCGCGCAGGCTGGGATCGTCGGGAAGTGCCTCGGCCAGTGCGGCAAGTTTGCCCAAGTCCGAAGGCAGTCGGATTTGCAGGGTTACGAGTTGGTCCCCGCGCTCGCCGCCTTTCTTGGCAAAGCCGCGGCCCTTGATACGCATCGTGGTTCCCGACTGGGCCCCTGCTGGCACGCTGAGCATAACTGGACCATCGATTGTCGGCACCTTTACCTTCGCTCCCGCAATCGCCTCTTTCAGGCTGATGGGCAGGTCGAGGCGGATATTGTCGCCGTCACGATCGTAAAAAGGGTGCTTGCCAAGTTTCAGCGTCACCATCGCATCGCCATTACCACCCGGCCCGGTCTGACCCTTGCCGGGGATGCGGATCTGCTGCCCGCTGACCACGCCGGGCGGCAGCTTGAACTCGACCGTCTTGCCATCGCGCAAAGTGATGCGCTGCGGCTCGAGCTTGGCGGCATCGGTGAATGAAACCAGATGCTCATATGCGATGTTCGCACCTTTGGGTGGCGGTCCTGGTTGCGGACGCGGTCCGCCAGGGCGCGCACCGGCGCCGCCCCCGAACAGGCCGTCAAATATGTCGCCAAGATCGATACCGCCGCCAAATTCGAAGCCGCCCTGGCCGGGACGAGCACCGCCGCCGCTGAAAGGGCTGCCTCCGCCAAAGCCGGCGCCAAAGGGCGAGCGTGGTTGGCCGTTTTCATCAATCTCGCCGCGATCATATTGGCCGCGCTTTTGCGCGTCTGACAGCAGGTCATAGGCGTGCGTGATTTCGGCAAAGCGCTCGGCTGCCTTCGGGTTGTCCTGGTTCCTGTCCGGGTGCAGCTCCTTGGCGAGCTTGCGATAGGCGCTCTTGATCGCCTTTTCGTCTGCGCCCTTCGATACGCCCAATATGGAATATGGATCGGCCATTATGGTCCCTGTTTATTTGCGTCCCTGTATTAGATTGGCATTACAGCGCCATGAGTCAACTCGGTGCGATGCCATTTTCGACGCTTTTTCCGGCAAATGTGCGCAAGCCAAGGTAAAGCACCAGCCCCAAGGGGCCGAGCAGGAAGATGAACGGTAAAACCAATATCTGCATCCAGCGCGCTATGCCGCGACGGTCGGCGTTGCGCGCTGCCCAAATACCGACGAACAGGTCAAAGGCGAGATAGTGGATCCAGCCGATGGTAGCGCCACCCTTGCTGTCAAACAGCGCCATGACTCCGGCTAGCGAGCTGAAATCCTGCGAGCGTGGACCGTCTGCATCAAACATGCCGCTCATAAGTCCGACAATCAGCACCGCATAGGTCAACGCCAGAAGTCCGCACCCCGCCATGAACAGCAGGGGCAACGCCTGTTCGCGCCTTGGCGCAAAGAGTAGACCCAGCCAGCAGAGCATCGCATAGATGTTCGTGACCTCAAAAATGCTTTCCCACGGAATTTGCATGGCAGTCCCCCCTTCCTTGTACGGCCAGTCTAGCCTATCGGGACGATATGGAAAGCCAAGATCCCTATTCCCTTTTCGATGCCTGGTTCAAAGAGGCGCGTACCACTGAAATCAACGATGGCAATGCGATGGCGCTCGCCACCGCCGATGCCGCCGGTCACCCGTCGGTGCGCATGGTGCTGCTCAAAGGACATGGCCCCGATGCCGACGGCAAAGGCGGGTTCATCTTTTATACCAACCTCGAAAGCCGCAAAGGTGGAGAGCTTTCGGCAAACCCCAATGTTGCCTTGCTCTTTCACTGGAAATCGCTGCGCCGACAGGTGCGCATCGAAGGGCCGATCAGCCAGGTCAGCGATGCAACCGCCGATGCCTATTTTGCGAGCCGCGCGCGCGATTCCCAATTGGGTGCATGGGCGTCTGATCAATCGCGTCCGCTCGATAGCCGCGCGACATTTGAAGCGCGCTTTGCCGAAGTGAAGGCGCGCTTCGAAGGGCAGGATGTGCCCCGCCCGCCGCATTGGACCGGCAATATCGTGACACCCAAGCGCATTGAGTTCTGGCAGGACCGTGAATTCCGCCTGCACGAACGCTGGGTTTTTGAACGCGACGGCGATGGCTGGCGCAGCTTCATGCTGTATCCCTGACGCGCCATGGGCCAATCGCACGACCACCATCATCACGAACATGGTTCGATGACCTCCAAGGCCGCGCTGGCAAGTGTGGCAATGGCGCTTTTCCTGACCGTTCTCAAAAGCTGGGCTGCGATTGAAACCGGATCGGTCGCGCTGCTGGGCTCGCTTGCGGACACCGGCTTTGACCTGCTCGCTTCGCTGCTGACATTGTTCAGTGTCCGCTACGCCGCCATGCCAGCGGACGACGACCATCGCTTTGGCCACGGCAAGGCGGAGGCGCTTTCGGCACTGGTGCAGGTCATGCTGGTGACGGTTTCGGCATTGTTCATCGGCTGGCGTGCCATCGATCGTCTTGGCAGCGGCGCGCCGACCGAGCATCCCGAAATGGGTATTGGCGTATCACTGGTTGCGATTGTCGCGACGCTCGCGTTGCTCGCTTACCAACGCCATGTCATCAAAAAGACCGGATCGGTCGCCATCCATGGTGATCATTTGCACTATCAGGGCGATCTGCTGCTCAACATTGCAGTGATTGTCGCACTGGCGCTGGATGCCATGCTCAATGTGCGCGGTGCAGACCCGCTTTTCGGCATTGCGATTACGTTGTGGTTGCTCTGGGGCGCCTGGCGCGCAGCCAGCCTCGCACTCGACCAGTTGCTCGATAAGGAGTGGCCGCTCGAAAAAAGACAGCGTTTCATCGAAGTCGCCATGCGCCACCCGGAACTGAAGGGCATCCACGACATGCGCACGCGCTCGGCGGGCGCGCACGATTTCTGCCAGTTCCATGTCTGGGTCGATCCAAACATGACCGTGCTGAAGGCGCATGAGGTGATGGACGAGATCGAGGCCGAACTGATGCGTGAATTTCCGGGGGTTGAGGTGCTGATCCACCCCGATCCGGAAGGGCATAAGGACGAGCTGGGCTATATTCCGAGCGAAACGATCGAGCATCAGGACGACGAACATGAGCACCGCCAACCCTAGACCTTTCAAGCAGGTCGATGTTTTCACCGCTGTGGCGTTGAAGGGTAATCCGGTGGCGGTCATCCTCGATGCGCAAGGTTTGTCGGCGGAGCAGATGCAGGCGATCGCCAACTGGACCAACCTGTCTGAAACGACCTTTGTCTCTCCGGCGACGGATGCTTCAGCAGACTATTCGGTGCGGATATTCACCCCGAAAAGCGAGCTGCCCTTTGCCGGGCATCCTACCCTGGGCACGGCGCATGCGGTGATCGAAGCCGGTTTGGCGATGCCCAAGAATGGCAAGGTTGTCCAGCAATGTGCCGTGGGTTTGGTTGAGGTCAGCGTGGCGGGTACAGGCCTTTCCTTCCGCCTGCCGCGCTATGCCTATGAAGAAGCACCCGAGGCTAGCCAGCTGGCCGCCGCTTTGGGCGAAGGTGCGATCAAGGGTGCACCCCAAATCGTCAATGTCGGCCCGCGTTGGGTGATTGCCGAATTGGCTTCTGCGGAAACGGTGGAGCAACTGCAGCCCGATCTGCAGATCCTAGCTGACTATGATCGCGCGCAATCGACAACCGGCATGACGGTTTATGCCGAAAAACCCGATGGCGGCATCGTGGTGCGCAGTTTTGCCCCGGCTGACGGGATAGCCGAGGACCCTGTCTGCGGCAGCGGCAATGGCGCGGTTGCTGCCTATCGCCTCAAGGCACAGCAGGTTTCGGCGGGAAGCGAATATGTCGCTAGCCAAGGGCGGCAAGTGGGCCGCGATGGCAATGTCCGTGTGCGGATAGAGGAAGATGCCATCCATGTCGGCGGTGACTGTGTCACCGTCGTGGATGGCACCTTCTGGATTTGATGCTTTAGGCGACCGTAATCGAGTTGATCACGCCGGGTTCGCGCGGCGGCTCGCCCTTGGGCAGCGCGTCCACATTTTCCATGCCTTCGATCACATTACCCCAGACAGTGTATTGGCGATCAAGGAAGGTCGCATCGTCGAAAACGATGAAGAACTGGCTGTTTGCGCTGTTCGGATCCATCGTGCGCGCCATCGAGCATGCGCCACGGACGTGCGGCTCGTCGTTGAATTCCTGCTTCAGGTTCGGCTTTGAAGAACCACCGGTGCCGGTGCCGTTCGGGCAACCACCCTGCGCCATGAAGCCGTCGATCACGCGGTGAAATTTGACGCCGTCGTAAAAGCCTTCCTGCGCCAGCTCGACAATGCGCGCGACATGGTTGGGGGCAAGGTCAGGGCGCAGCTTGATCACGACGTCGCCGGTCGAAAGGTGCATGGTGAGGGTTTCGGCCATCGGGGGAATCCTTTTGTTGAACTTTGCGCTCGCAATAGGCCAGCCCGGGCAAAAGTAAATTGCATTTTCTCTTGGTCGGCGTAGGAGGGGCGCGGTCGTAACAATCTGCAGCAAAGGGGGGACGATGACTGCCGAAGCCGATCCTGATTTCCCCCCGGTTGAAACAATCGACGGCACGCTCGACGAGGATAATCGGCTGAAAGCCGACTTTGTCGATCAGGTTCTCGATGCAGTCGAAGCTGGCAATCGCGAAGAGGCCTATCGCCTCGCCCAGCCGCTGCACGCTGCCGACATTGCCGACCTGTTCGAATTGACCCCGCGTGAGGATCGCGCTGCGCTCGCCATTGCCTTGGGCGATTTGCTCAGCGCCGACGTGCTCGCGGAAATCAATGATTGGGTGCGCGACGATATCGTCGATGCGCTGCCCGCCGCGCAGATCGCCGACCTTGCCGAGCAGATGGAGACCGACGACGCGGTCGCTATGATCGAGGATATGGAGGAGGACGAGCAGCAGGCTGTCCTTGCCGAACTCGATCCCGAAGACCGCGCTGTCATCGAGGATGCGCTTTCCTATCCCGAAGAATCCGCCGGTCGTATCATGCAGCGCGAACTGGTCGCGGTGCCAGAGCATATCACTGTCGGCCAGTTGATCGATTATTTGCGCGAAAACCAGGATCTGACAACCGAATTCTGGGAAATCTTCGTCGTCGATCCCGCGCATCGCCCGATTGGCACCTGCCAGTTGAGCTGGATCATGCGCACGCCGCGCAACATTTCGATTTCCGACGTGATGAAGCGCGAACAGACGCTGATCCCGGTCGATATGGACCAGGAAGAGGTGGCACTGCGCTTCCAGAAATATGCACTGATTTCGGCGGCCGTGGTCGACGATGCCGGGCGGCTGGTGGGTGTGATCACCGCGGACGATGTGGTCCACATCGTCCAGGAAGAGGCGGGTGAGGATATCTTGCGCCTGTCGGGTGCAGGCGAGGGCGACATCAACGAGCCAATCGCCGACAGCTATAAGGCGCGTGTCCGCTGGCTGATTGCCAATCTGGGCACGGCAATGGTCGCAAGTTTCATCATCGCGCAATTTGGCGCGGCCATCGAAACCATGGTCGCGCTGGCGATCCTGATGCCGATCGTCGCTTCGATCGGCGGCAATGCCGGCACGCAGACGCTGGCGGTGACCGTGCGCGCGCTGGCGACCAACCAGCTGACCCAATCAAACACGGTGCGTTCAATCTGGCGCGAGGTGCGTGTCGCTGTGCTCATCGGTGCCACGGTTGCGGTAATCGCGGGGCTGGGTGCGGGATTGGTGTTCACCAACTGGACACTGGGCGGCGTGATTGCAGCGGCGATCCTTTTCAACATCCTGATTGCCGGGCTTTCAGGTGTTGCCATTCCGGTATTTCTTGACCGTCTCGATCAGGATCCCGCGGTTTCAAGCTCCATTTTCGTGACCATGATCACCGACTCCATGGGCTTTCTGATCTTTCTTGGGCTTGCGGTGTTTGCCGGTCTTGCGGGCTGATTACCGCACCCCCAAATAGCCGCCATGCCGCTCCATATGACCAAAATCGCCTTTGGCGCCGAAAGCCCTGCGCATCTGCGCCAGCGTCTGGAGAGCTATGCGGCGGCTGGGGAAGTTCGTTTGACTACGCGCTATTTACCCAAGCGGCATGAGGAAATGGTGGGCGGATCGCTTTACTGGATTCTGAACCATACCCTTGTTGGCCGCAGCCCGATACTCGGTTTCATGGACAATGGTCAGGGACGAACATGGATCAGGCTCCGCCCTGAACTGATCCCGGTGCGCTCCATCCCCAAACGCGCGCATCAGGGCTGGCGCTATCTGGAAGATAAGGATGCGCCGCCCGACCTTGGCGGGGAGGGAGCGGATGGCCGCGATGAAATGCCACCCAAGATGCTCGGCGACCTCATGAAAATGGGCCTGGTGTGATTGCTTTTGCCCCGACGCTCGCTTAGCCATGGCGAAGCCTATTGAAGCGACGGGGGACGAATGACCGAAGACGTGCATAACGCCAGCCATCCCGATCACAAATTCCCCACCATATTGGGGGCGCTGGGGTGGGTGGTGATCTTCCTGCTGTTGCAGGTCGTCGCAGGTGTGATGGCCTTGGGTATGGCCATCGGCATGGACGATAGCGGCCGCGATCCAATGGCACTGGCCAAGGATCCCAGTTTCGTCGCGGTGCCGACAATTCTCTCACTGGTGGCGTCGAGCCTCGTCATGCTCGGGCTTTTGTGGCTCCATTTGCGCAAGGAGGGCCGTGCAGCGCGGATCGGACTGCTGCGTTGGAGCCGCGTCAATCTTTTGCAGACCATCGGATTGGCGATTGGGCTGATTGCTGCAGGCCTTGCTTTCAACCATCTCTACGCCACCTATATCATCCCCGATATCAAGGTGCAGGAAGCGCTTCGAAAGATGTTCGAAGCCCTGCCCGACACGCCTTTGAACACGGTCATGCTGTTTGTTGCGATCGCGGGTATCGCCCCCTTGCTGGAGGAAATCCTGTTTCGCGGGCTTGTGCAGAACGCGCTTGCAAAACAGTTACCGGCATGGGCTGCAATCCTGGGGGCCTCGGCAATTTTCGGCGCAGTCCATATGGATTATCACGCGTTTCCCGCGCTGATGGCGATGGGTGCGGTTTTCGGTATCCTGTACCACAAGACCGGATCGCTGCGGGTCAACATCGTTGCGCATATGGTGAACAACGCTGCGGCGCTGCTGCTGACTTAGCGGTCGGCGATGGCGCTCCACGCGCTGGCCAGCGATTGCACGCCAGCGCGCAATTCCCCGAAACGCAAAGGATCGGGCGATGCCAGCTGCTCCTCAAATTCGCTGGCCAGCGCATCGTAAAGACCATCAAGCCGGTGCGCCAGATCGCTGCCTTGTTCGAAATCCAGCCCGGCGCGGAGCGCAAGGATGATGCTGCGCACCCTGTGGGCCTGTTCGTCATCGCCTAATGCGGAGACCTTGCCCGCGCGCAGGGTCAGCACATCGATACACAAAAGCAGTTCATCATATAGCATCGCCACAAGGGCATGCGGATTGGCGCTCTCCGTCTGGCTGGCGAGCGCGAGCGAACGGTAATGGGCGCTGGCTCGGCTGTAATTGCGATCGAGCATGGATCAATCGCCGCCCGACCAGATTTTGACCTGTTGTTCGAGATAGGCCTGCGTTGCCTTGAACGCGCTCAATCGCGCCTCTAGCGTCGCATATTGTTTCTCCAGGCGGGCTTTATAGGCATCCTCGCGCGCTTCCATGCGCTCCCGGTTTTTCGCCAGTTGACTTGCCTCGCTTTGCAGCGATTTGCCCAGCGCCTCAATCAAGCCGCCCGGGGCAATTGCGGCGTCGCGAATTTCATCGAGCGCGGTAGCGAGCCCCGGATCGGTAGTTGCGGTGGCAGACGCGCTGCGCGGGGGATTGAACAGCGCCTCGACCGCGTCCGGATCGCTCGCCAAGGCCGCATCAAGCTTTCCCCTGTCGAGGGAGAGCATACCGTTCCGGTCGGTCTTTATGCCGATATCGGAGAGGCTTGGACTTGTAACGGTTTTGCGCCGGTCACCTGAGCGTTTAGAGCTCGCAATAGGAGACCGAAGAGATG